>NZ_JACAQL010000025.1:0-254799 GCF_013385245.1 Pseudomonas sp. IPO3747
GGCGAATTCTACAGCGTTACACGCTGCTGTCAACACCTCTTTTTCAACTTCCTTTTGGCTTCGATGAACTGAAGCAACTTGCTGCCGAAAACTTCGTAACTCGTTGTTTACCAAGGAGTTTTCCGTTTCGACTGCGCCGGAAGTGGGGCGAATTATAGACTTCTAGAATCTGCCGTCAACACTTAATTTAGCGCCTCTATCAATAAGTTAGAATTGATCAAAAAACAACCAGACCAACGCTCTTTGATCAAACTACTTATATAGAAGAGCAGCTTCAGATAACGCCCGCAGCCTTCAGCGCAGCCACATTCGCCGAATCCAGACCCAACACCCCCTGCAGCACCTGCACCGTATGCTCGCCCAATAGAGGAGGCGCATTACGATATTCCACCGGCGTCTTGGACAACCGCATCGGACTGGCGACCTGAGGCACCATCCCCGCCAATGCATGCGGCAACGCCATCGCCAACCCACGCGCCTTGACCTGCGGGTCGGCAAACACCTGCGCCAGATCATTGATCGGCCCACACGGCACGCCTACTTGCTCCAACTGCGACACCCACTCAGCCGTCGTCTTGAACACTGTGGCCTGGCGAATCAGCGGAATCAGCTCCGCACGGTTAGCCACCCGCACCTTGTTAGTCACGAAGCGCGGATCATCCGCCCACTGCGGCTGCCCGGCCACCTCAGCAAACTTGCGAAACTGTCCGTCATTACCCACCGTCAGAATGAAGTCGCCATCAGCCGTGGGAAAGTCCTGGTAAGGCACAATATTGGGGTGAGCATTGCCCAGGCGCTTGGGCGCGATACCCGTCGTCAGGTAATTCATCGCCTGATTGGCCAGGCACGCCACCTGCACATCCAGCAACGCCATGTCGATATGCTGCCCACCGCCGTCATGATCCCGATGAGCCAGCGCCGCCAGGATCGCCACGGTCGAGTACAGCCCCGTCAGGATATCCGTCAACGCCACGCCCACCTTTACCGGCCCAGCTCCCTCATCACCCTCGGGCCGACCGGTCAGGCTCATAAGCCCACCCAGCCCCTGGATCATAAAGTCGTAGCCTGCACGCGTCGCATAAGGCCCCGTCTGGCCGAAGCCTGTGATCGAGCAATAGATCAACTCTGGATTGATTTCCTTGAGCGATTCATAGTCCAGCCCATACGCCGCCAGACCACCCACCTTGAAGTTCTCGATCAGGATATCGGACTTGGCCGCCAGGTCGCGCACCAACTTCTGCCCCTCCGGGCGCGTGAAGTCGATGGTCACCGACTCCTTGTTACGGTTGGCCGACAGGTAATACGCCGCCTCACTGGTGTTCTCGCCATAGGCGTCTTTAAGGAAGGGCGGCCCCCATGCCCGCGTATCATCGCCACTGCCCGGCCGCTCAACCTTGATCACCTCGGCCCCAAGGTCTGCAAGGATCTGTCCGGACCACGGGCCGGCCAGCACTCGTGACAAATCCAATACCCGCAGATGTGAAAGCGCACCCATGCCGTTCTCCTATTAATAGAACGCTTGAAGACCGGTCTGCGCGCGCCCAAGAATCAAGGCGTGCACGTCATGGGTGCCCTCATAGGTATTGACCACCTCCAGGTTGACCAGGTGACGCGCCACCCCGAACTCATCCGAAATACCGTTGCCGCCCAACATGTCCCGCGCCATGCGCGCGATATCCAGGGACTTGCCACACGAGTTGCGCTTCATGATCGACGTGATCTCAACCGCCGCCGTCCCTTCATCCTTCATGCGCCCCAAACGCAGGCAGCCTTGCAAGGCCAGGGTGATTTCGGTCTGCATATCTGCCAGCTTCTTCTGGATCAGTTGGGTAGCCGCCAAGGGCCGCCCAAACTGCTGACGGTCCAGGGTGTACTGGCGAGCGGTATGCCAGCAAAACTCGGCAGCCCCCAGCGCCCCCCAGGAAATGCCATAGCGTGCCGAGTTAAGACAAGTGAAAGGCCCCTTCAGGCCGCGCACGTCCGGGAAGATGTTCTCCTCGGGTACAAACACGTTATCCATGACGATCTCACCGGTAATCGAAGCCCGCAGGCCGACCTTGCCGTGAATCGCCGGAGCGCTCAGCCCCTTCCACCCCTTCTCCAGGACAAAACCACGGATATCACCCGCATCGTCCTTACCCCACACCACAAACACATCGGCGATCGGGCTGTTGGTGATCCACATCTTGGCGCCGGTCAGGCTGTAGCCGCCATCGACCTTACGTGCACGGGTAATCATCGCACCCGGGTCAGAACCGTGGTTAGGCTCGGTCAGGCCGAAACAGCCGATCCACTCGCCCGATGCCAGCTTTGGCAGGTACTTCTGCTTTTGCGCCTCGGTGCCAAATTCGTTGATCGGCACCATCACCAATGACGACTGCACACTCATCATTGAGCGATAACCGGAGTCGACACGCTCCACCTCACGGGCAATCAGCCCGTAGCTCACGTAGTTCAGGCCACTGCCGCCGTACTGCTCAGGGATCATCGCGCCCAGCAGGCCGGTTTCACCCATCTCGCGAAAAATCGCAGGGTCGGTCTTTTCATGGCGAAAGGCTTCGAGCACACGCGGCGCCAGCTTGTCCTGGGCGAATTGCTCAGCACTGTCGCGCACCATGCGCTCTTCTTCGGTGAGCTGTTGATCCAGCAACAGCGGATCGATCCAGTTGAAGCTTGCCTTGCCAGCCATGAATAAGTCCTCGGGGAAGAAAACAGAAGTCGTGGATGCAGCCTAGGCCTAGCAACCGCAGAGGGCAAACGAGGTTTATGCATAGGGTTGTGCTAATTTCTCACTTCGTAATGAGCTAGAAGCGCACAAATGCGCTTTATGAGTGAGTACAACGTACATGCGCAGAAAAATTCCCAGCACCACCGCCCTGGTCAGCTTTGAAGCAGCGGCCCGCCACGAGAGCTTTACCAAGGCGGCGCACGAGCTTTCACTCACTCAAGGCGCCATCTGTCGACAGATCGCCAGTCTGGAGGAGTTTTTGAGTGTCGAGCTATTTCGACGCTCACGGCGGGGCGTCAAGCTGACGGAGGCGGGGCTTTCTTATAGCCGTCGCGTTGCCATGCAACTGGACGCCGTAGAGCGCGATACCTTGTCGGTCATGGGGCAGCAAGGTGCGAATGTCATCGAGCTGGCAGTGGTGCCAACGTTCGGCACCCAATGGCTGATCCCACGGCTCAAGGACTTCCAGCACCAACACCCGGAAGTCACGGTGAACCTCACCAACCGCACGCGCCCTTTTTTGTTTGCCGACACCGAGTTCGACGCCGCCATCTACTTTGGCGATGCCGATTGGTCGGGCACCGAATCCCACCGACTGATGGGCGAAAACCCCGTTCCCGTGTGCAGTCCGCGCTTACTGGGCAGCCGTGCCCACTTCAGCCCGGAAGAGATCGCCCAACTGCCACTGCTGCAACAAACCACTCGGCCATATGCCTGGCGCCAGTGGTTCAGCGCGCAACAACTGAACATACCTCGCGACATGACAGGCCCGCGTTACGAGCTATTCTCGATGTTGTCGCAGGCAGCCATGCATGACATGGGGATCGCGCTGATTCCGCCTTTCCTCATCCAGCGCGAGCTGGAGGAGAAGCATCTGGTGATCGCAAGCCTCGAAGCGCTGAGCAGCACAAAGGCTTACTACCTGATGATTCCCGAAAGAAAAGTCGAGTCTGCGTCGCTGCACGCGTTTAGAGATTGGCTGATCGACCAGTCACAGCGCTATAACCCCAGCATTTAAAGGGCAAGGTCATTTTATTGACCTTGTAGTCAAATAAATTAAGCGCCTACAGATGTAACTATATGTCGTGTTTTGGAAGACTGTACCTCTCAGCGTAAAAATGAGCTTAACGCCATGACTGACAAGGCTTGTAGCGACTATCAGCTGCCAATGCCCGACCATTCACGGGAAAGATAGGAAAACCGTTTACAGCCCTCTAAAACCCTTTAAATACCTGTATTTAAAGAGGTTATTTTGCCATGTTGCGACAATCAGTCACAGGGTGACTTGTAGTTAATTTTTCGTCACCCGTCATAATCCCTTGAAGGCCGTAAAGTTCGCCTGCAAAATGCCGCGCCCCGCTGTCATTTCAGCGGGATCGTGCTGATCGGCCGCCCCAGCTGCGCCCCTCACGGTGCACTGGCCTTTTTACAAAAAGATCAAAAGCAAAAAGATCATGCAGGAGATTTGACGTGCACATTGGTGTTCCTCTCGAAACCCAGACCGGTGAAACGCGGGTGGCTGCCACCCCGGAAACCATCAAGAAGCTGATCGGCCAGGGCCATAAGGTCACTGTACAAAGCGGCGCAGGCATTACCGCCAGCATCGTCGACAGTGCCTATGAAACGGCAGGCGCAACCATTGGCAGCGCCAGCGACGCGTTTGGCGCCGAGCTGATTCTCAAGGTGGTTGCCCCCAGCGACAGCGAACTGACGCTGATCAAAAGCGGCACCGTGTTGGTGGGCATGCTCAACCCGTTCAGCAACGAAACCATCGCCAAGCTGGCAGAGCGAGGCATTACCGCCTTCGCGCTCGAAGCTGCGCCACGTACCTCGCGAGCCCAAAGCCTCGACGTGCTGTCGTCACAGGCAAACATTGCCGGCTATAAAGCCGTATTGCTGGCAGCCCATCACTACCCACGCTTCATGCCGATGCTGATGACTGCCGCCGGCACCGTCAAAGCCGCGCGCGTGCTGATCCTCGGCGCGGGTGTCGCAGGCCTGCAAGCCATCGCTACAGCGAAACGCCTGGGTGCCGTGATCGAAGCGTCTGACGTGCGCCCTGCCGTAAAAGAGCAGATCGAGTCCCTCGGCGCCAAGTTCGTCGACGTGCCCTACGAAACCGATGAGGAGCGTGAATGCGCGGTCGGTGTCGGCGGTTACGCGCGCCCGATGCCATCGAGCTGGATGCAGCGCCAGGCCCTGGCCGTGCATGAACGCGCCAAACAAGCGGACATTGTCATCACTACAGCGCTGATCCCGGGCCGCAAAGCCCCGACCTTGCTCAGTGCCGAAACCGTCGCACAAATGAAGCCGGGTTCGGTGGTCATCGACCTCGCCGCCGCCCAGGGTGGCAACTGCCCGCTGACCGTCGCCGACCAAGTCGTGGTGGAAAACGGCGTGACCATTTGCGGCCCGACCAACCTGGCCGGTGCCGTCGCCGCCGATGCTTCTGCTTTATATGCGCGCAACCTGCTGGACTTCCTGAAGCTGGTCTTCACCAAGGAAGGGCAGTTTGAAATCAACCTCGAAGACGACATCGTCGCCGCGTGCCTGATGTGCCGCGACGGCCAAGTCATCCGCAAAAACGCCTAAGCAGGGATTCAGACGATGGAAGAGCTTATCTCCCCCGGTATCTACAACCTGATCATCTTTGTGCTGGCGATTTATGTCGGTTACCACGTGGTCTGGAACGTCACACCCGCGCTGCACACACCACTGATGGCGGTGACCAACGCGATCTCTGCGATCGTAATCGTCGGCGCCATGCTCGCCGCAGCCCTCACCGTGACACCACTGGGTAAAACCATGGGCACCCTGGCCGTGGCCTTGGCGGCGGTTAACGTATTCGGCGGGTTCCTGGTCACGCGCAGGATGCTGGAGATGTTCAAGAAGAAAGCCCCGAAAGCAAAAGAAGAGGCGCCAAAGTAATGAGCATGAATTTGGTTACGACGCTCTACTTGATCGCGTCGATCTGCTTTATCCAGGCCCTCAAAGGCCTGTCGCACCCAACCACATCGCGACGCGGCAACCTGTTCGGCATGCTCGGCATGGCGCTGGCGGTGCTGACGACCGTGGGCCTCATCTACAAGCTCGGCGCTGAGCTTGCAACAGCCGGTATCGGTTACGTGATCGTCGGCCTGCTGATCGGCGGCACCGCCGGTTCGATCATGGCCAAGCGCGTAGAAATGACCAAGATGCCAGAGCTGGTTGCCTTCATGCACAGCATGATCGGCCTGGCGGCGGTATTCATCGCGATTGCCGCCGTGGTCGAGCCGCAATCCTTGGGCATCGTCAAACACCTGGGCGACTCGATTCCTGCGGGCAACCGCCTGGAACTGTTCCTCGGCGCAGCCATTGGTGCAATTACCTTCTCCGGTTCGGTGATCGCATTCGGCAAACTCTCGGGCAAGTACAAGTTCCGCCTGTTCCAGGGCGCACCGGTACAGTTCGGTGGCCAGCACAAACTGAACCTGGTGCTCGGCCTGGCAACCCTGGGCCTGGGCCTGGCGTTCATGTTCACCGGCAACCTCACTGCGTTCGCGTTGATGCTGGCCCTGGCTTTCGTGCTGGGCGTGCTGATCATCATCCCGATCGGCGGCGCCGACATGCCGGTGGTTGTCTCGATGCTCAACAGCTACTCCGGTTGGGCAGCGGCGGGCATCGGCTTCTCGCTGAACAACTCGATGCTGATCATCGCCGGCTCCCTGGTGGGCTCCAGCGGCGCGATTCTGTCGTACATCATGTGCAAGGCAATGAACCGCTCCTTCTTTAATGTGCTGCTCGGTGGCTTCGGCAACACAGCAGATGCCGGCGCAGCGGCAGGCTCCAAAGAAGCGCGTCCGGTGAAATCCGGTTCGGCGGACGACGCCACGTTCCTGCTGACCAACGCCGACACCGTGATCATCGTTCCCGGCTACGGCCTGGCAGTCGCTCGGGCGCAACACGCCCTTAAAGAGCTGACCGAAAAGCTGACACACCGTGGCGTGACCGTGAAGTACGCGATCCACCCGGTAGCGGGCCGTATGCCTGGGCACATGAACGTGCTGCTGGCCGAGGCGGAAGTGCCTTACGACCAAGTGTTCGAGATGGAAGACATCAACTCCGAGTTCGGCCAGGCCGACGTGGTGCTGGTGTTGGGCGCCAACGACGTGGTCAACCCGGCCGCCAAGAACGACCCTAACTCACCGATTGCCGGTATGCCGATCCTTGAGGCATTCAAGGCCAAGACCATCATCGTCAACAAGCGCTCGATGGCCAGCGGCTACGCCGGTCTGGATAACGAGCTGTTCTACCTGGACAAGACCATGATGGTCTTCGGTGATGCCAAGAAAGTCATCGAAGATATGGTCAAAGCCGTCGAATAACACTGCGCCAGCGCAATACACGAAACCCTGGCCTCCAGTAGGCTGGGGTTTTTTTATTGTTCCCAAGCTCTGCGTGGGAATGCATCCGGGAATGCTCGGCGTTCCGCTTTGTACTCACGTGAAACCCGACCAAAGGCTCTAAATCGCTGCCTGGCATTCGACCATGGTAGCGGGCCGAATTTGTTTGAAATCACTACACTGCCCACCTTGCTTCCGTAGCCTGAGATAACAATTCATGTACCGTGATCGTATCCGCTTGCCTTCGTTGTTGAACAAGGTCATGAGCGCGGCAGATGCCGCCGCACTGATCGAGGACGGCATGACCGTCGGCATGAGCGGCTTCACCCGTGCCGGTGAAGCCAAGGCCGTCCCCCACGCCCTGGCCGAACGCGCCAAGACTTCGCCGCTGAAAATCACCCTGATGACCGGTGCCAGCCTGGGCAATGACTTGGACAAGCAACTGACCGAGGCCGGCGTTTTGTCGCGCCGTATGCCGTTTCAAGTCGACAGCACACTGCGCAAGGCGATCAACGCAGGCCAAGTGATGTTTATCGACCAGCACCTGTCGGAAACCGTCGAGCAACTGCGCAACAACCAGCTCAAGTTGCCGGACATCGCCGTGATCGAAGCCGTCGCGATTACCGAACAAGGACACATCGTGCCCACCACCTCCGTGGGCAACTCGGCCAGCTTTGCGATTTTCGCCAAACAAGTGATTGTCGAGATCAACCTGGCGCACAACCCGAACCTGGAAGGGCTGCACGACATCTATATCCCGACCTATCGGCCGACGCGCACGCCAATCCCACTGGTCAAGGTCGACGACCGCATCGGCAGTACCGCGATTCCGATCCCGCCGGAGAAGATCGTCGCCATCGTGATCACCAATCAGGCCGACTCCGCCTCAACCGTGACACCACCGGACGCCGACACCCAAGGCATCGCTAACCATCTGATCAACTTCCTCAAGCAGGAAGTCGACGCCGGGCGCATGACCAACAAGCTCGGCCCGCTGCAGGCCGGGATCGGCAACATCGCCAACGCGGTGATGTGCGGCCTGATCGAATCGCCATTCGAAGACCTGACCATGTATTCGGAAGTGTTGCAGGACTCGACCTTCGACCTGATCGATGCGGGCAAGCTGAGCTTTGCTTCCGGCAGCTCCATCACCTTGTCGGAGCGACGCAACGCCGACGTGTTCGGTAACCTGGAACACTACAAGGACAAGCTGGTACTGCGCCCACAGGAAATCTCCAACCACCCTGAAGTGGTTCGGCGCCTGGGCATTATCGGTATCAACACTGCGCTTGAGTTCGACATCTACGGCAACGTCAACTCCACCCACGTCTGCGGCACGCGGATGATGAATGGGATTGGCGGCTCCGGAGACTTCGCGCGTAACGCGCACCTGGCGATTTTCGTCACCAAGTCGATTGCCAAGGGCGGCGCGATCTCCAGCGTGGTGCCGATGGTCAGCCATGTGGACCATACCGAGCATGACGTGGACATTCTGGTGACCGAGGTTGGCCTCGCTGACCTGCGTGGCCTGGCGCCACGCGAGCGCGCACGGGTGATCATCGACAATTGCGTGCACCCGGCTTACCGCGATGCGCTGAACAGTTACTTCAACGCTGCCTGCGCGATCGGTGGGCATACTCCGCACATCCTGCGCGAAGCACTGAGTTGGCACATCAACCTGGAAGAAACCGGGCATATGCTCAAGGCTTGATTGATACAGATCCGAGCTGATGCAAACACAGTTTGTTCAGCTCGGTGACCACAGCCGTACATTTTGAAAAAACTGTACTGCTGTACCGGTCATTTCCTATTGAATTCTCCTACGAACCCCACCGCAAATGCCAATTTCGCACCAATAAAGTGCAGACAGGTACAGTTGCCCCATTTCCGTACAGTACAGCCGCTATAAACAGTTAACTGGCCCCTCACAATACAGGTGAACTGTATCTAGAGAGTCTTGCGTCGGAGGAGGATCATTGGCATCAGTTAAACCACTACCTAATCCCGCCACAAGCGGAAGGATGTCATCATGGAACGTACACTCAGTTCCGATCTGTTCTTCGAAGAAAAAGCTGTAAACACCCAGGCTTCTATGCCTTTGCGCGTTCTCGCCAACCTGATGTTGTGGCAGCGCCGCATCTCCAGCCGCCACCAACTGGCTCGTCTGGATTCGCGTCTGCTGGCTGACGCCGGTATCAGCGAAGCTCAACGCTACGAAGAGCTGAGCAAGCCGTTCTGGCGCTAATTGGCGCCCGCTGGCCCTGACCCGCCGGGTCCACCGCCAGCACCCTGATTTAACAAAACAAAGCCCGCCCCGGGAAACCGGAGGCGGGCTTTGTTGTTTCCGGGTTTCAAACTTTACACGGCTAAAACAGACCCCATAGATAAGGACCAGTACAGTTTAAATAACATAACAATTAGACGGTACAATTTAACTTTGGTGTATCTGTATTGGTAAAAGCTGGCCGCCCAAGATGGTGTTCCAAGACCTCATGGAAGGCCGTCGTCATGAACACACAGACCTCGCGTTACAAACAGTTGATCATTCGAATGGCTTGCGCCCTGGGCAGATGGGCGCGGCAGGCCCATGAACGCCGCCAACTTGCACAACTTGACCCACGTGAATTAGCCGACGCCGGCATCAGCCAGGGCGACCGTACTGCCGAGCTGTCCAAACCTTTCTGGCGTGACTAGGCAGATAGAGGCTTTCCGAACGGATAAGCGGCAGCTTAAGATCCCGTTATTACGTGGCGAACCTTGTAGAACGGACGTCTGATGCTTAATCCGCAACAATGTCCGTTTCACAGTGGCCGCATCGCGCCGCTTTATTTGATCTTCTACAGGAGTTTTTCCATGTCCCGTCTTCGCCTGCTGAGTGCTGCCACCCTGTTGGCCCTGGCCGCCAACGCCAACGCGAGCAGCCTTATCGTGACCACCGACTCGATCGTCGGCGCCCTCAAAGCCACTTCCGATGCCAGCTCCGATGCCACGTCGTCCCTGCGTGACAACAAAGTCGTGCAAGCCGCCCGTGACGACGCTGCCAGCTTTGTTGCCAGCGAAGGCGCCATTCGTGGTGTGAAACTGGAAAGCGCCCTGGCCCAGATTCGCCAACAGGCCCCACAACTGAACACAGCGACCGACGCACAACTGGCCCAGGCGATTCTGGCCATTTGATGATCCGGTAACGCCAGGGCATGCCAGCCGCTACCAAATGTGTCAGCGCTGGCTCTCGCCCGGGCGTTGCGCTAGCCTTGGCGCTCGCTTTCAGTTGTCGAGTCCCATGGCTTTTTCATACCGCCTGTTGATTGTTCCCGTGTTGTTTTCTGCCTGCTGGCCACCCTTGGCTTCGGCCTTTGATGTGTCCACCCAGAGCACCGTCATCAGTGCCTACGCCACCAGCAAGGTGACGTCAGCGCCCTTTGACAGAAAATTGATACTGGCCGCCCAGGATGACGCTGCCGCTTTTATCGCCACTGACGGCCAATGGCGGGGAGCTCGTCTGGAATCTGCGCTGGAGTATCTGCGCCGAACCCAGCCAAAACTTCATGTCAGCGACCTTGAACTGGCGCAGGCAATTCTCGTCCAATAATCATCGTATATTTCTATCTTTGTATTTCGGAGTCATTCCATGCGTAGCCCGCTGATCGCCGCCGCTCTGGGCCTGCTGTTGTTGGCCGATGTCGCCCACGCGCAAACCCTGAAAGCCACCAGTAACATCATCGTGCGTGCCTCGGCGCGCACCATTGATTTCACTTCGGACACCACCACTTCCATCCGCGACTCCAAAATCGTGCGCGAAGCCCACGATGACGCTGCCAGCTTCGTCGCCTCCAACGGCGAAATCCGCGGCGCACAATTGGAAGCAGCCTTCAATACCCTGCGCACCCGCGTACCGGAAGCCCGCGACGCCAGTGACCAGACCCTCGCCGAAGCTATCCTCGCTCTGTGAGGCGCCTGTTCGCCTGGCTACTGGCCGGGACTGTGCTGCTCTGTGCAGGCGCAGCCCAGGCCAGCCTGCAACTGCGGCTCAAGACCGATGGCTTGAGCCCGGCCGAACAGCAGGCCAGCCAGGCGTTGCTCGACGAAGCGATGCGCGCTCTGCCGCCGCGCTTTATCGAGCAGTTGGACCGGCGTATTGATGTCGGCTGGACCGACAAGATGCCTGAAAACGCCTATGGCCAGGCTTCTCTGGTGTCCGAACTGGACCTCAACAGCAACCTGCTCGCCAGCCTCACCGACGGCAGCGCCGCCACCCAGAAGACCAATCGCCCCCATGGCACTGTGCGCCGCGAAATGCTCGCCACCGTGCTGCATGAGCTGACCCACATCTATGACCGTGCGCGCTTGTGGTCCACAGACGAGCGCCGCCTGATCCAACGCTGCAGCCGCCAGAACAACATCACCGGCCTGATCGGCCTGCCCGATCAATGCCGTGGCCAGAACGACCGTCGTTTCACCCTGAGTGACGACCCGCGCCTGCTGGACATTGCCGGCTGGCCCCAATACGTGGGCCGTCGCGGCGAGCGCGAGCAACATAACCACCAGGTCGCCCGCAGCCCCGATATCTACGAAACCACCAGCCCGCTGGAGTTCGTGGCGGTCAATATGGAGTATTTCCTACTTGACCCGAGCTATGCCTGCCGTCGCCCCGCGCTGTTTCGCTATTACAAGGAACACTTCGGCTGGGCACCGCCCGAACAAGACACCTGCGCCAAGACCTACGCGTTCCTGAACGCCGGCAATGACTTCGCCAAAACGCCGCTGGGCCAGATCGACCCGGAGCGCGTTTATGAAATCGACTACTTGCTGGCCGAGGCCAACCAAAATCTGGTGAGCCGCTGGGGCCACAGCATGTTGCGCCTGGTGATCTGCGCACCCGGCCGCCCGCGTGGCCCGGATTGCCGATTGGACCTGGACCAGCACTTGGTATTGTCTTACCGCGCTTTCGTCGGTGACGTACAGCTCTCGAGCTGGGATGGGCTGGTGGGCAAGTACCCGTCACGGCTGTTTGTGCTGCCGTTGGCGCAGGTGATCGACGAATACACCAAGACTGAACTGCGCGGCCTGGCCTCGGTGCCGCTCAAGCTCACCCGCCAAGAGATCAACGACACCGTCGAACATGCCGCCGAGATGCACTGGAGCTACGACGGCAATTACTTTTTTATCTCCAACAACTGCGCGGTGGAGAGCCTCAAGCTGCTACGCAGCGGCAGCGCCAACCCGCAACTGACCGGCCTGGACAACATCACCCCCAACGGCTTGCTCGAGGTGCTCAGTGCCCGCGGCCTGGCTGATACCAGTGTGCTAGACGACAAGCGCGAAGCCTTGCGCCTGGGTTATCACTTCGACTCGTTCCGCGAGCGCTACCAGGCGATGTTCGACGTGCTGCGCAAACACCTGCCGATCAAGCAGACCCAAGTCGAAGACTGGCTCGCCCTCAGTGCCGCAGAACGCCGCCAGTGGTTCATCCAGGCCGACCTGCGCACCAGCGCCGCGCTGCTGCTGCTGGAACAAGCCAGCTATCGCAAACAACTGATGCTGGCCCAGGACGAAGTCAAGCAGCGCTACCTCAATGCCCGTGAGCTGAAAAACGGCGGCATGGAAAAAGCCAACAACACACTGCAACAGATCCTCGCCAACAGCGGTTTTCTAAGCCGCCCGGCGGAATTGCTCGACAGCGGCGGCTACGGCCTGCCGCAACCTTCGGAAGCCAAACGCCTGGAATCGGAAAGCGCCGAGCGCCAGAAGCAACTGCAATCGTTGACCGGCGATCTGGATAAAGAGGTGAGGGCGCTGCTGGACCCTTCACGCGCCGACGAGATTGCCGCCTGCGAAGCCAACCTCAAGCAGATGGGCGAGCACCTGCGCGCCTTGCACAAAGCCTCGGGCGGTTTGGAACTGCCCTGAACCGCCTAAAAGAAAATTCCTACAAACCTTCCATCATCTGACTTACACAGCGAAAGCTGGCTGAAAGCTTCCCCGTCTAGGATCGCCCCCACTGCCGGCAACAGACCGGCTGTAAACAACAACAATGGTGATTCCTGATGTCCGCTACTACCCGCCTGTTCGCTCCAACTCCACTCGTACGCTACGTGCCTTTCGTACTGCGCTGACCCCAACCCGGTTCGCCATTCCCTAGCCGCGCTACGCCCGGAGTATTCCTATGCTGACTTTCCTTGGCTTCGCCATGGTCATCACGTTCATGTACCTGATCATGACCAAGCGCCTGTCCGCGCTGATTGCCTTGATCATTGTGCCAATCCTGTTCGCCCTGTTTGGTGGTTTTGCCCCCGAGATCGGCCCGATGATGCTTGCGGGCATCACCAAGCTTGCGCCGACCGGCGTAATGCTGATGTTCGCCATTCTCTACTTTGCCCTGATGATCGACTCCGGCCTGTTCGACCCGGCCGTGCGCAAGATCCTCAAGATGGTCAAGGGCGACCCGCTGAAAGTTTCGGTCGGTACCGCCGTGCTTGCCCTGGTGGTGTCCCTGGACGGTGACGGCGCCACCACTTACATGATCTGCGTGGCCGCCATGCTGCCGCTGTACCAGCGCATCGGCATGAGCCCGCGGATCATGGCCGGCTTGATCATCCTCGCCGGCGGCGTGATGAACATGACGCCGTGGGGCGGCCCGACTGCCCGCGCCGCGAGTGCTTTGCATGTAGACCCGTCGGACATCTTCGTACCGATGATCCCGGCCATGGCTGTCGGCGTCGTGGCGATCCTGGTGATTGCCTACATGTACGGCAAACGCGAACGTGCCCGCCTGGGTGAACTGCACCTGCAGGGCGACGAGATCGATCACAGCGAGATCAGCGTGTCGCAATTCCCGGACGCCCGTCGCCCCAAGCTGATCTGGTTCAACGGCGCACTGACCTTCGCGCTGATGTGCACCCTGATTGCCGGCCTGTTGCCGCTGCCAGTGCTGTTCATGGTGGCGTTCAGTATCGCGATGATCGTCAACTACCCGTGCCTGCAACAGCAGAAAGACCGCGTCGCCGCCCACGCCGGCAGCGTGCTGGCAGTCGTCGGGCTCATCTTCGCCGCGGGCATCTTCACCGGCATTCTGTCCGGTACCGGCATGGTTGATGCCATGTCCAAGAGCTTGCTGGCGGTTATCCCGGAAGCGCTGGGCCCGTACCTCGCAGTGATCACCGCGCTGGTAAGCATGCCGTTTACCTTCTTCATGTCCAACGACGCGTTCTACTACGGCGTACTGCCCGTACTCGCCGAAGCAGCCAGCCATTACGGTATCACCGCCGTGGAAATGGCCCGCGCGTCCATCGTTGGCCAGCCCGTGCATTTGCTCAGCCCGCTGGTGCCTTCGACTTACTTGCTGGTGGCCCTGGCCGGTATCGAGTTTGGCGATCACCAACGCTTTACCCTCAAGTGGGCAGTGCTGGTGTGCCTGTGCATAATGTTCGCCGCTTTGCTGATGGGGATTTTTCCGCTGTTCAGCACTCTATAATCGTAACGACCTGACCGCGCGGCGCTGCAGCTTGCGCGGCTTCACATTTGCTCAAAGGAATACACATGGAATGGCTGACCAATCCGGAAATCTGGATTGCCTTCTTCACCCTGACGGCCCTCGAGATCGTCCTGGGTATCGATAACATCATCATGATTTCGATCCTGGTCAGCCGCATGCCCAAGCATATGCAGGCGCGCACCCGGATCTTCGGCCTGGCCCTGGCCATGGTCACGCGAATCCTGTTGCTGCTGTCGATCACCTGGGTCATGCAACTCACCGCCGACCTGTTCGTGGTCTTCGGCCAGGGCATCTCCGGTCGCGACCTGATCCTGTTCTTCGGTGGCCTGTTCCTGCTGTGGAAAAGCTCCCAAGAGATGTACCACGCCCTCGAAGGTGAAGACGAAACCCACGACGAGCCGGGCGGCAAGGGTGGCAAGTTCATCTACACCATCATCCAGATCGCGATCATCGACATCGTGTTCTCCCTGGACTCGGTGATCACTGCGGTCGGCATGGTTTCCCATGTGCCGGTCATGGTCGCTGCGATCGTGGTAGCCGTACTGGTGATGATGCTGGCTGCGGGCACCATCAGCGAATTCATCGACAAGCACCCGTCGCTGAAGATGCTGGCGCTGTCGTTCCTGCTGGTGGTGGGTACGGTGCTGATCGCCGAATCCTTCGACGTGCATGTGCCAAAAGGCTACGTCTACTTCGCCATGGCGTTCTCGCTGGCAGTAGAAGCGGTAAACATCAAGATGCGTACCGCTATCGCGAAAAAGAAGAAACAGCAGGATCCTGTGAAACTGCGCAAGGACATTCCGGGTCAATAAACCTGACCCGCTGCTGTTGATCGTTGTTGATCGTTCCCACGCTCCGCGTGGGAATGCCGCCTCAGGACGCTCCGCGTCCGCCCTCAAAGCGACGCAGAGCGTCACGGGATGCATTCCCACGCAGAGCGTGGGAACGATCTTCATGACAGTTTTGTTTCAATCCCCACTTTAGCTATGCGATGCTGGCGCAGAGCCCATTCGCCAACTACAGCTTAAGTACAAGACGTAGAACGGCACGCGGCAATTCTCATTTGCTCTTTCTGGAGCACACCCACACGGGGGGCCGAGCATGCTGACCTTGCTCAATCTGCTTTCCGCCGTGACCCTGCTTATCTGGGGCACGCACATCGTCCGTACCGGCATCTTGCGGGTCTACGGTTCCAACTTGCGCCAAGTCATCGGGCAGAACATGTCCAAGCGCTGGCTGGCGTTTATCGCCGGTATCCTGGTGACGGCCATGGTGCAGAGCAGCAACGCCACGGCGATGCTGGTGACGTCGTTTGTCGGCCAGGGCTTGATGGGCCTTATGCCGGCGCTGGCGACCATGCTCGGTGCCGACGTCGGCACGGCGTTGATGGCGCGGGTACTGACTTTCGACCTGTCCTGGCTGTCGCCACTGCTGATTTTTCTTGGGGTGATTTTCTTCCTCTCGCGTAAACAGACGCGGGCGGGGCAGATGGGCCGCGTCGGTATCGGCCTGGGCCTGATCATTCTGGCCCTGCAACTGATCGTCGAAGCCGCCGGGCCGATTACCCATGCCCAAGGCGTCAAAGTTATCTTTGCCTCGCTGACCGGCGATATTCTGCTGGATGCCTTGGTCGGCGCGCTGTTTGCGATGATTTCCTACTCCAGCCTGGCCGCCGTACTGCTGACCGCCACCCTCGCCGGTGCCGGTGTGATCGGCTTGCACGTGGCCATCGGCCTGGTGATCGGCGCCAACATCGGCAGTGGTGTGCTGGCCTTCCTCAGCACCAACATGCAGAACGCTGCCGGCCGCCAGGTCGCGCTGGGCAGCTTGTTGTACAAACTGATCGGCCTGTTGCTGATTATTCCGGTGCTCGACCCTCTCGTACGCTGGATGGATGGTTTGGACTACAGCGCCCAAGGCATGGTCATCACCTTCCATGTGCTCTACAACACCACGCGCTGCCTGATCCTGCTGCCCACCATCGGGCCAATGGCGCGCCTGTGCGCCTGGTTGCTGCCGGAACAACAGGAGACCAACGGCAAAGCCAGGCCACGTCACCTGGACCTGGCCTCGCTCGCCACCCCAAGCCTGGCGCTGGCCAACGCCGCCCGCGAGACCCTGCGCCTGGGCGACCTGATCGACAACATGCTCACCGCCATGCTCGAAGTACTGCGTGGCAAGCAAACCGCCATTACCCAGGAAATGCGCAGCCTCAGCGATGACGTCGAGGCCCTCTACAGCGCGATCAAGCTTTACCTGGCGCAAATGCCCCGCGAAGACCTCAGTGAACAGGACAGCCGCCGCTGGGCGGAGATCATCGAGCTGTCGATCAACCTCAAGCTGGCCGGCGACCTGATCGAACGTATGCTGCGCAAAGTCCAGCAGCAGAAAACCTCACAGCGCCGACAGTTCTCCGAAGTCGGCCTGGAAGAACTCACCGGCCTGCACAGCCAGTTGATTGCCAACCTGCGCTTGGGCCTGTCGGTGTTTCTCAGCGCCGACCCCGAAAGCGCCCGCCAACTGCTGCGTGAAAAGCGCCGTTTCCGCGCCCAGGAGCGCCGCCTGGCCCACGCCCACGTCAGCCGTCTGCAGCGTAAAATCGTACAGAGCATGGAGACCAGTTCCCTGCACCTGGAGCTGATTGCCGACATGAAACGCCTGAACTCGTTGTTTTGCAGCAGTGCTTATGTAGTGTTGGAAACCTCAGACACCGGCGCACTCTCTGCCGAAGATATTGCCGACATCACTCATTCGCCCTGAACATACGATGGCCCGTGAAGTCAGTTAACAATGGACCTCACCCGCCAGGAAGCTTGTTATGCGTCGCCTGTTACTTGCCTGCCTGCTCATGGGCTCGGCACACACCTTTGCCTTCGACCGCCTGCAAGTCGAAAGCTACACCTTGCCCAACGGCCTGCAATTGCTGCTCAAGCCGGGCACCGAGCGTGGGCACGTGGCGATCCGCCTGGTGGTCGGCGTAGGCCTGGATGACTTTCCCTGCGACGAAAAAGAACTGCCGCACTTGCTCGAACACTTGCTGTTCAGCGGCATCGACGGCGGTGGTGAAGGCGACCTTGAGGACCGCATGCAAGCCCTCGGCGGCGAATGGAACGCCTACACCAGCAATGCCGATACCACCTTTGTGATCGAGGCACCCGCGCAAAACCAGCGCAAGGTGCTGGACCTGTTACTGGCGATCCTCACCCGCACCGAACTGACCGACGCGAACATCAATGCCGCCAAAAAAGTGGTCGAGCGCGAAGACGGCGGCCATTACTCGCACCTGCAACGCTTGCTCGACCGCCAGGACCTGGGTCACACCGCCAGCAACCAATTGGCCGTCGAACTGGGGCTCAAATGCGCCGAACGTGCCGAAGTCAGCCAACTGACCCGTGATCAATTGCAAACCCTGCGCACACATTGGTACGCGCCCAACAACATGACCCTGATTATCGTCGGCGACCTCGACAAACTGCTTCCGGCGTACCTGGAGCGCACTTACGGTCAACTTGATCCGGTCGAACCCACCGAGCACCGGCCGCTGCCGGAAATCCAGCACACCGCCGCCAGCCATCGCGACCTTATCCACGGCTGGGTTGGTGACAGCGCCAAACTGCACTGGCTGTTCCCCGAACCGGTTTTGGACGACCAACACGATGAAACCTACGATTTGCTCAAGGACTACCTCGACTGGGCGCTGTACCGTCAGCTGCGCCTCAAGCACGGTTTGTCCTACGGCCCATGGAGTGAGCGCGAAGTGCTCGGCGGCGTCGGCTTCCTCAGCCTGAATGCCGACCTTGAGCGCGACAAACTCCCTGAGGCTGAACAGGTGTTGCAGAACCTCACGGCACAACTGCTCAAGGACGGCCTCGACCCAGCGGTATTCGCCCGCCTGCAGCAAGCTGCCATCGCGCGCCAAGCCTGGGCGGTGCAGGGTAACAGCGCGCTAGCCGACTATTACTGGAGCGCTGCCGGCGACTATGCCGATGGCCATATCAGCGACCCGGCCAAGCGCATCAAGGCCGTCAACCTGGTGCAAACCAACCAGGCCATGCGCGAGGTGTTTAACCAGAAGGGCTACTGGCGCATCGAAAAACCCTTGCTGAGCTATGACGCCCTGAGCTGGATCGGTGCCGGTGTACTCGTGCTGATCGCCAGTGTGTTGATCGGCGTGCGCCTTTATCGCAAACGGATCACGTAATGAGGCACCGAACACAGGGCTAAGACGTTATTCTGTCTGGGATTTTTCCTACACCAATTGTGAATCGCCAATGCCAAATCTACCGCCCCTTATCCAGCGCATTATCGAACTGATCAAGCGCTATCCAGGGGTGATCGCACTCGGCGGTTTCATATCCGGTGTGTGCAGCTTCATCCTGGTGGACCGCCAGCAGGGCATGGCCAGCTGGATCGCGGTGATCATGCTGGTGAGCTGGCTGTGGCTGATGCTGGAAAACAGCTTTACCCAGCTGTTCGCCAAAGTCTTCAAGCGCGAAATCCCCGAGCCGCTGCTGCGCTACGCGACCCAGATGATCCACCAGGAAAGCCTGTTCTTCGTATTGCCGTTCTTTTTCGTCACCACCGCCTGGAACAGCGGCCAATCCGTATTCACTGGCCTGCTCGGCGCGGCGGCGCTGGTGTCGATCACCGACCCGCTGTACTACAAGTGGCTGGCACCCAAGCGCTCGCTGTTCCTGGCGCTGCACACCCTGACCTTGTTCGCGGCACTGCTCACCGCACTGCCCATCATCATGCACCTGACTACCGCCGAGAGTTACAAATTGGCGCTCGGCGTGGCCATGGCGCTGTCGATCCCGAGCCTGGCCGCGAGCCTGCCGCTGCGCAGCGTCAAAGGCTGGGCGATGCTGCTCGGGGTGACGGCCGCCATCGGCTGCGCCGGTTGGTTCCTGCGCAGCTGGGTGCCGCCGGCCACATTGTGGATGACCGAAGTGGCGATCAGCACCCAGCTGCAAGACCGCACACCGGGCGATGACCTCAAGGAAGTCACCGCCGCGCAACTGCGCAGCGGCGGGCTGTACGCTTACACCGCGATCAACGCGCCACGCGGGCTGGATGAGCGGATTTACCATGTGTGGAAATTCAACGGCCAAGAGGTCGACCGCATCGCCCTGGATATCCATGGCGGACGCAAGGAAGGCTATCGCGCCTGGACCCACAAGCAGAACTTCCCGGCCGACGCGGTCGGGCGCTGGCAGGTGCAGGTGTTGACGGAGGATGGGCAAGTCATCGGCGTGCTGCGTTTTAAAGTCACTGACCCAGCACAAACGGACAACCCAAAGTAGGCCGTATCGTGCTATTACGTAGCAATTGTGGATAGCCAAACAAGCTCGGAGCTTATGACCACTCGTACCACGGCCGGCGCAGCCCACCTCGACACCTCCAGCGTTCCCCCGTTGCTCAGGATTACGGGGGACTGGACGCTTGCCCACTACGCCAATCTTAAAAAGCTGAGCGACAAGCTCGACGGCCAATACGACGCCGGTGCACGCATCGACCTCAATGGCCTCGGCGCCCTGGATACCGCGGGTGCCTCGCTGCTGGTCGAGTTGCTGGGCCCGGAGCGCATCGAGCATTCCGCCGAGCAGACCGATTGCAGCTTGTCTACCGCCGACCGGGCACTGCTCAAAACCGTCTACCGCTCCCTGAACGATTTCTGCGTACCCGACAAAGAGCCGGAAGAAGCCGCCGGTATCCAAGTGCTGGCGCGTATCGGTCGAGCTGTCGACACGGTATGGCAGGACGGCATGAAACTGCTGGGCTTTATCGGCCTGATCCTCGAAACCTTCGCCCGTGGCGTTTTACGCCCCAAGCGCTGGCGCATCACACCGATGGTCGCGCATATCGAACAAACCGGCCTCGACGCTGCGCCCATCGTCGCGTTGCTGACCTT
Source organism: Pseudomonas sp. IPO3747 (assembly GCF_013385245.1). Classification (NCBI taxonomy): domain Bacteria; kingdom Pseudomonadati; phylum Pseudomonadota; class Gammaproteobacteria; order Pseudomonadales; family Pseudomonadaceae; genus Pseudomonas; species Pseudomonas sp. IPO3747. Next base: position 20,514 of record NZ_JACAQL010000025.1, read on the forward strand.
TCTGGTGGGCGCCGTGGTGGCGTTCCTCGGCGCCACCGTGCTCAAAAGCTTCGGTGCGACGATTTTTACCGTGGACCTGGTGGCGTTTTCTTTCCTGCGAGAATTCGGCGTATTGCTTACCGCCATCCTGATCGCAGGCCGAACGGCCAGCGCCTTTACCGCGCAAATCGGCTCGATGAAGGCTAACGAAGAAATCGACGCGATCCGCACCCTGGGCCTGGACCCAATGGAACTGTTGGTGCTGCCACGGGTAATGGCGCTGCTTGTGTCGCTGCCGATGCTGACATTTTTGGCGATGCTCTCGGGGATTGTCGGCGGCGGCGTGGTGTGTGCCGTCGCCCTGGATATTTCACCGGCGATGTTTCTCTCGCTGCTGCAATCGGACATTGGCGTGCAGCACTTTTTGGTGGGGATGGTGAAAGCGCCGATTTTCGCCTTCCTGATCGCGGCGATTGGCTGCCTCGAAGGCTTCAAGGTCAGCGGCAGCGCCGAATCGGTCGGCGCGCACACCACCTCCAGCGTGGTGCAGTCTATTTTCGTGGTGATTGTGCTGGATGCGGTCGCCGCGATGTTCTTTATGGAGATGGGCTGGTGAGTCGTCTACACCGTGCGCCCACTGAGGCGGTGATCGAAGTGCGCGGCCTGTGCAATCGCTTTGGCAGCCAGAGCGTGCACGAGAACCTCGATCTGGATTTGTACAAAGGCGAGATCCTCGCGGTGGTCGGCGGCTCCGGCAGCGGCAAGTCGGTACTGCTTCGCAGCATCGTCGGCCTGCGGCGGCCCAGCGAAGGTGAGGTGCGGGTATTCGGCAAGAACCTGCCCAATTTGTCGGAACATGAACGCTCGCTGGTGGAACGGCGCTTTGGCGTGCTGTTCCAGAAGGGTGCGCTGTTTTCCTCGCTGACGGTCACCGAAAACGTCGCCCTGCCGTTGATCGAACACGCCGGTCTCAGCCGTCGCGACGCCGAACACTTGGCGGCAGTCAAGCTAGCCCTGGCGGGGCTGCCTTTGTCGGCGGCGGATAAATACCCGGCGTCACTGTCCGGCGGCATGATCAAGCGCGCGGCCCTGGCACGCGCCCTGGCCCTGGACCCGGACATTCTGTTCCTGGACGAACCCACCGCCGGCCTCGACCCGATTGGCGCAGCGCAATTCGACCAACTGATCCTCACCCTGCGCGATGCGCTGGGCTTGAGCGTGTTCCTGGTCACCCACGACCTCGACACGCTCTACACCATCACCGACCGTGTGGCGGTGCTGGCGCAGAAGAAAGTGCTGGTGGCCGATGCCATCGATGTCGTCTCGGAAACGGACGACGCCTGGATTCACGAATATTTCCACGGCCCCCGTGGCCGCGCGGCATTGGATGCCGCTCAATCGCTTAACGAGGTATGACATGGAAACCCGAGCCCATCATGTGATGATCGGTCTGTTCAGCGTGATCGTGGTGGTCGGCGCCATGCTGTTCGGCCTGTGGCTGGCCAAGTCCAGCGTCGATAGCGCCTTCCAGGAATACGAGGTGGTGTTCAACGAGGCCGTCAGCGGCCTGTCCCAGGGCAGTTCGGTGCAATACAGCGGGATCAAGGTGGGCGATGTCACCAGCCTGCGCCTGGACCCGAAAGACCCGCGCCGGGTACTGGCGCGCATCCGTTTGGCCGGGCAGACACCGATCAAGGAAGACACCCAGGCCAAGCTGGCACTGACCGGCATTACTGGCACCTCGATCATCCAGCTCAGCGGTGGTACGCCGCAAAGCCCGGAGCTCAAGGGCAAGGACGGCAACCTGCCGGAAATCATCGCCTCGCCGTCCCCCATTGCGCGCCTGCTCAATAACAGCAACGACCTGATGACCAGCATCAACCTGCTGCTGCACAACGCCAACCACATGTTCTCGCGGGAGAACGTCGAGCGCCTGAGCAACACCCTGGACAACTTGCAACAAACCACCGGCGCCATTGCCGACCAACGCGGTGATATCAAGGTGGTGATGCAACAGTTGATGCAGGTGAGCAAGCAGGCGAGCGCCGCGCTGGAGCAAACCACCACGTTGATGCGCAATGCCAACGGCTTGCTCAATGACCAAGGCAAGCAAGCCTTCGGCAGTGCCGAGCAGGCCATGAAGTCGCTGGAACAAAGCACCACGACCATCAACACCTTGCTGACCAACAACAAAGACTCGGTGAACAGCGGCATGCAGGGCCTCAACGAACTGGCACCGGCCGTGCGCGAACTGCGCGAAACCCTCGGTTCGCTGCGCGCCATCTCCCGCCGCCTCGAAGCCAACCCCAGCGGTTACCTGCTGGGCAGCGACAAGAACAAGGAGTTCACGCCATGAAGCGTGCTTACCAAATAATCGCCCCGCTGGCCTTGGTACTGATCAGCGCCTGCTCGATCCTGCCCAAGCCGGATCCGTCTGACGTGTACCGCCTGGCGTCGGCGCCAACCAGCACCCAAGGCGCGCCGGTGAGCTGGTCGCTGCGTGTGTCCAAGCCGCAGAGCAGCGAGTTCCTCGACAGCCCGCGCATCGCCGTAGTGCCAAACGGCGACCTGATCAGCAGCTACGCGAACTCACGCTGGAGCGACCCGACGCCGGTGTTGCTGCGAAATCGGTTTATGGACGGTTTCCAGCGCGATGGGCGGGTGACGCTGCTGAGTACCGACGAGACCAACCTGCAGGCCGATTACGAGCTGGGCGGGCAGTTGCAGGCGTTTCAGAGTGAGTACCATGGCAGTGCGGTGGAGGTGGTGATCCGCCTGGATGCGCGTCTGGTGCGTGGCAGTGATCAGCGGATTATTGCCAGTCGGCGGTTTGAGGTGAAGCAGCCGGTCGGCGATACAAAAGTGCCCGCGGTAGTGGCGGCGTTTGGGCAGGCGGGGGATCGGTTGAATAAGCAGGTGGTGGAGTGGGTGGTGCAGCAGGGCAATGCTGCACTTGTGGCGAGGGAGCTTGCTCCCGCTGGGCTGCGCAGCAGCCCCAAAACCCGCCCATGAATTTTAACTGACACACCTGCCAAACCCTGTTGGGGCCGCTTCGCGGCCCAGCGGGAGCAAGCTCCCTCGCCACAGGTAACTAAGCCTTAACCAAAAAACCAGTAGCACACCGAAATTGCCGCCACCACGCCGGCAAACTCCGCCAGCAACGCACATCCAACCGCATGCCGCGCGCGCTGGATGCCCACCGAACCAAAGTACACCGCCAACACATAAAAGGTGGTCTCGGTACTGCCCTGAATCGTCGCCGCGACCAACGCCGGGAAGCTGTCCACGCCCTTGGCCTGCATGGTCTCGATCAACAGCGCCCGCGCCGCGCTGCCGGAGAACGGCTTGACCATCGCCGTCGGCAATGCATCGACAAAGCGCGTGTCCATGCCCGTCCAGGCCACCACATGGCGAATCCCCTCCAGGCCAAAGTCCAACGCCCCGGAGGCGCGCAATACGCCCACGGCGCAGAGCATCGCCACCAGATACGGCAGCAGGTTCTTGGCAACATCGAAGCCCTCTTTGGCACCTTCGACAAATGCCTCATACACCTTCACCTTGCGCAACGCACCGATCACCAGAAACAGCATGATCAAGCCAAACAGCGTCAGGTTGCCGAGGATCGACGACAGGCCCGCCAGCGCCGTGGCGGACAGTGTCGCCAGCAACGCCATAAAGCCGCCCAGCATCAGCGCGCCGGGAATCAGATACGCCAGCACCACCGGGTCCCACAAGCGCAGGCGCTGCATGACAGCCACCGACAACAGGCCCACCAGCGTTGAGGCGCTGGTGGCCAGCAGGATCGGCAGGAACACCAGCGTCGGGTCGGCGGCGCCTTGCTGGGCGCGGTACATGAAGATCGTCACCGGCAACAGCGTCAGCGAGGACGCGTTAAGCACCAGGAACAGAATCTGCGCGTTGCTCGCGGTGTTGGGGATGGGGTTGAGTTCCTGCAACGCCTTCATGGCTTTCAGGCCAATCGGTGTGGCGGCGTTGTCCAGGCCCAGGCCATTGGCGGCGAAGTTGAGGGTGATCAAGCCGATGGCCGGGTGGCCAGCGGGCACTTCCGGCATCAAACGGCGAAACAGCGGGCCGAGCGCCTTGGCCAGCCAATCGACGATGCCCGCTTTTTCGGCGATGCGCAAAAAGCCCAGCCATAAGGTCAGGGTGCCGAACAGCAGCACCATCACGTCCACCGACAGTTTGGCCATGGCGAAAATGCTTTCGACCATCGCCGCAAAAATCCCGGCATTACCGCCAACCAGCCATTGCGCCAGTGCTGACACCATTGCCACGACAAAGAAGCCAAGCCACAGGCCATTGAGCATCAGTTGAATCCCCCGAAAGATGGGGCGAATGATAGCGGGGCTGGCAGAAACGACAAACCCCGGAATTTTCCGGGGTTTGTTTCAAAGCAGCGGTGCTATCAGCCGCGGGTAGCTTGTGCGGTCGGTGCGGCTTCTTTGCTGCGCCAGTGCGGCAGCGAGTTCCAGTAGCGCTCGCCCTTGGCATCGTCGTACATGCCTTCCCAGCGGGAGATGACCAGAACAGCCAAGGCGTTGCCGATCACATTAAGTGCGGTACGCGCCATGTCCATCACTCGGTCGACGCCGGCGATGAAGGCCAGGCCTTCCAGCGGAATGCCCACGCTGCCCAGAGTCGCCAGCAGCACCACGAAGGACACACCCGGCACGCCGGCGATACCTTTGGAGGTGACCATCAGGGTCAGCACCAGCATCAGTTGCTGGCCGATCGACAGGTCGATGCCATACAGCTGGGCGATAAAGATGGCCGCGATACTCTGGTACAGGGTCGAACCGTCAAGGTTGAACGAGTAGCCGGTTGGCACTACGAAGCTGCAGATGGCCTTCGGCGCACCGTAGGCTTCCATCTTCTCGATCACACGCGGCAACACGGTTTCGGAGCTGGCGGTGGAGTAGGCCAGTACCAACTCATCCTTGAAGATGCGCATCAGCTTGAGAATCGAGAAGCCGAACAGGCGGGCGATCAGGCCCAGTACCGCAAAGGCGAAGAACAGGATGGCGACGTAAACCAGGATCACCAGCTTGGCCAGCGGCAGCAAGGAGGCGAAACCGAAGTTGGCGACGGTTACCGCGATCAAGGCAAATACACCGATTGGGGCGTACTTCATGATCATGTGGGTCACTTTGAACATGCTCTCGGACACGCCCTGGAACATGGTCACCAGCGGTTCGCGCAGCTCAGGCTTGAGGCTCGACAAGCCCAGGCCGAACAGCACCGAGAAGAAGATGATCGGCAGCATGTCACCACGGGCAACGGCAGCGAAAATATTCGATGGGATCAGGTTGAGGATGGTTTCGATGAACGCATGCTCATGCTGCACTTCGGCGGCGGTGGCGGTGTATTTGGAAATGTCGACGGTACCCAGGGTACTCATGTCGATGCCGGCGCCCGGGTGGAACAGGTTGGCAAGCAACAGGCCGACCACAATGGCGATGGTGGTGACCACTTCGAAGTAAAGAATGGTTTTGACGCCGATCCGCCCCAGCTTCTTCGCATCCCCTACGCCGGCGATGCCAACAATCAGCGAGGAAATCACAATCGGGATCACGATCATCTTGATCAGGCGGATAAAGATATCGCCCGCTGGCTGCAACACATTGCTGATCCACCAGGCTTTTTCAGCACTGAAATGGTTGAGCACTGCACCGATTGCGATCCCCAGTACCAAACCGATGAGGATCTGCCAGGCGAGGCTTAGCTTTGCCTTCTTCATGTCATTACCCTTACTTCAAGTGGACTTAAGGCAAATGCGCCACTCGCAACGCTCGGAAGCGAAAAAGTGTGCGCATTTGCCTCCATGGAAGGTCACCGCAGCATGGCCGAAATGGCTTACTGGCAGGCGAAAAAAGGCGCAACTATTCCCATGCAAGGGTTCGACGTCTAATGCCGTAAACGCCTACCCTATGCCGAATCGGCATGACTTTTTTTGAAATTAGCTGTCCGAACGGTCAGTTCAAATCCGCCATTAAAGCCCGTGAATATGCCGTTAACCGGCCAATACCGGCTCGCTCAGAGATGTTGGACGACTTATACAGGTTGGCGAAAATGCCTGGGAATTCACTGACCTGGCGCCAGAAATGTCCTATGGCGCAGCCAAAATTTTCTCGATAGATGGTCGCCACGAAACACCAAGTAATGGTTAGGCGCGCGCAAAAGAGAAATTGTCGGCTATGAGCCGTATAAGAAGCGGAGCATGAGAGTGACAAGCCCGTCGCAAGTTCAGCAAGCGTGAGGGCTTGTGAACTTGCGTCGCAGCTTTTCACCTGACCCGGCCCTTGCGCAGGCACTCCCTGTACCCGTAGGTCACGCCGATCTCGATTGATCAGAGCAACCCGGCCCCCTGGTCATGCATCACCCTTGGCGGGCGATGCAGACAGAAAGAAGCGAGGGGCTTCTTTCTATGGACGCCGGCGCCGCAGACGACAGACGCATCAGACGGAACCTAGTACCAATTCGGATCTTTCTTAAGCTGCTCCATCAGCAGCTTTTGCATGCCTTCGTTCGGCTTACCGATAAAACGGTAATCGGCGTGCCGTGTCGGGGATTTGTCTGCCGGCAAACCGGCCGGGACTTCCACCAACATGGCGTAGGCATCTTCCTTGTCGAGGCTAAAGGCAACGATCAGGCGCTTGTTCAGGCACGTATCTGCAGTCTCACAGAGCGGCCCCACCAAATACTTGTCGCCATCTTCTTCAACGGCATTCATTTGCTCGGCCGTACCGGACAGGTTCATCACCCATTCCGGCAAGCGCTGTTCTTTCTTCACCACGCTTTGCCAGGTTTCGCGGTACTGCTTATCCGCACTAAGCAATTCGTTGGCTCGGGATTGGCCGTCATTGGCGGCCATCACCAGCCCGCTGCCGCCCAAGAGCAGGGCGGCAGCCATGGCTTTAAAGGACAAAATGGTCATATTCAGCCTCGGCCGCGACGACCAAAGAAGAACGAAGCGATGAACATCACCAGGAAGACCACAAACAGAATTTTTGCGATACCCGTGGCGGTGCCCGCGATACCACCGAAGCCCAGGACTGCAGCCACAATGGCGATGATCAGAAATGTGATTGCCCAACTCAACATGGTGATTCTCCTTACGCTTTTATAGGGGTAACAGCGGTAGTGCCGTGCAGCCGCTCAACACAAGCGACCTTTTCTTGCTTAGAACACCCAGCGCTCTTGGGTTGGCAATTCACCCAGGGTTGAATCCTGGCCTGCCACTCTCAATTGCGGGGCGGTTACTTCAGTAGTAGCGCTGGCGCTGCCAACGGAACGGAAATGGGTTTGGGTCATCGACGGACGTTCGAATTGCGCGGTTTGCTGCTGACTTTGCTGCCAATGCTGCATCTGCTGGCCGGCAATCAACGTGACCATCAAAGCCAGGCTGGCGAACAGACCTTGCTGCAAGCGCAGTGGCGATACACGTAGTTGGCTGAGGCTTTGGCGAGTCATGCTGCATTTCTCCCGCATTTTGATTATTCGTTGGGAGAGCTATTGCAGAGTGCATGCCAGTTTTTTTACAAAATAAAACTCAATAAAATCAATTAGTTATAGATACACCAATACAGTAGCGAACAGCATCCTGCACGATGCCCCTTTGCAGGCCGTGCGAAATGCACGATGGTCAGTGGTCGGGTCAATGGATCGAAACAACCGCGGGCGTTGCCGAATTGGCAAGAAGGCAAGAAAACGCCATCAATCGGCGCCTTTGTAGGGGAACGTGAAGATACCTGCGCGAAGATGCCTTTTATGAATCAGAATAAACCATGCAACTTGCCCGATTAATCCGGGACTAAACACCATCATTTATAGTTAAGGAGCGCGGGACAGATGGAATCAGCCAAGGAACTTCAAGGCCGCATTCTTTTAGTGGATGACGAATCCGCGATCCTCCGCACCTTCCGTTACTGCCTGGAAGATGAAGGCTACAGCGTAGCCACTGCCAACAGCGCCGCCCAAGCCGATGCCTTGATGCAGCGTCAGGTATTCGACCTGTGCTTCCTGGACCTGCGCCTGGGTGAAGACAATGGCCTGGATGTGTTGGCCCAGATGCGCATCCAGGCGCCATGGATGCGCGTGGTGATTGTGACCGCGCATTCGGCTGTAGACACCGCCGTTGACGCGATCCAGGCCGGCGCCGCCGACTACCTGGTCAAGCCGTGCAGCCCCGATCAACTGCGCCTGGCCACCGCCAAGCAGTTGGAAGTGCGCCAGCTCTCCGCACGCCTGGAAGCACTGGAAGGCGCAGTGCGCCAACCCAAGGACGGCCTCGATTCCCACAGCCCGGCGATGATGGTGGTACTGGAAACTGCGCGTCAGGTGGCTGGCACCGATGCCAATATTTTGATCCTCGGTGAGTCCGGCACCGGTAAAGGCGAGCTGGCCCGGGCCATTCACGGGTGGAGCAAACGCTCGAAAAAATCCTGCGTGACCATTAACTGTCCGTCACTGACAGCCGAGCTAATGGAAAGCGAGTTGTTCGGCCATAGCCGTGGCGCGTTTACCGGCGCCAGTGAGAGCACGCTGGGCCGCGTTAACCAAGCCGACGGCGGCACGCTGTTTCTCGACGAGATCGGCGACTTTCCCCTGACGTTGCAGCCAAAACTGCTGCGATTCATTCAAGACAAGGAATATGAGCGCGTAGGCGACCCGGTCACTCGACGTGCTGATGTGCGCATCCTCGCGGCCACCAACCTGAACCTGGAAGACATGGTGCGCGACGGCCGTTTCCGGGAAGACTTGCTCTACCGCCTCAACGTCATCACCCTGCACCTGCCGCCCCTGCGCGAGCGCAGTGAAGACATCCTGACTCTGGCCGACCGTTTCCTGGCGCGCTTCGTCAAGGAGTATGCCCGACCTGCACGCGGTTTCAGCGATGCCGCCCGTGAAGCGCTGCTTAACTACCGCTGGCCGGGCAATATCCGCGAACTGCGTAACGTGGTGGAGCGGGCCAGCATCATTTGCCCGCAGGAAAAGGTTGAAATCAGCCACCTCGGGATGGCCGAACAGCCGACCAACAATGCCCCGCGTATTGGCGCAGCACTGAGCCTGGACGAACTGGAGAAAGCCCATATCGGCGCCGTTCTCGCTACCAGCGACACCTTGGATCAAGCGGCCCGCACGCTGGGCATCGACGCGTCGACCCTGTACCGCAAACGTAAACAGTACAACCTGTGAGCTGCACCTTATGAAGCTTGCGATGAAACTGCGCACTCGGTTGTTTCTGAGTATCTCAGCGCTGATAACCGTCGCCCTGTTGGGACTGGTCCTGGGACTGGTCAGCGTCATGCAAATGGCCAAGAGCCAGGAGTCGCTGATCCGCAGCAACTTTATCACCCTGGACCTGGGCCTCAAGCTGCGCCAGACCTTGGGCGACCAGTTGATCCTGATGCTGGAGGAGCAGCCCGACCCCGCTGCCCTGCAGACGTCCAAGCAGAACTATTTTGCCCTGCTGGACCAGGGCATCGCCCATGAGCAGCAGGACGGCAGAACCAGTGGTTTCAGCCAGGCACGCATCGACTACCTGAATTTCCTCAAGGCGTTTGACGAAGCTCAGCAAAGCTCACTGGCCAACAATAAAAACGAAAAACTCACCGAAACCTTCAATGCACTGCGTAACGGACTGATCGCTGAACACAAAGGCGCCCTGGAAAATATCAACGACAGCGAGCACAAGTCGCGCAATCGCGCCTTGTTAATCGCCGGCTTGCTGGGGCTGGTCGGCCTGGCGGTGTTGATCATCGGCTTCGTCACCGCCCATGGCATCGCACGGCGCTTTGGCGGGCCAATTGAAGCCTTGGCCAAGGCCGCCGACAAGATCGGGCAAGGCGATTTCGAAGTGACGCTGCCGATCTCATCGGCGGCAGAAATGAATCAGCTGACCCGTCGTTTCGGCATCATGGCCGAAGCACTGCGTCAGCATCAGGCGACCAATATCGATGAATTGCTGGCCGGCCAGCAACGCCTGCAAGCAGTGCTCGACAGCATCGACGACGGCTTGCTGATGATTGACCGCCAAGGCCGTCTGGAACACCTTAACCCCGTGGCACAGCGCCAGTTGGGCTGGGACGAAGAGCGCCTCGGCCAAGGCTTGGGTGAAGCCTTGGGTCGCCCTGAAATGGATGAGCAGCTGCAACTGGTGCTGCGCGGCGGCAACCTGGAGCGCGCGCCGGACGATCTGGAAGTGGAAGTCGAAGGCGAACTGCGCCTGCTGACCTACAGCCTGACGCCGGTCAGCCATACCCAAGGGCATATTCTAGGTGCGGTGATGGTGCTGCATGACGTCACCGAACAACGCGCGTTCGAACGTGTGCGCAGCGAGTTCGTATTGCGCGCCTCCCACGAATTACGCACGCCGGTGACGGGCATGCACATGGCCTTCGGGCTGTTTCGCGAACGGGCGAAGTTTCCCGCCGAGTCCCGTGAGGCCGACCTGCTGGATACGGTCAATGAAGAAATGCAGCGCCTGATGCAGTTGATCAACGACCTGCTCAACTTCTCGCGCTACCAGAACGGCCTGCAAAAACTCACGCTCGGGCCATGCGATGTCACTGATTTGCTCGAGCACGCACGAGCCCGGTTCACGGAGCCCGCGAACGCACAACACATCGAACTGCTGGTGGAAGCTCAATCGGAATTGCCCAGGCTGTACGCCGACCAGGTTCAACTCGAGCGTGTACTCGATAACCTTCTAGGCAATGCTTTGCGACATACCGCCAATGGTGGCCAGATTCGCTTGCAGGCGCGTCGCCACGGCGAACGGGTGATTATCAGCGTTGAAGATAACGGCGAGGGTATTGCCTATGGCCAACAGGGGCGCATCTTTGAACCTTTCGTACAAGTAGGCCGCAAGAAAGGCGGCGCTGGCCTGGGGCTGGCGTTGTGCAAGGAGATCGTACAGTTGCACGGCGGTCGCATGGGCGTGTATTCGCGGCCGGGGCAGGGTACGCAGTTCTATATGGCACTGCCGTTGTAGCCTGGATACAAAAAAATGTGGGAGCGGGCTTGCCCGCGATGATGGTGGTTCAGCCAAAACTTTGTTGACTGACACTCCGTCATCGCGGGCAAGCCCGCTCCCACATTTGTATGGGGTTACACCTTTAGCGGCGGTTCAATGCGCTCAGGATAGCTGCACTTTCCGCATCCGGCGTGCCGTCGAACCGTGATGGCCGGAAGTGCATCTGGAACGCCGCGATCACATGTCGCGTGGCCACATCCAGTTCACCCGTCTGCGGCGTCTGGTAGCCCAGGCGCGCCAGTTCTTCCTGGAACCACGTAATACTCGGCAGGCTAACGGCATACTGTTGCTGGAATCGAGCCACCGCCTGTGCATCCGGCCACACGCCCAAACCTTCAGCCGCCAGGCGCTTCCACGGAAACAACGGGCCTGGGTCGAGCTTGCGCAATGGCGCAATGTCGCTATGGCCGATAATGTTTTTGGGGTCGATGCCGTTGCGCTTGCTGATGTCCTTGAGCAACACCACCAACGACTGCACCTGGGCCTCGGAGTACGGGTACCACAGGCGGCCGGTCGGCGCGTCTGTATAACCTGGGTTCACGATCTCGATGCCAATGGAGCTGGAATTGAGCCAGGTGCGGCCCGCCCATTCGCTTTCACCGGCGTGCCAGGCGCGCTGGCTCTCGTCTACCAGCTTGTAGATGGTGCCTGAAGCATCATCGCCAATGAGGTAATGGCTGCTGACCTGGCCGTGCGTGAGCAGCGCCAGGGAGCGTTCAAGGCTGGCGGAGGTGTAATGGACAATGACGAACTGCACGCGGTTGTCGTGGTTCAAAGAAGGGTGGCTGGTGTTCAGCCGCGGGCCGCTGGCGCAGCCGGCGAGCAAAAGAAGCACAAAGGCAATGCAAAAGGATTTCATGGCGGAAGACAGTACGCAGAAGACGATAATGCAACAGTGTAACGGATGGTTCGGGGCTCGACGGTCAAATCACAAAATGGAACATCTTTTACGCCGCCTGCACCCGGTTGCGTCCAGCGGCCTTGGCCCGATACAACGCCTCATCGGCACGCTTTAGCGCCAGGTCACTGCGTTCTCCCGGCAGGAACTGTGCCACGCCCATGGACACCGTGATGGTCACCGGCTCGCCTTTGAAGTGGAACGGGCATGCCTCGATGGCCGAACGCAGCACCTCACCCACGTCCAAAGCATCTGCCAAACCTGAGTCAGGCATCAACAATACAAACTCTTCACCCCCAAATCGCGCGATAAAATCGCCGGAGCGCAGGCGCTTGCGCAACACATTGGCGATGATCTTCAGCACCTTGTCGCCGGCCAAGTGGCCGTAGCCATCGTTGATGCGCTTAAAGTGGTCCAGGTCGAGCATGGCCAGTGACAGGCTGTTGCCGCGCTGATGCCAGCTATTCACTTCATGATCCAGGCGCTCGCTCCAGGCCGCACGGTTGGGCAGGGCGGTGAGCGGGTCGATCAAGGCCTTCTGGCGCTGCACTTCCAAATGCTCGCGATAACCTTGGGCTTCCTGCTCCATGTTCGCCACCCGCTCGGCCAGGCTTTTGAGCCGCGCCGCGACTTCCTGCTCGCGCTGGTCACGCTGCTGCCGGTGTTCGTCCATGGTGCCGAGCAAGCCTTCAAGGTGGCTTTCCAGCACATGCTTGAGGCTGTCCAGGTCAGCAGCTTCCTGCACGCTGCTTTGCAGGCCGTCGACCTGTTCACGGATCTGCGTATCCAGCTCCCGTGCGGCCGAGCGGCTGTCGGCGTGCCCCTCACTGGCCACCTGCAGATGGCCCTGGAAGGCTTCGAGGCGTTCATTAAGCTGCTTGAGGTAGGCCTCGAACTCATGCTGGCCACTGTCGGTAATCGCCAGCATCAGCACCGCCAGGTCATCGAGGATCGGCAGCAATTCGTACCAGTTCAAGCCGTGGGCCAAGCGCTCGCGCATGGCTTCGGCCTGGGGCCGGTGGCGCTCGGGTAAGGACAGATCCTCCAGCAAGCCAAGCAAGGTGTCTTCGATATGCTTGGCGACCGAGCTGTAGGACGGCTCGGGGGAGTCGGGCAGGGCGTAGGTGCCGTCCGGTTGCAGCGCATCGGGATCGGGCTCGCAGGGTTCCAGCACGGGCGGAAGCGACAGGCTGCCTATGAGCGTTTGATCTGGCGTGTCGACCTCAACCTGCGGCTCTTCGATAAATGCAGCAAGGGCGCTTTCGGGCGCGGCTTCCTCTAGTGCTGGCTCGGGCATCTCTGGCTCAGAGACTTCGTCAGGCCCGACGGGGGCTTGCTCCGGCGCCGGTGCCTCAAAGGCAAAGGCTTCGCGGGCGACTTCAGCCACTTTGACCGGCTCAGCGGGTTCAGGCTGCGCGGCGGCCGGCGTTACCGGCAATGGCGCAAAAGCGCGCAAGGCTTGGGTCAGCTCTTCGGATTGCACGGGCTCCAGTGGCTCGGGCGCGGCTTTGGCAGCAGCAGGTTTCGACGCCGGCGGTTGCGGTGCATAGAGCGGGGCAGATTCAACCACCGACGCCTCATTCGACACATCCTTTGCACCAAACAGGCGTTGCAGCAGGCCTGGTCCAGGGCGCGCAGCTTCGCCTTCAGGCTCCAGGTTATTTAGCGCCTGCCCTTGCAGGCTGCTCAATTCGCTGAGCAGCAGCGGGATCTCACGCGCCTGGCCGACTCGGCCATCAAGCTGTTTGGCGAAGGTTTTCAGCGGGCGGGCGACTTCACGCGGCAGAGGCAGTTTCTGCAACTGCGCAACTAAGGCAGTCAGCGCAGTGCTGATCTGGTCGACCCGGGTTTCGCGGCGCTGCTCCGAGTCGAGCACGGCTTTTTCCAGGCGTGGCAGCAAGGCGGCGAGGGCAGCGTCCATGTCGTCGGTACGCACCACATCGCGCATTTCTTTCATGCATTGATCAACCGCACGGTCGGTGCCTTCCGCCGCCAGCGTGCTGCGCACCAGGCCTCGGCGCAACAGGTCGAGGCGGGCAGCCCAGCGGCGTTCGAGCTTATCTTGCTGCTCAACGCTTTTAAGGTATTTCTCTTTCCAGCGCTGGGCGTCGTCGCTCATGCAAGGGGTCCGCGTGGGCCTGGGCTCAACGCGGGTAATGCATCAGCCGTGAGCGAACCCGGCAGACGAATCTCTACCGCGACGGGCAGGTGATCGGAAATGGGCTGCGCCAGCACCTGCACACTTTCCAGTGTAAGGCTGGGGCTGAGCAGGATATGGTCGAGACAGCGTTGCGGGCGCCAGCTGGGAAACGTGGCTTCGACTTGCGGCGCCAGTAACCCGAGGTCGCGCAACGGGGAATTCTGCAACAGGTCGGTGGCATGGGTGTTCATGTCACCCATCAGCACCTGGTGTTTGTAGTTGCCGATCAGATCACGCACGTAGGCCAACTGGAGGTTGCGTGTACGCGCTCCAAGCGCCAGGTGCATCATCACCACCACCAAGGCTTCCGGGCCTTCGCCGAAACGCACAAGAATCGCGCCGCGCCCTTTTGGGCCGGGCAACGGGTGATCTTCGATGGCTGTCGGCTTCAAGCGGCTGAGCACGCCATTGCTGTGCTGTGCCAGGCGCCCGAGGTTGCGGTTGAGTTGCTGATACCAATAAGGGAAAGCACCGAGATGGGCGAGATGCTCCACCTGATTGACATAACCGGAGCGCATGCTGCCGCCGTCGGCTTCCTGCAAGGCGACCAGATCGAAGTCGTTGAGCAGGTCGCCGATTTTCTGCAGATTACCGGTACGCCCTTTGTGCGGCAGCAGATGCTGCCAGCCACGGGTGAGGTAGTGCCGATACTTCTCGGTACTGTTGCCCACCTGAATATTGAAGCTGAGCAGCCGCAGACGACTGTCTGCCGGCAAGCCCGTGGACTCCAGGTGGTGTTCGTTGACCCGCGGTTCATGCAGGCCAACGCTACGTTCAGTACCCCAGCCGCGCATGATGGCCCCCTTACTTGGCTGCGCGCTCTTTAGCGATCAGTTGGTCGGCAACATTGAGGGTTTGCTCAGGACCACCGGTAGTGCCCAGGTCGAAACGGTATTTGCCGTTGACGATCATGGTCGGTACGCCTTGTACGCCGTACTTCTGGGCGAGTTCCTTGGCCTGTTTGATTTGGCCCTGGATAGCGAAGGAGTTGAAGGTGGCCAGGAACTTGTCCTTGTCGACGCCTTGGGTGGCAACAAAGTCAGCCATTTCGTCAGGCTTGGTCAGGCGCTTGCCTTCTTTTTGAATCGCATTAAATACAGCGTTGTGAACCTTGTGCTCGACACCCATGGCTTCCAGGGTCAGGAACAGTTGGCCGTGGGCATCCCATGGGCCGCCGAACATGGCCGGGATGCGTCGGAAGTTAACGTCGGACGGAAGTTTTTCGGCCCAAGGATTGATAGTCGGCTCAAAGGCGTAGCAATGCGGGCAGCCATACCAGAACAGCTCCACCACTTCGATCTTGCCTGGCTCCGAGACCGGAACCGGGTTGGCCAATTCAACGTAGGTTTTACCGGCTTCAAGCGGCACGTCGGCAGCTTGCGCGGTCATGCCGAAAAGGCTGACAGTGACGAGAGCGGCGCTGAGGATCAGATTACGCATGCTTTACTCCTGGACAAATAAAGTCGCCTCACGCGACCTTTAGTTGTGACAGGTCTACGCGGGCATGAGTTCGTTAGTGTAACGGCACCGGCCACAAAAAAGGGCGGCCTAAGCCACCCTTTTTATGCTTGCATCGATGGATTAATCGAGCGTTAACGTCGCAGGTCCAATCAGTGCAGGCCCTGAATATAGCTGGACAGCGCTTCGATATCTTTATCCGAAAGTTTCGCCGCAATGTCAGTCATCATTTTGTTGCTGGCATCGCCATCGATGGAGCGAACCTTCTCGCGGAAGTCCTTCAACTGCTTGGCTGTGTATTGGGCGTGCTGACCACTCAGGTGGGGAAAACCCGCCTCGGCCAGCCCACTGCCACCTGCGATGTGACAAGCCTTACAGGCAGGCATGCCACCGATAGGTTGGTCTTCAGCGAGTTTGCCGCCTTGAAACAACGCCTGGCCTTTATCAACGAGCTTCGGATCAGCAGCTCCCACACTGCCTTTCTGGCTGGCAAAATACGCCGCGATGTCCGCCAGGTCCTGATCGCTGAGATTAGTCAGCAAGCCGGTCATTTCCAGCACCGTGCGCTTGCCGTCCTTGATGTCGTGCATCTGCTTGGTCAGGTAACGCTCACCCTGGCCTGCCAGTTTGGGGAAGTTCGGCGCCGGGCTGTTGCCATCCGGTCCATGGCAAGCACCACATACGGCGGCTTTCGCTTGACCGGCAGTGGCATCACCTTTAAGGGGGCCCTCTGCAGCGACGGCAGCGCCAGTGATGCCCAAGGTCAACAGCAGACTCACGATCAGTTTGTTCATCAGCTAATCCAACTACGGCTAAGGGTTTAAGAGTTATCTACCGGGTTTACTCACCATCAACGCGTTGATGGCCTGGTAATCCTCAGTACTGCAGTCCATGCACAAACCACGCGGCGGCATTGCCTTGAAACCCTGAGTCACGTGTTGCATCAGCGTAGCCATGCAAACTCGGTTGTACAGCGCCTCTGGATCCTGTGTAGCCTGAGCGCCTAAAAGCGCGATCAGGACACCAAAAGCGCATAACCATCGGGTCATACATCGACCTTTTCAGGGTTTGAGAGCGTTTTGCGTTCTAATGCGCAATGAAGGTCTTTCGCTCCCGTGAACTTCATCCTTCGCTGGGACAAAGCACACACAAAATCTGCGGCATTATATACTGGCGCTACTGAAACGGAAACGACACCGCTTGCCGCACCCTTTCTCGGCACCGCCCACATCGGAAATCTCATGCAACTCAAGAATCCCATCCTCGGCCTGTGCCAACAGTCCACGTTCATGCTCAGCGCCGCCAAAGTGGACCAATGCCCCGATGACGAGGGCTTTGAAGTCGCCTTTGCCGGCCGTTCCAACGCCGGTAAGTCCAGCGCGCTGAACACCCTGACCCACGCCAGCCTGGCGCGCACCTCGAAAACCCCGGGCCGCACGCAGCTGCTCAATTTCTTCAAGCTAGACGATGATCGGCGTCTGGTCGACCTGCCGGGCTACGGTTATGCAAAAGTACCCATCCCGTTGAAGCTGCACTGGCAGCGTCACCTTGAGGCTTACCTGGGTGGCCGCGAGAGTTTGAAGGGCTTGATTCTGATGATGGACATCCGTCATCCAATGACCGATTTCGACCTGCTGATGCTCGATTGGGCCGTCGCCAGCGGCATGCCGATGCATATCCTGCTGACCAAGGCCGACAAGCTGACCTACGGCGCAGCCAAGAACACCTTGCTCAAAGTGCAGTCCGAAATCCGTAAAGGTTGGGGCGACGCGATCACCATCCAGTTGTTCTCGGCGCCCAAGCGCATGGGCCTGGAAGACGCTTACACCGTGCTGGCCGGCTGGATGGAATTAGCTGACAAGGGCGCGGAAATCGCCGAATAACTTTTGCGCAGGCAAAAAAAACCCCGGACTTCGTATGGGGAGGGGAAGTTCGGGGTCCAAGTTCCGGACCGCTAGGGCGGGGTCCAGATATCTGCCAACACTTAACACAACATAGGAGCATTGAAGGGCTTCACCACCCATTCAGTAACTCTGAGTAGCAGTTCACGGGTTAAGTTCCGGCAGGTCAAAAAAACTATTGGAAATAACCTGCGACGCCTTTTGATCTAAAGCGCTCTGCCATCACCCTCGGCAATGGCAGAGCCGCGCTGTCAGTGTGCTTCGTCCCAGTTATCGCCCACGCCCACGTCTACCACCAAAGGCACGTCAAGCTTGGCCGCCGCGCTCATATGCTCGCGGATCTTCTCGCTGACTTGCGCCACCAGATCCTCTCGCACCTCAAGCACCAATTCATCGTGCACCTGCAGGATCACCTTGGCATCCAGGCCCGACTCGGTCAGCCAGTTGTCCACCAGCACCATGGCTTTCTTGATGATGTCCGCCGCCGTACCCTGCATCGGCGCGTTAATCGCTGTGCGCTCTGCGGCCGCGCGCTCCTGAGGCTTGTTGGAGTTGATGTCCGGCAGATACAGCCGACGCCCAAAGAAGGTTTCGACATAACCCTGGTCGGCCGCCTGGGCGCGGGTGCGCTCCATGTATTCACGCACGCCTGGGTAGCGCGCAAAGTACACATCAATGTAGGCCTTGGCGGTCTTGGTATCCACGCCAATGTCCTTGCCGAGCTTCTGCGCGCCCATGCCGTAGATCAGGCCAAAGTTGATCGCCTTGGCACTGCGGCGCTGGTTGGACGTGACCTCTGTCAGCTCAACCTTGAACACTTCGGCGGCGGTGGCGGTGTGCACGTCCAGGTCATTACGGAAGGCATTCATCAGCCCCTCGTCCTTGGACAAATGCGCCATGATCCGCAGTTCGATCTGCGAATAGTCCGCCGCCAGCAACTTGTAGCCTTTAGGCGCGACAAACGCCTGGCGAATGCGCCGCCCTTCGGCGGTGCGCACCGGGATGTTCTGCAGGTTCGGATCACTGGACGACAAACGCCCGGTCGCCGCCACCGCCTGATGATAAGACGTGTGAATACGCCCGGTACGCGGGTTGATCTGCTCCGGCAGGCGGTCGGTGTAGGTGCTTTTGAGCTTGCTCATGCTGCGGTACTGCATCAGTACCTTGGGCAACAGGAAGTCATCTTCGGCCAGCTTGGCCAATACTTCTTCAGCCGTGGACGCCTGGCCTTTGCCGGTCTTTTTCAATACCGGCAAACCGAGCTTCTCGTAAAGAATCGCCCCGAGTTGCTTGGGCGAGCCCAGGTTGAACTCTTCACCGGCGATCTCAAACGCCTGGCGCTCCAGCTCAACCATCTTGTTGCCCAGCTCGATACTCTGGATGCCCAGCAGCGCCTTATCCACCAGTGCGCCTTGACGCTCGATAAGCGCCAGCACCGGCACCAAGGGTATTTCAATGTCCGTCAGCACACTGGCAAGGCTTGGAATGGCTTCAAGCTGCGCATGCAAAGCCTGGTGCAGGCGCAGCGTCACGTCGGCATCTTCGGCCGCATAAGGGCCGGCTTGCTCAAGCGGGATCTGGTCGAACGTCAGCTGCTTGGCGCCCTTGCCGGCGATGTCCTGGAAGCTGACAGTGTCGTAGTCCAGGTACTTCTTGGCCAGGCTGTCCATGTCGTGCCGGGTCGCGGTGGAGTTCAGCACATAGGATTCGAGCATGGTGTCGAAAGCGATGCCGCGCACGGTAATACCGTTGGCCTGGTCGCCGCCGATGGCACAGTTGGCCAGGATGTTCATATCAAACTTGGCGTGCTGGCCGACCTTGAGCTTGGTCGCGTCCTCCAGCAATGGCTTCAAGGCCAGCAGTACCGTGTCACGGTCCAGTTGCTGCGGCGCGCCGATGTAGGAATGGGTCAGCGGGATGTAAGCTGCTTCATGGGGCTGCACGGCAAAGGAAACCCCGACCAATTGCGCCTGTTGCGCATCGATCCCGGTGGTTTCGGTGTCGAACGCGAACAATTTTGCCGCGTTGAGTTTTTTCAGCCAGGCGTCGAATGTCGCCTGGTCGAGGATGGTGGTGTAAGACGCTTCTGCGGGTGCCACCACTTCGATGGCCTCCTCAACAACAGGGGCAGCCTTGAGCTCAACGCGCTTGGCATCGCGCTGAATTTCATCAAACCAGCTCTTGAACTCCAGCAGCGTGTACAGCTCCAGCAGCTTTTCGCGGTCCGGTTCGATCAGGTGCAAATCATCCAGGCCCACATCCAGCGGCACGTCGACCTTGATCGTCGCCAGTTGATAGGACAGGAATGCCATCTCCTTATGCTCTTCCAACTTGGCCGGCAGGGTCTTGGCCCCGCGGATCGGCAAGGTCGGCACGATATCCAACTGCTCATACAGCTCTTTGATGCCGCCATTCACGCCCACCAGCAAGCCGGAAGCCGTCTTCGGACCAATCCCCGGCACGCCTGGGATGTTGTCGGACGAATCGCCCATCAGCGCCAGATAATCGATGATCTGCTCCGGAGCGACACCGAATTTCTCCTTCACGCCCTCGATGTCCATCGAGCTACCGGTCATGGTGTTGACCAAGGTAATGTGCCCGTCCACCAGCTGCGCCATGTCCTTGTCGCCGGTAGAAATCACTACCGGACGGTCAGCCGCCGCGCTGCTGCGGGCCAGCGTGCCGATCACATCATCGGCCTCGACGCCTTCAACGCACAGCAACGGGAAGCCCAGGGCGATCACACTCTGGTGCAGTGGCTCGATTTGCAGGCGCATGTCATCGGGCATGCTGGGGCGGTTAGCCTTGTATTCGGCGTACATCTCATCGCGAAAGGTCCCACCCTTGGCGTCGAACACCACCGCGAACGGGCTGTTTGGGTACTGCTTGCGCAGGCTTTTGAGCATGTTCAACACGCCCTTGACCGCACCGGTCGGCAGGCCTTTGGAGGTGGTCAGCGGTGGCAGCGCGTGGAAGGCGCGGTACAGATAAGAAGAACCGTCCACCAGGACGAGGGGGGCTTGGCTCATGAGCAGGATCAACCTTTTCGGCGGGTCAGGCGCTAGAATAGCCGGACCAATGACGACAAAGGGACAAGGTTATCATGCGTACAGTAAATCGCCTGTTGTTGACCGGCTTGATTGCACTCACCCCGATAGTGGCCATGGCGGCGGATACTGCGCCGTCGGGCGACCCGGAAGTTACCATTCGCACGGAAGGCGACAAGACCATTCAGGAATACCGCCAGAATGGCTTCCTGTACGCAATTAAGGTGACGCAAAAAGGCTTTCCACCGTATTTCCTGGTGCGCGCGGACGGAACCGATGCGAACTTCATCCGCTCTGACCAGCCGGATATGCTGATCCCGTCATGGAAGATCTTCGAATGGAAATGATTTCTTAACTTAAATTGGCGCCGCGCACTGCGGCGCCCGTACTGGCAGCTTAAACATGTCTGTGTTCACCCCCCTGGCTCGGCCCGAGCTGGAAACCTTTCTCGCCCCTTACGGGCTCGGCCGCCTGCTTGATTTCCAGGGGATTGCCGCCGGTAGCGAAAACACCAACTTTTTCATCAGCCTGGAACAGGGCGAATTCGTCCTGACTCTGGTTGAGCGCGGCCCAGTGGCGGAAATGCCGTTCTTCATCGAACTGCTAGACGTGCTCCACGACGCCGACCTGCCGGTGCCTTACGCACTGCGTACCACCGATGGCATGGCGCTTCGCGAACTCAAAGGCAAACCGGCGCTGTTGCAGCCGCGCCTGGCCGGCAAGCACATAAAGGACGCCAACGCGCAGCATTGCGCCCAGGTCGGCGACCTGCTCGGCCACCTGCACCTGGCGACGCAAGGCGATAAAGTGCTGGAGCGCAAGACCGATCGCGGCCTGGAGTGGATGCTCACTGAAGGCGCGCAGCTTATTTCACACCTGAACGAAGCCCAGCAGCGTCTGCTGCAAGCGTCCTTGAGCGAAATCGAAGCCCACAAGGCCGACATCCTCGCCCTGCCGCGCGCCAACGTACACGCCGACCTGTTCCGCGACAACGCGATGTTCGAAGGCACCCACCTCACCGGTTTGATCGACTTCTACAACGCCTGCTCAGGCCCGATGCTCTACGACGTGGCAATCGCCTTGAATGACTGGTGCTCCGACGCCGATGGCGTGATTGATGGGCAACGCGCCCGCGCGTTGCTGGGCGCCTACGCGGGGCTGCGGCCGTTTACCGCCAAGGAGGCCGAGCTGTGGCCGACCCTGCTGCGCGTTGCGTGCGTGCGTTTCTGGCTGTCACGCCTGATCGCCGCAGAATCGTTTGCCGGGCAGGATGTGTTGATCCATGACCCGGCGGAGTTCGAGCATCGGCTGGCGCAGCGCCAGCAGGTCACAGTCCACCTGCCGTTCGCACTTTAAAATGTGGGAGCGGGCTTGCTCGCGAATGCGCAGTGTCAGTAAATACATCTATTACTGATCCACCGCATTCGCGAGCAAGCCCGCTCCCACATGGGTTATGTATTTGCAGTTAGAGCGACTCCAGGCACCCGGCCAAGTCATTCCCCAGCTTTTCCAGTACCTGCTCATAACCCTGCGCCGTCGCCGGGGTATAGCCACCCAACGCATCCAGCTCTGCCAACTTCACCGGCAAGCCCGCCACCAAAGTCTCGGCCAAACGCGGACGCAACGGCGGCTCGCTGAACACGCACGTCTTACCCACTTCCTGCAAACGCGTACGCATCGCGGCAACATGCTGAGCGCCCGGCTGCACTTCGGCGGCCACGCTGAACACGCCGGTGTGCTTGAGCCCGTAAGCGTCTTCGAAGTAGTCAAATGCCTCGTGGAATACGAAGTACGGCTTGTCGCCAACGCTGGACAGGCGAGCCTTCAATCGCGCATCCAACGCATCCAGGCGCTCATCGAATGCCTTCACGTTACTTTGATAACGCGCGGCGTTGGCCGGGTCGGCAGTACTCAGGTCAGACGCCATACGCGCTGCAATGACCCGAGCATTGACCGTCGACAACCACAAGTGCGCATCCAGGCTGCCAGGGCGGTGATCGTGGTCGTGTTCGTCGGCATCATCGGCATGCGAGTGGCTATCTTCGGCGAACCGACGCAACTTCATCCCAGGCAAGTCCTGAACGGCCACAGTCGGCAGGCTACGCCCCTTGAGCACGCGTGGCAGGAAGCTCTCCATGTCCGGGCCGATCCAATACAGCAGGTCTACCGACTGCACGCGCCGTACGTCGGATGGGCGCAAGGCATAGTTATGCGGCGATGCGCCAGGCGGCAACAGCACCTCTGGAATCGCCACGCCGTCCTGCACAGCGGCGGCGATCAACTGCAACGGTTTGATGCTGGTCAGCACCTTGACCTCAGCCTGAGCGGCCCCGGTGATGAACAAACTGGTGACAAATACGACAAAAACGGGAAAAAGTCGGGACACGATGACCACTCAATGGCGTAGGAACAGGTAACATAATAACGTCTCTATCAAATGTCTGTCGCCGCTCATGCCTAAAACACCGCTTGCCAGCCGTCCCCACGACCACTCTCACTGCGTACACACCGCGCTGTCGGAGGCCGATACCCTGTGCGCGCAGAAAGGCTTGCGCCTGACTGCCCTGCGTCGTCGGGTGCTGGAGCTGGTGTGGCAAAGTCACAAGCCCCTGGGCGCCTACGACATTCTTGGCGTGCTCAGCGAGCAGGACGGCCGCCGCGCCGCACCGCCGACGGTGTACCGCGCGCTGGACTTCCTGCTGGAAAACGGCCTGGTGCATCGCATCGCATCGCTCAACGCCTTTGTCGGCTGCAGCCACCCGGAACACGCGCACCAGGGCCAATTCCTGATCTGCCGCGAATGCCACGCCGCCATCGAGCTTGAACAAAAAAGCATCAGCGACGCCATCATCAAAAGCTCCGCCGACGTGGGCTTCAAGGTCGAAGGGCAAACGGTCGAAGTGGTCGGGCTCTGCTCCGGTTGCCAGGGGGCTTGATGAGCAACGCGTTAATCCGCCTGGAGCAGGTTGGGGTCACGTTCGCCGGGCAAAACGTACTGGATAACATCGCATTGAGCGTGGAGCCAGGGCAGATCGTGACGCTGATCGGCCCCAATGGCGCCGGCAAGACCACGCTGGTGCGCGCCGTGCTTGGCCTGCTCAAGCCCGACAGCGGCAGCGTGTGGCGCAAGCCCAAGCTGCGCGTCGGTTACATGCCGCAAAAATTACACGTCGATCCAACGCTGCCGCTGTCGGTACTGCGCTTCCTGCGCCTGGTGCCTGGCGTCGACCGCGCACGCGCACAAGCGGCGCTTAAGGAAGTCGGTGCCGAACAGGTTATCGACAGCCCGGTGCAGAGCATCTCCGGCGGCGAGATGCAGCGCGTACTGCTGGCGCGCGCCTTGTTGCGCGAACCCGAGCTACTGGTACTTGATGAACCCGTGCAAGGCGTGGATGTTGCCGGCCAGGCCGAGCTGTACAGCCTGATCACCCGCCTGCGTGACCGCCATGGCTGCGGCGTGCTGATGGTCTCCCACGACTTGCACCTGGTGATGAGCACCACGGATCAAGTGGTGTGCCTCAACCGCCACGTATGCTGCTCCGGCCACCCGGAACAGGTGAGCGGCGACCCGGCATTCGTCGAGCTGTTCGGCAAAAACGCGCAGAGCCTGGCGATCTATCACCACCATCACGATCACGCCCATGATTTGCATGGCGCTGTGGTCGACGATCCCGCTACGCCTCAACCCCACGTTCATGGAGATAGCTGCAAGCATGGCTGATTTTCTGCTCTACGCCCTGCTGGCAGGCTTGGCTTTGGCACTGGTGGCGGGCCCACTGGGCTCGTTCGTGGTCTGGCGGCGCATGGCCTACTTTGGCGACACGTTGTCGCATGCCGCGCTGCTGGGCGTGGCCATGGGCTTTCTGCTGGATGTGAGCCCGACCATCGCCGTCACTGTGGGCTGCCTATTACTGGCAGTGCTGCTGGTAACCCTGCAACAGCGCCAGCCGCTGGCCTCGGACACGCTGCTGGGCATTCTGGCGCCAAGCACGCTGTCGCTGGGCCTGGTGGTGCTGAGCTTCATGCATGAAGTACGCATCGACCTGATGGCCTACCTGTTCGGCGATTTGCTGGCGATCAGCCCCACTGACCTTGCCTGGATCCTCGGTGGCAGCGCCGCTGTGCTGGTGCTGCTGGTGGCCTTGTGGCGCCCGTTGCTGGCAATTACCGTGCACGAAGAGCTGGCCACCGTCGAAGGTTTGCCCGTACCGGCGCTGCGCATGACCCTGATGCTGTTGATCGCCGTGGTGATTGCTGTCGCAATGAAGATTGTCGGCGTATTGTTGATCACGTCGCTGCTGATCATTCCCGCAGCCGCCGCCCAGCGCCATGCCCGCTCACCGGAGCAGATGGCGGTCGGCGCCAGCCTGCTGGGCATGCTCGCCGTGTGCGGGGGCCTGGCGCTGTCCTGGTTCAAGGACACGCCGGCCGGGCCGTCGATTGTGGTCACGGCCGCCGCCCTGTTTCTGCTGAGTTTTGTCCTGCCCCGTCGAGGGGTGTAGACTTGCTCGCTTTTTGCGCAAATAGAGAGTCGCAGGAATGAAGCCGTTCAACTCCCGTTATCTGCTCCTTGCCGCATTTTCCCTGCTGCTGGGCGCCTGCCAAAGCACACCGCCCGCCGCCCCCGAGGCGCAGGACCCGCGTGCTGCGGCCATCGCGCAGCTGGAGCAAAACCTGGCCAGCAGTGAACTGGCCACCGCCGAAGACGAGCTGGCCGCATTACAGGCCCAGTCGCCCAACGACCCAGCCCTGGAAACCTACCAGCGCCAATTGGCCGAAGCCTACTTGCAACGCAGCCAGATCGTATTGCAAAAAGGTGATGTAAATGCCGCCGCTACGGCGTTAAGCCGCGCACGCGCCTTGATGCCCAAGGCTCCGGCGCTTACTGGCGGCGTCAACAGCGCCATCAGCCACGCCCGCAAAGCCGAGCTGGATAAAGCCGAAGCCGCCTTGAAAGCTGCCGAGGCCAAGCCACCCGCCAAGGTCATCGACCCGGCGGCTCAAAGCACCACGGTTGCGTTGAACCTCACCGATATTGAAGAACTTCGCCATCAGTTGGATGCGATCGCCACCGATGTGGTGAATTACCAGTGCGACGTGACCATTCAGGCGCCGCGCACCCAGGATTACCCATGGCTGGCCACACTGCTGACCAAACGGGTGAAGCGCATTGATTCGGCGTATGACCTGAAGATTCACCGGCAGATTGTGAAACACATCCCGGCGCAGGTTGTGTTGATTCCGCGCAAAACCGAGTAAAGCCATCGCAGGCAAGCCAGCTCCCACCTTTTGAACTGTGAATACAGTCAAATGTGGGATCTGGCTTGCCTGCGATAGCGGTCTAACAAACAACCCACTTCTTAAGCCGGAATCGCCTTGGCCTTAGGCTCCCGCGCCCACACCCGATGCTGCGCAATCGCCGCAAAGAATGCCTTGAACGCCTTGGCATCCGCTCCCACGATCAACCCCGCATCCGCCTCCAGCTTAAGCTGCTCCAGCAACGGCTTGGCATCACTGGCAAGCGCAATCGCCTTCAGATGCTTGTACGCCTCCAACAGGAAGTGCAACGCCACGCCGTCGCCACTCAAGGCCTTGATCGACTCTTTACCGCCCGGCACGAACACCGCATCAAACGCCACCGACGGCATGCCTTCCATCGACGCATCCACCGGCAGGCTCTTGCCATCCGCAGTCTTCACCGGTGCCGACGTCGGCCCCAGCACCTTGGCGTGCGCACCTTCGGCGGCCAGCGCTTTCTTCAACGCCGCAATCGCTGCGCCATCCACACCGTTAGCCGCAAGAATTGCGACTTTGCGTGTTTTGATGTCGCCCGACAGCAGGTTCACCTGGCTCAACGCCGGCGACTCTTTCAGCGACGTCTTGCGCGGCGGTACCGTGCCTTTGGTCGGCGCCGGCAGGCCGAGGTTCTGCGCAACGCGCTTGGCCAACTCCAGGTCGATATTGGCCAGAATCTCGTTGACCTGACGCGCGCGGATAAACTCACGCTCCACCTTGCCCAACTCGAAGCTGTAGGCCGCGATGATGTGCTCTTTCTCGTGGTGGCTCATGCTGTGGAAAAACAGCGTGGCTTGCGAGAAGTGGTCACCAAACGACTCACTGCGCTCACGTACCTTGTTGGCGTCGACGCGCTCGTAATAAGTCTCGAACCCGCCATCCTGAGCCGCCGCTGGCGTTTCTTTGGGCCAACCGCCATCAATCGAGTTCGGCTCGTAGGACGCACGGCCCTTATCGATCACGGTGCGGTGCTGGGCATCACGCTGGCCGTTATGGAAAGGCGTGACCGGCCGGTTGATCGGCAGCTCATGAAAATTCGGGCCACCGAGTCGGCTGATCTGCGTATCGGTGTAGGAAAACAGACGGCCTTGCAGCAGCGGGTCGTTGGTGAAGTCGATACCCGGCACGATATGGCCCGGGCAAAAGGCGACCTGCTCGACCTCGGCAAAGAAGTTGTCCGGGTTGCGGTTAAGCACCATTTTGCCTAGCGGCGTAATCGGCACCAGCTCTTCGGGAATGATCTTGGTCGGGTCAAGCAGGTCGAAGTCGAACTTGTGTTCGTCCTCTTCGGCAACGATTTGCACGCCCAACTCCCACTCAGGGTAGTCGCCGCCCTCGATCGCTTCCCACAGGTCGCGACGGTGGTGGTCGGTGTCTTTACCGGCAAGCTTTTGCGCTTCGTCCCACACCAGCGAGCAGGTGCCGACTTTCGGGTGCCAATGGAATTTCACAAAGCTGGACTTGCCTTCGGTATTGATCAACCGGAAGGTGTGAATACCAAAACCCTGCATGGAACGCAGGCTTTTTGGAATGGCACGGTCAGACATGGCCCACAGCACCATATGCGCCGATTCCGGCTGCAGCGAGACGAAATCCCAGAACGTATCGTGGGCCGAGCCGCCGGTAGGAATTTCGTTATGGGGCTCAGGTTTTACCGCATGCACAAAGTCCGGAAACTTGATCGCATCCTGGATGAAGAAGATCGGCATGTTGTTGCCCACCAGGTCGAAGTTGCCTTCGTCGGTGAAGAACTTCACGGCAAAGCCGCGTACGTCACGCACGGTATCGCCCGAACCACGCGGGCCTTGCACGGTGGAGAAGCGCACGAACACCGGGGTTTTATGCTCCGGGTTACGCAGGAACCCGGCCTTGCTCAGCGCAGAATGGTTCTTATAGGTCTGGAAATAACCATGGGCGCCAGTGCCACGGGCATGCACGATGCGCTCCGGGATACGCTCATGGTCAAAGTGCGTGATTTTTTCACGCATGATGAAGTCTTCCAGCAGCGAGGGGCCACGGGCGCCGACTTTGAGGGTGTTCTGGTTATCGGAAATCTTTACGCCTTGGTTGGTGCGCAGCGCCTGGCCGGTCGCATCGGAGCGAAACTCTTCCAGGGCCTGCAGCTTGGCGTTGGTGTTGCCACGGTCCAGGGTATCGGTGCCCGCAAGCTCACTCTTAGGCGGGGTAGCTGGCTTCTTGGTACTCATCAGTCAAAACTCCTTATTCAAAGTGGCCAGAGCGGTCCCCGGCTCGTTTGAGCAAACCCCCAGGCACGGCACCTGGGAAATTGAGTTGCTTAAGTAGTGACTGATGGGGTTTTGGGCCGTTCCTTTTTTATGACCTTTGATCGCGTTATTGCCAAATCGCTGGTTGAATGCGAAATAAATGCTAAGAAACGCTATACGGACAGGCTAAAATGCGCGCCCGGCTAACCGCTGATCCCTTTTCAATGCGCCCCACAAGGTTCGCTACGTGATCGAGTTTCATAACGTCCATAAAACCTACCGCGTCGCCGGTAAGGAAATCCCCGCCCTGCACCCCACCAGCCTGCGCGTCGAAAACGGCCAGGTGTTCGGCCTGATTGGCCACTCCGGTGCGGGCAAAAGTACCCTGCTGCGCCTGATCAATCGCCTGGAACAACCCAGCGGCGGTCAGATCAACGTCGACGGTGAGGAAGTCACCGCCCTGGACGCCAACGGCCTGCGCCGTTTTCGCCAGCAAGTGGGGATGATCTTCCAGCACTTCAACCTGCTGGCGTCCAAGACCGTTGCCGACAACGTGGCATTGCCGCTGACCCTGGCCGGCGAATTGTCGCGTAAAGACATCGACCTGCGCGTGGCTGAACTGCTCGCCCGCGTGGGCCTGTCGGACCATGCCAAGAAGTACCCGGCGCAGTTGTCCGGCGGCCAGAAGCAGCGCGTCGGCATCGCCCGCGCCCTGGCGACCAAGCCAAAAATTCTGCTGTGCGACGAAGCCACCAGCGCCCTCGACCCGCAGACCACCGCCTCGGTGCTCAAATTGTTGGCCGAGATCAACCGCGAGTTGAAGCTGACCATCGTGCTGATCACCCATGAAATGGACGTGATCCGCCGCGTGTGCGACCAGGTCGCCGTGATGGACGCCGGCGTGATCGTCGAGCAAGGCTCGGTGGCCGAGGTGTTCCTGCACCCCAAGCACCCGACCACCAAGCGCTTTGTGCAAGAAGCCGAGCAAGTCGATGAAGGCGAGCAGCGTGATGTGTTTGCCCATGTACCGGGCCGCATCGTGCGCCTGACGTTCCAGGGCGAAGCGACCTACGCGCCATTGCTGGGGACCGTCGCCCGCGAAACGGGAGTGGACTACAGCATCCTTGCCGGTCGCATCGACCACATCAAAGATACCCCCTACGGGCAACTGACCCTGGCCATCACCGGCGGTGACATGGAAGCGGCCTTCGCCCGCTTTACCGCAGCCGATGTGCATATGGAGGTCCTGCGTTAATGGACGTGTTACTGCATTACTTCGACAAAGTTGACTGGGCCGACATCTGGGTTGCCACCGGCGACACCATGCTGATGCTCAGCACCTCGCTGGTGTTCACCGTACTGGTTGGCTTGCCGCTGGGCGTTCTGCTGTTTCTGTTCAGCCCACGTCAGTTGCTCGAGCAGAAAGCCACCTATGGCGTGCTGGCATTTATCGTCAACGCCATACGCTCTCTGCCGTTTATCATTCTGCTGATTGTGATGATCCCTACGACGATCTTTATCACCGGCACTTCGCTCGGTGTGGCCGGCGCGATTCCACCTTTGGTGGTGGGCGCTTCGACGTTCTTCGCGCGCCTGGTGGAAACCGCATTGCGCGAGGTGGATCGCGGCATCATCGAGGCGACTCAAGCCATGGGCGCCACCACTCGGCAGATCATCACCAAGGCACTGCTGCCAGAGGCTAAACCCGGCATCATTGCGGCCATCACCGTCACCGCTATTGCTCTGGTGGGTTACACCGCCATGGCAGGCGTCGTGGGTGCTGGCGGGCTGGGCGACCTGGCGATCCGCTATGGTTACCAACGTTTCCAGGACGACGTGATGGTCGTCACCGTCGTGATGTTGATTGTGCTGGTACAGATTCTGCAAACCATCGGCGATAAGCTGGTGACACACTACTCTCGAAAATAACCGCCATTGCCGGCCCCCGCCGGCACATGCCCGAACAAGGAGCTTGTTGGATGAAAAAACTACTGGTTGCTTTCGCCGCCGTTGCCGCGTTTTCTGCCCATGCTGCCGAGACTATTACAGTCGCTGCATCGCCGGTGCCCCACGCGGAAATCCTCGAATTCGTGAAGCCTGC
This sequence comes from Pseudomonas sp. IPO3747, assembly GCF_013385245.1. NCBI lineage: Bacteria > Pseudomonadati > Pseudomonadota > Gammaproteobacteria > Pseudomonadales > Pseudomonadaceae > Pseudomonas > Pseudomonas sp. IPO3747. Next base: position 50,674 of record NZ_JACAQL010000025.1, read on the forward strand.
ACTCGCCAAAGAAGGCGTTAATTTGCAGGTCAAAGTCTTCACCGACTACGTGCAGCCGAACGTACAGGTGGCTGAAAAACGCCTGGACGCCAACTTCTTCCAGCACCAGCCGTACCTGGATGAGTTCAACAAAACCAAGGGCACTCACCTGGTAAGCGTTGCCGCGGTACACCTGGAGCCACTGGGCGCCTACTCCAGCAAGTACAAAAAGCTGGAAGACCTGCCAAGCGGCTCCAACGTCGTGATCCCTAACGACGCCACCAACGGCGGTCGCGCCCTGCTGCTGCTGGCCAAGCACAACCTGATCACCCTGAAGGACCCGACCAACATCCTGTCGACCATCAAGGACATCAGCGGCAACCCAAAAAACCTGAAATTCCGCGAACTGGAAGCCGCCACCCTACCGCGCGTGCTGACCCAGGTCGACCTGGCGCTGATCAACACCAACTACGCCCTGGAAGCCAAGCTGGATCCATCCAAGGATGCGCTGGTGATCGAAGGCAACGACTCGCCTTACGTGAACATCCTGGTGACCCGCGACGACAACAAGGATTCGGACGCGGTGAAGAAGCTGGTTGCAGCCCTGCACACGCCAGAAGTGAAAGCGTTCATTCTTGAGAAGTACAAAGGCGCGATTCTGCCGGCGTTCTGATCCAGAGCTACACCGTAAACCTAATGTGGGAGCTGGCTTGCCCGCGATAGCAGAGTGTCAGTCACTGAAGATGTTGACTGGCCTGCCGCTATCGCAGGCAAGCCAGCTCCCACATTTGTTTTGTGTTGTGATCGTTCCCACGCTCCGCGTGGGAATGCAGCCCGGGACGCTCTGCGTCCCGCTGTTGAGGCCGCGACGCAGAGCGTCACAGGAGGCATTCCCACGCAGAGCGTGGGAACGATCATTTGCGCTGGAGCAAAACCGGCAACTCTGCCACCAGCTTTGCGTGGCTTTTGCTGTCAGCGCAGGGCTGGCACCACCTCATGGGTCAACCATTGGCGCAGGCACCGATTCTCCGGGTAGTAGTGGTAGATAAGCAGCGCGTAGACGCCAGACTCACTGACCATCAACGTCGGCGCACAGTGGCCATGAGTGATCAGCGCCAGGGTGTGTTGTTGGTCGGGATCGAGCTTGCGCAGTAGCGCAGGGTTCAGGTGCAGGCCCATCAGGTGGCCGATGTCGCAGGCGCTGAACCATGGCTGGTTGTCTATCAACACAGCGTGCAGCTGGTGATGGTGGCGGGTGAAGACTTTGGGTGTGATCGGTGGATCAGGGGTAAGTGATTGCATTGGGACAACTCCGGGTATGAACAGGAGCTTCCAACAGCCTTCCTACGGGCATGGGTGGCAGCCATACGCGGGGTAGGAACCGAGTACCCAGGGATCTCAGCCACGTCGAAACGTGCCCGCGCATAGCCGCCGCGACTGATAGTACGGGCACAAAAAAAACGCCGCAATCAGACGGTGGCGCTATGACGCCAAGGGTACATAAAAGGGTTCCTACGCCCTGTCACTGAATTTGCAGCGACAGGCCAAAGACTAGCCACCCCAAGACCGTCCAACAAGTTCACGCACAGCGCGACAACACGTGGGAAATCTCCGACGACACCCTGTTCAAACCTTGCACAAAACCACTGTGGGAGCTGGCTTGCCTGCGATGGCGGTGGGTCAGCAACTGAGATGCAAGCAGGCCCACCGCTATCGCAGGCAAGCCAGCTCCCACAGGTTATTTGTGTTGTTGGTTAGCTTGGTGATTGGCCTACTTGCGCTGTAGCAAACCCGGCAACTGCGCCACCAGCTTTTGATTATTCAACGGCGCACGAATAAACCCACGCTGCGTGCCGTCCGGGCCGATCAGCGCCAGGTTGCCGCTGTGGTCCACGGTGTAGTTGGGTTTGCTGGTATCGGCCGGAATAAACGGAATGCTCACCGCATTCGAGACCTTCTGCACATCCGCTACATTCGCGCCGGTCAGGCCTTCGAATTGCGGGTCGAAGTAGCCCAGGTACTGCTTGAGCTGGGTCGGCGTGTCGCGGTTCGGGTCAACGCTGACCAGGATCACCTGCAACTTATCCACCGCCTCTTTAGGCAGCTCGCTCTTGATCTGGCGCAGTTGCGCGAGGGTGGTCGGGCAGATGTCGGGGCAGAAGGTGTAACCGAAGAACAGCAGGCTCCATTTGCCTTTCAACTCGTTGACCACCACCGGCTGGCCGTCCTGATTGGTCATGGTCACCGGCGGCAGCTGGCGGCTTTGCGGCAGCAGGATAATGCCGGCGTCGATCAGCGCGGTAGGGTCGCCCTGGCCTTTGCCGCTGAGCACTTTGTTAACGGTCAGGCCCATGATCAACGCGACGATGGCCACCAGGATGAAGACGGTTTTTTGAGTTCGAGTCATAGGTTCAACAATAGGTAGTGGTCGACGAGCAGCGCGATAAACAGCAGCAGCAAGTACCAGATAGAGTACTTGAACGTGTTGATCGCCGCGTGCGGCTTGCTGCCACGGTACAGCACCCAGGCCCATTGCAGAAAGCGCCCGCCCAATACCAGCGCACACGCCAGGTACAGCAGGCCGCTCATATGGATCACATAGGGCATGAAGCTCACCGCCAGCAGGGCGAAGGTGTAGAGCAGGATATGCACCTTGGTGTAGTGCTCGCCGTGGGTGACCGGCAGCATCGGGATATCGGCCTTGGCGTATTCCTCTTTGCGGTGAATGGCCAGGGCCCAGAAGTGCGGCGGGGTCCAGGCGAAGATGATCAGCACCAGCAGCAGCGGCTCGGCGCTGACATGCCCGGTAACCGCGACCCAGCCGAGCAGCGGCGGCGCCGCACCGGCCAGGCCGCCGATCACGATATTTTGTGGCGTGGCACGCTTGAGAAAACCGGTGTAGATCACCGCGTAACCCAGCAATGAGGCCAACGTGAGCCAGGCCGCCAACGGGTTGGTGAAAGCCAGCAACAAGGCCAAACCTGCAACTGCCAGAAACAATGCAAACGCCAATGCCGCCACGGGCGACACGCGCCCTTCTGCCAACGGCCGTTTATGCGTGCGCGCCATCACCGCATCGATGCGCCGATCCACCACATGGTTGACCGCCGCCGCACCTCCGGCGCACAGGGCAATGCCCAAATTGCCGAACACCAGCACCGTCCATGGCACCCCGGCGCGGGTCGCGAGGAACATGCCCACCAAGGACGTGATGAGCATCAGCACCACCACTTTCGGCTTGGTCAGCTCCAGGTAATCCCGCCAGATCGCCCGATCGTGACGCGCGCCGATCAAGGTCGCCATGGCATCTCTCCTTTAAGGGTGATGAGGCCCGATACGTGTTTGCGCGGGATAAAACGCCAGCCAAACGGCAACTGATTGCGCACCCGGACGAGGCTGGTACGGGCGTGGTAGTTAACCAGCACCAGCGTCAGCAATAACCCCGCCCCACCGGCGTTGTGCCCGACCGCCACCGGCAGCGGCAAGCCGAACGCCACATTGCTCACGCCCAGGCAGATTTGCGCCGCCAGGGCGATCAGCAGCAGGCCTGCCAGCCGCGTCATGCCCACGGCGCGCAATTGCCAGGCCAGCCCCAGCAGCACCAGCGTCACCAGCACAGCACCGATGCGATGGGTCAGGTGGATGGCCGTGCGCGCCTCACTGTCGAGCTGGCCGCCGAGGTAATTGGGGCCGATATGCTGGGTGAGGTGAAACCCGTTGGCAAAGTCCGCCGCCGGCCACCACTCGCCATGACACGTCGGCAGGTCGACACAGGCCACCGCCGCGTAGTTTGAACTGACCCAACCGCCCAGCGCGATCTGCCCGATCACCAGCACCAGGCCCGCCGTGGCCCAATACTGCAGGCGCTTGGGCACGATCAAAGCGGGCAACACGCCGGACAGTCGCAAGATGAGCAGAAACAGCAGGCTCAAGGTTGCAAAGCCGCCAAGCAAATGCCCCGTGACCACTTGCGGCCACAACTTCAGCGTCACCGTCCACATACCGAACGCCGCCTGGGCAAACACCACCGCCAACACAAACAGCAGCAGTTTCACTGGCTGCCCCGGATCACGCCGATGGCTCCACGAGCGCGCCGCCAGCAGCACGATCAGCAAGCCCAAGGTGCCGGCGAAGTAGCGATGGGTCATCTCGGCCCAGCCCTTGTCGGCTTCTACCGGCGTATCGGGAAAATGCAGCTCGGCATGCGCCAGCTGGGCTTCGCTTTGCGGCACGCTGATAAACCCGTAGCAGCCCGGCCAGTCCGGGCAGCCGAGGCCAGCGTGGGTCAGGCGCGTGTAGGCGCCGAGCAGCACGACCAGCAGCGCCAGCAAGGTGGCAAACAACGCGAGGCGAAATCCAGGTTTGGCCATGACGATGCCCTTATCCGATGTTCGACAGTTTCAGCAGCAAGCGCAGGTCGTTGAGCAAGTCCTTGCCCTTGACCTTGGCGTCGTAGCGCAGCACCAGGTTGCCGTGCGGGTCGACGATCCACAGTTGCGCCTCACCCGGCGCAGCCGCGTTTTTACTGAAGGTGGTCAGGTCCAGCGGGTAGCGCTGCAGTTGTGGGTATTCGGCCTTGAGCTTGGCGTCGTAATCCGTGCTCACCGGCTGCGCGCTGGCCAGGGCATGGCTGGCGCGGGAGGCATCGCGGCCCAGGCTGATTTGCAGCTGGCGCGCCAGGTACACCAGTTGCTGGCACTCAGCGGCGCAGGCGGTGGGCGCGGTAACCAACAGTTGCCAGCGATCTTCATCGGCCTGCACGCCGATGTCGGCGCGGGTCTGGCCGTTGCCGATCATCTCGCCGTGGTAACTGCGGCTGTCGGGCACCCAGAACTGCAACTTGTACATAAAGGTGGCCAGCGCCATCGGGCCGATCACCATCATCAGGATCAAAATAAGCTGCCAGCGGCCTTTGCGCCGGTCGGGTGCCTCAGACGTGCTGGGTGGATTCATGGCCGCTCCCATGGGGTTTCTCCTTTTTGTTATGCCATCCGAGGTAGAGGTAAAGCGCCAGCAACGCCAGTGCCATGGCGAACCACTGCACGGCGTAGCCCAAGTGTTTTTCCGGGCCCATGGCAACCACCGGCCAGGTAGTGTCGTAGGTGCCGGGGCCAGGTTCGGCGCGCAACTCATAGGCGAAACCGCTGCGGCCCAACTCCGCCCAGAGCGCGGCGGGATGCAACGCAGTCAGCAAGCGCGGCCATTGCGTGGTGGCGGGGTCGGCGTGCAGTTGGAAGGTTTCGCCGGGCGCGATGTACACCCAGGCATCCAGATTCAGAGGTTGTTCAGGCGTGGTGAACACGGGCGGCGTGCGCCGGTCCGGCCACGGCAACCAGCCGCGATTGAGTAGCAGCCATTCGCCGCTGGCCTGGTCGTGAAAGGGCTGCAGGAGTTCAACACCGGCCTTGCCGTCGCGCATGCGGTTGTCGAGCAGCACGCTGTGCTCAGCATCGAACTGGCCGCGCAGGCGCACCCGGCGAAAGGCCGGGTCAGCCATGCCCTCGAGCTGCACACTGCTGACCGGCTCAGCCACACGCCGTTCGGCATAGCTGTCCACCAACAGCTGTTTTTCATGCCCGCGAGCCAGTTGCCAGAACCCCAGGCCCACCATCAGCGGCAGCAATACCAGCACCACCAGCGTGGGAGCGAGCCCTGGGCGAAAGTCTTTTATGGCGCTGGCTATACTTGTTTTCATTGCCCGCCTTTTCATTGCCCGCCCATCCGAATGGAACCTGACCATGCTCAAAGCAGCCATTGCCCTGATGCTGATCGCGACTGTCGTGAGCCTGTTCAGTGGCTTGTTCTTTCTGGTCAAGGACGAGGGCAACTCCAACCGCCTCGTCACTGCCTTGACCGTGCGTGTTGTACTGGCCGCGATTACCGTAGGCTTGATCGCCTGGGGCTTTTTCAGCGGCCAGTTGGTCTCTCATGCACCGTGGTAAAACGCCTCACAGCACATAAACGAAGAAAAACAGGCCGATCCACACCACATCCACAAAGTGCCAGTACCAACTGGCCGCCTCAAAACCGAACTGGTGCTCGGCGTTGAAGTGCCCCTTGAGGATGCGCATCAGCATCACGAACAGAATGATGGTGCCGATGGTCACGTGGGCGCCGTGAAAGCCGGTGAGCATGAAGAACGTCGCGCCGTACACGCCCGAGCCAAGGGTCAGGCCCAGCTCTTTGTAAGCGTGCATGTATTCCTCGGCCTGAAAGCCCAAAAAGGCCCAACCCAGCAGCACCGTCAGCGCCAGCCAGATTTTCAGCGCGCCGCGATGGCCCTTGCGCAACGCATGGTGGGCAATGGTGATGGTCACGCTGGAGCTGACCAGCAAGATCGTATTGACCAGCGGCAAGCCCCACGGGCTGATGGTGCCTTCGGGCGGCGGGTACATTTTCGGGTCAGGGTTGTTGAGCAACGGCCAGGCAAATTCGAAGTTCGGCCACAGCATGTGTGCGACGCCCTTGGAGCCTTCACCTGCCAGCCACGGCGCGGACATATGCCGCACATAAAACAGTGCGCCGAAGAACGCGATAAAGAACATCACCTCGGAAAAGATGAACCAGGTCATGCCCCAGCGGAACGAGCGGTCCATCTGCGGGCTGTACAAACCGGCGCGGCTTTCCTTGATCACCGCGCCGAACCAGCCGAACAGCATGTAGGCCAGCAACAGCCCGCCGACGAAAAAGATCCACGGGCCGTGGGATTCCGGGCGCGCCGCCTTGAGGTCGTTGAACCACACGGCCAGGCCGTACACCGTGATCAACATGCCAAACGTAGCAATTATTGGCCATTTGCTTTGCGCTGGTACGTAGTACGTATCATGAGACGACATGTATTCGCTCTCCTGATTGAGGGGGCAAACAGTAGCTAACCGCCGGTATGGACGGCCACCGGCGGTTGACGCGCAGTGATGTCAAACAGCGTGTATGCCAGAGTCAAATGCTTCACATCCTTGGGCATGGCGCGATCGACGATAAAGCGCACGGGCATTTCTATGCGCTGACCTGGCTGCAGCACTTGCTGGGTGAAGCAAAAACATTCGGTCTTGTGGAAATACATCGCCGCTTCGGCCGGGGAAATACTCGGCACGGCCTGGGCGGTCATGGGTTTATCTGTGGGGTTGAAGGCCACGAACAGCATCTCGGTGACAGCGCCAGGGTTGACAACGACCTCATCGGCCTTGGAGTGGAATTCCCAGACCATGTCGATGGCATTGGTGGACATGAATTGCACGCGCACTTGGCGCGTGGGGTCCACCACCTGCTCGCCTTCGTACTGCCCGGCGGTCTTGCCGTTGATGCCGAACGCCTTGCACATCACGTCGTAGATCGGCACCAAGGCAAAGCCGAAGGCGAACATGGCCACTACCAGGATCAGCAGGCGAGTGACCAGGCGCTTGATGGGGACGGATTCAAGCATGGCGCTCACCCGCTTCTGGTTTTTCTGTGGGAGCTGGCTTGCCTGCGATGAGGCCCTGGCAGGCAATACATTCTGTGCCTGACACACCGCTATCGCAGGCAAGCCAGCTCCCACAGGAGACCGAGTCGACCTGCATCAAGGCGTTCACTTGACCTCCGGCGGCGTCGTAAACGTGTGATACGGCGCAGGCGAGGGGATGCTCCATTCCAGGCCTTCGGCGCCATCCCACGGCTTGGCCGGCGCCGGCGGGCCGCCACGGATGCACTTGATCACGATAAACAGGAAGAAGATCTGCGTGGCGCCAAACATGAACGCGCCAATCGAGGAGACCATGTTGAAGTCGGCGAACTGCAGGTTGTAGTCCGGCACCCGGCGCGGCATGCCCGCCAGGCCGACAAAGTGCATCGGGAAGAACGCCATGTTCATGCCCACAAAGGACAGCCAGAAGTGCAGCTTGCCCAGGGTTTCGTCGTACATGTGGCCGGTCCATTTCGGCAGCCAGTAGTAGGCCGAGGCGAAGATGCCGAAGATCGCCCCGGGCACCAATACGTAATGGAAGTGCGCCACCACAAAGTAGGTGTCGTGGTACTGGAAGTCCGCCGGGGCAATTGCCAGCATCAGCCCGGAGAAACCGCCAATGGTGAACAGAATCACAAAAGCCACGGCAAACAACATCGGTGTCTCGAAAGTCAGCGAGCCTTGCCACATGGTGCTCACCCAGTTGAACACCTTCACGCCCGTGGGCACCGCGATCAGCAGCGTGGCGTACATGAAGAACAGCTCGCCCACCAGCGGAATACCCACCACGAACATGTGGTGCGCCCACACGATAAACGACAGAAACGCGATGCTCGCCGTGGCGTAGACCATCGAGGTGTAGCCGAACAGCGGCTTGCGCGAGAAGGTCGGGATGATCGAGCTGACGGCGCCAAACGCCGGCAGGATCATGATGTACACCTCGGGGTGGCCGAAGAACCAGAACACATGCTGGAACAGCACCGGGTCACCGCCACCGGCCGCACTGAAAAAGCTGGTGCCGAAGTGGATGTCCATCAACATCATGGTCACGCAACCGGCCAGCACCGGCATCACCGCGATCAGCAGGAAGGCGGTAATCAGCCAGGTCCATACGAACAGCGGCATTTTCATCAAGGTCATGCCAGGCGCGCGCAGGTTGAGAATGGTGGCGACCACGTTGATCGCGCCCATGATCGAGCTGATGCCCATCAGGTGAATGGCAAAGATGAAGAACGTCACGCTTTCCGGCGCGTAGGTGGTGGAGAGTGGGGCGTAGAAGGTCCAGCCGAAATTCGGCCCGCCGCCCGGCGTGAACAGCGTCGAGACCAGCAGCAGGAACGCTGCCGGCAGCAGCCAGAAACTGAAGTTGTTCATGCGCGGCAAGGCCATGTCCGGCGCGCCGATCATCAGCGGGATCATCCAGTTGGCCAGGCCGACAAACGCCGGCATCACCGCGCCAAACACCATGATCAGGCCGTGCATGGTGGTCATCTGGTTGAAGAACGCCGGCTGCACGATTTGCAGGCCTGGCTGGAACAACTCGGCGCGGATCACCATGGCGAACGAACCGCCGAGCAGAAACATGGTGAAGGCGAACCACAGGTACATGGTGCCGATGTCTTTGTGGTTGGTGGTCAGCACCCAGCGCATCAAGCCTTTGGCGGGGCCGTGGGCATGGTCGGCATGACCATGGTCGATCACAGTGCTCATGGCCGTTCTCCTGCAAAGGAATGGGCTGTGCGGTTCAGGGCATACGCAGTTGAGGCCGTCATTTGCTTTCCGCCTGTTTCAGAGCCAGCACGTCTTTGGGCGTGACCATGTCGCCTTTGTTGTTGCCCCAGGCGTTGCGCTCGTAGGTGACCACGGCGGCGATATCGACTTCCGACAGCTGTTTGCCGAACGCCGCCATGGCGGTGCCGGGTTTGCCGAAGTACACGCGGTGCAGGTGGTCTTCTTTGGCGCCGGTGGCAATTGGCGAGCCTTTGAGCGCCGGGAACATCGGCGGCAAGCCCTGGCCTTCGGCCTGGTGACAGGCCACGCAGGTGGTGTGGTAAACCTTGTCGCCACGGGCCACCAGCTCGTCCAGCGTCCACTCTTTGGACGTCAGCTCCTTGAGCTTGGCGGCCTCTGCCTTGCGCTCGCCCAGCCAGGTGTCGTAGTCGGCCTTGGATTTGACCTCGACCACAATCGGCATGAAGCCGTGATCCTTACCGCACAGCTCGGCGCACTGGCCACGGTAGATGCCGGGCTTCTCGACCCGGGTCCAGGCCTCGTTGACGAAGCCGGGGATCGCATCGCGCTTGACCGCAAAGGCCGGCACCCACCAGGAGTGGATCACGTCGGCGGCCGTCACCAGAAAGCGCACCTTGGCGCCCACCGGCAGCACCAGCGGCTGGTCGACTTCGAGCAAGTAGTGCTCGCCCTTGGTGGCCTGGTTATGGATCTGCTCGGCGGGCGTGGCCAGGTTGCTGAAGAACTCCACGTCCTGGCCCAGGTATTTGTAGTGCCACTTCCACTGATAGCCGGTGACCTGGATATCGATATCCGACTCACTGCTGTCGTAGATATTGATCAGGGTTTTGGTCGCCGGAATGGCCATGGCCACCAGGATCAGCAAGGGCACTACGGTCCAGAGAATTTCCACGGTGGTGCTCTCGTGGAACTTGGCCGCCACCTGGCCCGTAGACCGGCGGTGCAGGATCATCGACCAGAACATCGCGCCAAACACGACGATGCCGATCACCACACAGATCCAGAAAATGGTCATGTGCAGGTCAAACACGGCGTGACTGACTTCAGTAGCCCCTGGCGCCATATTCGTTGTCCAGGCGGCGTGCGCCTGGCCGAATACTGACCACAATAGTAGGCCCATCCAAACGTGTGGATGTCGCGTCATTGCGGGTTCCCCTTTATGTTTCTTGTTATCCCGCCGGTTTGCACCTGCGGCGAAGGGAGCGGCTTCCATACTGCTTACAACCGCCAAGCCTTGCCTGCGTCATGCAGTTGGGCGTCATCAGCTAATTGCGTACAAATCCGAGTATAGACAGCCGGGGCGACCCCGCAATGTGTAGGGGCAAATGAGCAAAAACAGACGGGCGGACCCAATAAAACCGGGCGCGCAAACGTTTATCCGACGAACGATGGCATTTCGATATAACGCACACGCATAACCATGAAATAATTATGACAAATGCGTCTTAGGCGCTCGTATAAACGAGCTACCTTATCCTCTCCCTTTTCCTACGCCTGTTTCACTGGAGCCTTCATGAACACCGCCGCATTGCGCGAGCAGATTTTCCGTGCCCATCAACACGAAGCCACTACGGGCCAGCTTGCCCAGCAACTGGAAAAACAATTGCCGCACCTGCATTCGGCCATCTCCCTGGCTGACGGTGATCGCAACATTGTCATGACCCGCTTTGTCACCGCCTACATCGAACTGGTTCCGGACTTGCTCGAAGCCGCCAACGATGTGGCCCGCGAAGCCGGTATCGAAAGCCAGATCAAACCGGTGTTGAAAATCGCCGAGCATTTCTTCCTGCAGCCGCCTGCGATCCTGGCCGGCCATGAAGGCCTGGACGGCTTGCTGGATGAGGCCTACCTGGCTCACCGCTTGGTTGAAGAGGTCAACGACCTGTATATCAAGCATTTCGGCCAGCCATTGATTCCGGCGGATACCACTGTGGCTAACTTGATTGCCCATCAACTGATTGGTGAAACATTTGCCAATCAGTTGGATGAAGCCGTGCACTTGGCGGTAGATGAAATGCTCAACGAGGAGAGCTTTGCGCTGGAGTCGGTCGAGGCGTATCGCGAACAGCTCAAAAGCCCGGCAACGGAAGCGGCGTGGAAGCGCTGGCCGTGCCTGTCGCGGCAACTGGGCGTTGAGTTATCGCTGGATCAGCCAGCCTGATTTTCCGAGTGAACATAGAACCACTGTGGGAGCCGGGCTTGCCCGCGATGGCGGAGTGTCAGTCAGCACATTAGCTGGCTGATCCACCGCCATCGCGGGCAAGCCCGGCTCCCACAATTTTTGTGGTGTTCAGGCAGGCGCCGAACCTATCCCCACCGTCGTCCGCACTCGGCCTTCGAGCCTGCGCTTCAACCCCCGCGCCTCGATCACCAGCGTCGAGCCCTTGGCCGCATTGGCCCGGCCCCATTCTTCCAGCAACTCCAGACACGAATGGTCGATGTAGCTCAGGTTGCTCAGCGGCACATGCAAGGTGGTCCCCGCAGGCACCGTCGACAGCACCTGAGTCAGCGCCGGCACTTTCAGGAAGGTCGCGGCACCGGTCAATCGCAGCTCCATCTCACCGTCCTGGGGCAAATCGATCAGGCTGACTTTCAATCGCGAAGCTTTAAACGCGAGCTTCAGCAACGTGAGCCCGAAGCCCACCAACACGCCGGTCAACAGGTCGGTGAAGATGATTGCCAGCGCCGTGGCGGCGTAGGTAAACATCGGCATCCGACCATAGCGGCCCAGCGCGCGAAAGGCTTTGACGTCCACCAGCTTGATCCCGGTGTACACCAGCACGCCCGCCAAACTCGCCACCGGAATGCTTTGCAGCACGCTCGACAGCAGCAACACAAAGCCCAGCAGCCACACACCATGGAACATCGCCGACAGACGCGTAGTAGCACCGGCCTGCACGTTGGCCGAGCTGCGCACGATCACGCCGGTCATCGGCAAGGCGCCAACCAAACCACAGAGCATGTTGCCCACGCCTTGAGCTGACAATTCCTTGTCGAAATCGGAGCGCTGGCCGCTGTGCATCCGATCGACCGCTGCCGCAGAAAGCAGGGTTTCGGCGCTGGCAATAAACGCGACGGCGAAGGCGGCGATCAGCAGTTGCGGATCGGCCAGGTTCAGCAGGTCGCTGGGGCGGAGCCAGTCGATGGCGTCGGCGAGGTTTTCCGGCACCTCCACGCGCTTGACCTGCAACGCCAGCACCAGGCTGGTCACCGTCGCCAGGCCCACACCCAACAACGCGCCCGGTACGAAGCGCAATGTTTGCGGCCGGAATTTATCCCAGCAGTACATCACCAGCATGGTCGACAGGCCCAGCAAACCAGCCTGCCAACCAAGACCGCCGCCCAGCGTCGGGATCGCTTCGGCCATGGCCGCCGGGAAGCCCGCCAGGTTATCCAACCCCGAAGGTTTAGGCGCGCCGTCGAGCATCACATGCACCTGCGACAGCACAATCAATACGCCGATACCCGCCAGCATGCCGTACACCACCGCCGGAGCCGTGACCCGGAACCAGCAGCCCAGGCGCAAACGCCCGGCCACCAGTTGCAGGAAACCCGCCAGCAACAGAATCGGCCCGAGCATCATCATCCCGTGCTGGCGCACCAACTCGAACACCAACACCGCCAGCCCCGCCGCCGGGCCACTGACCTGCAGTGGCGAACCCGCCAGCCAACCCACTACCAGGCCACCGATTATCCCGGTGATCAGCCCCTTGGCCGGCGGCATGCCGGACGCAATCGCGATGCCCATGCACAAGGGCAGGGCGACCAGAAACACAACCACCGAGGCCAGCAGCTCCCGTGGCAATACAGCTTTCAATTGAGCAGCACGCATGATGGCTCTCCCGAGGGATTCGCCGGGCGCGGTAAAGCCTGGCTGCGTCCATGGCAGCCACCGCTTGACCCGGCAGGGAAGTGTTTTAGAAGCGCGCTCTAGGCGTCGCGCAAGGAATCGGCTCGGTACCGTTCAGCGGTCTGAATGCCGCCTGGTCCGCATCGTAAGCGCGGATTTCGCTGGTCTCGATGTTGTAGATCCAACCATGGATGAACAAATGACCATTGGCCATGCGCGAAGCCACGGAAGGGTGGGTACGCAAATGCTGCAATTGGGCGATGACGTTTTCTTCGGTCAGCACCTTCATGCTCTCGCCTTCGTTGGCGCAGTCGCAATTGTCTTCGACCATGGACTTGGCGACTTCGGCGTGACGCAACCAGGCCCGTACCGTCGGCATCTTTTCCAGGCTGTCGGGGTTGAGTACCGCGCGCATGGCGCCGCAATCGGAGTGCCCGCACACGATGATGTGCTGTACGCCCAGGGCGAGTACCGCGTACTCGATGGCGGTGGAAACCCCGCCGTTCATCTGGCCGTAGGGCGGCACCACGTTGCCGACGTTACGCGTCACGAACAAATCGCCGGGGGAACTTTGGGTGATCAGCTCGGGGACGATGCGCGAATCGGCGCACGTAATAAACATCGCCCGTGGGCTCTGGGCCGTGGCGAGTTTCTTGAAGAGTTCTTCCTGCTGCGGGAAGACGTCGTGATGGAAATGCAAAAAGCCGTCAACGATGTGCTTTAACGCTGCATCGGCAGACTCCGCCACCTGAGTGGCTGAAGCCGACGCAGCCAACGGCTGTTTATCCTTGTCACTCATGATTCATCCTCTTTATTAATGCAGGGGAGTGTTCAGGTCAGTTCGACGTCTGGCTATCGGAAAAGTTGAAAAACTAAACAAACCAAGGCGTCGACTCACCAGTCACTCGCTGAACAAGGTAACCGGCGAAACTTAACTCAAACTGAATGAACCGCTCTAGAACGAGGGTTTCAGTGATATCAAAACGCGACTATTTCCACAGCAATGGCGCCTTCGTTCTGTTCAGTTTACAACAATGCCATCTGCCTGCCCGGCGGGCAAAACGCCGTGCAATCCAGATTAAACCCTTCCCGTCGATTCAGCCCCAGCCGCTTGATCGCTTTGTTGAAACGCTGCGCCAACAAATCAGCAAACGGCCCCTCGCCACGCATGCGCACACCGAAGCGGCTGTCGTACACCTCACCACCGCGCACCTGGCGCACCAGGCTCATCACATGGGCCGCGCGCTGCGGGTAATGCGCCGCCAGCCACTCCTCGAACAGTGGCGCCACTTCCAAGGGCAAGCGCAACATCATGTAGGCGGCGCTCTGCGCACCGGCAGCGTGGGCCTCGGTCAGCAGGCTTTCCAGCTCGCTGTCGTTGATCATCGGGATCATTGGCGAGCACAGCACGCCCACCGGGATACCCGCCTCGCGCATCACCCGAATCGCCCGTAACCGCGCCTTGGGCGCCGCCGTGCGCGGCTCCAGGATACGCTTGAGTTCGTCGTCCAGGCTGGTGAGGCTGATCATTACCGCCACCAGCCGCTGACGCGCCAACTCGGTGAGCAGGTCGAGGTCGCGCAAGATCAGCGAACCCTTGGTGATGATGGTTACCGGGTGCCGATAGCGCAGCAGCACTTCGAGGGTTTGCCGGGTGATTGTGTAGTCGCGTTCGATAGGCTGGTACGGGTCGGTATTGGAGCCCAGGTTGATCGGTGCGCAGACATAACCTGGCTTCGACAGCTGTTGCTCCAGCACGTCGGCGGCGTTGGTCTTGGCAATCAGTTTGGTTTCGAAATCCAGCCCTGGCGACATGTCCCAATAGGCGTGGCTGGGCCGCGCATAGCAGTAGATGCAGCCATGCTCGCAGCCGCGATAGGGGTTGATGGAGCGGTCGAACGGCAAATCCGGCGAGTTGTTGCGGGTGATGATGCTCTTGGCCGTTTCGATACGCACTTCGGTGCCCTGGGTCGGCGGCACTTCCTGGAACCAGCCGTCGTCTTCGGCCACGCTGACGGTCGGCGCAAAGCGGTTGTGCAGGTTAGTGGCCGTGCCCCGGCCACTGGGCGGCAGCGCAGTAGTCATGAAAACGCCTCGATACTGTTTTTATATACAGTATCGAGGCGCGAGGTTTCTGACCAGTGCCGTTTGGCGGCCAGGGCAGGATCAGTGCTTTTGCGTTACCTGCCCCAAATCGTCACCCGATGTGGTGCGCATATCGCTCTTGCGCAGATCTGCCACGTCACTGGCTTTGACTGGCGCGCCTTTATTGCCCCAGCTGCCACGGACGAAACTGACCACATCCGCGACTTCCTGGTCCGACAGACGCCACGCGAACGCCGGCATGGTGAAAGTCGACGGCGCCGTGTGGGTGGCTGGCAAGGTGCCGCCGTTCAACACGATGTTGATCAACGAGGTGGCGTCCGCCGTTTGCAACACCGGGTTACCTGCCAGCGCCGGGAACACCCGCGTGTAACCATGGCCGTCGGTACGGTGGCACGCCGCGCAGTTGTCGATATACACCGACGCGCCCGGCTTGCTGTCGTCACCTTTCCACAGCGCCTCGGCCACCTGCTTGTCGTACTGATGCGGCTGGTCTTCAGGATCCACCGCCGGCAGGCTCTTGAGGTAGCGGGCGATCGCGGTGAGGTCGTCCTGGGACATGTACTGCATGCTGTGTACGACCACATCACTCATGCCACCAAACACTGCGCTGCGGTCACTGCGGCCAGTCTTGAGGAATTGCACCAGTTGCTCCTCGCTCCAACTGCCAAGGCCGTCCTTGTGGTCGCCGCGCAGGCTTTTCGCGATCCAGCCTTCCAGCGGCGCACTGCCAGACAGGAACGCGTTGCCGTCAGTCGCGCTGAGGGCTTTTTCCTGCATGGTCAGGGCACGCGGTGTATGGCAGGCGCCGCAGTGGCCGAGGCCTTCAACCAGATAGGCACCGCGAGCGACCACCGGATCGGTGGCGGCTTGCGCCTGATGCGCCTCGACCGCCGGCGCGAACATCCAGCGCCACGCCGCCAACGGCCAACGCATGCTCAAGGGCCAGGGAATATCGCTGTCCTTGTTCTCCTGGGCGACGGGCTCCACGCCCTTCATGAAATACGCATACAACGCCTGCATGTCACTGTCGCTGACACGCGCGTAGGACGGATACGGCATCGCCGGGTAAAGCGTACTACCGTTCTTGGCGACGCCATGGCGCACGGCCTTGTCGAAGTCTTCGAAGCTGTAGTCGCCCAGGCCGGTTTTGTCCGGGGTGATGTTGGTGGAATAGATCACGCCGATCGGGGTTTCCATCGGCAGCCCACCGGCGAAGGGTTTGCCACCCTTGGCGGTGTGGCAGGCCACGCAGTCACCGGCACGGGCCAGGTATTCGCCCTGCTTGATCAAATCGGTTTCGGCAGCGCTCACCGAGCAGCTGCTGAACAGGGCAAAACTGGCGATAACAAGTGCTTTCATGGTCATCGCTCCTTATGCCTGAACCAGTGGGCCGGGGTTTTTCAGGTACTGCTCGCGGATCGCTCGCGCCGACCAATAGGCCAGCGCTGCCACCAGGCCGGTCGGGTTGTAGCCCAGGCCTTGTGGGAAAGCCGATGCACCCGGAACAAACACGTTGTGTACATCCCAGCTTTGGAGGTAACGGTTCAACGCACTGGTTTTCGGGTCGGTGCCCATGATCGCGCCGCCATTGAGGTGGGTGGTCTGGTAGGACGCGGTGTTGAATTGCTCACCGACTTTTTTGCCCAGCACAGCAATGGCCTTGGGGTTCATCGCCGCGGCGACCTTACCCATTTTCTCCATCATGAAGCGGTTCATCTTGATGTCGTTTTCCTGCCAGTCGAACGTCATCCGCAGCAGCGGCAGGCCGTAGGAGTCGCGGTAAACCGGGTCCAGATCCAGGTAGTTGCTCCGGTAGGATTGATGCGCACCATGGGAGTCCATCGACACTTGGTGGGTGTAGTAGTCGGCGGTGGCACGCTTCCAGGCGCTGCCCCACGCCGGCGTGCCCGGCGGGTTGGACGTACCGGCAATCGGCCGGCTGCCAGCCTGGTTGACCCACATCGGCGAGCCGCCCACAAAGCCGTGCGGGCCGTGGTCGAAGTTGTCCGCGTTGAAGTCATCGATGGCCACGCCATTGCCGCCCGCACCGATGAAGTTGTTGGTGTGGGTGTCCTTGTCGAAGAAGGCCTTGATGGTGCCCATGTTCTGGTAGGCAAAGTTGCGGCCCACCACGCCCTCATTGGTAATCGGGTCGTAGGGTTTGCCGATGCCCGAGAGCAACATGAGGCGCACGTTGTTGAACTGGAAGGAGGCGATGATCACCAGGTCCGCCGGCTGCTCACACTCGCGGCCCTGGGCGTCGATATAGGTCACGCCGGTGGCCTTGCTCTTGGTGCTGTCGAGGTTGACCTTGAGCACATGGGAATTGGCCCGCAGCTCAAAGTTCGGCACCTGACGCAGCGCCGGCAGGATGTTTACGTTCGGCGAGGCCTTGGAGTACATGTAGCACACGTAGCCACTGCAGAAACCGCAGAAGTTGCACGGCCCCATCTGCGCGCCGTAGGGGTTGGTGTACGGCCCCGACGTATTGGCCGATGGCAGGTTGTAGGGTTTGTAGCCGACGTCGGTAGCCGCTTTCTGAAACAACTGCGCAGACACGGTGTTTTTCTGCGATTCCAGCGGGAACGGGTTGGAGCGATCCGGCGCATACGGGTTGCCGCCACGGCCTTCACCCACCAACTGGCCTTTTACGGTCCAGGCTTGGCCGGAGGTGCCGAAGACTTTTTCGGCGTAGTCGAAAAACGGCTCCAGCTCTTCATAGCTCACGCCGAAGTCCTGGATGGTCATGTCCTTGGGGATGAAGTTCTTGCCGTAGCGCTCTTCATAGTGGCTGCGCATGCGCAACTCGATAGGGTCGACGCGAAAATGCACGCCCGACCAGTGCAGGCCCGCACCACCCACGCCATTGCCCGGCAAGAACGCACCCAACTGACGGTTGGGCAGGGCAACATCATTCACGCTATGACGAATGGTCACCGTCTCCTTGGAGATGTCCTGAAAGAGTTTTTTGCGCACGCTGTAGGTCAGTTCGTCGATAACCTGGGGATAGTTGCCGTCCGGGTAGGTGTCCTGCATCGGGCCGCGCTCCAGCGCTACCACGTTGAGGCCAGCTTCCGTCAGTTCCTTGGCCATGATCGCGCCGGTCCAGCCGAAACCCACGATCACCGCGTCCACTTTCTTCATGA
This sequence comes from Pseudomonas sp. IPO3747, assembly GCF_013385245.1. Taxonomy (NCBI): domain Bacteria; kingdom Pseudomonadati; phylum Pseudomonadota; class Gammaproteobacteria; order Pseudomonadales; family Pseudomonadaceae; genus Pseudomonas; species Pseudomonas sp. IPO3747. The sequence goes on from NZ_JACAQL010000025.1 coordinate 68,948, forward strand.
TGGTCGCCACGTTTATGCCCTCTCGCCGCGAATGGAAACAGCCGGGAAGGGGTATTGCTCGTTGCGTTCAACCCAGTCCATGAAATCGGCGCGGGCGCCGGGGAAGCCGATCATGGTCCAGCCGACCATGCCTTTGTTGCCACCGTGGATCGGGTCGCAGAAGAAGCCTTCCTTGGTGTTTTGCAGTAACAGGTTGAAAAACATCTTCGCCGGCACTGCCTCGAAATGCGCGGTCATCTCGCCGCCGCCCGCTTCCATACGCCGCAGCATGTCATCCTGGGTAGCGCTGTCTTGCGCAGCAAAAGCTTTACCGTTGAACGCCTTCGACCAGGCATCCGTGGCGGCAATGCCCAGGCGATAGATGTCTTTGGGCACCAATTTGCTCTGCCAGCCCATCTCTGGCGCCGCATCGGCGTTGAACGGGCCTTGCATGAACCACAGCGCGCCAGCGGCATACGGCGTGTTCATCTGGCGGTCGATGTATTCCGGCGCGCCGGCTTCCAGGGCGCCTGGGCCTTGGGCATCCGCGGGAATCAGGCGGGCGACGGCAGCGTTGATAAACGCCCACTCTTCGGCCGTGAAGTAACTCGGCTCGTAGGCTTTGTCGCTGGCGGGCGTTTTGGCGGGAGCGGCCTGCACCGGCTCCGGTGTGGCCATCAACATCGAGCCGCCAAGGCCAGTGCTGGCAACCGTGACCACCGGGATCAAGGTCAAGGATTTGCGTAAAAAGTCACGCCGCGGGTTGTCCTGATCTTGATCAGACATAGGTGCACCTCATCATGTGGTCACGGGTTTATCCGCCGCTTCTGGGAGCAGCGTGATGGTTTGCCAGGGCATTGGATCCAAAGGGATATCACACACTGGCAATCAATAGTTACAAATGATAGCAGCCTAAGCATTAAGAGAAATCGATTCAGCGCGAAAAACAGCGGATCAGATGGGCGGATTCACGATTCTTTGACAGCCACCTCACATGGCATTGACCCCTCGCAGGCGAATATTTAGCCCATCAGCCCTATCCCATTCGGTCTCTACGCGCATGTTCACGATTCGATTGCTGCCCGCCCTTGGCCTGGCGTTCATGGCATTGTTCACCACGCTGCAGGCCCACGCCGACGAGGCTACGTCTATCCGCTCTGCCGAGTGGGCACAGCCAGTGGGCAACCAATTCAACCTGCACCAGATGACACCCACGCTGTATCGCAGTGCGTTGCCGGACAGCACTGCGCTGCCTGTGCTGCAAAATTTGAAGATCGGCACGGTGATCAACTTCCTGCCGGAATCTGATGCGCCCTGGCTGAAGACGTCTGATATCAAACAGGTGCAGTTGACGTATCGCACCAACCATGTCGACGATGCCGACGTGCTGGCGGCACTCCGGGCCATTCAAGAAGCCGAAACCCATGGCTCGGTGCTGATGCACTGCAAGCACGGCTCCGATCGCACTGGCCTGATGGCGGCGATGTATCGGGTGGTGATTCAGGGTTGGAGCAAAGAGGATGCGCTGAACGAGATGACGCTGGGCGGCTTTGGTTCAAGTAACGGCTTTAAAGACGGCGTTCGCTACATGATGAAGGCAGATATCGACAAGTTGCGTACAGCATTGGCCAATGGCGACTGCAGCACCAGTGCCTTTGCACTGTGCTCGGTAAAAAGCTGGATCACCACGACAGACAAGGCCGAAGGGCAACTGTAGCGCGCCTTTCTGTGGGAGCTGGCTGTGGGAGCTGGCTTGCCTGCGATAGCTTCAACGCGGTGTGAATGACACACCACGGTGCCTGCATCGCGGGCAAGCCCGACTCCCACAAAAAGCCCGCCCCAAGCAGAAGCAGGCGTCGGGTATCAGTCCTTTTTCAGCTTGGGATTAGGGAAAAACTGCACCGCCTGCACCTTCGGGTCCGCGGGCGCTTTCAACGCCGACGTATTGACCCGCGTGCCCAATTCCTTGGGCACCGAATTGCCTTGTTCATTCAGCGTGTCCGAATAGCCGCAGGCCACACATTCGCGGTGCGGCACATCGTCTTCGGTCCACATTTTCAACTTGTCCAACTCTTCGCACGCCGGGCAGACCGCCCCGGCGATAAATTGCTTCTTGGTCACCACAGGCCCATCACTCATGCTGCTGCGTCCTCACTCAGGCCGCTGTGGCGCAAGAGTGCGTCAATCGACGGTGCACGTCCGCGGAAGTCGACGAACAGCACCATCGGCGCCTGGGAGCCACCGCGCGCCAGGATCGCTTCACGGAATGCCCGGCCGGTTTCGGCATTGAGCACGCCGTCTTCTTCAAACTTGGAGAAGGCGTCGGCAGACAGCACTTCGGCCCACTTGTAGCTGTAGTAACCCGCGGCATAACCGCCAGCGAAGATGTGCGCAAAGCTGTTGGGGAAGCGATTGTAGGCTGGTGGACGCATCACCGAGACCTCATCGCGCACGCCTTCAAGCACCTGAGCCACCGTGCGGCCATCGCCGTGGGTTGCGTGCAGTTCGAAGTCGAACAACGAGAATTCCAACTGGCGCACCATCATCAGGCCAGACTGGAAGTTCTTCGCCGCGAGCATTTTTTCCAGCAGGTCCTGAGGCAGCGGCTCGCCGCTTTCGTAGTGGCCGGAGATCAGTGCCAGGCCCTCCGGCTCCCAGCACCAGTTCTCCATGAACTGGCTCGGCAGCTCCACCGCATCCCAGGCCACGCCGTTGATGCCGGACACGCCCGCGTGTTCAACGCGGGTCAGCAGGTGGTGCAGGCCGTGGCCGAATTCGTGGAACAGCGTAGTCACTTCATCGTGGGTCAGCAGGGCAGGCTTGCCGCTGTCGGCCGGGGTGAAGTTGCACACCAGGTTCGCCACCGGGCTTTGCAGCACACCGTCGACAGTACGGCGGCGATCGCGCGCACCGTCCATCCAGGCACCGCCACGCTTGTTGGCGCGGGCGTACAGGTCGAAGAAGAAGCGGCCGACGTGCTGGCCGTTTTCCTTGATTTCAAACAGGCGAACATCCGGGTGCCAGGTGTCGAAGCCTTTTTGCTCGGCGATCTCGATGCCGTACAGGCGCTGCACGATGGCGAACAGGCCGCTCAGCACTTTGTCGATCGGGAAGTAGGCGCGCAGGGCTTCCTGGGACACGCTGTAACGCTGCTCACGGAGTTTTTCGCCGTAGAAACCGCTGTCCCAGCTTTGCAGGTCGGCGCAACCTTGTTCGGCGGCGTACGCCTTGAGCTGTTGCAGGTCCTGGGCGGCAAAGGGTTTGCTGCGCTTGGCCAAGTCGCGCAGGAAGCTCAGCACCTGGTCGCTGGACTCGGCCATTTTGGTCGCCAGGCTCAGCTCGGAGAACGACGCGTAGCCCAACAGTTTGGCCAGTTCCTGACGCAGGTCGAGGATCTGCTCCATCACCGGGCCATTATCGTTCTTACCGGCATTCGGGCCTTGGTCTGACGCACGGGTGCAGTAGGCCGCATAGACTTCTTCACGCAGGGCGCGGTCCTGGGCGTAGGTCATCACCGCGTAGTAGCTTGGGAATTCGAGGGTGATCAGCCAGCCATCGAGGCCTTTGGCCTGGGCGGCGGCGGCCATTTGCGCCTTGGCCGAGTCGGTCAGGCCGGCGAGGGTGGCTTCGTCGGTGACATGCTTGGTCCACGCCTGGGTGGCGTCCAGCAATTGGTTGGAGAACTTGCTGCCCAGCTCAGACAGTTTGCTCTGCACTTCGGCGTAGCGTTTTTGCTGCTCAGGCGGCAAATCGATACCCGACAGGCGGAAGTCGCGCAGTGAATGTTCCAGAATGGTTTTTTGCGCCACATCGAAACCGGCGGCTTCCGGGCTGTTGGCCAGGGCTTCGAAGGCCTGGAACAGTTCGCGGTTCTGGCCCATCTCGGTGGAATAGGCGCTCAATGCCGGCAGGCACGCCTCGTAGGCTTCGCGCAGTTCGGCGCTGTTGCACACGGCGTTGAGGTGGCTGACGGGGCTCCAGGCGGCGCCCAGGCGGTCATTCAGTTCGTCCATGGCCAAAACCAGACCGGCCCACGTAGGGTTTTTACCCTGGCTTTGCAGGATGCCTTCGATGGCAACGCGGTTATCGGCGAGGATCTGTTCAATGGCCGGCTGCACGTGCTCGGCACGGATCGCCGAGAACGGCGGCAGGTCGTAGGACTGCAAAAGTGGGTTGTTCGCGCTCACGGTGGGCACCTTGGCTGAAGAAACTGATAAGACAAAGATGGGGCCATCTTAATTACAATCAACACCCACCGCAGCTATCAACCTATAAGAGAGAGGCTATCGTGACCCTTCGCACCTATCAGAACCACACGCCAACCCTGGGCGCCGGGGCTTTTGTCGATATTTCGGCGGTGGTGATCGGCGATGTCGAAATCGGCACCGACAGCTCGGTTTGGCCATTGACGGTGATTCGCGGCGACATGCACCGCATCCGCATCGGTGCGCGCACCAGTGTGCAGGACGGCTGTGTGCTGCACATCACCCACGCCGGGCCATTCAACCCGGACGGCTTTCCACTGCTTATTGGCGATGATGTGACCATCGCCCACAAAGTCATGCTGCACGGCTGCACGGTCGGCAATCGCATTCTGATCGGCATGGGCAGCATCGTGATGGACGGCGCGGCGGTCGAAGACGATGTGATCATCGGCGCCGGCAGTCTGGTGCCGCCCGGCAAGAAACTTGAGAGTGGTTTTTTGTACGTGGGCAGCCCGGTTAAACAGATCCGCCCACTGACTGACAAAGAACGGGCCTTCTTCACCTACAGCGCCGCGAACTACGTGAAGCTCAAAGACCTGCACCTGGCTGAAGGATTCGATCTATGACCCAGCAATACCAAACCGTGCTGTTCGACCTGGACGGCACCCTGACCGATCCGCGTGAAGGCATCACCCGCTCGATCCAGTACGCCCTCGGCAAGCTCGGTATCGACGAGCCGGACCTGACCAAGCTGGAACACTTTATCGGCCCGCCGTTGCTGCAAGCCTTTATGCAGTTCTATGACTTCGATGAGGCCAAAGCCTGGGAAGCGGTGAATTTTTATCGCGAACGCTTCAAGGTCACCGGCCTGTATGAAAACCGCGTATTCGATGGCGTGATGCCGTTGCTTGAGGAGCTGAACGGCCAGGGCCGCCAGCTGTATGTCGCCACATCCAAGCCGTGGGTGTTTGCCCGTGAGATTGCCCGGCATTTTGATTTTGCCAAGCACTTCAAAGTGATCTACGGCAGCGAACTGGATGGCACGCGCACCAACAAGGTTGAGCTGATTGCGCACCTGATGAACGAAGAGGGTTTGGACCCGGCGACTACCCTGATGATTGGTGATCGCAAGCATGACTTGATCGGGGCGCGCAGCAATGGGTTGGATTCGGCGGCGGTGGGTTATGGGTTTGGCAGTTTTGAAGAACTGAATGCCGAGGCGCCGACCTTGCATTTTGAGACGCTGGAGCAGATGCATCAGGCGTTTTTGCAGCGCGGCTGAGACCGCTATCGCAGGCAAGCCAGCTCCCACAGTTTGAATTGTGAACGCAGTCAAATGTGGGAGCTGGCTTGCCTGCGATGAGGCCCTACCGGCCACCACCTTCCAACTGCCGCAACGCCGCCTTACGCTGCTCAACCGGCAACCCACCCAGCTTCTCCACCGCCGCAAAGAACTTCACCCAATCCCCGCCTTGCTGCGCAAACAACGCCGCAAACGCCGGCACCCACTGGTCATACAGCCCGAACGGCAATAACCGCGCATTGTTCATCGGCTGGTTGATCCACGCGTCATAACGCTTGTCGCCGCCCCATTGGCTGTCGCGCATGTGCCGGTACTCACTGCGCAGGCGCTCGAACTCTGCCGCCTTGGCCTGGCGCATCACATCCGCCGCCAAGGGCTGTGCGTACAACGCCTCCAGGCGTTTGCGGGTATCGAGCACCAGCCGGATAAATTGGTCGCGCTGCTGCAACGCCGCATTGCTCAGCGGCGCCAAGCCCCGCGCCGCACGCCATTGACGGGTGCCTTCCTGCTCGACGAAGTTGGCATAGGACTCGTTGAACTCGGTGTCGTCCTTCACATAAAAGCGTTGGTGCGCCAGCTCGTGGAAGATCAGCGTGGCCAGGCGCTCATCCCCCCAATGCATCATCGAACTCATGATCGGGTCGTTGAACCAGCCCAGGGTGGAATAGGCTTCGACGCCGCCCATCGACACATCCATGCCTTGTTGCTGCAATAGCGCCGCTTCGCCGCGTGCTGCGCCCTGGCTGTAATAGCCGCGATAGGCCACACACCCAGCGATAGGGAAGCAGTGGGCTTGGGGCGAGAGAGAAAATTCCTGCGTAGCGAACACATTCCAGACCACGTAAGGCCGGCCAATGTCGGCGTACAGGCGGTAACTCTGGTTGTCAGGCAGGTGCAGGTGCTCACTGGCAAAGGTGCGGGCCTGCTGCGATTGCATCAGGTGGGCGCGCAACGCCTGTGGGCGAGCAGGGTCGGCGATGACCTCGGCAACCGGCTCCCGAGCCCGCAGCAACTGCCATTGGCCGCTGGCCAACTGGCTGTAGTAACTCACACTGGAACAGCCGCTGAGCAGCAGCACCATCAACCCTGGAAGAAAACGCCTGACCATGCACCGACCGCTCCTGGGTTATTGGCCCGCCAGACTATCCTGCCTGCACGGAATTTTTCCATGCCGTGGCGTGTTTATACTGATACAGCGTCTGTTGCCACAGGCTGCCAGGTTGAATTCTTACCCACCGTTGAGTGCCCGCCATGCGCCAGCTCTTGCTCCCCGTCACCGCCTTGTTTCTGGGCGCCTGCGCTTCGACCCCAATCCCGCCGGTCGACCCGCACCAGGCCTGGATCGATTTCGCCACGCCGACACCCGGCGCCAAACTGGTGATGGCCCAGCGCCTGGACGGCAAGAACCTCAACGACGGACGTTTCTTTCAGGTGCCACCGGGCAGCCATGAGCTGATGGTGCGCTTTGATTTCGAAGTGAACACCGGGGCGGGCTTTGGCGGCCTGGACCAGACCCATGACCGAACCTGCTTCATGACCCTGCAATACGACAACTTCCAGGCAGACCAACGCTATGTGCTGGAGGGGCGCTCGCTGGCTTTTACGCCCAATATCCGGCTGTACAACGCGGCGCGTCAGCTGTTGGCGGAGGAGCGCAGCGTTAATTGCATCTGATCAGTCGCTATTCTTCTGATAGATGATCCGCTTGGTGCCGTTTTCGCAGGAGCCGACGATCATGGCGCTGTCATGATTCTTGGCTTCTTCGGCGGTGATGATTTCCAGGGTGTAAGACGGAATCGCCTTGGCCTGGATCTTTACCTCGATCTCTTGCTTGAGCTCTTCACAATCTTTTGGCGCGGCCACGGCCGAAGTGGCCAATACACCGCAAATGATCGCCAAGGCAAAACGTTTCATGTGTGAAGCTCCCTGAATGCACTACGCACGGGTGTGCGCCTAGGCTATTCGACCACATTTTGGAAACGCGAGTTCTGATTTAACGCACAACAAACTATGGGAACGGGCCTTTGTGGGAGCTGGCTTGCCTGCGATGGCAACGCCTCGATACAACTGGATAACCGAGGTGAACCTATCGCGGGCAAGCCCGGCTCCCACACAAGCCCGCTCCCACAGGGAATCAGATCGTTCCCACGCTCTGCGTGGGAATGCCGCCTGGGACGCTCCGCGTCCCGCCCACAGCATTCAAGTTCTGCGCAGGTGTGACGCAGAGCGTCACGGGCTGCATTCCCACGCGGGAGCGTGGGAACGATCTAAACGCGAGTTCTGATTTAACGCAGAACAAAATGTGGGAACGGGCCTTTGTGGGAGCTGGCTTGCCTGCGATGGCAACGCCTCGATACAACTGGATAACCGAGGTGAACCTATCGCGGGCAAGCCCGGCTCCCACACAAGCCCGCTCCCACAGGGGATCTTGCTGTGTCAGTTAGACCAGCGTGGCATCCAGGCTGATTTTTGCGTTCAGCACTTTCGACACTGGGCAGCCTTCCTTCGCCTTTTTGCTCAGTTCCTCGAACTGCGCCTGGCTTGCGCCGGGGATCTTGGCTTTCAAGACCAAATGCACGGCGGTAATCGCAAAACCGCCATCCACCTGGTCCAGGGTCACTTCAGCCTGGGTGTCGATGCTGTCAGCCTTAAGGCCGGCATCGCCCAGAATCATGGAAAATGCCATGGAGAAACAGCCAGCGTGGGCCGCGCCGATCAACTCTTCAGGGTTGGTGCCCTTGCCGCCTTCGAAACGGGCCTTGAAGCCATAGGGTGCTTCGCGCAGCACGCCGGTTTCCGTGGAGATGGAACCCAGGCCCGTCTTCAGATCACCTTCCCAATGCGCGGATGCTTTTTTAACAATACTCATAGCTCTCTCCTCGAACGGTGGTTTTGCGTCAGTAAGGGTTCTGAGGATAGACGGCCCGGCAAAGTTCATCTTGTCGGAGAAACCTAGCGATTTAGTAGGAAATTTCGCAGTTGCTATTGAATCTCGGGTATATGCCCTCATTGCATAGAGCATGCACATGAAGCGGCAGGTTTTGGTTCGTCTATAAGCCTGCGCACCTAATGGAGAAGCAGGCTTATGAAATCGCTGTCCGACGTGAAGTTCTCGACCCTCGACCTCGTGCCCGTGCGCGCCAACGGCAGCATCGCGCAGTCATTGCGCAACTCGCTGGACCTGGCCCAGCACGTGGAAAAGTTCGGCTACAACCGTTTCTGGGTAGCTGAACACCATAATATGGACGGCATCGCCAGCTCGGCCACTTCGGTGCTGCTGGGTTATTTGGCCGGTGGCACCTCAACGATTCGCGTCGGCTCCGGCGGTGTGATGCTGCCCAACCACGCGCCGTTGGTGATTGCCGAGCAGTTCGGCACCCTGGAAAGCCTGTACCCCGGCCGTATCGACCTGGGCCTGGGCCGCGCCCCCGGTTCCGACCAGATGACCGCCCGCGCCCTGCGCCGTGAACGCTCCGGCAGCGCTGACGAGTTTCCGGAAGATGTGGCCGAACTGATGGCCTACCTGGGGCCACGCACGCCCGACCAACGGATCATTGCCGTACCCGGTACCGGCACCAACGTGCCGGTGTGGCTGCTCGGTTCCAGCCTGTTCAGCGCACAACTGGCCGGTGAGCGTGGTTTGCCCTACGCCTTCGCCTCCCATTTCGCACCCCGCTTGATGCACGAGGCGATTCGCGTGTACCGCAATCACTTCAAGCCTTCAGCCGTGCTGGACAAGCCCTACGTGATGCTTGGCATTCCGCTGGTGGCCGCCGATACCGACGAGCAGGCCGACTACCTGGCCACTTCCGTGTACCAACGCATCCTGGCGCTGATGCGCGGGCAAAGCCTGGTGCAACGCCCGCCGGTGAAAACCATGGACGGCCTGTGGCTGCCCCATGAAAAAGACGCGGTGGGCAGCTTCCTTGGCCTGGCCATGGTCGGTAGCCCAGCGAAGATCCGTGCGAAGTTGGAAGTGTTGATCGAGCAAACCGGCGCCGATGAGCTGATCTTTACCAGCGACCTGTATGAGCATGCCGACCGGATTCATTCCTACGAGCTGCTGGCGCAGGTGATGAAGGGCTGATTACCCGCAGGCGAAAAAAACGACGCACCTGTGGCTAGGGAGCTTGCTCCCGCTGGGCTGCGTAGCGGCCCCAAAAGAAAGGGAGCGCTGCGCACTCAGCGGGAGCAAGCTCCCTCGCCACAGGTGCGTCGTTTCATGTCTGCACGGGATTAACCGCGCTTGTAGACGATTTCCTTGGTGCCGCCTTCGCAGCTGCCAATCACTTTGCCATCGGCCGCCGCGCCTTTGTCGACAACATCCAGCGAATAATGCTGAACACCTTTAGCGTCGAGCTTTGCCGCGAGCTCACCTTTCAGCTCTTCACAAGGCTTGCCCGCCGCCAGGGCAGTGCCCGCAATGCTCAACAAACCTACCGCTAACAGGAACTTCTTCATCCGTTACTTTCCTTGCGCTGATCGAAAAGTGCGTGCCGACGCTTATGGCGTCGGCACCCAATGGTTGTAGCGCAGGTTATGGCAATCGGCCAGTCAGCAAGTTCAACTCACGGGATCAACTACTGGCAATTCGGAATCCCACCTTGAGCGTGACCTGGAAGTGCGCGGCCTTGCCGTCCTTGATATGGCCGCGTGTTTCGGTCACTTCGAACCACTCCAGGTGCTTGATGCTCTTGTGCGCTTCAGCGATGGCGTTGTTGATGGCGTCTTCGATGCTGGTGGTCGAGGAGCCGACCAGTTCGACTTTCTTGTAGGTGTGATGATCAGACATAACGTTTCTCCTGAGGTCTCTAGTGAGCGTAGCAGTGAATCTTCGTACTGCTTCTGGCGACCAATCCCACTCGAAAGTTCAGATTTACTGCACTTTCTGAAAACCGTGGAGTCGGTATCTACACATGCCACTCAATCACTTCAGGAGAGTTCCACATGGCCAACACTTCTTTACGCAAAGCGTCGCTGGAAAGCATGGAAGCCGAGATTTCGAGCCTGCTCAAATCCCTTGAGAGCCTCAAGGACGATGCGTCCGATGAGTCGCGCAAAACGCTGAAGGCCCTGAAAAGCAATGCCGAGAATGCCCTCAAGCATTCCCGCCACCTGATCAGCGATGCCTACGAAGAAAGCAAAGTCAAAATCCGCGAAACCAGCGCGGCAACCCGTGACTACGCACAAGAGCACCCATGGACTACCGCCGGCGTTGCCGTTGGCGCGCTGGGCCTGCTGGCGGCTTACCTGCTGTGCAAACGCGGTGACTAAACTGGCTGGCGCAACAGCTCAGCCTTGAGCCACTGCGCCAACTGACCCGCGCGCCCGTCTGCGGCGCGCTTGGGTAGCCACAACGCCAGGTGCGCCGGGGTTTCACTGAAACCCCACGGCGCCACCAGGCGACCCGCTCGCAGGTCCTCTGCCACCAGCGGTTCGGGCGCAATTGCCACACCCAAACCCGCCACCGCCGCCTCCAGCAAATAATACAAATGCTCAAAACCCTGGCCGTGCTTCAACGCGCCGGGCTCGATGTCATGTTGCTGCGCCCAGATGGGCCAGGCCTGCGGGCGCGAGGTGGTGTGTAACAAGGCTTCACCGCACAGGGCGTGGGGCGGCGCTTGGCGCAGGCGTTCGTAACCGGCGAAGCGCGGGCTCATTACCGGGCCAATGCGCTCGCTGGCCAGCTCATACACCTGCATGTCCGCTGGCCATGGCGGCTCCGCAAAAACCAGCAGGGCATCCAGGCCGGGGCGCCGTGGGTCGAGGTCGCCGTCACCCGCCGACAGGTGCAGACGCAAGTCGGGCAAGTCTGCGTTCAAGCGGCCCAGGCGCGGAATCAGCCAGCGCGCCAGCAAGCTGCCCGAGCAGCCGAGCACAAAAGGCGCATCGGCGCTGGCCTGGGTCAGTTCGGCGCAAACATCCCTTAAACGCTCGAACGCTTCGGCACTGGCATCCCTGAGCCGAACGCCTGCATCTGTGAGTTTAAGGCCGCGCCCGTCTTTGGCGAACAGGCTGACACCCAAGTGCTCTTCCAGCACCTTCAACTGGCGACTGACCGCGCCATGGGTCACATGCAGTTGCTCGGCTGCCTGACTGACGCTGTTCAAGCGGGCGGTGGCCTCAAACGCACGCAGGGCATTGAGGGGCGGTAGGTCTCGGCTCATCTGTGAGTTTTCCTGACAGGTTGTGGCGATCTTATCGGTTTTCAGCCTGGCGCGTCAGGGGTAGAGTGGCCGTCATTGCCTCTCCTCACCTTCTTTCCTGGAGCGCCCCATGACTCAGTCCCAGACCGACCTTCGCAACGGCCCCGACGCCAACGGCCTGTTTGGCGCGTTCGGCGGCCGCTACGTCGCTGAAACCCTGATGCCGTTGATCCTCGACCTGGCCCGCGAATACGAAGCGGCCAAGATCGATCCGGCCTTTAACGAAGAATTGGCCTACTTCCAACGCGACTACGTCGGGCGCCCAAGCCCGCTGTACTTCGCCGAGCGCCTGACCGAGTTCTGTGGCGGCGCCAAGATCTACCTCAAGCGTGAAGAGCTCAACCACACCGGCGCGCACAAGATTAACAACTGCATCGGCCAGATCCTGCTGGCGCGGCGCATGGGCAAAAAACGCATCATCGCCGAGACCGGCGCGGGCATGCACGGCGTGGCCACCGCCACCGTGGCGGCGCGCTTTGGCCTCGATTGCGTGATCTACATGGGCACCACCGACATCGAGCGCCAGCAGGCCAACGTGTTCCGCATGAAGCTGCTGGGCGCAGAAGTGATCCCGGTGGTCGCCGGCACCGGCACCCTTAAAGACGCGATGAACGAAGCCCTGCGTGACTGGGTGACCAACGTCGACAGCACCTTCTACCTGATCGGCACCGTGGCCGGCCCCCACCCGTACCCGGCGATGGTGCGCGATTTCCAGGCCGTGATCGGCAAGGAAACCCGCGACCAGCTGCAAGCCCAGGAAGGCCGCCTGCCGGACAGCCTGGTGGCATGCATCGGCGGTGGTTCCAACGCCATGGGCCTGTTCCACCCGTTCCTGGATGACACCAGCGTCGAAATCATCGGCGTTGAAGCCGCCGGCCACGGCATCGAAACCGGCAAGCACGCCGCCAGCCTCAACGGCGGTGTACCGGGCGTGCTGCACGGCAACCGCACCTTCCTGTTGCAGGACGACGACGGCCAGATCATCGACGCCCACTCGATTTCCGCCGGCCTCGACTACCCAGGTATCGGCCCTGAACACGCCTGGTTGCATGATATCGGCCGTGTTCAGTACACCTCGGTGACCGACGACGAAGCCCTCGAAGCCTTCCACAAATGCTGCCGCCTGGAAGGGATTATTCCTGCACTGGAAAGCGCCCATGCCCTGGCTGAAGTGTTCAAGCGCGCACCGACCTTGCCGAAAGATCACCTGATGGTGGTCAACCTGTCCGGCCGTGGCGACAAAGACATGCAGACCGTGATGCACCATATGGAACACTCTCAACAAGAGCAGTCAAAGCAGGAGAAACACTGATGAGCCGCCTGCAAACCCGTTTTGCGCAACTGAAAGAACAAAACCGCGCCGCCCTGGTGACTTTCGTCACCGCCGGCGACCCGGGTTATGACACCTCGCTGGCGATCCTCAAGGGCTTGCCCGCCGCCGGTGCCGACGTGATCGAGCTGGGCATGCCCTTCACCGACCCGATGGCCGACGGCCCGGCGATTCAACTGGCCAACATCCGTGCGTTGGAAGCCAAACAGAACCTGCTGAAAACCCTGCAGATGGTTCGCGAGTTCCGCAAAGACAACCAGGACACGCCACTGGTGCTGATGGGTTACTTCAACCCGATCCACAAATACGGCGTGCCCACGTTTATCGCTGACGCCAAAGAAGCCGGTGTCGACGGCCTGATCGTGGTCGACATGCCGCCCGAGCATAACGGCGAGCTGTGCGACCCGGCCCAGGCGGCAGGCATCGACTTTATCCGCCTGACCACGCCGACCACTGATGACGTGCGCCTGCCGACCGTGCTTAACGGCAGCTCCGGTTTTGTGTATTACGTGTCGGTGGCCGGTGTGACCGGTGCCGGTGCCGCCACCCTGGAACACGTCGAGGAAGCGGTAACGCGCCTGCGTCGGCATACCGACCTGCCGATCAGCATCGGCTTTGGTATTCGCACACCGGAACAAGCCGCCGCTATCGCACGCCTGGCAGACGGTGTGGTGGTGGGTTCGGCGCTGATCGATCACATCGCCAATGCGAAAAATGATCAGCAAGCAATTGATGGCGTATTGAGCCTCTGCGCGGCGCTGTCGGAAGGTGTCCGTAACGCCCGTACGTAAGCGGCGTGTAGCAATGGGTAAAGTTCCTGATACAGAGGAATCATCCGGGCAATCCAGTACCTAAACTGACAAGACCAAGGGATTTCGAGCCTCGTTCGAAATCCCTTTTTTGTTCGTGCAGTACTGAGGAAAGCCCCCATGAAAATGCCTAAACGCTTGATCGCAGGTCTTGGCGTGTTGATGCTCGGCGCAAGTGCCCTGGCGCAGGCCGCGCCGCCCGACCAACGCGGCGATGGCCCAGGCCGTGGCGGCCCGCAAGGCCAGTACGAGCAACGCGGCGACGACCATCGCGGCCCGCAGGATAACCGTCGTGGCCCGCCACAGGACTTCGGCCCCGTGCGCCAGGTGATCCGTGACAACCACAACGACTTCCGCCGTGGCGCGCCACCACCTCCTGGCGTGCGCCTGGTGCGGGGCCAACCGCTGCCACGCAACTACTACGGCGAACGCCTCGACAACCGCGCCTTGGCCCATCTGCCGCAATACCCAGGGTATGAATGGCGTCGTTCCGGCGGCGATATCGTGTTGATCGCCATCGGCACCAGCATCGTCTATCAAATCCTGGATGGCGCCCTCTACTAGCCCAGCAAAGCTTTTGTGGCGGGCGAGCTGTGTGGCGAGCGGGCTTGCCCCGCATTGGGGTGCGAAGCGCCCCCAAAACCAGACAACACGGTTTCATCAGGAAAAAACGCAGTGGCCTTATTGGGGCTGCTGCGCAGCCCAACGCGGGGCAAGCCCGCTCGCCACAACAAGCCCGCTCGCCACAGGGTTTCGGTCCACTCAAACAATGGATTTACAGCTCTATGCGCTCAACCTTGCCCACCAGCAACACGTAGGACAGCGCCCCCAGCAATGCCAGCACTGCGATATAGGTAATCGCTGGTGCAAACGAATCCCCACTGGCCAAAAAGCCAATCACTATCGGCGTGGTAATCGCCGACAAGTTACCGATGAAGTTAAACACCCCACCCGTCAGCCCCAACAACCGCGCAGGCGCCAGGGTCGACACCAATGACCAGGTGATCGATGCCAGGCCATTCCCAAAGAACGCCAGCGCCAGAAACGCGATCACCAAGGCCGTCGAGTCCACATAGTTGGCGCCGATGATCGCCGTGGAAATCAGCAACCCACCAATGATCGGCAGCTTGCGCGCAAACCCTACCGACGTGCCCCGGCGAATCAGCCAATCAGAAAAAATCCCCGAACACAGCACACCGATAAACGCAGCGAGGAATGGCAGCGAGGCCAGCAGGCCGGACTTGATGAAGTCCATGCCGCGATATTTCACCAGGTAGGTCGGGAACCACGTCAGAAAAAACCACAGCGTCGAGTTCAGGCAGAACTGACCCAGGTAGATGCCCCACAGCTTGCGCTTGCTCAGCACTGTCCCGAGGTCGACCCAACTGAACGGCGCCTTGACCGCTTTCGCCTGCATATCCACCAGGCCGCCGCCCTCGCGGATCAGCTCGATTTCTGCCGCGTTGGCGCCTTTGAAATCTTTCGGCTCGCGGTACACCGCGTACCAGATCAACGCCCACAGGATGCCGACGCCACCGGTGGCGACAAACACCATGTGCCAGCCAAACGCGTGTTGCAGCCAGGCCAGTACCGGCGTGAGGAACGCCAGCCCGACAAACTGCCCGGACGTGTAAACGCCAATCGCGGTGGCACGCTCACGCTCGGGGAACCAGGTGGTGACCACGCGGCTGTTAATCGGATAGGCCGGTGCTTCCAGGGCGCCGACGGCCATGCGCAGCACGAACAGCGCGATAAAGCTGGCCGCAAACCCCAGCATTACCGTGGCGATAGACCACAACAGCAGGGCAGCCGTGTAGAGAATGCGCGGCGGCACGCGGTCCACCAGCCAGCCGCCGGGAATCTGCATGGCGGCGTAGGTCCAGCCGAACGCCGAAAAGATCAGCCCGACATGCACCGGGTCGATCCCCAGTTCGCTGGTGAGCGCCGGGGCGGCAATCGACAGGTTGCTGCGGTCGAGGTAGTTGATCACCACGGTGATAAACAGCAGCACCATGATGAAGAAACGCTTTCTGCTAGGCGTGACGAGAGAAGCCTGCCCGGTGAAGGATTCAGGGTGCATGGGGTTGCCTCTTCTTATGTTTATTGAGGACGGGGCGCGGTCATTGTGGGAGCTGGCTTGCCTGCGATGGCGGTGCATCAGCTAACTGATCTGGCACAGGCGGACCGCTATCGCAGGCAAGCCAGCTCCCACAGTTGATCCGGTTCCTTCAGTAAGGAATCACCACTCGGCAAAGCTGCCGTCGGCATGCCGCCAGATCGGGTTACGCCAGCGGTGGCCGATGGCGGCGCGTTCGATCACGTATTCCTCGTTGATCTCAATGCCCAGGCCCGGCCCGTTGGGGATCTTCACGAAGCCTTTGTCATAGTCGAACACGCCTGGATCGCGCACGTAATCGAGCAGGTCATTGCTCTCGTTGTAGTGAATACCCAGGCTTTGCTCCTGAATAAACGCGTTGTAGCAAACCGCGTCCAATTGCAGGCACGCCGCCAGGGCAATCGGGCCCAGCGGGCAGTGCAGGGCCAGGGCCACGTCGTAGGCTTCGGCCATGTTGGCGATCTTGCGGGTTTCGGTGATGCCGCCAGCGTGGGACGCGTCCGGTTGAATGATGTCGACATAACCTTCGCTGAGCACACGCTTGAAGTCCCAACGGGAAAACAGCCGCTCGCCCAGGGCAATCGGCGTACTGGTCAACGGCGCCAGTTCCTTGAGCGCTTCGTAGTTTTCGCTGAGCACCGGCTCTTCGATAAACATCAGCTTGTACGGGTCCAGCTCTTTCATCAGCACCTTGGCCATGGGCTTGTGCACGCGGCCATGGAAGTCGACGCCGATGCCGACATTAGGCCCGACCGCATCGCGCACGGCGGCAACGTTGGCCAATGCCAGGTCGACTTTCTCGAAGCTGTCGACGAACTGCAATTCTTCGGTGCCATTCATTTTCACGGCGGTGAAGCCACGGGCCACGGCCTCTTTGGCGGCACGGGCGGTGTCGGCGGGGCGGTCGCCGCCGATCCAGGAATACACGCGGATCTTGTCACGCACCTGGCCACCCAACAGGTCGCTGACCGACACGCCGAGCGCCTTGCCCTTGATGTCCCACAGCGCCTGGTCGATACCGGCGAGGGCACTCATGTGCACCGCGCCGCCACGGTAAAAGCCGCCGCGATAGAGCACGGTCCAGATATCTTCGATATTGCGTGGGTCTTTGCCGATCAAATAGTCGGAAAGTTCTTCAACGGCGGCGGCCACGGTGTGGGCGCGGCCCTCCACCACAGGCTCACCCCAACCGGTCACGCCCTGGTCGGTCTCGACCTTGAGGAAGCACCAGCGCGGCGGGACGATAAAGGTGGTCAGTTTGGTGATTTTCATCTTCTTATCTCTCTTATCGATGCAGCGCCAGGGGCGCAAACCTTGAGTTCAGTTAAGCGCGTTCCAGGCCGCGACATAGGCCTGGGCATTGCTCGCCACTTGGTCCACCGACATGCCCGGTTTGAACAACCCGGAACCCAGGCCAAAGCCCTTGGCGCCAGCGTCGAAGTACACCTGCATGTTGCCTGGGGTCACGCCGCCCACCGGCAGCAGTAAGGTGCCGGTCGGCAATACCGCCAGCCACGCCTTGATCACCGCCGGGCCCATTTGCTCGGCAGGGAACAGCTTCAAAACATCCGCGCCTTCGGCCAGCGCGGCGAAGGCCTCGGTCGGCGTCGCCACACCCGGCGACAGGAACAGCCCCGCCGCTTTGGCGGCACGCAATACCTTGGCATCGCTGTGGGGCATGACGATGACTTGGCCGCCGGCGGCTTTGACCTGCTCGACCTGTTCCGGGGTCAACACGGTGCCCGCGCCGATCAGGCAATCGGCGGGCAAGGTGTCGCGCAGGGTGCGGATGCTGGTGTAAGGGTCCGGCGAATTCAGTGGCACTTCGATCACGCGAAAACCGGCCTCATAGAGCACCTGGCCGACCGCCTGCGCTTCATCCGGGCGCACGCCGCGCAAGATTGCGATCAAACCGTTGTGTGCGAGTGCTTGCTTGAGCATGTCAGGCCTCCTGTACAGGTTGAGTGAGCCCAGCAGCGACGGCCAACTGCCACAGGCCGCGCGCGGTGGCTTCCTGCGCGAGGCTGACGTGGGCGAAGCCGCAGAGGGCAAGGGCGCGTTGGTAGCGGGCGCAGAGGTCGGCAGCGCCGACCAGGACGATAGGCTTGTGGTTGGCCTGCTGCGGCAAGCCGGCGAGTTCGTGGCCAATCAGCAGGCCGGACAGATAATCGGGCTGCTCGTCTGGCGCCAGTTCGCCGGTCAACCCCAGGGTACGAGCGCTGAACAAGGTCGACAGCACGCCGCGCTGGCCGTCGTTTGACAGCGCCACGTGGACGCCACGATCAAACGCCGCGACCTGGAATTTTTCGGACTGTTGCTGGGTACGCCCGAGAATGCTGTGTTTACTGAGTACCGCAAACAGCTCGCCGGTCATGAACGTGTCGAAGTGGGTGATGCAGCCTTCAACCACCTCGACCCATTTGGAATGGCTGCCCGGCAGGCCGATCAACACGTCGGCGCCCAGGCCTTGCAGCACACCCAGCACTTGAGTTTCTTCGCCACGCATCACATTGGGCAAGCCGACCCGCTCGATCACACCCGGCACAATATGCACCTGCACCCCGCGCAGGCTGCGCACAGGGTGCAAGGCCTGGCCGAGGCTGGCGACGTCGACGGGCGTTTGCCGATAGGCCGCTTCGCTCCAGCCTTGGGCGCTGCCGACCATGCCGCAGGCAATCACAGGCAGGCCGGGCTGCGCGTCGAGCCAGTCGCCGCAGGCCGCATCGAACGCCAACTCAAAGCCGTCACTGCACAGCACGCCAGCAATGACCCGGGGTTCGCTGGGCAGGTGCATGATGCCGAACGCCAACGCGCGCTGTTCGAGCACACAGCCAGCCGGGCCGAGTTTGTAAGCACGAAGGGAGCTGGTCCCCCAGTCGAGCGCGATCAATTGCGCCTGCATCGCTTCACCTGAAATGAGTGGGTGCTGAAAAAGCTGATGGGCGAATATAAACCTATGACTGGCGATATCTCAATATATAAATAACGGTCCCATATATTGGGTTTTTGTAATAAAAATCCCATCGCCTTTGCTCAGGGTGATGGGATCAGGTGCAGCAGTGGTTAAAAAATAGACAGGTTCAGCTCACGCATCGCGCCCATCCAGATCGCGTAATCGGTGTGATCTTTCAGGTCATCACCGGTATCCGGGTGCAGGAACACCACCAACCCATCGCGATGCAGCGCCAGCCAGGGCAACACCACGCCGATGTATTCCGGCTCGAATGCCAGCTGGCAGCTCCAGTCCGGGTGGGGGCCGACCGGCTTTTCGTGTACACGGCCCATGCTCAGCGGGAACAGCTTGGCTGCGTCCTCGCAGAGCTTGCGCGCCTGGTCGATGGTGCTGGCGTCGAAGTAGATATGGGCGTGGTAGCCCTTGATACGTTGCATGGCGAAATCCGGATCCAATATGCGCCGATCCTAGACCGCAATCGACGGCAGGGCCAGCCCGGTCAACGACTGCGCGCTGCTGGCTTGCTCGGCCACCAGCCAGTCGACAAAGCGCTCGACCAGTTGCCCCCGGCGTTTGCGCTGGGGCTGCACCACGTAATAACCGAAGCGCGAGATCACCGTGTCATTGATCGGCCGGCACAGCCAGTTCTGTTCCAGCAGGTTATCCACCAAGTGCCGCCAACCGATGGCCACGCCCTGGCCGGCAATCGCAGCCTGGATCAGCAGGGTGTAATTGTCGAAGCGCAATTGCCCAGGCGTGGGCGCCGTGGTGATGCCCAACTCACGAAACACGCCGCTCCAGTCGAACCACTGGCTGTTGTTTTCCTGGCGCAGGTGCAGCAGCGGGTAATCGTGCAGATTTTGCACCGTCAGTGGCGTGGATTGAGCCTTGAGCCACTGCGGGCTGCACACCGGAAACACTTCCTCGTTGAACAGCCACAAGCTCTCGCCCTGCTTGAAACGCCCATCGCCAAACAACACCGCCACGTCGATATCGCTGCGCAAAGTCGCGTGGTTGCGTTCGCTGGTCACCAGGCTCACATCCACCTGCGGGTTGGCCTGGTGAAAGCGATGCAGGCGCGGCATCAGCCAGTAGGCGGCGAAGGCGAAGTCGGTGGCCACTTGCAGCACTTCGTGCTGGTCCTGCTGGGTGATCGTGCTGAGGCCTTGGTTGATGGCCTGCAAACCGCCTTGCACCTGTTCAAACAACAGCGCGCCCGCATCCGTCAGTTCGATGCCTCGGTAGATGCGATCGAACAGGCGGATCGCCAGTTGCTCTTCAAGGCGCTTGATCTGCTGGCTGATGGCCGGCTGCGTAGTGCCCAACTCCATCGCGGCGGCGGTAAAGCTGCGATGGCGCGCCGCGGCTTCAAAGGCACGCAGCAGGTCGAGGGACAGATCACCGAGGGCTTCATACATAAGCTGTGCTTATCCTAGACATTGCTTTCCATGGGCTTTACCCCATTTTCCATGGGCTGCATGCTCATTCGCATAAACACCGCCTATGGAATGCCGATAGATCATGAAGCGCAAGAACATTCTTTTCATCATGGCCGATCAAATGGCCGCGCCGATGCTGCCGTTCTACGGACCTTCCCCGATCAAGTTGCCGAACCTGAGCCGCCTGGCTGCACAGGGCGTGGTGTTTGACGCCGCCTACTGCAATAGCCCGCTGTGCGCGCCTTCGCGTTTCACCCTGGTCAGCGGCCAGTTGCCGAGCAAGATTGGCGCCTACGACAACGCCGCCGATTTCCCCGCCGATGTACCCACTTATGCCCACTACCTGCGCCGCCTCGGTTACCGCACGGCACTGTCGGGCAAGATGCATTTCTGCGGGCCAGATCAGTTGCACGGCTATGAAGAACGCCTGACCAGCGACATCTACCCGGCCGACTATGGCTGGGCGGTGAACTGGGATGAGCCGCACGTGCGCCCCACCTGGTACCACAACATGTCGTCGGTGCTGCAAGCCGGGCCGTGCGTGCGCACCAATCAGCTGGATTTCGACGAAGAGGTGGTGTTCAAAGCCCAGCAGTATCTGTTTGACCATATCCGTGAAGACGGCAACCAACCGTTCTGCCTCACCGTGTCGATGACGCACCCACACGACCCGTACACCATTCCCAAGCCGTTCTGGGACCTGTACGACGACAACGACATCCCAATGCCGGCAACCCCCGCGCAAGGCGATCTCGACCCGCACTCCCAGCGCCTGCTCAAGGTTTACGACCTGTGGGACAAGCCGCTGCCTGTGGACAAGATTCGCGATGCGCGCCGCGCGTATTTCGGCGCGTGCAGCTATATCGACAGCAACGTCGGCAAACTCCTGCAAACCCTGGAAGACACCGGCCTGGCCGACGACACGATCATCATCTTCTCCGGCGACCACGGCGACATGCTTGGCGAGCGTGGCCTCTGGTACAAAATGCACTGGTTTGAAATGGCCGCCCGCGTACCGCTGCTGGTGAGTGCGCCAGGCCAGTTTGCGGCGGGCCGCGTGAGCAACGCCGTATCCACCGCCGACCTGCTGCCCACCCTGGTGGAACTGGCCGGCGGCGAGTTGGACCCGCGCCTGGCGCTGGACGGCCGCTCGCTGGTCCCGCACCTGCAAGGGCAGGGCGGGCACGACGAAGTGTTTGGCGAATACATGGCCGAAGGCACCATCAGCCCACTGATGATGATTCGGCGCGGCGCCTACAAATTCATCTACAGCGAAGACGACCCTTGTCTACTGTTCGATGTACACAACGACCCGCATGAACGGAAAGACCTCAGCCAGTCACCGGAACACCGGCCACTGTTCGAGGCGTTTTTGAATGAGGCGCGGGCCAAATGGGACATCCCGGCGATCCACCAGCAGGTGCTCGCCAGCCAACGCCGTCGCCGCCTGGTGTTCGAGGCACTGACCCAAGGCAAGCTGAAGAGCTGGGATCACCAGCCACTGGTGGACGCCAGTCAGCAATACATGCGCAACCATATCGACCTCGACGACCTGGAGCGCAAGGCACGTTATCCACAACCCTGCCAAAACCAATAAATAGACAGAGGGAAGGCCATGCAAAAGTTGACCGTGGTACTGAGTATGTTGGTGCTGGGCAGCGCCAATGTGTACGCAGACGCTAGCTGCGAAACGGTAAAAATGGCCGATCCAGGCTGGAGCGATATCGCCGCCACCAATGCCATCACCGGTTTCCTGTTGAACGGCATGGGCTATAAGGCCAAGGTCGACACCCTGGCGGTGCCGATCACGTTTGGCGGGCTCAAGGATGGCCAGGTGGATGTGTTCCTGGGCAACTGGATGCCGGCGCAGCAGGGTTTCTACGACAAGTTCGTGGCCAATGGCGATGTGGTGCAACTGGCGAAAAACCTCGACGGCACCGAGTTCACCCTCGCCGTGCCGGACTATGTGTGGGACGCCGGTGTGCATGATTTTGCCGACCTGAACAAATTTGCCGACAAGTTCGACAAGAAGATCTACGGCATTGGCTCCGGCGCACCTGCGAATATTTCGCTGCAGGAGATCATCAAGAAGAACGACTTCGACCTGGGCCAGTGGAAGCTGATCGAGTCGAGCGAGCAGGCGATGCTGGCCGAAGTGTCGCGGGCGGTGAAAAAGCAGAAGTTCGTGACCTTCCTCGGCTGGACGCCGCACCCGATGAACGTGCAGTTGAAAATGCATTACCTCAAAGGCGGCGAGAAATATTTTGGTGACACCGGCAGCGTGTATACCTTGACCCGCAAGGGTTATGCCCAGGCCTGCCCGAATGTTGGGAAACTGCTGACCAACCTGAGTTTTACCCAGGAGATGGAGAACAGCATCATGGCCGAGGTGGCCAACAATAAAGTCAGCAATGCCGACGCGGCAAAAGCGTGGATCAAAGCCAACCCGGCGGTACTGGACACATGGCTGGATGGCGTAAAAACCCTCGACGGTAAAGACGCACTGTCTGCCGTAAAAGCCAAACTCTAAGGGCCGCCGCGCATCCCTGTGGGAGCTGGCTTGCCTGCGATACAGACAACTCGGTCTGCCAGACAGACCGAGGTGATGCTATCGCAGGCAAGCCAGCTCCCACAGAGACTTAGGTGTACTGATACTCTGAGCTAAACCTTTCTACCGAGTCTGCGATGCCCCGGCCCAACCGCCACACTCTCTTCCCCTTCCTTGGCTGGCTGCCGCGCCAAACCCGCGCCAGCGTCGGCCGGGACGCGATTGTCGGGCTCAGCGGCGCCGTGCTCGCCTTGCCGCAGTCCATTGCCTACGCGCTGATCGCCGGGCTCCCACCCGAATACGGCCTGTATGCCGCCATCATCCCCGTCTTGATCGCCTGCCTGTGGGGCTCCTCCTGGCACCTGATCTGCGGCCCGACGGCGGCGATTTCCATCGTCCTGTACGCCAGCGTCAGTCCGCTGGCCGTGCCTGGCTCGCAGGACTACATCACGCTGATCCTGTTGCTCACATTCCTCGCCGGTGTGTTCCAGTGGCTGCTGGGCATGCTGCGCTTTGGCGCGCTGGTGAATTTCGTCTCTCATTCGGTAGTGCTTGGGTTCACCTTGGGCGCTGCCGTGGTGATTGCCTTGGGGCAATTGCCCAACTTGCTGGGGCTGGATTTGCCCAGCCAGGCCACGGCGATCAATAGCTTGCTGGCACTGGTGGACCATGCCGGTGAATGGGACCACGCCTCACTGACGCTGGGCCTGGGCACCTTGCTGGTGGGCGCGCTGCTCAAATACCTGGTCCCGCGTTGGCCAACACTGTTGATTGCCCTGACACTGGGCAGCCTGGTGGCGTGGCTGTGGCCGGCGATGTTCGGGCATGTGGCGCGGGTGAGTTCGTTTATCGGCAAACTGCCACCGTTCAGCCCGCTGCCGATGGACCTGGATATACTTCTGCGCCTGCTGCCCAGCGCCGTGGCGGTGGGCATGCTTGGGCTGGTCACCAGCCTGTCGATTGCACGCTCGTTGTCGGCGCGTTCACAGCAATTGCTCGACGCCAATCAGGAAGTCCGTGCGCAGGGTCTATCCAATATCGTCGGGGGCTTTTTCTCCGGGTACTTGTCGGCCGGTTCCTTTACCCGCTCCGGCCTGAGTTATGAAGCAGGCGCCTGCTCGCCGTTGGCCGGCGTGTTTTCCGCGCTCTGGGTGGCATTGTTTGCGTTATTTGGCGCGGCCTTGATCGCGCACATCCCGATCCCGAGCATGGCCGCAAGCATCCTGCTGATTTGCTGGGGCCTGGTGGATCATCGTGGCATTCGCGCGCTGTTCCGCGTCAGCCGCGCCGAGTTTGTGGTGATGAGCCTGACGTGCGTCGCGACCTTGCTGCTGGAGCTGCAAACGGCGATTTACGCGGGCGTGCTGGCATCGTTGTTTTTCTACCTCAAACGCACCTCACAGCCGCGGGTTCAGCAATGGCGCGACGGTGATGAGGATGTGTTGCGGGTAGGCGGTTCGATCTTCTTCGGCGCCAGCCATTACCTGCAAGTGCGGCTGCAAAGCCTGCAGGGCGAGCGGGTGGTGATCGAGGCGCAGCAAATTAACTTTATCGACTATTCCGGGGTGGAGATGCTGCACCAGGAGGCGCGGCGGTTGGCGGGTATGGGGCGTAGCCTGACGTTGCGCCGGGCGCGGCCGCAAGTCGTCGAGGAACTGAAAAAGCTGGAAGGGGCCGATAAATGCCCCATCCATTTTGAAGAATAAACACGGTTAAAACTGTGGGAGCTGGCTTGCCTGCGATGGCGGTGAATCAGCCAGCACATCTGTATCTGATACACCGCCATCGCAGGCAAGCCAGCTCCCACATTTTGACCGTGTTCACATTCAGATTTATGCCGC
Organism: Pseudomonas sp. IPO3747; assembly: GCF_013385245.1. Lineage (NCBI taxonomy): Bacteria > Pseudomonadati > Pseudomonadota > Gammaproteobacteria > Pseudomonadales > Pseudomonadaceae > Pseudomonas > Pseudomonas sp. IPO3747. Next base: position 93,677 of record NZ_JACAQL010000025.1, read on the forward strand.
AGCCAACTGCCGTCGCAACTCAGCCAACACCGGCGCCGACTGCGGGCGCACGCCGCGCCACAGGAAGAAGGCTTCTGCGGCCTGCTCCACCAACATGCCCAAACCATCCATCGCCACCGCCGCGCCTTGCTCGGTAGCCCAGCGACAGAACGCGGTCGGCTCCTTGGCATACATCATGTCGTAGCAAAAGGTCTTGCCCGGTTCGATCAGGCTGCCCGCAATTGGCGGTACATCGCCTGACAGGCTGGCAGACGTGGCATTGATGATCACGTCCACCGGCTCACGCAGCCAATCGAAACCGCTGGCCGACACCGGCCCCAAATCGTCGAACAGCTCGGCAAGCAGTTCGGCTTTTTCAACGGTGCGGTTGGCGATGATCAGCGACGCAGGTTGCTCAGCCAGTAATGGCTCCAACGCCCCGCGTACGGCGCCACCGGCGCCCAGCAGCAGGATGCGTTTGCCTTGCAGGCTAAGCCCGGCGTTCACCGTGAGGTCGCGCACCAGGCCGGCGCCGTCGGTGTTGTCGCCCAGCAAGGTGCCGTCGGCAAGCTTGCTCAGGGTGTTCACAGCGCCTGCGCGCTGGGCGCGTTCGGTCAAGCTGTTGGCCAGGCGGTAGGCGTCTTCCTTGAACGGCACGGTGACGTTGGCGCCACGGCCTTGTGCAAAGAACTCACGGGCACAGCCGGTGAAATCCTCCAGCGGCGCGAGCAGGGTGCTGTAGTCCAGTTGCTCACCGGTCTGCTCGGCGAACATGCGGTGAATCAACGGCGACTTGCTGTGGCCAATGGGGTTGCCGAACACCACATAACGGTCCATCAGACAGCCGCCTTGGGCGCAGCAAGGCCCAACCAGTCGCGGTCTTGCAGGTAGTAATCAGTGAGGCGCGCTTCTTCGCTGTCGGCTTCGGCTTTCCAGTCGTAGCTCCAGCGTACTTGCGGCGGCAGCGACATTAGGATCGACTCGGTACGCCCGCCCGATTGCAGGCCGAACAGGGTGCCCCGGTCGTAGACCAGGTTGAATTCGACGTAGCGGCCACGACGGAATTCCTGGAATTGGCGCTGCTGCTCGGTGTAAGCCATGGCCTTGCGACGCTGCACGATCGGCAGGTAGGCGTCGATGTAGGCATCGCCGATGGCACGGATGAAGGCGAAGCAGGTGTCAAAGCCCCACTCGTTCAAGTCATCGAAGAACAGGCCGCCGATGCCGCGCGGTTCGTTGCGGTGCTTGATATGGAAGTAGGTGTCGCACCAGGCCTTGTAGCGCGAATACACATCCGCGCCAAACGGCGCACAGGCCTGCTCGGCCACGCGATGCCAGTGGATGCAGTCTTCTTCATTGCCGTAGTAGGGCGTGAGGTCGAAGCCGCCACCGAACCACCACACCGGCTCTTCGCCGTCTTTTTCGGCGATGAAAAAGCGCACGTTGGCGTGGGACGTCGGCACATGCGGGTTGTGCGGGTGGATCACCAGCGACACGCCGAGGGCTTCAAAGCCACGCCCAGCCAGTTCCGGGCGATGCGCGCTGGCGGACGGTGGCAGGCCGCTGCCGAAGACGTGGGAAAAGTTGACGCCGCCTTTTTCGATCACCGAACCGTTTTCGATCACACGGGTGCGACCGCCGCCGCCGGCAGGCCGGGTCCAGGCGTCTTCGATAAAGCGAGTATCCGTCTCGAAGGTTTCCAGGGCGCTGCAAATGCGGTCTTGCAGGTCAAGCAGGTAGGCCTTTACAGCCTCGGTGCGGGTAGTCATGGCATCACCTTGAATCGGGCAAAGCTACGCGAGGCCATTGGGCGTCGGCGGCAAATGGGCGCACAGGATACCACTGCACCCGACCGCGCCGCAGTTGACGAAGATCAAGCTTAGGAGTGGGATAGGGGGCTACGCGATTCGACCTCAGGAGAAGTGCAGATGGCCAAACGTATCCAGTTCAGCGCCCATGGTGGCCCCGAAGTGCTTGAGTATGTGGACTACACCCCGGCAGAACCTGGGCCACAGCAGGTGCGTGTACGGAACGAGGCCATCGGCCTGAACTTCATCGACACCTATTTCCGCAGCGGCCTGTATGCGCCGCCAGCCTTGCCATCGGGCCTTGGCGCAGAAGGCGCTGGCGTGGTGGATGCGGTTGGCAGCGAGGTCACGCAGTTCAAGGTCGGTGACCGCGTGGCCTACGGCAGTGGCCCACTGGGTGCGTACAGCCAACTGCATGTGTTGCCTGCCGCCAACCTGGTGCACTTGCCGGACGCTATCAGCTTCGAACAGGCGGCTGGCGCGATGCTCAAGGGCCTGACCGTGCAGTACCTGCTGCGTCAGACCTACGAGTTGAAGGGTGGCGAAACCATTCTGTTCCACGCCGCTGCCGGTGGCGTGGGTTCGCTGGCCTGCCAATGGGCCAAGGCGCTGGGCGTGAAGCTGATCGGCACCGTGAGTTCGCCGGAAAAAGCCGCACTGGCCAAATCCCTCGGCGCCTGGGAAACCATCGACTACAGCAAGGAAAACGTCGCACAGCGCGTGCTGGAATTGACCGACGGCAAAAAAGTCCCGGTGGTGTACGACGGCGTTGGCAAAGATACCTGGCTGACCTCGCTGGACAGCGTGGCGCCACGGGGTTTAGTGGTGAGTTTCGGCAATGCGTCGGGCGCGGTGGATGGCGTGAACCTGGGGATTCTGGCGGCGAAGGGCTCGTTGTATGTCACTCGGCCGACACTGGCGACTTACGCCAGCAACCCGAAAGACTTGCAGGCGATGGCCGATGATCTGTTCTCGATGATCAAGAGCGGCAAGGTGCGTATTGATATCAACCAGCGGTTTGCGCTGGCGGATGCGGCGAAGGCGCAGACGGAGTTGTCGGGGCGCAGGACGACCGGGTCGACCATTTTGCTGCCATAAGTCTCTAAGATCTTCCGCGTTTGTAAGGGCCCCATCGCGGGCAAGCCCGCTCCCACATTTGGAATGCACTCCCCTGTGGGAGCCGGGCTTGCCCGCGATGGCCGCGCCTCGGTCTCAAGACGGCCGCACTACCTCACCCGTCGCCAAATCGCGAATCAGGCTGGGGTTCTTGCGCCCACCCAGGGCACCACCCAGCACCAAATCCACTTGGCCACGGAAATACTGCTCCACGCGAATGCGCGTACGCGCCGCCGGGCGGCCTTGCGGGTTGGCTGAGGTAGAGATCAACGGCCCCACCTGCGCGCATAAATCCCTAACCAACGGATGATCGCTGACCCGCAGCGCCACGGTGTCATGCACACCGGTCACCCATTCCGGCAACATGCCCTGATGCGGCACCAGCCAGGTATTCGGCCCCGGCCAGGTGCTGGCCATGCGGTCGATCCAGGTGTCCGGGAAGTCTTCAAACAGAAAATCGAACTGACGGATATTGTCCGCCACCAGGATCAGCCCCTTGTCGACCGAGCGATTCTTGATCGCCAGCAGCCGGTCCACCGCGTCTTCATTCCACGGGTCGCAGCCCAGGCCCCAGACCGCTTCGGTCGGATAGGCAATCACCGCGCCTGCGCGAATTTCTCGTGCGGCTTCCAGCACACGCCACCTGTTGACCATTGCTCACTCTCCGGACTAAAGCTGTGGGCAGTTTACCGATGTTCTTTGCAAAAACTAATTACATAAGCGGGCCGCGCGCAAGCCAGCGCCCGCTTTCGCAGATCACCTGGCCCTCAAGCTCAAGCTCGGTAAGCGCCGCCAGTGTGTGGGACAACGGCCGCCCGCTGGCAATCGCCAAGGCCTCGCTGGTGAGGGGCGCCGCGTGCAACAGCGCCACCAGCGGATGGGTGACCGGCATCGGCGCCGGGCGGGACAACGCCTGCCAACCGCGCAAGCCGTCCAGGATGTGCTCGATGGACTCCACCAGCGTCGCACCGTCGCGAATCAACTGATGGCAGCCCTTGGCGCCCGGATGATGAATGGAGCCCGGAATCGCATACACCTCACGCCCTTGCTCGGCGGCAAGCTTGGCGGTGATCAGCGAACCACTGGCCATGCTGGCTTCCACCACCAGCACCCCCAGCGACAGGCCGCTGATAATCCGGTTGCGCCGTGGAAAGTTGGCGGCCTGGGGCGCGGCGTCCAGCGGAAACTCGGAAACCACCGCGCTGCCCTGGGCAATCATCGCGGCGGCGAGCTGGCGGTGGCGTTGTGGATAAAAATTTTCGAGGCCGGTGCCAAGCACGCCGATTGTCTGCCCCCCGACATCTAATGCCGCTTGGTGCGCAGCACCGTCGATGCCCAAGGCCAAGCCACTGGTGATGACAAAACCGGCGCTTGCCAGGCTGCGCGAAAAGGCGGCGGCAGTGTCCATCCCAGGGCGTGATGCACGGCGACTGCCGACCATGGCCAACTGCGGCTTTTCGAGAATGCTTGGCTCGCCGGCAACGAATAATAACGGCGGTGCATCGTCGATCTGCGCCAGTAACGCAGGGTACTCAGGCTGGTCCCACATCAGTAAATGCTGGGCCGGGCGCTCCAACCATGCGAGCGCATCACTGGCGCCATCTCGAATTTCAGGGCTGCGCCTGGCATCGGCGCTAATGGGTGGCAACCCGAGAGAACGCCAGGCACTCGCCGGGGCGCTGATGGCCTTGGAGGCAGAACCAAATGCGTCAATCAATACGCGAAAACGCTTGGGGCCCAGTTCCGGCAGCCTGTGCAAGCGTAGTCGGGCTTCCAGTTCTGCAGGGGAAATTTCAGGGCTGTTTGTCGGATACATTTGATCGTCCTTGATCTGAACAAGCTGTGGATAACTCTGTTGGTAACTTATTTAGCAGGCTATTTATTGCGTTTGTCGGGCAGTCTCGAATCGATCCATGACCGCGAGTGAACGCGAGGCTCTGAGCACCAGGCCATAACTGAGTTTTTCGTAGGTGCGAAACACCAGCAGCGTGCCAGCATCTTCATCGGGGAGTTGGGCCGGGGCGCCAGAGAGGCTGTCGCGTACGCTCACGCCGGCCTTGATCACCGTGAGCAGGTGGCCTTCGGCCAGACCGTCACGGCGGCCCTTGTTCAAGGTCACGGCATCCATTACGCCGATCTGGGTGACACCCTTGGGAATATCGATAATATGCCCTTCGATGAAAGGCACAGGCTCCCGGTTAGCCCATTCGACGGGCGGTTCGGCACGTAGCAAGCGGTCGCCTGGGCGCACTTCCTGGGTCACCCTTTGCACGGCCAGGGTGCTGAGGTCGCCCGCCAATACAAAGCGTGCGCTGCCGATGTCGTCGGCATTGATGCCCAGCAGCTCCTGGGTTTGCGGGTCGGTGTAGGTTTTGCCGCGACGAAAGATCCCATAGTCCGGCTGGGCCGGGTCCAGGTCACCGCGGGCATGCACGCGCTCACCGTTGGCGCCCAGGACTCGCCCCGCGTCGGCGGCAACAATGTAAGGGGCGTTGTCCAGGTCCTGGGGTGTATCGAAAATGCGGTTGTGCAGCAAGAAGTGGCGGATGGCCTGTTGCGTCGCCTGTTCCAGGCGCGGGCCGGGCTGGGAAACCAGGGCCATGGCGAGCGGCGCCCACAACAGCAAGACGAGTAGCGATTTCCTCATGGGGTCAATCTCCTTTATTATGTGCGTTCGCGTGAAATGCCAGAGCCTTAGCGGCTTTCGAACCTTTCACACCGGCGGTCTGGGTCCATCCCAACGCCGATTTGCCTCTACCTCACATGTGCAGCAATTACGCTTATGGCTATTTTGAACATCCTCGAATTTCCCGACTCGCGCCTGCGCACGATCGCCAAACCGGTGGCCGTAGTGGACGACAAGGTTCGTCAGTTGGTCGATGACATGTTTGAAACAATGTATGAAGCCCCGGGCATCGGCCTCGCCGCGACCCAGGTCAACGTGCATCAGCGCGTCGTGGTCATGGACCTGTCGGAAGATCGCAGCGAGCCGCGGGTGTTTATCAACCCCGAGTTCGAACCGCTGACCGAAGAGATGGGCGAATACCAGGAAGGCTGCCTGTCAGTGCCGGAGTTCTACGAGAACGTCGAACGCCCGCTGCGCGTGAAGATCAAGGCCCTGGACCGTGACGGCAAGCCCTACGAACTGATCGCCGAAGGCTTGCTGGCAGTGTGCATTCAGCATGAATGCGACCACCTCAACGGCAAGCTGTTTGTTGATTACCTGTCCACGCTTAAACGCGACCGGATCAAGAAGAAGCTGGAAAAAAAGCATCGCCAGCAAGCTTGATGCCCTTCTTCCAAAGGCTTGCTGCGGCAAGCCTTTTTCTTTTGTGACTGTTTTTAACCGAGAACTCCCATGACCGAGCCACTGCGCATTGTTTTTGCCGGCACTCCCGAATTCGCTGCCGAACACCTCAAGGCGCTGCTTGCCAGCCCTTATGACATCGTGGCGGTGTACACCCAGCCGGATCGCCCGGCCGGTCGCGGGCAAAAACTGATGCCAAGCCCGGTCAAGCAGTTGGCGCTTGAGCACAACATCCCTGTGCTGCAACCGCCAACCCTGCGCAATGCCGATGCCCAGGCGGAACTGGCGGCGTTGAAGCCCGACTTGCTGGTGGTAGTGGCTTACGGTTTGATCCTGCCCCAAGTCGTGCTGGATATCCCGCGCCTGGGCTGCATCAACAGCCACGCTTCGTTGCTGCCGCGTTGGCGCGGTGCGGCGCCGATCCAGCGCGCCGTCGAAGCCGGTGACCTTGAAAGCGGTGTGACCGTGATGCGCATGGAGGCGGGTCTGGATACCGGCCCGATGCTGCTCAAGGTTGCCACCCCAATCACGGCTGAAGACACGGGCGGCAGCCTGCACGACCGCTTGGCCGAACTTGGCCCGCCCGCCGTGATCCAGGCCATCGCTGGCCTGGCGGCCGGCACGCTGGAAGGCGAAGTACAGGACGACAGCCTCGCCACCTACGCACACAAACTGAATAAAGGCGAAGCGCGTATCGACTGGAACCTCCCGGCCGTTGAGCTGGAACGCCTGGTGCGTGCCTTCAACCCGTGGCCGATCTGCCACAGCACCCTCAATGGCGAAGCGTTGAAAGTGCTGGCCGCCACCTTGGTGGATGGCAAAGGTGCTCCGGGTGAAATCATCGGCGCCAGCAAGGACGGCCTGTTGGTCGCCTGCGGTGAACAGGCGCTGTGCCTGACCCGCCTGCAATTGCCCGGCGGCAAGGCGCTTAATTTCAGCGACTTGTTCAACAGCCGTCGTGAGAAATTTGCCTTGGGCACGGTTCTCGGGGCGGTCGCTCAATGAACCCGCGTCTGGCCGCCGCCAAGGCGCTCGCTGCCGTACTCAACGGCAAGGCTTCGCTGAACAGTTCGTTGCCTACACAAATGGACAAGGTTGAAGACCGTGATCGCGGTTTCACCCAGGACCTGGCCTTTGGCACCGCCCGCTGGCAGCCGCGCTTGTCGGCCCTGGCGGCCAAGCTGCTGCAAAAGCCGTTCAAGGCCGCCGACGCCGATGTAGAGGCGCTGCTGCTGGTCGGCCTTTATCAACTGCTCTACACCCGCGTGCCCGCGCATGCCGCCATCGGTGAAACCGTCGGCTGCGCCGACAAGCTGAAGAAGCCGTGGGCCAAGGCCTTGCTCAATGCCGTACTGCGTCGCGCCCAGCGTGAAAGCGAAGCGCTGCTGGCCGAACTGAAACATGACCCGGTGGTGCGCACAGCGCACCCGCGCTGGCTGCAAAAATCCCTGAAAGCCTTCTGGCCCGAGCAATGGGAAGCCATTTGCGCCGCCAACAATGCGCACCCGCCGATGATTTTGCGGGTCAACCGTCGCCACCACAGCCGTGACGCCTACCTGCAATTGCTCACCGGTGCCGGCATCAGCGCCGCGCCGTGCGTGTACAGCGTCGACGGCATCGTGCTGGAAGCGGCCACCGACGTGCGCAGCCTGCCGGGCTTTGCCGAAGGCTGGATCAGCGTGCAGGACGAAGCCGCACAATTGGCCGCCGACCTGCTCGACCTGGCCCCAGGCCAACGCGTACTGGACGCCTGCTGCGCGCCGGGCGGTAAGACGTGTCACATTCTGGAAGTCGAAAAAGACCTGGCCGGTGTAGTCGCCGTCGACCTGGAAGCCAAGCGCCTTGTGCGCGTGCGTGAAAACCTTGCACGCCTGGGCCTGAGCGCCGAGCTGATCGCCGCCGACGGCCGCGACACCGCCACGTGGTGGGACGGCAAGCCGTTCCAGCGCATCCTGCTCGACGCGCCATGTTCCGCCACTGGCGTGATCCGCCGTCACCCGGATATCAAGCTCACCCGCCAACCCGACGACATCGCCGCCCTGGCCGTGCTGCAAGGCGAACTGCTCGATGCAATGTGGCCAACGCTGGAAGTCGGCGGCATCCTGCTCTACGCCACGTGCTCCACGCTGCCGACAGAAAATACCGAGGTGATCCAAGCCTTCCTCGCCCGCACCAGTGGCGCACGGGAGCTGGACCTCGCCACGGCGGCCGGTATCAAGCAGCCCCACGGCCGCCAACTGCTCGCGCAGGAAGGCGGACACGATGGCTTCTATTACGCCAAACTGATCAAGATTGCTGCCGCGCGCGGCTAATGGGTTTAAGGGAGTGACCGGATGAAAATCATCATCCTTGGTGCAGGGCAGGTCGGCGGCACACTGGCCGAACATTTGGCCAGCGAAGCCAACGACATCACCGTGGTCGACACCGACAGCGAGCGCCTGCGCAACCTGGGCGACCGCCTGGACATCCGTACCGTGCAAGGCCGCGCGTCATTCCCGACGGTGCTGCGCCAGGCCGGTGCCGACGATGCCGATATGCTGGTGGCGGTGACCAACAGTGACGAGACCAACATGGTCGCCTGCCAAGTCGCCCATACCCTGTTTCACACGCCCACCAAGATCGCCCGCGTGCGCGAAGCCGCCTACCTGACCCGCGCCGGTCTGTTCGACAACGATGCGATTCCGGTGGATGTGCTGATCAGCCCTGAACAAGTGGTGACCCACTACATCAAGCGCCTGATCGAAATTCCCGGTGCCTTGCAGGTGATCGACTTTGCCGAAGGCAAGGCGCAACTGGTGGCGGTAAAGGCTTATTACGGCGGTCCGCTGGTGGGCCAGCAACTGCGCCAACTGCGCGAACACATGCCGAATGTGGAAACCCGCGTGGCGGCGATTTTCCGTCGCGACCGGCCGATCCTGCCCCAGGGCGATACGGTGATCGAAGCGGACGACGAAGTGTTTTTCATCGCTGCCAAAGCGAATATTCGTGCAGTGATGAGCGAAATGCGTCGACTCGATGAGAGCTACAAACGCATCGTCATTGCCGGCGGCGGGCAGATCGGCGAGCGCTTGGCCGAGGCCATCGAGAGCCGCTACCAGGTCAAGATCATCGAGATGAACCCGGCGCGCTGCCGGCATTTGTCCGATACCCTCGACAGCACCGTGGTCTTGCAAGGCAGCGCCTCGGACCGTGACCTGCTGATGGAAGAAAACATCGCCGACGCCGATATCTTCCTGGCCCTGACCAACGACGACGAGGCCAACATCATGTCCTCGTTGCTGGCCAAGCGGCTGGGGGCGAAGAAGGTGATGACCATCATCAACAACCCGGCCTACGTCGACCTGATCCAGGGCGGCGACATCGACATCGCCATCAGCCCGCAGTTGGCCACCATCGGCACCTTGCTGGCCCACGTGCGCCGTGGCGATATCGTCAGCGTGCACTCCCTGCGCCGGGGCGCGGCAGAAGCCATCGAAGCGATTGCCCATGGTGATTCAAAGTCGAGCAAAGTGATCGGCAAGGCGATCCGCGATATCGGCCTGCCGCCGGGCACCACCATTGGTGCGATTATTCGTGATGAAGAAGTGATCATCGCCCATGACGACACGATGATCGCTACGGGTGACCATGTGATTCTGTTCCTTGTGGATAAAAAGCATATTCGCGATGTGGAGAAGCTGTTTCACGTGGGGCTGAGTTTTTTCTAGGCAGGAATATTTCATTGTGGCGAGGGAGCTTGCTCCCGCTCGAGTGCGAAGCGCTCGCAAAATGTTGGGGGACTGCTGCGCAATCCAACGGGAGCAAGCTCCCTCGCCACAACAGCCTTTTTTCGCTCAAGGTGATAATAAATGCTCGAATCCCTGGAAAAAATGCTCGCCAAGGGTGTGGATAATTCATTGCTGCGCTTTGGCTTGGGCAAGGGTTATCTGGACTTGAAGGACAACGCCAAGGCGGCCGAGCATTTGCAGAAATGCGTCGAGTTCGACCCGAAGTATTCGGCGGCGTGGAAGCTGTTGGGCAAGGCTCAGCAAGGGCAGGGTGATAACGCTGCAGCACGGTTAGCTTGGGAAAAGGGCATAGAAGCAGCCCTGGCACATGGCGACAAACAGGCTGAAAAAGAGATGACGGTGTTCCTGAAGAAACTCGATCGCCTGGCCTGAATTGATCCCTGTGGGAGCTGGCTTGCCTGCGATAGCATCACCTCGGTATGGCTGAAAAACCGAGTTTATGATCGTTCCCACGCTCTGCGTGGGAATGCAGCCCTGGGCGCTCTGCGCCTGCCCTTAAAACCGTGACGCGGAGCGTCACAGGCGGCGTTCCCACGCGGAGCGTGGGAACGATCACGTGGTCAGTACCAGCGCTCTTCACCCGGCGGGCGTTTCTTGAAGCGCTTCATGCTCCACATGTACTGGCTCGGGTAGGCGCCGACATAACGCTCCACCACCTTGCTCATCGCCGCGCAGGAGGTAGCCGTGTCGGTGCTGTACATATCTTCCGGCGCTGCTTCCAGAATCACTTTGTAACCCGAACCGTCCGGCAGCCTCAGGGCATGCAGGAACACGCCAACAGCCTTGTGGCCTGCGAGCATGTTCGGCACAAACTTGCTGGTCAGCGCCTGGGTGGCGAAAAACGGCACGAAGATGCCCGCAGATTCCGCCGGCTCCGGGTCAGCCGGAATACCCACCTGACCACCTTTGCGCACTTCCTTGATCACACTGAGGATGCCTTCCTTGGTGGACGCCGCCACGCGGTTACCCAACTGCACCCGCTGTTTTTGCAGCAACTCATCCACCGCCTTGAGCTTGGGCGGGCGGTAGAAAATGATCGGTTTGCACTGGTTGCAATAGAAGTGGTTCAACACTTCCCAGTTGCCCAGGTGGCTGGTGATACCAACCACGCCTTTGCCCGAGGCCAATGCCTCATGCAGCACTTCCAGGCCTTCGACTTCGCGCACCAGGTCGATGGAACGCTGTGCCGGCCAGATCCAGGCGCAAGCGCTTTCGGTCAGCGACTTGCCGATGTCCATCAGGCTTTGGCCCACCAGACGCTCGCGGGCGGCCGGGTCCATGTCCGGGAAGCATTTGGAGAGGTTGATCCGCACCGTGTCGCGGGAGCGGTTGGGGGTTTTCCACATGATCCAGCCAATCGCCGTGCCGACGGCCTGGACAGCGCGCCAGGGCAGCAGGGCAAACAACCGAAGAGCGCCTACCAGCAAGGCGCCTTTAAACTTTTCCACAGGTCACTCCTGATCGTGTGTGGTGCGCAAAGCGGGCATTCTAACCGGCGTTGGCCAAGTCCGCGTAACGGTCGCAGTCCTGAGTGTGGTCCATGACCATGCCCGAGGCCTGCATGAACGCGTAGCAGATGGTCGGGCCGACGAAGGTGAAACCGGCTTTTTTCAACGCTTTACTCATGGCTTCAGCCTCGGGGGTAATCGCCGGGACTTGGCTACGATCGGTAAAGTGATTGACCTTGGGCACGCCGCCAACAAAGGACCAGAGCAACCCCACCGGATCTTCCAGCGCCAGCCAGGCGGCGGCGTTGCGGCGGGTGGCGTTGAGCTTTAGGCGGTTACGCACGATGCCTGGATCGAGCATCAGTGCTTCGATTTCAGCATCGGTCAGCCTGGCCAAACGCTGCGCATCAAAGCCGAACAAGACCTTTCGATAATGCTCGCGTTTGCGTAAAACGGTGATCCAGGACAGGCCCGCCTGGAACCCTTCGAGCAAAAGCAACTCGAACAAACCCTGCGCATCGCGCAGCGGCGTTCCCCACTCCTGATCGTGATAAGCCATGTACAGCGGATCTTCAGAACACCAAAAGCAGCGTGGCATAAGGCTCCAGGGAGTGGTGGCAGGGCCGAATCGGGTATACTCCCGCTCTTTAAATCGCAGCCCAAGTAACAGGTGAATTTCGTGAGCCAGCCTACGCCAGCCGTGCGTACCTTCCAAGACTTGATCCTCGCCCTCCAGCAATACTGGGCCGAGCAAGGTTGTGTGGTACTTCAGCCCTACGATATGGAAGTAGGCGCCGGCACTTTCCACACCGCTACATTCCTGCGGGCCATCGGCCCGGAAACCTGGAACGCCGCTTATGTGCAGCCCAGTCGTCGCCCGACTGACGGCCGCTACGGCGAAAACCCGAACCGTCTGCAGCACTACTACCAGTTCCAGGTGGTATTGAAGCCGAACCCGGATAACTTCCAGGAGCTGTACCTGGGCTCGCTGAAACATGTCGGCCTGGACCCACTGGTGCACGACATCCGTTTCGTCGAAGACAACTGGGAATCGCCAACTTTGGGCGCCTGGGGCCTGGGCTGGGAAGTCTGGCTCAATGGCATGGAAGTGACGCAGTTCACGTACTTCCAGCAAGCCGGCGGCATCGAGTGCTACCCGGTGACCGGCGAGATCACCTACGGTCTCGAGCGCCTGGCCATGTACCTGCAAGGCGTGGATTCGGTCTACGACCTGGTGTGGGCTGACGGCCCGTTCGGCAAAGTCACCTACGGCGACGTGTTCCACCAGAACGAAGTGGAGCAATCCACTTACAACTTCGAACACGCCAACGTCGACAAGCTGTTCGAACTGTTCGACTTCTATGAAAGCGAAGCCAAGCGCCTGATCGAACTCGACCAGCCGCTGCCGTTGCCGAGCTATGAAATGGTGTTGAAGGCTTCCCATACCTTCAACCTGCTGGACGCCCGCCGTGCCATCTCGGTGACCGCGCGCCAGCAATACATCCTGCGTGTACGCACCCTGGCGCGTTCCGTCGCCCAAGCCTACCTGCTGGCTCGCGCCAAGCTGGGCTTCCCGATGGCAACCCCGGACCTGCGTGATGAAGTGTTGGCTAAGCTGGAGGCTGCACAATGAGTGCTCAAGATTTCCTGGTTGAACTGGGCACCGAAGAGCTGCCACCCAAGGCACTGAACACCCTGGCCGATGCGTTCCTGGCCGGTATCGAAAAAGGCCTGCACAGCGCTGGCCTGAAGTTCGCCGCGAAAAAAGTCTACGCCGCGCCACGTCGCCTGGCGGTGTTGCTGACCGCGCTGGAAACCCAGCAGCCGGACCGCAGCATCAACCTCGACGGCCCACCGCGCCAGGCGGCTTTTGATGCTGAAGGCAATCCGACTCAAGCCGCCCTTGGTTTTGCCAAGAAGTGTGGCGTCGAGCTGAGCGAGATCGACCAGAGCGGCCCGAAACTGCGCTTCAGCCAGGTCATCACCGGCAAGCCAACGGCAAGCCTGTTGCCGACCATCGTTGAAGACTCCCTGAACGACTTGCCTATCCCCAAGCGCATGCGCTGGGGTGCTCGCAAGGAAGAGTTCGTGCGCCCAACTCAGTGGCTGGTGATGTTGCTCGGTGACCAAGTCATCGACTGCACGATCCTCGCCCAGAAGGCTGGCCGTGATTCCCGTGGTCACCGCTTCCACCATCCAGAAGCCGTGCGCATCACCTCGCCGGCCAACTACGCCGCCGACCTGCGTGCCGCTTACGTGCTGGCCGATGCCAACGAGCGTCGCGAGCTGATCAGCAAGCGCACCGAAGAGCTGGCCCGCCTGCAGGAAGGCACCGCCATCGTGCCGCCAAGCCTGCTCGACGAAGTGACCGCGCTGGTTGAATGGCCGGTGCCGCTGGTGTGCTCGTTCGAGGAGCGTTTCCTCGACGTGCCGCAAGAAGCGCTGATCACCACCATGCAGGACAACCAGAAGTATTTCTGCCTGCTGGATGTGGACGGTAAGCTGCTGCCGCGTTTTATCACCGTGGCCAACATCGAAAGCAAAGACCCGCAGCAGATCATCGCCGGTAACGAGAAAGTCGTGCGCCCGCGCCTGACTGACGCCGAGTTCTTCTTCAAGCAAGACAAGAAGCAGAAGCTAGAAGACTTCAACCTGCGCCTGCAAAACGTGGTGTTCCAGGAAAAACTCGGCAGCGTCTACGACAAGGCCGTGCGCGTTTCCAAGCTGGCCGCCTACATTGCCCCACGCATTGGCGGTGACGCTGCCTGGGCAGCCCGCGCTGGCTTGCTGTCCAAGTGCGACCTGGCCACCGAAATGGTCGGCGAGTTCCCGGAGATGCAAGGCGTTGCCGGTTACTACTACGCCCTCAACGACGGCGAGCCGGACGATGTGGCCCTGGCTCTGAACGAGCAGTACATGCCGCGCGGCGCTGGCGCTGAGCTGCCGAGCACCTTGACCGGTGCGGCCGTGGCCATCGCTGACAAGCTGGACACCCTCGTCGGTATCTTCGGTATCGGCATGTTGCCTACCGGCAGCAAAGACCCGTATGCCCTGCGCCGTGCGGCTTTGGGCGTGCTGCGTATCCTGATCGACAAAAAGCTCGACCTCGACCTGACCCAGGCCGTGGTGTTTGCAGTCGGCCAGTTTGGCGCCAAGGTCAAGCAAGCCGGGTTGGCCGAGCAAGTGCTGGAGTTTGTGTTCGACCGCCTGCGTGCGCGTTATGAAGACGAAGGCGTGGACGTTTCCGTCTACCTGTCGGTACGTGCCCTGCAACCGGGCTCGGCGTTGGACTTCGATCAGCGCGTACAGGCCGTACAAGCCTTCCGCAAGCTGCCGGAAGCCGAGGCTCTGGCCGCCGTGAACAAGCGTGTGTCGAACCTGCTGAGCAAGGCCGACAACCTCGGCAATGCCGAAGTCGACCCTGGCCTGTTTGCCGATGCCAAGGAGTTCTCGCTGAACTCGGCCATCGCCAAAGCGGAAAACGCGGTGAAGCCGCTGCTCGCCGAACGCAATTACGCCGAAGCACTGGCGCGCCTGGCCACCTTGCGTGAGCCGGTGGATGCGTTCTTTGAAGCGGTGATGATCAATGCAGAAGATGCTGGTGTGCGGAAAAACCGCTACGCCATGCTGGCACGCCTGCGCGGCTTGTTCATCAACATCGCTGACATTTCTGTACTGGGCTGACCATGTTGAAACTGCTGATTCTCGATCGGGACGGGGTGATCAATTACGACTCCGACGCTTACATCAAGTCGGTGGCGGAATGGATTCCACTGCCCGGCTCGATCGAGGCCATCGCGCAGTTGAGCAAAGCCGGCTGGACGGTGGCCATCGCCACCAACCAGTCCGGCATCGCCCGCGGTTATTACGACATCGCCACCCTGGACGCCATGCACGCGCGTTTGCGCGCGTTAGTGGCCGAGCAGGGCGGTGAGGTGGGGCTGGTGGTGTACTGCCCCCACGGGCCGGATGAGGGCTGCGAGTGCCGCAAACCCAAGCCTGGCATGTTGAAAACCATTGCAGAACATTACAAGGTGCCGTTAGCTGGGCTATGGTTCGTCGGGGACAGCCTCGGTGACCTGGAGGCGGCCAAAGCCGTCGACTCTCAGCCAGTTTTGGTTAAGACCGGGAAAGGCGAAAAGACCCAGGCGAAAAACCTGCCGGTGGGCACTCTGATTTTTGACGATCTGGCGGCGGTTGCCGCAGAACTTATTAACAACTAGCCGCCCTCGACTTCCTGAACAAGGATTGCTCGGGAGTGTGCTTTTAGCAGGCGGGCCATGTCCCGCAACGGTAAATGCTGCCATGTCGATTTTGCAGGCCATCAGAACCTTCTTCTTTTACCTGCTGCTGGGCACCAGTTCGTTTCTGTGGTGCACCCTGAGCTTTTTTATCGCGCCGTTCCTGCCGTTCAAGGCGCGTTATCGTTTTATCAACGTCTATTGGTGCCGCTGTGCGTTGTGGCTGACCAAGGTATTCCTGGGCATCCGTTTCGAGATCAAGGGCGCTGAAAACGTCCCGGACCAGCCCTGCGTGATTCTGTCGAATCACCAGAGCACGTGGGAAACGTTCTTCCTGTCCGCGTACTTCTCGCCTCTGAGCCAGGTGCTTAAGCGTGAGCTGCTGTACGTGCCGTTCTTCGGCTGGGCGATGGCCATGCTGCGGCCGATCGCCATCGACCGTGACAACCCCAAGGCGGCGCTCAAACACGTGGCCAAGAAGGGTGACGAGCTGCTCAAGGATGGTGTTTGGGTGCTGATCTTCCCGGAAGGTACGCGTGTGCCGTTTGGCACCGTGGGCAAGTTCTCGCGCGGCGGTACTGCATTAGCGGTCAACGCCCATCTGCCCGTGCTGCCGATTGCGCATAACGCCGGCAAGTTCTGGCCGAAGACCGGGTGGGCCAAGCGTGAAGGCACTATCACTGTGGTCATTGGCGAGCCCATGTACGCCGAAGGTGAAGGGCCACGCGCCATTGCCGCACTCAATGACCGCGCACAGGCGTGGAATGAAGCGCAGCAACGGGCCATGGGTTCGCTGCCTCCAGAGCCGGTTGTAGTCGAGACACCTGCGATTTAGTGATCTGTGGATAACCTGTGTACGGTTTGTTGGCGAAATGGTGTTTTTTCCTCATAACAAGCTGATTTACTTACATATTTCCAAAGCTCATAAAATCGCGAAAAACGTGCATAAGTTTTTCCCGCATAAAAAAACCGGTCCTTGTGACCGGTTTTTTATGCACCGTGAAAAAGTACGTTTTTCAATCCTCGAGTAACGGCAGTTGCAGGCTGAAAGTCGAACCCTTACCCACCTCGCTTTCACACTGAATGCGACCGCCATGGCGCTCCACTACAGCTTTGACCATGGTCAACCCCAACCCCAAACCTTCACTGCCTTGGGCCGAATCGAAGCGTCGGTATTGGCTGAATAGCTCGGGCAAATCCTCTGGCGCAATACCGGGTCCTTGATCGCTGATGCGGCATTCCAGCCATCCTTGCGCGCTGCCGTGGCTCAAGGTGACGGTAGTACCGGAAGGGGAATACTTGATCGCATTCTCCAGCACGTTGAACAACGCTCGGGTCAGCAGCGATTGATCGGCGTACACCATGCCTTCATCGGCTTCGTCCAGATCATGAACCAGGTGGATGCCTTTAAGTTGGCCAATGACCGCCACTTGATCGAAAGCATCCATAACCAGCATGGCAAACAGCGTGGGCTGAAACTGGTAGCCATCGGCCTCAGCTTTGGCCAGTTGTACGAAGGATTCAGTCAGGCTCAGCGCGCGCCTGACCTGTTGCTCGATCTGAGCAAACACCGGCGACTCACCGCCATGCACATCCAGCAGCGCCAGGATCGCCGAGTGTGGCGCACGCAGGTCATGGGACAGGAAGCGCAGCATGGTTTCGCGGTGCTGCTGCGCTTCGCGCTCTTTGCTCAAGTCTGTGAGGCTCATCAGCCAGCCGAGGGCGACGTCGCCTTCAGCCGGCAGCAAAGGGGCAAGCTCAATGCGCAGGCTGCGCTGATGGATGTCGCGAAACTCAACGAGTTCCAGCGCTGAGAGAGCAGGGCGCACGCCATTGTGCAGCGGCGGATAACCCAGGTCGCCGAGTTGTTCGAGGAGGTTTTGGTTGACCAACTCATTACTGAACACCTCACGTGCAATCCGGTTGGCCAGCAGGATGCTGCCTTTGGGATCGGTAATCAGCGTCGCCACCGGTAGGCACTCCAGACCGTCGGCCATAAACCGCCGGGTATCGCGTGTACGGCTTACCGCTTGTTCCAGGGCAAAGATCCGCGCTTGCAGCACATCGCCCTTGCTCGCGGGCGCACGACGACGCTCGGGCAGTACTTTGGGTTCGTTATCCAGCCGCGCAAGCTCCCAGCCGAAGTAGGCCAGGATCACGCTGAGGCGCCGCCAATTCCATATCAGGTAGCTGAGCAGCAAACCAATCAGGCACGCGGCCGGTGACCACCAGTGGCCCTGGCGCAGCAACACCCACGCGCCGAGCAATGCGGTGGCCATGCAGCCCAGGGTCATCCAGAGCGCGTAGCGTGGGCGATACAACAACAGGCCCAGTAACAATGCCACCCAGGCAGTCGCCATCAAGGCCGACACCGCGCCGGGTAGATCAACGATGCTGCGCCCTTGCAGCAGGCCGTTGAGCACGTTGGCCTGGATCTCAACACCCGCCGTGGTGCCGACAGTCGAGGAGAGTGGGGTGACGAAACGATCGCCCATGCCGGACGCAGTGGCGCCTACCAGAATAAGCCGACCCCGCAGCCGTTCAGGTTCGACCTCACCGCGTATAACGCTGGCGTAGGAGACCGTAGGAAAGCGGGTGTCGGCAGCGATGAACGGGATCCGAATGGCGTGCTCCCGGTGCCAGGACGGGTTAATCGGTTGCTGGGGTTCCCCTGGCATCTCAGAGGCCTGGCCGCTCAATGCATAGGCCACCCACGCCAACTGCGGCGTGGTGTCACCGGGTGGACCTTCACGCATAAACAGGCTGCGCACCACGCCGTCACTGTCGGCTTCAACATTGATATGCCCGAGACCTTTAGCACACTTGAGCAGCGGCAACATTTGCGCGTCCGGCGTGCTGTAGTTCGCCGCTTCCTCACGCAGCAACGGCAGTACCACGTTGCCGGCGTTGCACACGGCGGCTGCGAGGCGTTGGTCGTTGGCAGGCACACCGGGCTCACTGAAGATCACATCGAAGAGGATGGCCGCTGGCTGCGCGGCGCTCAGGCGGTCGATCAGGTCGGCGTGCAAACTGCGCGGCCAGGGCCAGCGACCCAACTCTTTCAGGCTAGGATCGTCAATGGTCACCAGCACGATGCGCGGGTCTACCGGCAACGGCGCCAGGCGCCTGAGGCTGTCATACAGCGGGTTGTTCAGCGCCAGGCCCGGGCTCAACGAGAGGTAGGCCGTCATTGGCAATAACAGCAAACCTATCCACAACCACTCGCGCACCAGGCCGTGGAACAAGCGCTGGGCATGAGTGGGCTGGCGTTTCTCGGCCTTGCGCCAAAGCATCATGGGTTAACCACCACTGGCCTGTGCCTGAGTGGCGGGTGGGTAATAGAAAATGTCATAGACCCCGGTTTCTCCCTCCAGGCCCAGCGCGTCGTAGGCGGACAAACGCACGTGGTAAAACGATGCTTTGAGCCCAGTGAAGCGCATTTTCGGCTCACTGGAAAAGTTTTCCTGCTTGATGTTCATAAAGGCTGAGTCGGTCGCGACTTGGGCGCGGTAGCGCTGTGCACCGGGTAATGGCCGCAGGTACAGGCTCCAGACTGGCGACTGACCTTTTTGGCCATCCTGGCCGATTAATACAGGTGCGGGCAAAAGCGCCACGGGCTTGAGTTCACCTTGTTGTCTGATCAGCAGACCTTGGCGTGCGTCCACCTTCACTTCGGCTGCGGCGCTGCCTGCTGCACGGTTAACCGCTACCTGGCCATTCAGCACCTCCAGCACGGATTGCTCGCCGTCATTGCGCACGCGAAAGTGCGTGCCACGCACGCCCAGAACGCCGACGGGCGTCACGATCTGAAAACGGTCGTAGTCACTGGCCCGTTTGATCACATAGGTCTCGACCTGGCCCTGTTCCAGAATGACCTGGGGAATCGCCTGTTTTTGCACCAGGTGCAGACGCACCTGTGAACTGGAGGGCAGCACCACACTGGAACCATCACCCAGGCGCAGGCTGACGAAAGCCGATGTCGAAGTCTTCACGCCTTCTTGCTCATCAATGCTCATCCCTTCCAGTAGATGCTGCGCCCCGCCTTTGGCATCGAGCTTCCAGGCTTCACCCGTCAAATGCTGCACAACTGCTGGCAACGGGTGCGCACGGCACAGGAACGGCTCGTCAATATAAGCAGGGCGATAGGGCGTTGCAGCCTGAGCTGTACTGATGACCAGGGCCAGTAACGCGGGTAGGGCACAGCATAATCGATAGGCAGAACAGGTCATGGAGCTCATCACCCGAGTAGTTTCAGACGGCATCTGACCTCAGCACATACAGGTCTACGGCAGCGCATGTGTCGGCTGATCCTTTTCCTCAAGGGTAGGAGCCGGTATCTTTCGCCTGGTAGGTACGCAAGACTTTAAACGGGTTTACGGCCCTTTGATATCAGCGTACCGATAGATCCTGTGAGCATTGAGTCTGGCCATAATTATTCAGATTCAACCACAGGCATCTGTGCATTACCTACGCGATTGAACAGACCGTCGGCTGTCGTATTTTTTGTAGAAAGGACCCACCCATGCGTGTCGCAATACTGGACGACGAACCCGCTGAATTGCGTCGGGTTGAACAGACGCTGCGACAGATCCCCAGCACCGCAGAGCAACCCTGGTCCCTGCATTTCTTCGAACGCGGTGAAGACCTGCTGCGCCAACTGCGCCGCGAAACCTTTGACCTGTTGATCCTCGACTGGCAACTGCCGGACATCACAGGCATCGCATTGTTGCGCTGGACCCGCGAGCACATGGACTCACCACCCGCCGTAATCATGTTGACCAGCCGCGATGCCGAGAGCGATATCGTCACCGCACTCAACAGCGGGGCGGATGATTACGTCAGCAAGCCGTTTCGGCCAAACGAACTCAAGGCTCGGGTCAACGCCGTGCTACGCCGCCATGGGCTGCAAAAGCCAGCGACTAATGAGGTGCAGAGTTTCAACGACCTGACCTTTGATGATGCCGAACTGACGGTGACGCGCGCGGGTAAGCCGATCAATCTCACTGAGCGTGAATACCGCCTGGCCAGTTGCTTGTTCGCCAACCTGGCTCGGCCACTGTCTCGGGAATACCTGTATGAGCGGTTTTGGAGCCATGAAGAAATGGTCTCCTCACGGCCACTGGATACACATATTTATCGGCTGCGTAACAAGCTGGGGCTGACCGCCGACCGGGGTTGGCAGCTGCTGACCATCTACGGGTACGGCTATCGGTTGGAGAGTGTGGCGGCTGCCCAAGGTTAAAAACGCTGATGTTCCACGTGGAGCAATTGTAAAACGCTTAAGTTTCACCCAATAAAAAAGGCCAACGCTTAGCGTTGGCCTTTTTGTTTTAGCGGGTAGCCTGATCAGAAGTCCAGGTTGGACACCGCCAAGGCGTTGCTCTCGATGAAGTCACGGCGAGGCTCGACCGCATCACCCATCAGGGTGTTGAAGATCTGGTCTGCGCCAATGGCGTCTTCGATGGTCACGCGCAGCATGCGACGCTGAGCAGGATCCATGGTGGTTTCCCACAGTTGATCCGGGTTCATCTCGCCCAGACCTTTGTATCGCTGGATGGTGTGGCGCTTGGTGCTTTCAGCCATCAACCAGTCCAGGGCTTCCTTGAACTCCTTGACCGCTTTCTTACGCTCGCCACGCTGGATGTAAGCACCGTCGTCCAACAGGGTGCTCAATTGCGCGCCGAGGGTAACCACGGTCTTGTAGTCGTTGCTGCCGAAGAAGTCGCGGTTGAAGGTGACGTAGTTCGACAGGCCGTGGGAGATCAGTTCAACCTCCGGCAGCCACACGTTACGTTCACGGTCTTCACGCAAGCTGGCTTTGTAAACCAGGCCAGACTTCTCGACGGTGCGCAGACGTACTTCGTACTGAGCCAGCCAATTCTGCATGTGGGCGTGATCGCCCAACTGCTCCAGGCTCACGGAAGGCAGGTAGATGAAGTGCTCGGTCAGCTCCTGAGGGTACAGGCGCGACAGACGCTTGAGGGTCTTCATTACCATGCGGAAGTCGTTAACCAAACGCTCCAGCGCCTCACCGGAAATGCCCGGGGCTTCGTCGTTCAAGTGCAGGCTGGCATCTTCCAGGGCCGACTGCGTCATGTACTCTTCCATGGCGTCGTCGTCTTTGATGTACTGCTCTTGCTTGCCCTTTTTCACTTTGTACAACGGCGGCTGAGCGATGTAGATGTAGCCACGCTCGATCAGCTCCGGCAACTGACGGAAGAAGAAGGTCAGCAGCAGGGTACGGATGTGCGAACCGTCGACGTCAGCATCGGTCATGATGATGATGTTGTGGTAACGCAGTTTGTCGATGTTGTACTCATCGCGGCCAATACCGCAGCCCAACGCCGTGATCAAGGTGCCGACTTCCTGAGAGGAAATCATCTTGTCGAAGCGGGCCTTCTCGACGTTGAGGATCTTACCCTTCAACGGCAGGATAGCCTGGGTGCGACGGTTACGACCCTGCTTGGCGGAACCGCCAGCAGAGTCACCTTCCACCAGGTACAGTTCGGAGAGGGCAGGGTCCTTCTCCTGGCAGTCAGCCAGTTTGCCCGGCAGGCCGGCGATATCCAACGCGCCTTTACGGCGGGTCATCTCACGGGCTTTACGCGCCGCTTCACGGGCACGCGCCGCGTCGATCATCTTGCCGACGACCAGCTTGGCTTCGTTCGGGTTTTCCAGCAGGAAGTCGGAGAAGTACTTGCCCATCTCCTGTTCCACTGCGGTCTTCACTTCGGAAGACACCAGCTTGTCTTTGGTCTGGGAACTGAACTTTGGATCCGGCACTTTCACCGAGATAATCGCCGTCAGGCCTTCACGCGCATCGTCACCGGTAGTGGCCACTTTGTGCTTCTTGGCCAAGCCTTCCGCTTCGATGTAGGTGTTCAGGTTACGCGTCAGTGCGGAACGGAAACCCACCAAGTGAGTACCGCCGTCGCGCTGTGGAATGTTGTTGGTGAAGCACAACAGGTTCTCGTTGAAGCTGTCGTTCCACTGCAGGGCGATTTCAACGCCGATGCCGTCTTCACGCTGGATGTTGAAGTGGAACACCTGGTTGACCGCAGTCTTGTTGGTGTTCAGGTATTCAACGAACGCACGCAAGCCGCCTTCGTACTTGAACAACTCTTCCTTGCCGCTGCGCTCGTCCTTGAGGACGATACCCACACCGGAGTTAAGGAACGACAGTTCACGAATACGCTTGGCCAGGATGTCCCAGCTGAAGTGAATATTCTTGAAGGTTTCTGCCGAAGGCTTGAAATGGATCTGCGTACCGGTGGATTCACTGTCGCCAACGATTTTCATCGGTTCTTGTGGAACACCATGCACGTAGGTCTGTTCCCAGATCTTGCCGCTACGGCGAACAGTCAGGATCAGCTCTTCGGACAGAGCGTTCACCACCGACACACCTACACCGTGCAAACCGCCGGAGACTTTATAGGAGTTGTCGTCGAACTTACCGCCGGCGTGAAGCACGGTCATGATGACCTCTGCCGCCGATACGCCTTCTTCTTTGTGCACATCGACCGGAATACCGCGACCGTTGTCGCGCACGGTGATGGACTCATCCGGGTGGATGATAATGCTGATGTCGTCGCAGTGACCGGCCAAAGCTTCGTCGATGGAGTTGTCGACCACCTCGAACACCATGTGGTGCAGACCGCTACCATCATCGGTGTCGCCGATGTACATACCGGGACGTTTGCGTACGGCATCCAAACCTTTCAGCACTTTAATGCTGGTCGAGTCGTACGTGTTTTCTTCGCTCATGCCTTCACTCCCGATGGTCGTGGGTCTGGGTGATACGGCCCTGTTCCACGTGGAACAAAGCGACTGGCGTTTCCGTCTGCCAGCCTTCCCTCAATAATTCGTGGTCTACACAGGTGATAAACACCTGGCAGCGTAAGTCTTCCAACAAGCGGCATAACGCGCGGCGGTGCTGCTCGTCGAGTTCGGACGGCAAGTCATCCACCAGATAAATACACTGACCGCGCCGGGCTTGGCTAACCAAATGCCCTTGGGCAATACGCAGTGCACACACCACCAACTTTTGCTGACCGCGGGACAAAATATCCGCGGCATTGTGTGCGCCTAATCTAAGGCGCAAGTCAGCACGTTGTGGGCCTGCCTGGGTATGGCCAATTTGCTGATCCCGCTGCAAGGACGTGGCGAGCACTGCGCTCAGCTCACGTTCTTTATCCCAACCACGGTAGTAGCTCAGCGTCAGGCCCTCGAGATCCAACAACTCACTCAAGGTCTGCTCAAAGACTGGTTTCAAGGCTTTGATATAGGCGCGGCGGTATTCATCTATTTCGTCACTGGCCAGGCACAGTTCCCGGTCCCAGGCCGCTTGCGAAGCGGCGTCAAGTGTACCATGCCGCAGCCATGAGTTCCGCTGCCGCAGGGCCTTCTGCAGGCGCTGCCAAGTGGCCATGAAGCGCGGTTCCACGTGGAACACTCCCCAATCGAGGAACTGCCTGCGGATTTTCGGCGCACCTTCCAAAAGGCGAAAGCTGTCTGGGTTGATCAGTTGCAGCGGCAGGATTTCTGCCAACTGTGCAGCACTGCGAGCATTTTGCCCGTCAATGCGAATCTGGAAATCACCGCCGCGATCTCGAGATATCCCCAGGGCGCTGTGCCCACCTTCTGCCAGTTCAACCTGGCCAAACACGGTGCAAGCCAGTTGTTCGTATTGAATCACCGGCAACAAGCGAGCACTACGAAAGGAACGGGCAAGCCCAAGCAAATGGACGGCTTCCAGCACGCTGGTTTTGCCGCTGCCGTTGGCGCCGTAAAGGATATTGATGCGGGGGGAAGGGGAGAAGGTCACCGGGTGCAGATTGCGCACCGCGGTGACCGAGACGCGACTGAGGGACATCTAGCTTCTGCTGAGCATGATTACAGGCGCATCGGCATAACAACGTAAGCCGAGTCGTCGTTGTCGGATTCTTGCACCAGGGCACTGCTGTTGGAGTCCGACAGAATCAGGCGAACCTGCTCGGTGGTCATCACGCCCAGTACGTCCAGCAGGTAGCTCACGTTAAAGCCGATCTCCAGCGAGCCGCCATTGTAGTCAACGCCGACTTCTTCTTCCGCTTCTTCCTGCTCCGGGTTATTGGCCTGGATCTTCAGCTGACCGTTGGCCAGTTGCAGACGAATACCACGGTACTTTTCGTTAGACAGAATCGCGGTACGGCTGAACGCTTCACGCAGCGCCTGACGATCGCCGATCACCAGCTTGTCGCCACCTTTTGGCAGCACACGCTCGTAATCCGGGAATTTGCCGTCAACCAGCTTGGACGTGAAGGTGAATTCGCCGGTGGTGGCGCGGATGTGGTGCTGACCCAGGACGATGCTGACATTGCCATCCGGCTCGGTGAGCAGACGCGCCAGTTCCAGAATACCTTTACGCGGCACGATGACCTGGTGACGGTCCGGCTGGCCGATGTCAGCACGCATCGAGCACATGGCCAAGCGGTGACCGTCGGTAGCCACTGCACGGATAACGCCTTCAGCGACCTCCAGCAACATGCCGTTGAGGTAGTAACGCACGTCCTGCTGGGCCATGGCGAAGCTGGTGCGCTCGATCAAACGGCGCAGCTTGCTTTGGTCCAGGCTGCAGGTCAGCGAACCTGGGCCTTCTTCGACGGTAGGGAATTCATTGGCTGGCAAGGTCGACAGCGTGAAACGGCTGCGACCGGCCTTGACCACCAACTTCTGCTCATCAACCTTGATGTCGATCAGCGCATCGTTGGGCAGGCTCTTGCAGATGTCCATCAGCTTACGTGCCGGCACAGTGATTTCGCCGGGCTCAGCCGGTTCTTCCAGCTGCACACGACCCACCAGTTCGACTTCCAGGTCGGTACCGGTCAAGGACAATTGCTGGCCTTCGACCACCAGCAATACGTTGGAAAGCACCGGCAAGGTCTGTCGGCGCTCGACGACGCCTGCGACCAGTTGCAGGGGTTTCAACAGGGCTTCGCGTTGAATGGTGAAATGCATGGTCTAGTCCCTTGCCTTAATAAGCTGCGCTGGTGTCATCAGGTAGTCAGTGTACGCAGCAGGTTCTTGTAGTCCTCGCGAATATCCGCGTCGGATTCCTTAAGTTCATTGATCTTGCGGCACGCGTGCAAGACCGTGGTGTGGTCGCGACCGCCAAACACATCACCGATTTCCGGCAGGCTGTGGTTGGTCAGCTCTTTGGAGAGCGCCATCGCCACCTGACGTGGACGTGCCACCGAGCGCGAACGGCGCTTGGACAGCAGGTCTGAAATCTTGATCTTGTAGTACTCAGCCACGGTGCGCTGAATGTTATCCACACTCACCAGCTTGTCTTGCAGAGCCAACAGGTCTTTCAGGGATTCGCGAATCAACTCGATGGTGATGTCGCGGCCCATAAAGTGCGAGTGTGCAATGACCCGCTTGAGCGCGCCTTCCAGCTCACGCACGTTGGAACGAATGCGTTGGGCGATAAAGAAGGCTGCATCGTGGGGCAGGTCGACTTTTGCCTGGTCGGCCTTTTTCATCAGGATCGCCACGCGGGTTTCCAGCTCCGGCGGTTCTACCGCAACGGTAAGGCCCCAGCCAAAGCGTGACTTCAAGCGTTCTTCCAGGCCTTCGATTTCCTTCGGGTAACGGTCACTGGTCAGGATGACCTGTTGGCCGCCTTCGAGCAGCGCGTTGAAGGTGTGGAAAAACTCTTCCTGGGAACGTTCCTTGCGAGCGAAAAATTGAATGTCATCGATCAGCAAAGCGTCCACAGAACGGTAGAAACGCTTGAATTCGTTGATTGCGTTGAGCTGCAAGGCCTTGACCATGTCAGCCACGAAGCGCTCCGAGTGCAGGTACACAACCTTGGCATTCGGGTTCTTCTTTAATAGATGGTTACCCACAGCATGCATCAAGTGGGTCTTACCCAAGCCAACGCCACCATAAAGGAAGAGCGGGTTGTAACCATGCTTGGGGTTATCGGCAACCTGCCAGGCGGCCGCGCGGGCCAACTGGTTGGATTTACCTTCGACGAAGTTCTCAAAGGTAAAGGTGCGGTTCAGGTAACTGGTGTGCTTGAGCGCACCTTCCACCTGCACGGTGCGCTGCTCAGCGCGAACCGGTGCTTGCTGGGAGCTGGCGCCTGCCATCGGGTCAAAGCTGTCACGCGACGGTTCTTCATTTATAGGCGCGTTTTTCTGCGACGAGGATTTCGACGGCGCCTGGGCCACGGGCGCCGGCGAGTTATTAACAGGTGCCGGTGCTGCTTGGGCTTGCGACGCAGCAGCAGCCAGCGGCGCATTCGGCGCAGCGCGAGGTGCAGAGCTGCGTTTGCTGCCTATTAATAAGGAAAGCACGGGCGCGATGCCGTTGCCGTGTTCATCGAGCAATTCGAGAACGCGGCTCAGGTATTTTTCGTTGACCCAGTCGAGAACAAAACGATTCGGCGCGTAGACACGCAACTCGTCGCCTTCGGCTTCGACCTGTAGCGGACGGATCCAGGTGTTGAATTGCTGGGCAGGCAGCTCTTCGCGCAAAAGCTCCACGCACTGCTGCCAAAGTTCCACTGACACGGATATCCCCTAAGTTGAAAGCCGGTGAGGCAAAAACAGCCGCCATTGTAGCGGCCAGACGCCCACTTATCCACATGTAGGTTGCTCACAGAGCAGCCAAAATCAACGTGTTAAGTGCAAAAAAGCCGACCAATGGTCTGTGCATAAGCTCTGTGGATAAGCGCACCTAAGCTCGTTGCACAAGTGGGGTCGAAAGTCTGTGGGTAACTGGCCTGTGGATAACAACCCATTCCACCCACAGCTTATCCGACAGCGCAGCACAGGCAGAGCACCGTTTTCCCCCGTACTTGTCATTCTCTGTACAGCAGGTGGAATATGGCCTCAAGGCAGTTATCCACAGATGATCGCCTGCCTAGCTTTTATAAGCTTTACAGAAAAGCTTTAAATAACTTCCTTCTTTATTTTTATATCTATGGCATTGCTCGTGAAAGCCCGGCCGACAGAAAAGGACCGATTACCTGTAGAAGATCTAATTGAAGGAAAAGCTGGTTGGAAATTGACCTAGAGGCTTGCTTTCTCTAGAATCGCCGGTCTCTTAAAACGGGGGCCATTCCGGCCCGTTGTGGACGAACCAGGTAACAACGCCATGAAACGTACTTTCCAACCAAGCACCATCAAACGCGCCCGTACTCACGGCTTCCGTGCTCGCATGGCTACCAAGAACGGCCGTGCTGTCCTGTCGCGTCGCCGCGCCAAAGGTCGTGCGCGTCTGGCAGTTTGATAATCCGGTACTGGTGGTGAGTCAGGACTTCAGTCGGGAAAAGCGTCTGCTAACCCCCCGGCATTTCAAGGCAGTCTTTGACTCCCCCACCGGCAAGGTTCCGGGGAAAAATCTCCTGCTCCTTGCGCGTAACAACGATCTGGATCACCCCCGTCTCGGGTTGGTGATCGGCAAGAAGAGCGTAAAGCTCTCCGTTGAGCGCAATCGCCTCAAGCGTCTGATGCGCGAATCGTTTCGCCTCCACCAGGACACTCTGGTTGGTTGGGATATTGTTATCGTCGCGCGCAAAGGCTTGGGGGATGTAGAAAACCCCGAATTGATTCAGCATTTCGGCAAGCTCTGGAAACGTTTGGCGCGTACCAACAAGCCAGCACCAGCAGTCAGCACCGAAACTGTAGGGGTAGACAGCACCAATGCGTAAACTGGCACTCGTTCCGATCCAGTTTTACCGTTATGCCATTAGTCCTCTGATGGCCGACCACTGTCGTTTCTACCCCAGTTGTTCCTGCTACGCGTTAGAGGCCATAGAAAATCATGGTCTTCTGCGCGGTGGCTGGCTGGCCTTTCGTCGTTTAGGCCGCTGTCATCCGTGGAATCCCGGTGGTTTCGACCCGGTTCCACCTATCCCTACCTCCCGTTCTTCTTCGATGGCCGAGTAATCATGGATATTAAACGCACGATCCTGATCGTCGCCCTGGCAATCGTGTCCTACGTCATGGTTCTTAAGTGGAACCAGGACTACGGCCAGGCTGCCCTGCCGACTCAGAATGTTGCTACCAATCAGGCTGCGCCGGCTATTCCGGACACCCCGCTGGGTAACAATGCGTCCGCGAGTGCCGATGTTCCCAGCGCGAATGGCGAGACAAGCGCCCCTCTAGAAACGCCAGTGGTCACCAATAAAGATCTCATCCACGTGAAAACGGATGTGCTCGACCTGGCTATCGACCCACAAGGTGGTGATATCGCGCAGTTGAAACTGCCGCTGTATCCACGTCGCCAAGACCATCCAGATGTTCCGTTCCAACTGTTCGATAACGGTGGTGAACGTATTTATCTGGCGCAAAGCGGCCTGACCGGCACTGACGGTCCTGATGCTCGTGCTACCGGTCGTCCGGTTTATTCGACCGAACAGAAGACTTATCAACTGGCTGATGGCCAGAACCAGTTGAATGTCGACCTGAAATTCAGCCTCGACGGCGTCAACTACATCAAGCGTTTCAGCTTCACCCGTGGTTTGTACGACTTGAAGGTCACTTACCTGATCGACAACGAAAGCGCCAAGCCATGGACGGGCAACCTGTTTGCCCAGCTCAAGCGTGACAACAGCGCCGATCCTTCTTCCAGCACCGCCACCGGCACTGCGACTTACCTGGGCGCCGCCCTGTGGACAAGTAGCGAGCCGTACAAAAAAGTGTCGATGAAAGATATCGACAAGGGCGCGCTGAAAGAAACCGTCCAAGGTGGCTGGGTTGCCTGGTTGCAACACTACTTCGTGACCGCATGGATCCCGAACAAGGGTGAAGCCAACCTGGTTCAAACCCGCAAAGACAGCCAAGGCAACTACATCATTGGTTTTACTGGCCCGGCGTTGACCGTCGCTCCAGGTGCCAAGGCTGAAACCAGCACTACCCTGTACGCCGGCCCGAAAAGCCAGGCTGTGCTCAAAGAGTTGTCCCCAGGTCTGGAACTGACTGTGGATTACGGCATTCTGTGGTTCATTGCCCAGCCTATTTTCTGGCTGCTGCAACATATCCACAGCATTGTGGGTAACTGGGGCTTCTCGATCATCTTCCTGACCATGCTGATCAAAGGGATTTTCTTCCCTCTGTCGGCAGCCAGCTATAAGTCGATGGCGCGCATGCGTGCCGTTGCGCCGAAACTGGCCGCTCTGAAAGAGCAACATGGTGACGACCGGCAGAAAATGTCGCAGGCCATGATGGAGCTGTACAAGAAAGAGAAGATCAACCCGCTGGGTGGTTGCTTGCCGATTCTGGTGCAGATGCCGGTATTCCTGTCGCTGTACTGGGTTCTCCTGGAAAGCGTCGAAATGCGCCAGGCACCGTTCATTCTGTGGATAACTGACCTGTCGATTAAAGACCCGTTCTTTATTCTGCCGATCATCATGGGCGCGACCATGTTTATCCAGCAGCGTCTGAACCCGACTCCGCCGGACCCGATGCAGGCCAAGGTCATGAAGATGATGCCAATCATCTTCACCTTCTTCTTCCTGTGGTTCCCAGCCGGTCTGGTTCTGTACTGGGTGGTCAACAACGTGTTGTCGATCTCTCAACAGTGGTACATCACACGTAAAATCGAAGCGGCTACCAAAAAAGCTGCGGCGTAATTTACTCTGTGGATAACCACTCAAGACGCCCCCTAGTGGGGCGTTTTGCTTTCTGTCACTTTTGTTCTGGAACCTGCTGATGAGCGCTCCTCGTGAAACCATCGCTGCTGTCGCTACCGCTCAAGGTCGCGGCGGTGTTGGTATCGTTAGAATTTCCGGGCCGCTGGCCAGCGTGGCGGCCCAGGCCATCAGCGGCCGTGAGTTGAAACCCCGATATGCCCATTACGGGCCGTTCCTGGATGCTGATGAAACAGTATTGGATGAGGGGCTGGTGCTGTATTTCCCCGGCCCTAACTCGTTCACCGGCGAAGACGTGCTGGAACTGCAGGGCCATGGTGGCCCGGTAGTGCTGGATATGTTGCTGCAGCGTTGCCTGCAATTGGGCTGCCGTCTGGCGCGCCCAGGCGAATTCAGCGAGCGGGCATTCCTTAACGACAAACTGGACCTGGCCCAGGCCGAGGCGATTGCGGATTTGATCGAGGCCAGTTCTGCACAGGCGGCGCGCAATGCGTTGCGCTCACTGCAGGGCGCTTTTTCCCTGCGTGTGCATAACTTGACCGAACAGTTGATCAGTCTGCGTATCTACGTTGAGGCTGCGATTGACTTCCCAGAGGAAGAAATCGACTTCCTCGCTGATGGCCACGTCCTGGCGATGCTGGATAAAGTTCGCGATGAGTTATCCACCGTCCTGCGCGAAGCCGGGCAGGGTGCTTTGCTGCGTGACGGCATGACGGTAGTGATTGCCGGGCGACCCAATGCCGGCAAGTCCAGCCTGCTCAATGCGCTGGCTGGCCGTGAAGCTGCGATCGTCACCGAGATTGCCGGCACCACCCGGGACATTTTGCGCGAACATATCCACATCGATGGTATGCCGCTGCACGTGGTCGACACCGCCGGCTTGCGCGATACCGACGACCAGGTGGAAAAGATCGGCGTGGAACGTGCGCTCAAGGCGATCAGTGAAGCGGACCGCGTATTGCTGGTGGTGGATGCCACTGCGCCAGAGGCTGCGGATCCATTTGCCCTGTGGCCGGAATTTCTCGAGCAACGGCCAGACCCGGCCAAAGTCACCTTGATCCGCAACAAGGCCGATTTGACTGGTGAAGCCATTGCCATGGAGACCAGCGACGATGGCCACGTGACCATCAGCCTGAGCGCAAAGTCAGCGGGCGATGGGTTGGAATTGCTGCGCGACCACCTCAAAGCCTGCATGGGCTATGAGCAGACTTCCGAAAGCAGCTTCAGCGCACGCCGCAGGCACCTGGAAGCGCTGCGCCATGCCAGCGCGGCGTTGGAGCACGGTCGGGCTCAGTTGACCTTGGCGGGGGCTGGCGAGCTGCTGGCTGAGGATTTACGCCAGGCGCAGCAGCTGTTGGGTGAGATTACCGGCGCTTTCAGCTCCGATGATCTGCTCGGAAGGATCTTTTCCAGCTTCTGCATCGGTAAATAACCCTTCGTTGTCCACAGGCAGGCCATTCGCGCCTGCCTGTTTCGCCCGCCTCAGGGCATTCAATTCCCATTTTTGACTCATTACCTAAAAGGCAGGTGGCTTTTGCGTGGGCGAGATTTGGCCATGCAAGCCATTTTCTATGGATTAAGCCCTGTGAATAACCGCACCTGTGCCCAGTTGATAACAGGGCTTGAAACCTGAGCAAAACCCCCTCTGTGGATAACCACCCCTTTAATCCACAGGCTTAAAGCACTTATCCAAGGGCCTCATTGGCACATGACCACAGACTTTTGAATCTCTGTACACGACGTAAATAGAGGCTTGTAGAGATCTATCCACAGAAAGTAGGCTCAGTAGAAATAAACATAAAAACAAAGATCTTATAAATTTCTTCTTTTTTAATTTCTATTGTCTGTGATTCATCCACAGCTGGTTAAATTTTGTGCAAAGGGTTCTTTAGGAAGGGCTAAGTCCCTATACTTGCCGCCATAGCTCTAAAACTCTTTCAACAAACAATTCCTGATTACCTACATAAGCAGGCACGAGGTGCGTGGTGGATTTCCCTTCCCGTTTTGAAGTGATCGTCATCGGCGGCGGTCATGCCGGTACCGAGGCAGCACTGGCGTCAGCACGCATGGGCGTTAAAACCCTGTTGTTGACGCACAACGTGGAAACCCTCGGTGCCATGAGTTGCAACCCCGCCATCGGTGGGATCGGCAAAAGCCATCTGGTTAAAGAAATTGATGCCCTTGGCGGTGTCATGGCCATGGCTACCGACAGAGGTGGTATTCAATTTCGCGTGCTCAACAGCCGCAAAGGCCCGGCCGTACGTGCTACTCGGGCACAGGCAGACCGCATCCTGTACAAGGCTGCGGTACGTGAAACCCTGGAAAACCAGCCGAACCTGTGGATATTTCAACAGGCTGCCGATGACCTGATCGTCGAACAGGACGTGGTGAAGGGCGTTGTCACCCAGATGGGCCTGCGTTTCTTCGCAGAATCCGTGGTGTTGACCACCGGCACATTCCTGGGCGGACTTATCCACATCGGTATGCAGAACTATTCCGGCGGTCGCGCCGGTGATCCGCCATCGATTGCCCTGGCAAAACGCCTGCGCGAGTTACCACTGCGAGTCGGTCGCTTGAAAACAGGTACCCCGCCGCGTATCGACGGGCGTTCTGTGGATTTCTCGGTGATGACCGAACAAGCCGGTGATACACCAATCCCGGTCATGTCGTTCATGGGTTCCAAAGAGCAGCACCCGAAACAGGTGAGCTGCTGGATTACCCACACCAACGCCCGCACCCACGAGATCATTGCCGCGAACCTCGACCGTTCGCCGATGTATTCCGGGGTGATTGAAGGCATTGGCCCGCGTTATTGCCCTTCGATCGAAGACAAGATCCATCGCTTTGCCGACAAGGAAAGCCACCAGGTCTTCATCGAGCCCGAAGGCTTGACCACCCATGAGCTGTACCCGAACGGGATTTCCACGTCCTTGCCGTTCGACGTGCAAATTCAGATCGTGCAGTCGATTCGCGGCATGGAAAACGCCCACATCGTGCGTCCGGGCTACGCCATCGAGTACGACTACTTCGACCCGCGTGATCTGAAGTACAGCCTCGAAACCAAAGTCATTGCCGGTCTGTTTTTCGCTGGCCAAATCAATGGCACCACCGGTTACGAAGAAGCCGGCGCCCAAGGTTTGCTGGCCGGGACCAACGCAGCACTGCGCGCGCAGGGCAAAGACAGCTGGTGCCCGCGTCGCGATGAAGCGTACATCGGCGTATTGGTCGATGACCTGATTACCCTGGGCACCCAGGAACCGTATCGGATGTTCACGTCCCGGGCGGAATACCGTTTGATCCTGCGCGAAGACAACGCCGACCTGCGCCTGACCGAAAAAGGTCGCGAGCTGGGCCTGGTCGATGACGCGCGTTGGGCAGCCTTCTGCAAAAAACGCGAAAGCATCACGCTCGAAGAGCAACGTCTGAAAAGTACCTGGGTTCGCCCAGGCACGGAGCAGGGCGATGCGATTGCGGAAAAATTCGGTACGCCGCTGACCCACGAATACAACCTGCTGAACCTGCTGTCCCGTCCGGAAATCGACTACGCTGGCTTGGTCGAAGTGACAGGCCAGGGCGCAGAAGACCCACAGGTTGCCGAGCAGGTCGAGATCAAGACCAAATACGCCGGTTACATTGACCGCCAGCAGGATGAGATCGCTCGCCTGCGCGCCAGTGAAGACACCAAGCTGCCTGTGGATATCGATTACACCGGGATTTCGGGGTTGTCGAAAGAAATCCAAAGCAAGCTGGGGATAACTCGGCCGGAGACTCTTGGTCAGGCTTCACGTATTCCCGGCGTCACTCCGGCAGCGATTTCGCTGTTGATGATTCATTTGAAAAAACGCGGCGCGGGCCGTCAGTTGGAGCAAAGCGCTTGAGTTCGTTGGTCACCTCGCAACACGCCGAAGAATTATCCACAGGTGCGCGCCAGTTAGGCGTGGACCTGACCGCAGCCCAGCACGAATTACTGCTCGGCTACCTGGCCCTGTTGATCAAATGGAACAAGGCTTACAACCTGACTGCGGTGCGTAACCCCGACGAAATGGTTTCGCGTCATTTGCTCGACAGTTTGAGCGTGATGCCGTTTATCGAAAACGGCCGTTGGCTTGACGTGGGCAGTGGCGGTGGAATGCCAGGCATTCCGCTGGCGATCCTGTTTCCCGAGTCGCAAGTGACGTGCCTGGACAGCAACGGCAAGAAAACCCGCTTCCTGACCCAGGTAAAACTCGAGCTCAAGCTGGAAAACCTGCAAGTTATCCACAGTCGGGTCGAAGAGTTCACACCTGAACTGCCTTTCAATGGAATTGTTTCCCGGGCATTCAGCAGCATGGAGAACTTCAGCAATTGGACGCGCCACCTGGGCGACCGCGACACCCGCTGGCTGGCAATGAAGGGCGTTCATCCAAGCGACGAGCTGTTAGCATTGCCGACAGACTTCCACCTCGATAGCGAACACGCCTTGGCCGTACCCGGTTGCCAAGGCCAACGCCATCTGCTGATACTGCGCCGCACGGCATGATTGGGAACACAAGCAAGAATGGCTAAGGTATTCGCGATAGCGAACCAGAAAGGTGGCGTGGGCAAAACCACCACCTGCATCAACCTCGCAGCATCCCTGGTCGCCACCAAGCGTCGGGTGCTGTTGATCGATCTCGATCCACAGGGCAACGCCACCATGGGTAGCGGTGTGGATAAACACGGCCTGGAAAATTCGGTCTACGACTTGCTGATCGGCGAGTGTGACCTGGCCCAGGCCATGCACTACTCCGAGCACGGTGGTTATCAACTGCTGCCGGCCAACCGCGATTTGACCGCGGCGGAAGTGGTGCTGCTCGAAATGCAGATGAAAGAAAGCCGTCTGCGCAGCGCCTTGGCGCCGATCCGCGAGAATTACGATTACATTTTGATCGACTGCCCACCGTCGCTGTCGATGCTCACGCTCAACGCATTGGTTGCCGCCGATGGGGTGATTATCCCCATGCAGTGCGAGTATTACGCACTGGAAGGCTTGAGCGACCTTGTGGATAACATCAAGCGAATCGCTGAGCTGCTGAACCCGAACCTGCAGATCGAGGGTCTGCTGCGTACGATGTTCGATCCGCGCCTGAGCCTGATGAACGATGTGTCGGCACAGCTCAAGGAACACTTTGGTGATCAGTTGTACGACACCGTGATCCCACGCAACATCCGCCTGGCCGAAGCGCCAAGCTACGGCATGCCCGCGCTGGCGTACGACAAATCATCGCGTGGCGCCATTGCCTACCTGGCACTGGCCGGCGAGATGGTTCGCCGTCAACGCCACAACTCACGCACCGCTGCAGCCCAGCCAACTTAAGGAATCCCCATGGCCGTCAAGAAACGAGGTCTCGGACGTGGACTGGATGCACTGTTGAGTGGTCCGACTGTCACTTCGCTTGAAGAACAAGCGGTACAGGCCGACGAGCGCGAGCTGCAACATTTGCCGCTGGACTTGATCCAGCGCGGCAAATACCAGCCACGCCGCGATATGGACCCCCAGGCGCTGGAAGAACTGGCCAACTCGATCAAGGCCCAGGGCGTGATGCAGCCGATTGTGGTGCGCCCGATCGGCGGCGGTCGGTTTGAAATCATCGCCGGCGAACGCCGCTGGCGCGCAAGCCAGCAGGCCGGAAAGGAAACCATCCCGGCGATGGTGCGCGATGTACCGGATGAAACCGCCATCGCCATGGCGTTGATCGAAAACATCCAGCGTGAAGACCTCAACCCGGTTGAAGAAGCGATCGCGTTGCAGCGTTTGCAGCAGGAATTCCAGCTGACCCAGCAACAAGTGGCCGACGCGGTGGGTAAATCCCGCGTCACGGTGTCCAACTTGCTGCGTCTGATCGCGTTGCCGGAAGTCATCAAGACCATGTTGTCCCACGGCGACCTGGAAATGGGTCATGCCCGTGCTTTGCTCGGTTTGCCGGAAAATCAACAGGTTGAAGGGGCGCGACACGTTGTCGCACGAGGGCTCACGGTGCGTCAGACTGAGGCGCTGGTTCGCCAGTGGCTGAGCGGCAAACCTGCACCGGTCGAAACCGCCAAACCTGATCCGGATATCGCACGCCTCGAGCAGCGCCTGGCCGAGCGGCTGGGCTCTGCGGTACAAATTCGCCACGGCAAGAAGGGCAAAGGGCAATTGGTTATCGGATATAACTCGCTTGACGAGCTTCAGGGCGTCCTTGCCCACATCCGCTGAAACATTTGCTTATGTAGCGCGCGATCGGAAAACACTACCCGACAGTTGAATAGGGGCTGAACCGCCCCTATACTCTGCGCGCATTTTGTCGGCACAAATTATGCCAAGTTATTGATTCTCGGCAGCCGACCATTGAGGAGCAAAAGTGATGGAAACCCGCACGCCAAACACGTTGCCGTTCCATCGCTTGGCCGTTTTCCCGGTTTTATTGGCTCAATTTGTCATTCTACTGATCGCCGCGTTGGCGCTTTGGTACTGGCATGGAGTCGTAGCCGGATATTCAGGACTCTGCGGAGGCCTGATAGCCTTGCTGCCCAATATGTATTTTGCTCACAGGGCCTTTCGGTTTTCCGGCGCCCGAGCAGCCCAGGCTATCGTCCGGTCATTTTATGCCGGCGAGGCGGGGAAACTGATTTTGACGGCAGTGCTGTTTGCACTGACCTTTGCAGGTGTGAAGCCATTGGCGCCGCTGGCTGTATTCGGCGTCTTCGTGTTGACCCAACTGGTCAGCTGGTTCGCTCCCCTGCTAATGAAAACAAGACTTTCGAAACCTTAGGGCGTTTGAGGCAACCATGGCAGAAACAACCGCTTCGGGCTATATCCAGCACCACTTGCAGAACCTGACCTTCGGTCAGCTTCCCAACGGCGGCTGGGGCTTCGCCCACACCGCAGCAGAAGCCAAAGAAATGGGTTTCTGGGCTTTCCACCTGGATACTCTGGGCTGGTCGGTCGCATTGGGTCTGATCTTCGTCCTGATTTTCCGCATGGCGGCAAAAAAGGCGACTTCCGGTCAGCCAGGTGCTTTGCAGAACTTCGTTGAAGTATTGGTCGAATTCGTCGATGGCAGCGTGAAAGACAGCTTCCATGGCCGTAGCCCGGTGATTGCACCGCTGGCACTGACCATCTTCGTCTGGGTGTTCCTGATGAACGCCGTCGACCTGATCCCGGTTGACTGGATTCCTCAGCTCGCCATGGCGATCAGCGGCGATCCGCATATTCCATTCCGTGCCGTATCGACCACTGACCCTAACGCTACCCTGGGCATGGCCTTGTCGGTATTCGCGTTGATCATTTTCTACAGCATCAAGATCAAGGGCATCGGCGGCTTCATCGGCGAACTGACCCTGCACCCGTTCGGCAGCAAGAACATTTTCGTTCAAGCCCTGCTGATCCCGGTGAACTTCCTGCTGGAGTTCGTCACCCTGATCGCCAAGCCTATCTCCCTGGCTCTGCGACTGTTCGGCAACATGTATGCCGGCGAGCTGGTGTTCATTCTGATCGCTGTGATGTTCGGCAGTGGTCTGCTCTGGCTTAGCGGCCTGGGCATTGTTCTGCAGTGGGCGTGGGCTGTGTTCCACATCCTGATCATCACCCTGCAGGCCTTCATCTTCATGATGCTGACCATCGTCTACCTGTCGATGGCGCACGAAGAGAACCATTAAG
Source organism: Pseudomonas sp. IPO3747 (assembly GCF_013385245.1). NCBI lineage: Bacteria > Pseudomonadati > Pseudomonadota > Gammaproteobacteria > Pseudomonadales > Pseudomonadaceae > Pseudomonas > Pseudomonas sp. IPO3747. The sequence continues at coordinate 131,662 of NZ_JACAQL010000025.1, forward strand.
ACCGGTCTCGACTAGTCTGATGTCCTTCCCGGTGAAACGGGAAGGTGGCCCACCAGGGCTATGAAACGATTTGTTTTACCGCTTTAAAATCTAAAAAACCTAAACCATACGACGTAAAAGTCGGGAGGAAAGATGGAAACTGTAGTTGGTCTAACCGCTATCGCTGTTGCACTGTTGATCGGCCTGGGCGCCCTGGGTACTGCCATTGGTTTCGGCCTGCTGGGCGGCAAGTTCCTGGAAGGCGCAGCGCGTCAGCCAGAAATGGTCCCAATGCTGCAGGTTAAAATGTTCATCGTTGCCGGTCTGCTCGACGCCGTGACCATGATCGGTGTTGGTATCGCTCTGTTCTTCACCTTCGCGAACCCCTTCGTTGGTCAACTCGCCGGTTAATCACTCGTTTTTTCGAGTGATTGGTGTGTTGTGCAACGAACGAGCGAGGTATTGGCGTGAACATTAATGCAACCATTATTGGTCAGTCCTTAGCGTTCTTGATTTTTGTCGTTTTCTGCATGAAGTTCGTATGGCCTCCGGTCATCGCAGCTTTGCACGAACGTCAGAAGAAGATCGCGGATGGACTGGACGCTGCCACCCGTGCAGCTCGCGACCTGGAGTTGGCCCAAGAGAAAGCGGGCCATCAACTGCGCGATGCTAAGGCACAGGCAGCTGAAATCATTGAGCAAGCCAAGAAACGCGGTAATCAGATTGTTGAAGAGGCTGTTGAAAAAGCCCGTATCGACGCTGACCGTGTGAAGGTTCAGGCTCAGGCCGAGATCGAGCAGGAATTGAACAGTGTCAAAGATGCGCTGCGTGCCCAACTGGGTGCTCTGGCCGTCGGCGGTGCTGAGAAGATCCTGGGTGCCACAATCGATCAAAACGCGCACGCGGAGCTGGTTAACAAACTGGCTGCTGAAATCTAAGCGAGGGCGATCATGGCAGAATTGACCACGTTGGCCCGACCTTACGCTAAGGCAGCCTTCGAGCACGCCCAGGCCCACCAGCAGCTGGCCTCTTGGTCAGCCATGCTCGGCCTGGCTGCAGCAGTGTCGCAAGACGACACCATGCAGCGCGTGCTCAAGGCCCCGCGACTGACGAGCGCAGACAAGGCCGCCACTTTTATTGAAGTGTGCGGCGACAAGTTTGATGTGAAGGTACAGAACTTCATCCACGTCGTTGCCGAAAACGACCGTCTCCCGCTTTTGCCGGAGATCGCCGCTCTGTTCGACCTGTACAAGGCCGAAGAAGAGAAATCGGTAGACGTTGAAGTGACCAGTGCTTTTGCATTGAACCAAGAACAGCAAGACAAACTCGCCAAGGTTCTCAGTGCACGACTCAATCGGGAAGTGCGCCTGCAAGCTTCGGAGGACGCATCCCTGATTGGTGGTGTTGTTATCCGTGCCGGCGACCTGGTTATCGATGGCTCGATTCGCGGCAAAATCGCGAAACTTGCCGAAGCATTGAAATCTTGAGTTTGAAGGGGCAGCAGAGCAATGCAGCAACTCAATCCTTCCGAAATAAGTGAAATTATCAAGGGCCGCATCGACAAGCTCGATGTGACCTCCCAAGCCCGTAACGAAGGCACTGTCGTCAGCGTATCTGACGGCATCGTGCGGATTCACGGTCTGGCCGACGTCATGTACGGCGAGATGATCGAGTTTCCGGGCGGCGTCTACGGTATGGCCCTCAACCTGGAGCAAGACTCCGTAGGTGCCGTTGTATTGGGCGCGTACACCAGTCTGGCTGAAGGCATGAGCGCCAAGTGCACAGGCCGCATCCTGGAAGTTCCGGTTGGTAAGGAACTGCTGGGTCGCGTAGTCGACGCACTGGGTAACCCTGTTGACGGTAAAGGTCCACTGGGCAACACCGAGACCGACGCGGTCGAGAAAGTTGCTCCAGGCGTGATCTGGCGTAAGTCGGTAGACCAGCCTGTACAGACTGGCTACAAGGCTGTCGATGCCATGATCCCAGTCGGCCGTGGCCAGCGTGAGCTGATCATCGGTGACCGTCAGATCGGTAAAACCGCTCTGGCGATCGACGCGATCATCAACCAGAAAGACAGCGGCATTTTCTGCGTCTACGTAGCCATTGGTCAGAAGCAATCGACCATCGCCAACGTGGTTCGCAAGCTGGAAGAAAACGGCGCCCTGGCCAACACGATCATCGTGGCTGCCAGTGCTTCGGAATCTCCTGCGCTGCAATTCCTGGCACCGTACTCCGGTTGCACCATGGGTGAATTCTTCCGCGACCGCGGTGAAGACGCGCTGATCGTTTATGACGATCTGTCCAAGCAAGCAGTGGCTTACCGCCAGATTTCCCTGCTGCTGCGCCGTCCACCAGGCCGTGAAGCTTACCCAGGCGACGTGTTCTATCTCCACTCCCGTCTGCTGGAGCGCGCATCCCGCGTTTCGGAAGAATACGTAGAGAAGTTCACCAACGGCGCAGTGACCGGCAAAACCGGTTCCCTGACCGCACTGCCGATCATCGAAACCCAGGCTGGCGACGTTTCCGCGTTCGTTCCGACCAACGTGATTTCCATCACCGACGGTCAGATCTTCCTGGAATCGGCCATGTTCAACTCCGGGATCCGTCCTGCTGTGAACGCCGGTGTTTCGGTATCCCGTGTGGGTGGTGCCGCTCAGACCAAGATCATCAAGAAGCTCTCCGGTGGTATCCGTACCGCTCTGGCTCAGTACCGTGAACTGGCGGCATTCGCCCAGTTCGCTTCTGACCTGGACGAAGCGACCCGTAAGCAACTTGAGCATGGTCAGCGCGTTACCGAGCTGATGAAGCAGAAGCAATACGCCCCAATGTCGATCGCTGACATGGCGTTGTCGCTGTATGCCGCTGAGCGTGGGTTCCTGACTGACGTCGAAATCACCAAGGTCGGCAGCTTTGAACAAGCGCTGATTGCTTACTTCAACCGCGATCACGCCGACTTGTTGGCCAAGATCAACGTGAAGGGTGACTTCAATGACGAAATCGACGCTGGCATGAAAGCCGGTATCGAGAAGTTCAAGGCCACCCAAACCTGGTAAGCCGCAGCGGGAGCCGCAAGGCTCCCGCTTGCTAACCTGATAGGTGTTACATGGCAGGCGCAAAAGAGATTCGCAGTAAGATTGCGAGCATCAAAAGCACGCAAAAGATTACCAGCGCCATGGAAAAAGTGGCGGTCAGCAAAATGCGCAAGGCACAAATGCGCATGGCTGCTAGCCGTCCTTATGCGGAGCGTATCCGCCAGGTAATTGGGCATTTGGCTAACGCCAACCCGGAATACCGCCACCCGTTCATGATCGACCGCGAAGTTAAGCGTGTGGGTTATGTAGTAGTGAGCAGTGACCGTGGTTTGTGCGGTGGTCTGAATACCAACCTGTTCAAGGCCCTGGTCAAGGACATGGCGGTAAACCGCGAAAAGGGCGTCGAGATCGATCTGTGTGTAGTTGGTAGCAAGGGTGCGGCCTTTTTCCGCAACTTCGGCGGTAACGTCGTTGCAGCTATCAGCCACCTGGGTGAAGAGCCGTCGATCAATGATTTGATCGGCAGTGTGAAGGTGATGCTGGATGCGTACCTGGAAGGCCGGATTGACCGCCTGTCCGTGGTATCCAACAAGTTCATCAACACCATGACCCAGCAGCCAACCGTGGAGCAATTGATTCCACTGGTGGCGACTCCGGATCAGGAACTCAAGCACCACTGGGACTACCTCTACGAACCAGACGCCAAAGAGCTGCTTGACGGCTTGATGGTGCGCTACGTGGAGTCGCAGGTGTACCAGGCGGTGGTCGAGAACAACGCAGCTGAACAAGCGGCGCGGATGATCGCGATGAAAAACGCTACCGATAACGCCGGTGATCTGATCAGCGATTTGCAGCTGATCTACAACAAGGCGCGTCAGGCTGCGATCACCCAAGAGATCTCGGAAATCGTCGGCGGCGCTGCCGCGGTTTAACGGTTCAAATATTCAGAGGATCCAGCTATGAGTAGCGGACGTATCGTTCAAATCATCGGCGCCGTTATCGACGTGGAATTCCCACGCGACAGCGTACCGAGCATCTACAACGCGCTGAAAGTACAAGGCGCGGAAACCACTCTGGAAGTTCAGCAGCAGCTGGGCGACGGCGTGGTTCGTACCATTGCGATGGGTTCCACCGAAGGCTTGAAGCGCGGTCTGGACGTTGTCGACACTGGCGCTGCCATCTCCGTACCGGTCGGTAAAGCGACCCTGGGCCGGATCATGGACGTACTGGGCAACCCGATTGACGAAGCTGGCCCGATCGACACCGAAGAGCGCTGGGGCATTCACCGTCCAGCACCTTCGTTCGCCGAACAAGCTGGCGGCAACGATCTGCTCGAAACCGGTATCAAGGTTATCGACCTGGTTTGCCCGTTCGCCAAAGGCGGTAAAGTCGGTCTGTTCGGTGGTGCCGGTGTAGGCAAAACCGTAAACATGATGGAACTGATCCGTAACATCGCCATCGAGCACAGCGGTTATTCCGTGTTCGCCGGTGTGGGTGAGCGTACTCGTGAGGGTAACGACTTCTACCACGAGATGAAGGACTCCAACGTTCTGGACAAAGTGGCACTGGTTTACGGTCAGATGAACGAGCCGCCGGGTAACCGTCTGCGCGTAGCACTGACTGGCCTGACCATGGCCGAGAAGTTCCGTGACGAAGGTAACGACGTTCTGCTGTTCGTCGACAACATCTACCGTTACACCTTGGCCGGTACTGAAGTATCCGCACTGCTGGGCCGTATGCCTTCCGCAGTAGGTTACCAGCCGACCCTGGCCGAAGAGATGGGCGTTCTGCAAGAACGTATCACTTCGACCAAAGAAGGTTCGATCACCTCGATCCAAGCGGTATACGTACCTGCGGATGACTTGACTGACCCGTCGCCTGCGACCACCTTCGCCCACTTGGACGCCACCGTCGTTCTGTCCCGTGACATCGCTTCCCTGGGTATCTACCCAGCGGTCGATCCACTCGACTCGACTTCGCGCCAGCTGGACCCGAACGTGATCGGCCAGGAGCACTACGACACCGCTCGCGGCGTTCAGTACGTGCTGCAGCGTTACAAAGAACTGAAGGACATCATTGCGATCCTGGGTATGGACGAGCTGTCGGAAGCCGACAAGCAGTTGGTAAACCGTGCTCGTAAGATCCAGCGTTTCTTGTCGCAGCCGTTCTTCGTGGCTGAAGTCTTCACCGGTGCTTCGGGTAAATACGTTTCCCTGAAAGACACCATTGCTGGCTTCAAAGGCATCCTCAACGGTGACTACGACCACCTGCCAGAACAAGCGTTCTACATGGTCGGCGGCATCGAAGAAGCGATCGAGAAAGCCAAGAAACTGTAATCTCGGCGCCCGGAAACGGGCGCTCATCAGGTTGAGGCAATCAGATGGCTATGACAGTCCATTGCGATATCGTCAGCGCGGAAGGGGAAATCTTCTCCGGTCTGGTAGAAATGGTGATTGCACACGGCGATCTGGGTGATCTTGGTATCGCCATGGGTCACGCACCGTTGATCACCAGCTTGAAGCCAGGTCCGATCACTCTGACCAAGCAAGGCGGGGAACGTGAGGTGTTTTACATCTCCGGCGGTTTCCTCGAGGTTCAGCCGAACATGGTCAAGGTACTTGCCGACACCGTGCAACGTGCTGGCGACCTGGATGAAGCCTCCGCTCAGGAAGCCGTCAAGGCTGCCGAGAAGGCCCTGAACGAAAAGGGTGCGGACTTCGACTACAGCGCTGCTGCTGTACGTCTGGCCGAGGCTGCAGCCCAGCTGCGCACGCTCCAGCAGATCCGCAAGAAGTAAGCGGCCTAGCCGCAATACTTCTAGCGCGATTGATTAAAAAGGGTAGCCTCGGCTACCCTTTTTCTTTTTCAGCAAAACACTTCTCTGGTCTGAAGTCGGACCGCCCAGGATTGGTAGCCATTCATGTCTCTTGAAATCGTCATTCTCGCCGCAGGCCAGGGCACCCGCATGCGTTCGGCTCTGCCCAAGGTTCTGCATCCGGTCGCAGGCAATTCCATGCTCGGTCATGTTATCCATAGCGCCCGGCAACTGGACCCCCAGCGTATTCACGTGGTGATCGGCCACGGCGCCGACGTGGTGCGTGAACGCCTGGCCGCGGATGACCTGAATTTCGTGTTGCAGGACAAACAACTGGGCACCGGCCACGCGACTGCGCAGGCCGTACCGTTCATCAGCGCCGACACCGTACTGATCCTCTACGGCGACGTACCGCTGATCGAAGTCGAAACCCTGCAACGCCTGCTCAAGCAAGTGCTACCTGGCCAGGTGGGCCTGCTCACCGTTGAGCTGGATGACCCAACCGGCTACGGCCGCATCGTGCGCGATGCGAGCGGCAAGGTTGCGGCCATCGTCGAGCACAAAGACGCCAGCGAAGCCCAACGCGCGATAACTGAAGGCAACACCGGCATTCTCGCCGTGCCGGCCAACATGCTGGCGGACTGGATGAGCCGCTTGTCCAACAACAATGCCCAGGGCGAGTACTACCTCACCGACGTCATTGAGATGGCCGTCAGTGACGGCCTGCTGGTTGCCACCGAGCAGCCCCATGACCCGATGGAAGTGCAGGGCGCCAACGACCGCAAGCAGCTTGCCGAGCTTGAGCGCCACTACCAACTGCGTGAAGGTCGCCGCCTGATGGCCCAGGGCGTAACCCTGCGTGATCCGGCGCGTTTCGACGTGCGCGGTGAAGTCAGCGTGGGCCGCGACGTGCTGATCGACATCAACGTAATCCTCGAGGGTCGTGTGATCATCGAAGATAACGTGGTAATTGGCCCTAACTGCGTAATCAAGGACAGCACCTTGCGCAAAGGCGTGGTGGTCAAGGCCAACAGCCATCTTGAGGGTGCAGTGATGGGCGAGGGTAGTGATGCCGGTCCGTTTGCGCGCCTTCGTCCGGGCAGTGTGCTGGGTGCCCGTGCGCACGTCGGCAACTTCGTTGAACTCAAGAACGCGAAAATGGGCGACGACGCCAAGGCCGGTCACTTGGCCTACCTCGGCGATGCGGTGATCGGCGCGCGCAGCAACATCGGCGCCGGTGCGATCACCTGCAACTACGATGGCGCCAACAAGTACCAGACCACCATTGGTGAGGATGTATTTATCGGCTCCAACAACTCGCTGATTGCGCCGGTCACCATTGGGGATGGTTCAAACACTGCGGCAGGTTCGACCATCAACCAGGATGTGGATAAGTCCCAACTGGCTGTTGCCCGCGCCCGCCAGCGCAACATCGACGGCTGGAAACGCCCGGTCAAAATCAAAAAGACCTGAGTTATCCACAACCTCACCAGCTAATGCTATCTCCTGTGGGAGCTGCCTTGCCTGCGATAGCGGTCTGGCATTCACGATGAATGTTGCCTGACACTCCGCCATCGCAGGCAAGGCAGCTCCCACATTGGTTGAGTGGTGTTAGTAAAAATCAGCGTAAAAATTACAGCTTGCCGCTTGACGATCTTTCGCCAATAGGTTTTGATTGTCTTCGTTATCTTTCGAAACGAAACTTATCACTACCATGTCGAAACGAAATACACCCCAACGACGCCACAACATTCTGACCCTGCTCAATGAACAGGGCGAAGTCAGCGTGGACGAATTGGCCAAACGTTTCGAAACTTCGGAAGTGACCATCCGCAAGGACCTCGCCGCCCTCGAAAGCAATGGCCTGCTGCTGCGCCGCTACGGTGGCGCGATCACCATGCCCCAGGAACTGGTCGGCGACGCTGCCCAGCCCATCTCGGCCTACAAGCGCGCCATCGCCCGGGCGGCCGTCATGCGCTTGCGTGAACACGCGCGCATCATCATCGACAGCGGCAGCACCACCGCCGCCATGATCCCGGAGCTCGGCCACCAGCCGGGCCTGGTGGTGATGACCAACTCCCTGCACGTGGCCCGCGCGCTGAGCGAGCTGGAACATGAGCCGGTGTTATTGATGACCGGCGGCACCTGGGACCCGCATTCGGATTCATTCCAGGGCCAGGTCGCCGAACAAGTGCTGCGTTCCTATGATTTTGATCAGTTGTTTATCGGCGCCGACGGCATCGATCTGGAACGTGGCACCACCACCTTCAACGAACTGCTGGGCCTGAGCCGTGTAATGGCCGAGGTCGCCCGTGAAGTGGTGGTGATGGTCGAATCCGACAAGATCGGCCGCAAGATCCCCAACCTGGAGCTGCCCTGGAGCAGCGTCCATACCCTTATTACCGATGATCGCCTGCCGCTTGAGGCCCGCGACCAGATCCAAGCCCGCGGCATTACGCTGATATGCGCGGCAATCATCTAGGAGATACACCATGTGTGGAATTGTAGGCGCAGTCGCTGAACGCAACGTCACCGCCATCCTGCTTGAAGGCCTCAAACGTCTGGAATACCGCGGCTATGACAGCGCTGGCGTAGCCGTATTTACCAACGCCGGCAAGCTCGAGCGCATGCGCCGCCCAGGCAAAGTCAGCGAGCTGGAACAAGCTTTGCTCGGCGAGCCGCTGGTGGGTCGTCTTGGCATCGCCCACACCCGTTGGGCCACCCACGGTGCACCGTGCGAACGTAACGCTCACCCGCATTTCTCCGGCGACCTGGCCGTGGTGCACAACGGCATTATCGAAAACCACGAAGTGCTGCGCGAACAGCTCAAGGGCCTGGGCTACGAGTTCACCTCGGACACCGACACCGAAGTCATCGCCCATCTGCTCAACCACAAGCTCAAGGACCTCGGCGACCTGACCGTCGCGCTCAAGGCTACGGTCAAAGAACTGCACGGCGCCTACGGCCTGGCCGTGGTCTGCGCCAGCCAACCCGACCGCGTGGTGGCTGCGCGCAGTGGCAGCCCGTTGGTGATTGGCCTGGGCCTGGGCGAAAACTTCCTTGCCTCCGACCAATTGGCGCTGCGCCAGGTTACCGACCGCTTCATGTACCTCGAAGAAGGCGATATCGCCGATATTCGCCGTGAAAGTGTGCAGATCTGGGACGTCAACGGCGTGCCGGTCGAGCGCGAAGCTGTGCAATACCGCGACGGTGCCGAGGCCGCTGATAAAGGTGAATTCCGCCACTTCATGCTCAAGGAAATCCACGAGCAACCGTCTGTGGTGCAACGCACCCTGGAAGGCCGCCTGAGCCAGAACCAAGTGCTGGTCAACGCCTTCGGCCCACAAGCCGCCGAGCTGTTCGCCAAAGTGCGCAATGTGCAGATCGTCGCCTGCGGCACCAGCTACCACGCCGGTATGGTTGCCCGTTACTGGCTCGAAGAACTGGCCGGCATCCCGTGCCAGGTCGAAGTCGCCAGCGAGTTCCGCTACCGCAAGGTGGTGGTGCAGCCCGACACCCTGTTCGTGACCATCTCCCAGTCCGGCGAAACGGCCGACACCCTGGCCGCGCTGCGTAATGCCAAAGAACTCGGCTTCCTTGGCAGCCTGGCGATCTGCAACGTCAGCATCAGCTCGCTGGTGCGCGAGTCCGACCTGACCCTGTTGACCCAGGCCGGTCGCGAAATCGGCGTGGCGTCCACCAAAGCCTTTACCACCCAACTTGTTGGCCTGTTGCTGCTGACCCTGTCCCTGGGCCAGGTGCGCGGCACCCTCGCCGAAGGCGTCGAAGCCACATTGGTCGAAGAACTGCGCCGCCTGCCGGCCCGTCTGGGCGAAGCCCTGGCCATGGACAGCACCGTGGAAAAAGTCGCCGAACTGTTCGCCGACAAAAACCACACCCTGTTCCTCGGCCGTGGCGCGCAATACCCGGTAGCGATGGAAGGCTCACTCAAGCTCAAGGAAATCTCGTACATCCACGCCGAAGCCTACCCGGCCGGCGAGCTCAAACACGGCCCCTTGGCCCTGGTGGATGACGACATGCCGGTGGTCACCGTCGCGCCGAACAACGAACTGCTGGAAAAGCTCAAATCCAACCTGCAGGAAGTACGCGCGCGTGGTGGTCAGCTAATCGTGTTTGCCGATGAAAAGGCCGGCATGACCAACGCCGAAGGCACTCACGTCATCAACATGCCGCACATCCACGACACCCTGTCGCCGATCCTCTACACCATCCCGTTGCAGCTGCTGTCGTATTACGTTGCTGTGCTCAAGGGCACTGACGTTGACCAGCCGCGTAACCTGGCGAAGTCGGTGACGGTGGAGTAATAGGCCATACCCTGGAGGCCCTTGTGGTCTTTGTGAATTAAAGCTGTCGCTTGCGAATTAAAACTGTCGATGGGGCTGCCAGGCTAGGTAGCCTCTCGACATTTCTTGATCGTCGGTTGTGTCGTGGTGAAAGAAATGCCAATCACTGGGGATTCGATGCGTCTCAGAATCCAGCGTGGTGAGTCTTTGCGTTCATACGTAGCGCGGACTCTGTACCTGAATTTCGGAAAACATGAGCTTTCCTCGTTAGCCAATGGGAATATCCTAACCAAGGATGTTAGAAAGATTGCTTCCATCCTTGGCTGGTCAGGATGTCATGGGTTTAATCGGCTTCTGCATGAGCATACTAACTATCCAATGAACTCAGTTTTCAAGGATGATCATGACATTTCATATTCGCTAGCCAGCTACACCAATTCTAGATATGTAATTGAGAGCAGCGCGCTTTCACACTCGTTCTGCCCTGATTGTTTATCAGACGACATAAAGTCATTGGGCTATTCGTACTGGCGCCGTCCCTTGCACAGCGATGTGAATGTTTGTACAAAGCATTCAACCAAGCTGGTTCACAACTGTCCATTTTGTGGTGAACATTTTTCGGTCGATAATCATGGGCTGGAAGTAATGTGGAGTGGCTGCAATGGCAGATATCTGAATGAGGTAGTTGCAGACACCGGTGTTGATGAAGTGGATGCTAAATTGGCCTCTTTCGTAGTGGGTTTCTATCAATGCTCATTCCATATTCCAATTGAAAAAGCCATTTGCGTTTTAATAGAAAGACTGATTCAACTTAGATCTACAACGTCTGAACGTATCGATCAACTTGAAAGTGACCTAGAATGGCTCGATAAGCGCATACATTCGATGAGCTGTGCCAAGTCCCAAAATAACGGACTGATGGTCAATGTGCTGAGCTTCTCTTATTTTGACATGGTAATAGTTTATTTTGACAGCTTCGATCATTTTCTGAATAGCCTGAGAGCAGCCAGCGCTAGCTTTCGTCCTATAGACTCTCTTTGGCATACTTATAACTCTGGTGGATTCGAGTCGCTTCAGTTTGTACAAGAGGATGAAGCGCATGGCATGGGGTATTGGTCTTGTCCGTATCCGTTTAAAGATTTTGCGGAATCTGAAAGTTTAGATAGTCTCGCCCGTAGAAAAAAGGCAAGGTATACGTGCTGCGACTTTCCCGCCCCAAAAAAACCGCTTGTTTATAGCGATGCATAATTTTGAACGTCAAACATCAGAGTAAGCGGAGTTTATAAGAACTAATATCGTCCACAAATAATTTCGCGGATTAATGCTCTAGTCTTCGGATAGCGGTCCTTTATCTCGAGGGATCGATACAATATAGGCACCAAACGATAAATATCATTCATTTTAATATGTGCTCCATCCGGTTTTTGAGCGCTTTCTTTTAAGACGGTCTCGACCAGAGAGACAAGCGACACGTCACGCTCATCCCAATTCAATCTAGAATTGTTTCCGCAACGCCCTGACGGCAATTTGCGGATTTGCGTATTCAGCCATTCTCGATCATTTCTATATAGCCAAGCATAGGTTTCAGGAATAACACATCGTATTTTTTTGGCACTAGCATCTTTATTTAAAGAGACTGCATTTGTCCACGCTGATTGATACGCTTGTAGATTTAACTCCAGCTCAATTTCTTTCCTTTTATACTTTAGGCCTTCTTCTTCTCGGATAATCCGATTTAGCGTACAGATAGTGATATCGAATTTATAGCAAATATCCTGCTTTGGTAATCCTGTTAACAAGAGCCGAACTATGCTAGCCCGTATAGGAGGTTTTAGCTTTTTTGGCTTGCGAGCTATAGTCTGGCGATTCGGGGATGTTAAAACTCGCGTTGTTTTGAGGCGCTTATTAGCACTAACTCTGAAATGGGGTTGCTCATCGTGCGAAATTACCATGCGATCATACGCACTTACGAATTCAGCGAAGCTGTCGAAAAGGAAAGTTATTAACGTCAAGTGCTTCAATGGATGGTGGTGGCCACGTGGGGCTCTTAACATTTGCGAGATGAACATCTTCGCTTGCTTATTAGTAGTAGGGAGTGATGTGAACGGTGAATACGGCTGCAGTAAGTTAGTGTGTTCCAAAAAAGTTGATAGGTTATGCGCAGGTCTATCTATAAAGCCTCGATACACGGTGCAGACTATGGATGGTTCAAAACGTCTCGATAATGGGAGGGATGCCAGATCCAAAACAGCGCCTCCAATAGACCGCGCTGCACTGTTCGATTGAAGGACTGATGTATAGGGTTCCAGATATTGCTCTTCCGGAAGGACCCAGCGAAAGCGCCCTGACCATGGGCGATTGATTGCACTTACCAGCAGAGGCGAATGGTGTATTGGGCACAAAAGCACTCCTGGATATTGATGGCTCCTATGCCAGTAAGCTACGCCATGTAGACTCAGATCTCGGCCCATGCAGATGGAACATCCTTTCAAGGGGTGCTCAGCCCCGAATCGGCCTGTTAGCAACCCTAAACGATATTTCAGTGAGCCGACTGATGGACCTCTCATCAACGTCTCTACACTTTGGATCTGTGTCTGGCACTGGAATGGGCGAAATAACGGGAAGATGGTGTGTCCATAGATTATGGACTCTACGTCGCCCCAGCAATCTGTAAGACGGCTGCTTAGCGCATCGAGATTGCCAGGGAAATCGTGAGTTACTGAGCGGTAGTTAGGGCCATAGAGCCACTCTAGCGTTGCCGGCGTATCCATATGCCCCAACCAGCAGTGCTGGCGGCTGCAAAGGCTGTAGAAGGTTTCATCTTCAAACCATTTGAGCACTTCTGTGGGCGCTGTTGAAATGCAGATGCTCATTAGTCCATCCTCGATAGAGCATTAAGACTAGGAAATGCTTCTACACGGAGGGAGATTTATTTTTATAACAGTGGTATTCCAAAATTCTTAATTAGGCTTTTAATTTCCAAATCGTATAACTGGATATTTTAAGTAAGAAATGATTATGAGAGCTTGTCGATTAACCTCTTATAGCCCACGAACACCCACCGACGGGAACAACGCTATCTGTTGTCACTGTCGCCGTCCTAACGGTAATATGCTTCTTCTATGCGCGTTTAAACCCAGAGAAGGTAGAGTGATAACTGACTATGGGGTAAGCAATGGCGGAATCACCGAGGCTACCGATGATTAACTATTAAATTTCTACGTTACGAACTAATTAGAGACAGGGACTCAAGTGCGACCTTGAGTCCCTGTGGATAAGTCAGATTTAACCGGCTGACCATTCCATTCTCTATTTCTGGTTGTGAGGCGTCAAGCCTCGCAAGGATTCGTTCATCCACAAGAAATGCGCTTTATCCACAGAAGCGCTGATGTACTCGTGCCCGAACGGCAAGGGCTCCACGTAAGTCATTGATTTTATCCCCAGCTTTTATGACTGAGTGGTGCCCTATAGAAATTGGACTATCTGTATGACACCGCAGAAAAGAATGGAGCTCATAATGAGCCGACAAGGTCGGTTCGAATGGGGCGACACGTACATCCCGGCGACGTTAGCAATTCCCCGGGAGGCACCAAAGGGATCTCGCATAAGCCGGCTCAATAGTCGAAGGCTGGGCCGCGCAATACATGCTCTTTCGACTCCAGAAAAGGTCTTTAGTCAGTTAGCGCTCTACCATCCCGATTTGATCGACCTTCACGAGCAGAAAATGCTGTGGCCGTTGAGCTCCGGGCATCCGCTCCGCGGTCATCCACTCACGAAGGGCCACTTCCTCTGTCCAGTCACTGGGACGGTAGAGATAGCCAAGGAGTTGGGATTTAAGCATCACGAGATCGGTGTGGACTTGGCCGATGGGCGGCGGGTGAAAATGCCGTTCCCCTACCAAGGAGACCTTCTGTTGTATCTGAAGGACCAGGAAGGCATTCCATATGCGATCAACTGGACGGTGAAGGACAGCAAAGCGGCATTCGGTGAACGTCGGATCACGGCTGCAAAAACCCCGGTGCAGCAAAAGAAAGATCGCGCGCACGCTTCCCTTCGAACCGAGTTGGAAAAGCTCTACTACGCCAGCGCTGGCGTCAGAACTGTGCAGATGTCCATGGATGAGCTGTCCCCTACAGTGATTGCCAATTTGGACCTGCTATTCATGACCCACGAGCTGCCGTTGTCGCTATGTCCTAATTTGCTAGATGACTTTAGCTCTTCGGTCCAGGAAGCAGCTTTTGCCGGCGAGCCTGTAGCGTACGTTGCGATCAGATACGCGAAATGCTGGGCGAGTCGGGATCAATTCATTGCGAAAATCTACCAGGACATCTGGCAACGCAAGCTCCTGGTCAACTTCTTAAAACCAATACTCATCGATCAGCCTCTCGACATGGAAGGAGGTGATCTTCTTCAGATATACGCATCACTTTTTCAGGGGATAGCGTCGTGATCTCGGGCGCTAGACTGATCGCGCCTGAGGGTTTTTTGTCTCTGGAAAGGGGGAAGATCTACCACTTCCTCCACAGTGACGGCAGTACCAACCGAGTCCGCCTGGTTGAGTTTTATGACGGCAATCATGAGCTTGCCTCACTTCTCATTACGCTGACGCGAATCGAATTTGAAGACGCGCTTGAGGATGGACTGATACTCGAGGTCGGTATAACAGACAATACTCCCCCATGGCTTGAGCCTGTTGGAGGCATTTCCATATCGCATCGAGAGAGCCGACGTGTGTCTTCCAAGGAAAGCTATGATCAGAAGGTCAACCGTCGTTTCGCTGCCATTTCTGATCTGGTCTTAAGACTCGCCGAAATACTCTCCAGTGACAGCCCAGACGCCATCATCAATGCACACGCCAAGGCTCACAAGCCTGAGCAAAATGCTGCTCGCCTACGGCTCTGGTTCTATACCTACATCGTGTTCGGCCACAACAAATGGGCGCTGATGCCGCCGCTGCATCGTATTGGTGGGTGGAATCGAGATAATCCGTCATACGTCCGCAAATTAGGGCGCCCATCGCTACATGGTAAGAGCTGGGGCTTTCGGTCCGACCAAGCGATGAAAGAAAAGATTCTTTCCGGATATATCGCTTACCGTTCTCCCTACAAAACTGCAAACACCATTTATGCGGAAATTCTTACCAAGGTGTTTGGGTGTGTGGCGAAGAAAGGTAGCGATGGCATCAGGTTCATTCATCCCAACGGTGAACCTTTTCCCACGTTTTCCCAAGTCCGATATCAGATTGAACAGTCGATCAATCCTAAGCAGCGATCCATTGGGGTTAGAGGGACGCACAAGACGCGTGCTATCTCGGGATCTCTGGGAAGCTTCGCGGATCGACTGCTCAACGTGAATCAGCGTGTCGAATTTGATGGCTATTACATCTCCGAGAAGCTTTCCGGAGTAACGGAGGGTAGCGCGGTCGATAGCTTTTGCGTCGTTCGAGCCGTGTGTGGACTCTCGGGACTAATCTTGGGCATCGGTTTCGCTGATGGAAAGGAAAGCATGGACGCCTACAGAATGTGCCTGTATTCGATGGCTAGCGATAAGGTCAAATATTGTGAGCTATTCGGGATTACCATTGAGTCGGATGATTGGCCAAGTCAGGGGCTATCTGGGGCGCTCGTATTCGATCGCGGTCCGGGAGCTAACTACGACGTGGAGCCCGAAATCAGTTGGCTAGGCACCTTTGAGAATACTCCTGTGTTCTCTGGACAATCCAAAGCGACGGTGGAGTCATCCCACCCGAGAGACAAGAAAACATGGGATCAACCCAGCTATTTCCACAGCACGCTGAATTTCGTACAGATGGCGAAACGAGAAATCGTACAGGTACTACTGGATAATCGTGTGTCAGACGCCAGTCGTCGAATGGATGAGGAGCTGGTACTGGCGGGAGTTAAGCCTACACCGGTTGCGATCTTTCAGTACTGGGACAAGCGCGCCAGAAACTCAGGCCAAACGATGCATCCCGATACTGCTGTCAGGAAGTTCCTGGCGGAAAGACCAGCCACAATCCAGAAGGATGCGGTGTACTTTTACGGGCGTAAGTACAGATCTCAATCGCTGGTCGAGACAGGTGTATTTGATCGGGTAGCGAAGAACGGCGTGATTTCTACATCAGCCTACACCCTCACAATGTGCGTACGGCACATATGGATTGAGGTAAACGGCACGCTCTATGAGCTCGACTTCCTCCGCTCTCAAAGGACCCGTGAGGGGTTCGGGGATATTTCGCTACGGGATCTCCAAGTCATTGATCAAATGAGACACGAAGGTAAGGCTGTGCTTCGCGACGAAACCCCAGCCACGAACCAGCATATGTGGGACAAGTTCAAGCAGAACACAGGGGAGGACGCATTCGGCGGTAGTCGAAAACCGGGGCGTCCTCCAAAAGACTCGTCGGCGCGGCGAGATTCAGACGACTATGATCGCTTAACAGGTAAAACCGGATGAACACTCTAACCGACACCCGGTTCAGTGATTGCCTGGACTCAGAAAAGATCCGTACCAAGGTCACCGTAAGACCAGAGCCTGCAGCGGGACTGGAATCCCTCGATCCTCTGATTGCAGCTGAGCTGTTGGAAAGTACGCTTAAACAAATTTTTATCCCCAATCAGTTTTCCCTGGCATTCATCAAAGAGATGGTGGGCAGGGCGTCATTACACAGCCAGCAGCTCTTCTCGAGCGAGGCCCAATACTCAGCGAGGGTATTCAACCCACCAGAGGTCGAAGTATCCCCCCTGTGCTTAACGGGGTTGGCCGGGATTGGAAAAAGCCAAACCATTGCGGCGTTGCGCAAGGTACTACCGCAGCCAACAGAGCTGTCGTGCGATCTTTACCAAGGCACCGTGCCCCTGCTGTCGCATTGGTATGCGAGTGCTAGAGGTAAGGCGAGCGGCAAAGCTCTTCTTGAGAACTTTGTTTTTGGAGATAACCCGAAGCTTCGCATGAGCACTGTTGCCATACTTCTAAAGGAGTCGCGACGAGCGGCTAACAAGCATGGGGTCTCTCTCACGATACTGGAGGAGATGCAACACATCAGCACGGGGTCTGGGGCCGCAATGGTGACTGATATCCTGTTGACCATGGCAGCGATTGGCCCACCCATGGTTTTCGTGTGCAACTACAGTCTGGCCCACAAGCTTCTTAAGCGAAACAGCGAAGATACTCAGCGGCTGCTTGCTGCTCCTCGACTGATGTTACCGGAAGAGCCCAATAGCCAGGATTGGATAGATTACATCGCTGAATGCCTGCGGGTGAGCAATGGTTACATTAGCGCGGACATCGTTGAGCTTGCTGAGGAGGTATACCGTTGTACTTTTGGGATCAAGCGATTGGTAACGCTGCTTTTGAAGCTTGCATATGTGGAATGCCGCAGCGCGGGTCGGCAGTCGGTGAATGTTATAGACATCCTTAACGCGTACCGGTCTACCGCCTACACAGTAGGCGCCGGTCAGGTGGAGGAATTGCAATACTTGGCAATAGGCGGGCGGCCTAAGAAAGCGCAGCTGCATTTGGTATGCCCGTTTGATGTGCCCGAGCCGATGAAGTCGAACGTTGTGAAGTTTACGCGTGATGACCGTCATCAGCGTGTCATTTCTAAGGTCTTCGATTCAGCGCTGACTGAGCACGAACGAGCGGCTCAGAAGTCTGTGGACGTTCTCGTTCAGACAGATCCCCAACTATCCAAAAAACGTCGGTCCACCTCATTAGTTCAACTGTCGGCAGAGGAGCAAGCGAGTGCATTCTTCGACTACATCGATACGGTAGCACCGCCCAAGCCGACGAAGCCCAAATAGCGATTCCTTAGTCATGTGTAAAACGGCTTGGGTCTTTTCTATGTGATGAAATCAGATCGTTACGCGCGTTGGGCAGTAGCGTTCAAACAACATGGACTTGCCGCCACAAAACCGGACAGGCTACGAGCCTATCAGTCCATGACCATGTGGGCCGCGGCAGGCCGCTTTCAGATCCCTGGTTTACTTGCTCCCCTAGAGGCGATTTACTTTTATCAAATACGCTCGAATCCTTCAGGGAGATGGAAGCTCAAGCCATGGTAGATAGAGTCAGCAAACTTAAGATGTCCCGAAGGCTCTCCTGTAGCCTGATGGTTTTCGACCGGCAGCTTGAAAATTTCTCGGTAACCATCTGGATTTTCATGTAAGCGAATAATCTTGCTTAGGCTGTCTGTTCCTTCTAGTTTTCCCACGTCGCTAATCTTCAGAGTTACAGCTTGGGCTCGCACCAGCACCATCGAGGCCCATTCCGCTTTAGCAAGTATCGCTTCACGTGCATGGTAGATAGTGCAGAGAACTGGATCGTGGTAACTGTCTGACTGACAAACCTTTTCTGCAGCCTCATAATATTTTCTACCTTGCTCCAAAGCGCCCATCCGATAGCACAACATGCCGTAATTCGCGAGAGCCTGGGCGTGATTGGCGCCGCCCTCTTTAAGCGCACTGTCGAAAAGTGATGTCCACTCGGTTATTTTTGCGACGTCCTTGGAGGTCGGTTGGAGTGGCGTTATAAGAGCGAGCTCTGCATAGGCTCGGTTGAGCTTTAAGATTGAGTTGCCCGGGTTTGCGATCAGCCCTCTCGTGGTGATCTGGAGCATTTGCTCATACCTATCATCTAATGATGCGATATAGCTGGCCAGTACAGGAGGCTTGCTTGAAAAAGGCTCCGCTTCTAACCAGTCCAGAGCGTGGCTTATCGCTGAATCTGCTTCACCTTGGATGAAGCTTTCCCTCGCTTTGGCCTCGTAAGCGATCTCCAGGCTTTGCACTTGAGTGTGCGAGGCGTATTTGATGTCATGTCGTTGCTCTGCCCAAACTGCTTGAGCCAGTGTATTTCGATTGGGGTACAGCAGCGAATTTCGTAAATACATTTTCCCTCGTTTCATTGCGCCGCTTTCAATTTCTAGCGTACCCAATGAGCTCGCGAGCTCAGTAGTATGGCGAGGGTGTAAACCTTGTTCCTGTATTCGGCGCGCGGCGGACAAATTCCGGCTTGTTTTACCCATCAATTGAGCTACCGATAGCTCGGCGGAAGCAATCCATGGGTCACTTCTTAAGGCAGGGTGTTTTGCGAGCAAAAAATGGGACTTTTCGTACTCTTCAAGGTGGATAAACAACGTTGAAGCAACACGGGATACCCAACGATGGCTTGGAGCGAGATTCAAAGCCACAGTCATGGCGCGCTCTGCGGGTTTGGTTTGACCTAGGGAAAGGTACTCCCGCGCTAGGTCTACCCATGCCAAAGTATTGCGCGGGCTTGTACGAAGACTATTTCGAAGTGAAGCGATACGGATCTTCGGTTCGGTTACCGGTGACTCCATCTCAGTCTGATCCAATACTCTCCTAGCCATACTAAGAACGGACTTGGGGAGGCTGCCGTCTTCAATAATCCGCCTGGACGCTACGTTGAGGCCTTCGTAATTGTTCTCCAGCGTTGCCGAGCTCAACAACTCTACTGCCGTACCAACAAGTGAGGACCTGGCGAGCTCATTGATCAGCCTGCTAGATTCTGAAAAATTTGACGTCCGGTGAGCCACGGGTTTGATGGCCGAGTTTTCCTCTAGGGCTGAGGCCAGCCTGGATTTGTCCCAAATTGGAATAACTTTCCTGTCCGCTTCTTCCTTGCCAAAGCTCATATGCTCTGCCTTCTTCCTTCAAGGATCGCTTGCTTCTTTGCCTCTGTTCTCAAGTTCTCCAGCGCACTAATGAAACGATTTAATCCCAGCCCCAGCCCTGCGTTTCCGAGCAGTTGCTTGGCTCCGCGCTTCGAGTAATCTGGATTTGAGCACTGACTGATAAGTGAGACAACCTTATCTGCTGCCCATGCAGGCAAGGTCATTTTGCAATCCTGCAAACCTTCGTAGAACGCAGATTCCAGGTAAGGAAGTGCTTGCGTATAGCTGCTTCCTCCCGCTTGATCGGGAAACCAGTGTTTGGGACCAACTGCCGCTGGAAGTCTTTCTTTAATCAAGGCATTGACCGTGAACCCTAAAACGAGGAAGCAGACGAGCGAGCCGAATTGATAAAGGTCGGCCCGCTGCCTGCGGTCAATCCACTCGGTAGGGACGTGCCCGTACAGCTGCTCGGGTGGCGCGTAACCGTAGTCTCCTGCAATGCTGTCCTGTTCAAAGGCGCCTCTGCCGTATCCTTTAATCGTTGCGCGACCTAGGTCGCCGACCTTTGCACCGAACTGGCTAAAGACCATTACATTCGATGGTTTGAGGTCTTGATGGCTGATTTCTTCATTGTGAAGCTGCCCAATTCCCAAAAGCACATCTTTAAGGTAGCTAAATTTTTTAGCGTAATCTGTGTTTGAAGTTTGAGTGATGTGGCTACGAACATCACCGCCATCCGCCAGCTCCAAAATCAGGTATGCCACTCGTGGAACATGGTCTTCTGGCTTGCGATCAACCTTCACAGTCCCATGGCCGAGTATGGTAACGACTTGGCGCATCCTACTCTTGGCACACAGCTCATTTAGCTGTCTTTCGTCTCCGAATGCTTGGGTTGCACGGTTGATGCTATCGACGAAATCATCATCGCCGTCATCTGTGATAACGCTGTCGAGATCCAGAGCTTTGAGAAATGCAACCGAGTTTCCTTTTCGGACTCGGTAGGCGACTGAGTATGTGCCACCAGAGCAATCGGCGTGCGTGCCGCCTCTGCCACAAGCAATCAGCTCCTCTACAATCCAGCCATCTGAAAGCTCCATCCCTTGAAGCCGGGTGGCGGGCGTATCAAGCACTGTCAGCTCTTGCATTTGTTCACCGCAATTTTTATGAGGAAGCACTCCGATGGCATCGTATCCTTGATGCCCACATGGGGTTCATATCGGTAAATCTATAGCAGATTGCCACTGCGTAGAATACAATTCTGCTTCTTGATCTGGCTGAATTTAAACTAGTTAACTCTGCGCCACTATTTTTCTCATGACGGTCGGTTAGCCTCCTCCTATTTCATAAGCATCAACCATCATTCGAATAACGCCAAGGTCATCACTATGGAAAGTAGACATCCTGTATTTCTCGCTTTTCAGGGCGGAGGAGCCAAAGGTGTCGTGCATGCTGGGGCTTTACTGGCGATAAATGATCTTGATTTAGAAATCAAGGGTGTAGCTGGCACATCCGCCGGATCGATGATCGCGGCACTCATCGCATCTGGCTATACGGGAAAGGAGCTTGTAGATCCTGATGAAGAAAAGCACCTTTTCCAGACCATAACGCCTGAGCTTGGTATTCATCGAGCTACAGATATTTTTTCCAAAAAAGCTTGGCGAATTCTGACAATTGGCAGGTCATTGCCAGCTCATATCCGCAGTTTTAAAACCTTCTACCTCAAGATGATCGCCCCCTACCTTGGCGGCAAACCGAACATCTATTGGTTCTACGGTGCCTTGGCTCTGTTTTTCATTTTGCTGGCGACCTGTCCAACTATCGCGCAATTTGTCGCCGGCCTTTCCACGTTGGGCGTTATAGCTCTTGGCGTAGCTCTTCGGTGGGTGTCGGGCGGAATTTCGACCGTAGGGGAGGTTCGCCGCCTTATAGATGGTGCAATCAGAAAGAAGCTAGGAGTCGAAAAGCACAACATCACTTTCCGTGACCTTAAGGACAACGGAGGGCTGCCTCTTAAAATCATCTCCACGAATATCCTTGGAGAATGTCTTGAGTTGTTCTGTTTTGAGCGGACCCCCGATACGCCTGTTGCCGATGCGGTAGCTGCGTCTATCTGCCTTCCCGTTATATTCAGTCCTTGGCCGCTCAAGTTCAGGCGCGGTACGGAAAACCTCGACCGAAATGTATCGGGTAGTTTTTTCGATGGCGGACTTATGTCGAATTTGCCTGCGTGGCCATTCGATGAGGAGAGATTGATTTACCCCGGAACAACGACAATCGCGCTAGGGATTAGCCCAAACGTCCCGACGGCTGCAGCAAGCAAGGCCAAGCATTGGCTAGGGTCTGTGATTAATGCGATCGTTTCGGGTACCGGCGAAATCCACACCCGGGCAGTGGGTCGAATTATTAAAATACCGCTTCGATGCCGACTTGGTCTGCTCGATTTCGACGCACCTATCGACGAAATTTATGAAGAGGTCCGGCGCTCGCGAAATCAAGTGCACCATCAGCTTCGTCGGGAACTGACGACATATCCGGACGTTATCAGCGATGCCACAAACGTTTTGCAGGCGGGGATAATCGCACAGTTGGCCAATTATCGCGGCCGATGGTTCAGTGAAGCGATAGAGGGGCACACTATCAGGGTTGCGATAGGTGCACAGCGTGCGGGTGCCATGAATAGCCTATCTTTAGTTTCTCAGGCAGGGTTTATGGATCATCACCCGGATAGCAAGATTACGCTGCCTCTTATCGGCTCAGCAGCTGGTATTGCCTGGTCAGAGGGGGCGGTGGTGGCGGCGCTGCCTTGGGATGAAGATATGGAACTGCACGCTCTCGATAAGATGTGGGACCAGGTTAAATGGTTCATGTGCTTCCGTGTCACGCCCCGCCCCTGGCTTCCGATAGCAAAGGTACTCACGCCACCCCCTAAAGCGCCGTTCCTCGGCAAAATGCACGGGGAGATGGCGAAAATTAGGCCAATCGTTATAATCATCGACGGAACCATGCCTTTCGATGATTCCCTTGAGCAGGCTTACGATGACATCTTGGAATGCATTGAACGCATCCAGGAGTCGGCAGTCGAATATTTACGGCGGAGAGATCTTGATTTCATTCTCCAAGGATCAAATTCATGGCTATAACCCTTTACGTTGGTGGTAAATCGGTTTACTCGAAGAAGGCGAAGCCTGTCGATGAGTATGTGTTGGATCCTGTATTTGAAGCAGCAGCCATTGCCAGTGAGTATCACCAGAGCCACCTTCGCGACTTTCTGAACGATCGAGAGCATGAGCGCGCAGAAAAGAAAGATAAGCTCGCTAAGCAAGCGCGCGAACGTTCTAGCTGTGCATAATCGATGTGGTTATCGTTTACTAGGCCACACAATCTAATAACCGTCGCTACCAGCGGCGGTTTTTTGTTTTTACGGGCAGGATTTTAATCTGAAGACTTCGGATATCTGCCGCATGTCACCATTCTGTAATGCTCCGCCAAAGTCACCAAGCGATCCCTTCGATGAGGGCGATGTGTTGGCGCTGCCCCCAGATTGATCCAGTTGCCGACGTAAGACTGCCCAATCTCCAAACCTGCAAAAATCCAGCAGACAGTGATTCACGAGAAGTCAGGCTGTGGCAGTGAAATGCCGGCAACTGTGTCACCTCGGCATCGGCGCCGACAGAGTGCCATGTAAGCGGATGGCGATCACACCTACCGAACTCCAGTATTTAGGGCGATGGTGTCCGCGTATTTTAAGCGGACGCGATCACCCTTATCGCCAGGATTTCCATGCGCCAACGCAGCTCTTACCCCAAACCATTTAAAGCCCAGGTCGTCCAGGAATGCTTGCAACCTGGAGCGACGATTTCCAGCGTAGCCATCCATCACGGCATCAACGCCAACGTGATCCGCAAGTGGCTACCGATTTACCGGGATCAATCACCCGCAACTCTGCCGGCCTTCATCCCCGTACAAGCTGCACCCAAGCGCGCAACAGAAGAGACGGTGATCATCTCACTGGTTCTGGGCGATAAATCCGTCACCGTAAAATGGCCAGCCTCAGATCCGGACGGCTGCGCGTGTTTTATCCGTGGCCTGGCCCAATGATTCGTATCGACTCCATCTGGCTCGCCACCCAGCCCATGGACATGCGAGCCGGCACTGACACTGCACTGGCCCGGGTGGTTGCCGTGTTCGGTGCGGCGAAGCCGCACTGCGCCTACCTCTTTGCCAACCGCCGGGCCACGCGCGCCGCAAAGTCTTCGACCTGCACGTCGCGAATAAAAGCCAGTTGGCTGAGCAGGCGCTTCACTCGATTGGCGGGCTGTACGAAGTCGAGCGACACGCTAAGGAAATGAGCGACGAAGACCGTTGGCGATTACGCCAGGAAACGGCGGTGCCCATCGCTGAAAAACTGCATGAGTGGATGCTGGCCCAACGCGAACTTGTGCCCGAGGGCTCTGCTACGGCCAAGGCCCTGGATTACAGCCTTAAACGCTGGGTAGCGCTGACGCGCTACCTGGACGATGGTGCTGTGCCCATCGACAACAACCAGATCGAGAACTTGATCCGGCCGTGGGCGCTTGGGCGGTCGAACTGGTTGTTTGCTGGGTCGCTGCGCAGCGGCAAACGGGCGGCGGCGATCATGAGCCTGATCCAGTCGGCACGTATGAACGGGCATGATCCGTATGCTTATCTCAAGGATGTGCTGACGCAGCTGCCGACGCAGCGGGCCAGCGAGATCGAGCGACTGCTACCACATAGCTGGGCGCCTGCTTAGCTACAGGTAAAGCTTTGCTGGTTTCAGCCGAAACATTCCGAACGGAGAAAAAACTGGCTACGGCAGGCTACTACTGAACCATCCTGGGTTCTATCAGACGTCGACTTCATAGAACGTTCGCCTTGGATAGCTTTAAACAACATCTTCAAGCCCTGAGGCCTGCCATGCTTAGAAATGCTCCTTTGAGTACAAAGCTACTGCTTATTTTGATGTTTCCCCTGTTGGGCTTTCTGGTCTTCGCCGGGATTTTTGTAGCTGACAAACGAGAGACACTGAGCGAGATGAACCGAGCGGTCACCGCTACCGGCACCGCGCAGAAACTCAGTGACGTAGTAACCACTATCCAGCGTGAGCGCGGCGCAAGCGGCGTGTTTCTGGGCAGCGGTGGTAAGACGATGCAGGACAAGTTGAAAGTCTTACGCCAAGAAACCGACCGTGCGGTGAGCGCGATGCATGCGCAATCGACCGAGGGTCTTATCGCGCCTGACAAGATGCTGCGCGCAATTGATGGTTTGGCCGGACTGCGTCAGCAGGTGGACACGCTCGCAATCAATAACGGCGAGTCCGGCACCCGATTCACCGATCTTATCAAAAATTTGATCGGCTTCTCTTACTCACTGGAAACCAGCATTGAGGATCCGGAAATCCTGCGTGGGCTGAGTTCACTCAATCAGTTCGTAGACATGAAAGAGCGCTCTGGTCGAGAGCGTGTACTGCTTGGCCTGGCATTCAACCAAAACCGTTTTGATGCGCCGCTGTTGTCACGTTTCAGCCGCAACATGGGCGAGTTCTCCGGCTATTTCGAGGCCTTTCAACGCTGGGCTCCTGCCGTGTTCAAAAATAAGCTGGATGCGGTTCTACAACAGCCCGCATCCGTCGATGTAGCTCGCCTGCAAAAACTCGGATTTGATACGCCTCTAGGCGATCCGCTTAATATCAAACCCGAAGACTGGTTCAACCTTTCCACCAGCCGTATCGACATGATGGCTCAGGTCGAGGCTGAACTGGGCCAGACGGTCGTGAGCCTAGCCAATGTCGCGCGTACCGATGCCCAGCGCAGTCTGTATGTCGCAATAGCCACCGTCATTCTGATGTTGATTGCGGTGCTGTGGCTCGCTTCGGTGATTATTCGCAATATCAAAATCGCTGTGGTCGACGTGAACCGCACCCTTATTTCGCTATCCACGCGTGACCTAACTGCCAGAACCCGTTACACCGGCAGAGACGAGTTTGGCGAGATCTCGCGTAACCTGGATAACATGGCCATACAGATCGGTGAAGTGATCCGTGAGATCGGGAGTGCCACGGCGCAGGTCGCGACCGCCGCCGAGCAGTCTTCGGCTGTGGCCCTGCAAACTAGCAATAACGTCGTCCAGCAGCGTCAAGGCACCGATCAGGTGGTCACTGCCATCAGCGAGATGAGCGCCACGGTCAAAGACGTGGCGCGCAGCACTACCGACGCCGCAGAGATGTCGCAGCGCGTTAATGCCAGCACTATGCAGGGCAAGGCTGAAATCGAGAACACCATCAGCTTGATCAAAGGGCTTGAGGTTCAGGCCGAACAAACATCCCGAATCATTGAGGAGCTCAAGGGTGAAAGCTATTCCATCTCCTCGGTTTTGGATGTGATTCGTGGTGTAGCAGAGCAAACCAATCTGCTAGCTTTGAACGCTGCCATTGAGGCTGCCCGTGCCGGTGAGCAGGGTCGTGGATTTGCCGTGGTCGCCGATGAGGTGCGGAATCTGGCCAAAAAGACTCAGGATTCCACCGTCAGTATCCAGAAGATGATCGCCAATCTGCAATCCGGCTCCGACCGTGCCGCCACTTCCATGCAGGAAACTCTAGGGAAGGCTCAAGAAGGCGCGAGCAACGTAGTGCGCGCAGGGGAGTTGCTAGAAGAAATAGCCGAGGGCATCGCGACCATCAGCGACAGCAACATACAGGTCGCCTCGGCGGCAGAACAACAGAGTCAGGTTGCCGAGGAGATCCACCGCAACGTAAACGACATCAACACTCTGGTTATCCAGGTCAGCGCCGGTGCTGAACAAACCGCCGTCACCAGCCGCGAGTTAGCCCGCTTGGCCGAGCAACAGCAGGGGCTGGTGGGACGGTTCAAGGTGAACTGAGTTACAAGTTTTTTTACCGGATGCTCAAATGCCCGAGAGAATGACTTTCGGGTATTTGAGGATTGGTAGGTGAGAGGGTGACGCGCCTATAAGGGCTACTTTGCTCAACGCGATAAACGAGGCTTTTCATGACGCCGGATGAGGTCAGGCCATGGATTATCAGCCGTCCTACGGCTTTCTGAAGGACTGCTTATACCGTTCTGAGTCATACAAGGTGACTTTGGCAGACGCTTACAGTGCCATTTCTAAGGTGTTCGATTCAGCGCCGACTGAGCACGAACGAGCGGCTCAAAAGTCTGTGGACGTTCTCGTTCAGACAGATCCCCAACTATCCAAAAAACGGCGGTCCACCTCATTAGTTCAACTGTCGGCAGAGGAGCAAGCGAGTGCATTCTTCGACTACATCGATACGGTAGCACCGCCCAAGCCGACGAAGCCCAAATAGCGATTCCTTTGTCATGTGTAAAACGGCTTGGGTCTTTTCTATGTGATGAAATCAGATCGTTACGCGCGTTGGGCAGTAGCGTTCAAACAACATGGACTTGCCGCCACAAAACCGGACAGGCTACTAGCCCATCAGTCCATGACCATGTGGGCCGGGCAGGCCGCTTTCAGATAAGTGATAAATAGTCTGTGAGCGTAAGCGAATGTCGGCGTCCATTTCCTAAAAGTATGTAGAGCGTGTTACGTGTACAAAAAAGCCCTTCGTACTCGCACCAAACCTTTAAAGTGCTCACTACCCAGTCGCCTTCCTGAAATCTACCTCTACTGTCCAAAACAACTTTGCGCGCATAGACAGCTGAAGGCTCTTGCCCAGCTGAGTGAACGGCCTCTATCTGCTCAGGCGTCATCGTGACGTCAAAGAGTATCCAGTCCGAAACCAAGCAGAAGGGGTGATCGGGACATCGCGTCTTAGCCAGATCCGTTGCTGCCTCTAGAGGCAAAGAACAACCTGACATAGGCTCACCTGTTCCCAAATAAATCGCGAAGTCCGAGAGTTTCATGGGTAGCGCCTCCGTGTTCACAATTTCTTCAATGTACGTGTTCGGTAGCTTGGTTGGTCATCCAGTTTACCGGTTTGCCAGCTGCGATCGGGCAACCACTTAGCTCAAACTCTGAATCACCGGAAACAAGGTAGGTGTCCACATTCCATGGATCGTGGACACTTGCAGTACCTGGAAAAACCTAAAGTCAAGGTGTTTTAATCGACTTGAGGTGCGTTCGACACGTTGACACAGTCGCTAGCGACTGGGTTTGAAAGCCAGGAAGTCTTCCATTGCATGGAACTCCAACTGCTTGGCTTTTCGGGTCGTGGACAAGTATGCGGCCATTTCGTCGAAGATGGCATCGTAGTCCTTCAGGTCTGAATCTGTGTAGACGATGATAGGGATTCCCTGTTTGCGGAAGTAGGCCTTGAGCTTGCGCATTTCCTTCTCGAAGTTCGCCTGAGCTTCTTCATTTATTTGCTTCTGGGTCTTGCCGCTGGTTCCCTCTAGCCTGCCGTGAGTTGACCAAGGCGAAAGTTCGAATCCGACCTTTGACAAAGTGAAGGGATCAATAATAGTGAAATCCAAGCGGTGCTCATGGCGCGCCGATTTTCCTCCGTAGCGCAACTCCGGAATCAGCAGCGGTACGTCCAGCGGATGTTCGCTATTGGACACGAATTCGCAATAGCGCTTTGCTATGGCCATTTCGTGCTCTGACCCAGAGTTACGAACCAAGGTCTGGCGGAAGAACTTCAGGTATTGATCGACGGATGAAAACTCAATGCAGTCTTTCTCGTCGGGTATCACGAAACCGGTCTGCAGGATGTGGCCGATGGTCCAGTAATTCGGCTTGAAATGCCGAATCTCGCTCTTATCATTCTCCCAAGCTCCATTCTTGAACCGGGGGGTAACCAGAATGCCGTAGGACGCATTTTTCTGACCTAACCAAATTTCAGCGTCCTCTACTTCCGGTCGCTTGCGGGCGAGGGCATCAAATTGACGTAGGTATGTTCGGGTGAGGAACAATTTGAACCAAGTCCGCACCACTTTTGAGTGCTTGATATGCGCATGGGCATCGAAATAAGTATTGCCCGGCCGTGCTACAGGTCCGAGCTCATAGAGATAATTGAGGAAACCGCGGAGATAGAGCGCGATGAACTGCCCCGGTGAGTCGATGACTTCGTGTTTAATGTCGATGTAATCGGCGTGCTTCCCGCCATACGTGGCATTCAATGAATGTTCGTTCCGGTAACCGGTAATCTCTAGAACCTCTTCCTTGAGTTGGTTTATCTGTGCTGTGAGCTCAGCAATCCGACGATTGCGCTGTGTTTTTAGCGGATCTCTGGGGGTCACAGTTCCTGTTCCTTTCCTTGGTCGCCATGCTACGAGGCGCTCCTGGCATTCAGCTAAAAGCCGGAGCTCGGCGATTTACGTTTGAGAATTCATAGGTTTTCTAACGCACGGCCAAATGCCACCACGTCCCATATGAGAGTAAGCTGTTAACGCCAACGCTGAATTGATCCACGTGCTTACGTGGGATACCCACCCTCAAGTCAACACAAATCCAGTAAAAGTAGTGGTTCGCAAGGAGTCTGCCCGGGTCAGTGATATTTCGGCAACTGTGTCAATTCGGCGCCGACGCCAACAATATTTGGGGATGAAAAGCTAAAAAATCATCGTTCGTGAACCAATTCAACATCACAGAAGACTTTGATTTTCTCTAGCAACTTTATGATTTTAAAGTATTTTTTTGTATTTTTTTTGAAAAGACGTGTCACCTATATCTAGAGAGAGCTGTTCCGAATTCGGTAGAAAGGTCTCATCAGAAGCCATTTTGAGATCTACCAAAATGAATAACTTTCGCAAAGCTGTAGAAGCACTGGAAAGACTCGCATCTAAGGCAGACAAACTAGTACCGCTCGTTCTGTCTTTTGCAATCTTCGCTGCGATCATCGTCATCGGTTTGCAACAAGGATTAGGCAAATGAGAATTCTTCCCTGGGTGAAGATGCCAGCACTTTGGATTAAGGCAGGGGGACTGCGAGACTTCGGGTGGGCTAACACGAGCAATGTGTCGCGTTCCTCAGCCATCGCAGCGTTGCAGCTGTACATCGCACTGATGACTGTCGCAGAAGAGGACTGGCGGACTGATGGCTGCAAACTGGTTGCAGACATTACGTACAGCGATCTGATGCGGATCGCCAATCTAAGTCGGCAGCTGGTCGCAGCAGGTCTGGAGGGTTTGGTGAAGGCTGGCCGGATCACGAGTGAGAAACAAGGCCGGAAATGTCGGTACCTGATTACCGGCTACGACTTCAGCGGCAATTGGTGCAAGCTGCCGGCTAGGGCACTGTACATTCCGCTGAAACAGACGCTGATCGAGCCCTTCCAGTTGTTCCAGAAGCGGTCGGTTTGCGAACTCGATGCGCTCAAACTATTCCTTTATTTTGCTTTCGCCCGGGATAACAAAACGCCATACACGATGGCGTCGTTCGAAACGATCTGCGAAAAGACAGGCGTGCCCGAAAAGCGCATTCCCCGAGCAAACGCGTTTCTCATCAACTGCGGCCTTCTGGCCAACTTGTCGCGAGAGCATTCGGAGGACGTCAAGAAGAAGGAGCCGAACAAATACTTTTTGCGTGGTTACAGGGAGCTTTTTGTAGGCCAGCAGGCTATCACGCCCGTGCCCGCAGCCTGATAGGCTGAGTCCGACCGATTCAGATTCTGTTCATGCTGGAACATACCCATTCGTGAACAAATCGGGCGATCACCGATAGTATCACTAGCTTTTGTGCCCCCAGGAAGGCAGAGATCGTGCTGAACGACCTACGCCAACCAGACGAGTTTGCAGAATACCGGCTCGCGACCAGTCAGACGGTTGTCTGCGATCAGTTCTTGCAGGAAATGAACACCACCAACGGCGCTGGGGCAGAGGCACGATGCGCTTTGCCTACGTATTGGTTGCTCCCAACTGAGGTATGCATAGGGAGATGATGAGCCAGCCGTACTCGACACGGCTCGATCAGTTCTGGACGATGAAGTGCTAATGGCTCAATGCCTGTCAGGATGCCCTCGCTCTCGAAGGCTGTACTCCTTGTCCTGCTAAAGCAAATGGGTGATGGCCCACCCTTGATCGGCCAATGCCGTTTTACACTCGTCCGAAACCCGTTCTGCGTTGACTGCCAAGCATAGAAAGCTGGTAGGTCGCGACATACCGACATACAGGTTTCGAAATTGAGAAAGCTGAGTCTCAGGCATTTTCCCGGAGCGAGTGCCAATCCCAGCGATGATGGGCAATGCTAGCTCCAGGTCGAAGCGACGACTTGGATGGCCTAGTGACTCCATGACGAGGGTCGCCAGATGCGTTTCGCCTTTCATCGAGGCGAGGGTACCGATATGAATACCTAAGCTGCGACCATTTTTTTCGATAGAGCACATGGACCGGTGGGCTCCTTGAATAGCCATGGCCTCTGATCGCTCAAAAACCGGGAGCGCGGCGAATATCTGTGGCGTCATGTGATTAGGTAGCAACGGACGCAGTCTGACGTATAAAGAATTCACGATACGGATACGCCTAGCTTCATCCGCATCGCTCACGTTTGCCATGCACAGATCACGAATCAGTAGCCGGAAGGCTGAAACATCTCCATCAGCATCACGGAGTTTTCGAATTAGCTGATGATCGGTTTTTAAGCCTTCGACAATCTCTGCCTTGGCTGCGCGTAGTACCAGAAATAGTGCTCTGCGGATCTCCTCAAATCTTGATGAAAATGATGCGTTTACAGCAGGCTTGGGCCCCCCGAGCAGCGCCCAGATTCGCACAAGCTTGAGTCCGGGTGATTGGTCGCCACCCGAGGCCGGCCAGTAGTCTAAGAGAGTTCGGCCTGCTAACTGTGTTACGGCATCCCCCTGTTTGCGAGCGCAAAGGGCTTTGACTTTTCCACTAGCCAGATCGGTATCGCTGAACCGGTCTAGTACATGATCTCCAAACGTCGAGATCACTTCCTGCACTCGTCCGGTGCTATAGACGATCAGCATAGACGCGTGACGGTCTTCGCCCTCTCCGGTAATAGCGGTACCTGCCAGCTGGGCTCTAGACACGGACTTAGCGATGTGGGGACCGAAGCGCTTGCTAGAGGAGATCGGAAGTACGTCGCCTCGAGGGAAAGTCAGGTTTTCCGCGCCTTCCGAGCTTCCAAGGATTCGTTGGTTGATGTCGCCGAAGCGCTGAATGGTGACGGTCTCATCGAACATCAGCTGCAACAAACGCTCTTGCTCCCAGGACGTGTCCTGCATTTCGTCGATGAAGACGATAGGGAACCGTCGGGACAGCTGGGTGCGAACCTTAGGGAAAAGGGTCAACAAACGTTCTGCGTACGCGAACATGTCCGCGTGCCGGAAAACCCCTTCAGCGGAGAGTTTTTCTTTGATACTGACGATTGTCGGAAGGGTTTTCGCGCCTGGTTTAGGAAGCGAGCCAAACTCGCTGGCGAGGTCCAGAGAGGCACCTTTGTAGACCAGCCCCTCTAGCATGGGCGCGACGCTCGCATTCTTTTGCATGTAAAGCTTCAAGCCAAAATTAGCTTGGGCTAACGCCAATGCCCGGCGAGCAAAGATATCGTTGTCGATCACATCGACAGTCATCCCATTGCTTCGCAGGTAGGGCAGAGCCAGAAACTGATTCACCATGGCGTGAATCGTCCCGATGAAGTGGGGATGCGTGAGCAGGCGACTCCCGTCATGACTTGTACCTAGCCGATGTTGAATCTCATCACGGGCGACATTGGTATGACTGAGCACACAAACGCCTGCGCGGCTTGACGTCCATCTGCGGCTCAGCATCAGGAGCTTCGCGGCTAGTACCGTGGTCTTGCCACTGCCTGGCGCGGCGTTGATGTCACGAGACTGGTTCTCCAGCAATACGGCACGCCGCTCTTGATCATCGAAGTTCAAGTCGGGTGTCAGTTCGCGTAGAGCCGCAAGATCGGCAGCATTGATCACAGGGACTGTCATGGCTCAGCCCTGCCAGTCAGATGCCGTAACGCCTGCTGTAGGTAAGGCGGCAGCTTATTGAACAGCTCATCGCCTTTCCCATAGTCGCCTGTTGAAATCAGGTGAGCAGCGTATTGGGCGGTGATCGCTTTTGATGCCTCTTTTTCAACGAGCGGCTGGTAGATGAGTGACGCCAGCTCCACTGGCGAGTGTCCGGCGTTCGAGAGTTCTTTCCAACGCTCGCCTGCCTCGACGATCGTTTTCTTCTCGTCGTCCTCCGTCAGCCGTTCACCCCTCGAATCAGCCTTCTTCGCCAGGTGAATTGCATCATGCATCAACTGGGCACATCCATGAAGGGCGAGATCGAATTCCAGCGTCCAGTTGTTGGATACGCAGACAATTGTGCTACCACCCTGGGCGCGGTCGACCTTCGTTTTGACCAGTGCCTCGACTTCCTCTGGTGTGTAGTCTTTTTCGAATCGTTTACGGTTGTTCTTGGGAGGAGATATGTAGGTGGCCTCATTGGGAACGATGTCACGATCCGTGATGCAGGCAACAGGAATTGGAATCGCCGAGCCATCAATCGGCTGCAAGATTCGCGCGTAGTGATAAAGCCCAACTCCGCCGACGTTAATGCAAGAAATGCCGTGTTCGTTGAACGAGTATCCTGAAGCTGCAGCCAGAGCGGGCAGCAGCAGCGCTTCTGCTGGCCCTTCCACAATCGCAACGCCGCGAGCGAAGAACAGATTCGCTTTGGTGGCATCGATAAAGCGCCTCAAAAACTCGTAATCGCTTTTCAGCAGTTTGGTCTTCCCGTGAGCTAGGCTGAATAGGTGGGCACGGTTTACCAAGGTCAGGCTTGCGATGTCCGCACCCGCCGCCAGAGATGGGCTGTGGGTAGTCATGATGATCTGAACAGGGCGGCTATCTGGCTCCGCCGCCTTGGAGGTACGTTCAAGGAGCTGCTGAACGCGCTCCTGCAGTTGCGGATGGAGATGGGCCTCGGGCTCCTCGATCAGCAGCAGTCCGAGTTCATCACCTTCCCTCAGCAGAACCAGTTCGGTCGCCATGAACAGAGCGTTGTTATAGCCGAGTCCCCGAATGCACCGTTCACCTGGATCGATGGTGGAGGATGGCAGCAGCGCCAATTCGAAGCGTTCCAGAATGGGCTGCAGGCCCAACTGCGGAGCGATCTGGATACGTGAGGATAGGGCATCGCCGGCAAACGCGAACTTGTTCAGGTAGTTGTCGTTGATGTCGTCCTGGACATCTCTGATGACCTGATGCTCGCCTAGGTGGTGCTGAGCAAACGCCATCAGCCCGACCAGGTTGCTGGGGACGGTAGCTGGAGCCGCTAGGTCGAAGTCATTTTGCTCCTGCCCATCAATTCGCTTATGAGCGCCCAAAATTTGGGACAGCCGAGACTGGCGACCAGGGCGTAGCTCGGCTTCGGCATCTCGAAGGGGGCGCAAGTAGGTGGCTCGGATGAGCTCGCGAACCGCCGTGCCGATCTCTGGCCCCGTGCCGTTCGGGCCCGAGCAGGTGATTGCCTCGACCCGTCCAGGTTTGTTGGCCTTCGGAGGTATCCAACGCGCCTGCAGATAGACGATCAAACTATGAGATCCGTCTGCTTCGTGGGTCATCCATTCGAGAACCGAGGCCTCTTGCGCGGGGTCTAGGTCCACAAGAGTGGCTTCAATGAACAGGGAGCGAGCTCGTGCTGTGCCCGTGATGTGAAAGTCGGTTTCGAAGAGGCGAATGAACTCGTAGCTGGTTGTCCACAGCACGTAGCGAATCGCGTCGATTACAGACGTTTTGCCGGAATCGTTTTCCCCGACAAGGATGTTGAGTCCGGGGGCAAGATCCCAATCAAGTGAGGGGGCAACCGTACCGTCTCCAAATGCCCGAAAATTTGACGCCCTGATCCGCTTCAAATGCATCTTGGTTCTCCGTCCTGTTGGAAAGCCTGCCCCGGATGGCGTAAGGCAGTCCGAGCGTTCTGTGGTTGTGATTGGCTTTTATCACGGGAGAAAGCGGGTCGGAAGGTAATTTAGTGGCTGGAAGCCATTAATGAGAGTGGAATAAGGACTCCATGAGCATTTGGATGCTCATTTCATGAATACTTGGACACTCATTTCATAGCCATTTGGACTGTGACTTCGACTGATTCTATCCAAGCCTAGTGGACTGGGCGGTTAATCCATTAATTTATTTTTTATCACGCTCAGCTTCGCTTTATGTACCGAGCTAATGATGGCCTCAGCCGTTTTATTCCACTTGAACGGCTTGGCTGAATGCTCATTATGAGACTCGATAAATTGACGGATAGCCACCTTTAGGTCGGCGACGCTGGTGAAGGCACCCCGGTATAGCGCTCGTCTTTCCAGTTGTGCAAACCAGCCTTCCACGGCGTTCAGCCAAGAGGCGCTGGTTGGTGTGAAGTGCAATTTGAAACGCGGATGCTTTTCCAGCCACTGCTTGATTGCAGCCGTTTTGTGGGTCGAACTGTTATCTAGAATCACATGCAGATCCAGTCCCGCTGGCGTGCTGCTTTCAATCTGTTGCAGAAAAGCCAGAAACTCCTTGGCTCGATGGCGCTGGGTAATCCGTCCGATTACTTGGCCGGTCATGATGTCGAAAGCCGCGTACAGACTCGCCGTACCATGGCGCTTGTAATCATGCGTCCGGCGTTCAACTTGACCTAGGCGTAGCGGGAGCATCGGTTGGGTGCGATCCAACGCCTGGATCTGGGTTTTCTCGTCAACCGACAACACCAGGGCATTATCCGGTGGGTTCAGATAGAGCCCGACCACGTCGACTACCTTGTCGGCGAAATGAGGATCGTTGCTGATTTTGAAGGTCTTCAGACGATGGGGTTTGAGGTCGGAAGCGGCCCAGACCTGCCGAACCTGCCACGTGGTGACCCGCGCATACTTGGCCATCAAACGGACGCTCCAGTGAGTGGCTTCCTGGGGTACACGCCGGGTGGTCAGTGTCAGGATTTCGTTGATTTTATCGGGCCCAAGTTTGAGTGGCTGGCCGCTGCGCGGCAGATCGCTCAACCCTTTGATTCCCGCCTCCAGATAACGTTTTCGCCACTTGAATACCGTCGGCGGCGTGACTTGCAACTGCTCGCTGACGGCCTTGGGCGTCAATCCGTTAGCCAGTAGAAGCAGGATGCGCGCTCGCTGGGCGAGGCTCTGTTCCAGCGTACTCATACGCAACCAACCTTGCAGGGCGATGAGATCATAAGGCATTAAAGCGAAGGGGGAAGTCGGTCGGGCCATGCGCATAACCAATCCATGACATTGGACGCACAGTATATCGTTATCATTAGATAAATGAATTAACCGCTCAGTCAACTAGAGCCACTTTCCCAGTCAGTTTTAAATTCATTTATTGCTCCTCAAACTAAGCATAGTTAATAACATAGCTCTGAGTGACATGGCATAATCAAGGCGATTTGGTGAGTTGAGTAGCGCCCCATCATCTGAACTGGGGCGAGGCGAATTTGTATTTATTGACAGTGCATAGCCACAAGCTACCTAGAAGCACACGCCGAACAACGATCAGAAGCTATATGTCACCTTCAGGCTGCCAGTGGGCGATGTTTTTCGTTGAACAATTGGACTATTTCGTGCATCGCCAGCCAACTGCGTAAAACCTGCTGCCGCAACTAAGCTCCAGTCTTGATTAAGCTTGTGCATCCAGTCCATATTCAGTGAATAGGAATAAATTCCAGACTTGACATCATATCGAGTAACCCCCGATGCGGCCGACTGTGATGCACTTACCCCGTAGTAAGTCTGCATGTACTTGCTGGTCCCCCAACTACTGGTCAGCGCCAGCGTCACAGCGTTTTTCGATGACGTATAGAGCGGGCTGGCAATACTTAAATGCAGGGCCTCACCATTGCTTCGCTGAGAAATCGGCACTTCAGCCTGCAATTGCAAATTAAGCCAGTCGGTCACCTCGTATCCTAGGCCAGGCAAACCGATAGCTGAGCCCTTAACGTCACCCATACCTCGCAAGTAGTCGCTACCGTAGCTGAGCGAATCGCTATCCACGTCACGATCCTTTCTGCCTGCGCGATAACTCAGCGCAGCGCTGTAATCAAATTTGCCGATGTTGTTACCGTAACCGATACCACGCGTGGAGCTGACGAAGAAACCATTTACCATAGAGTAATCAATCACTAGGGCCGTCGTGATTCGGCTTTGATCCGAACCAGAATAACGTGGCGCAACATCTACGCTTCCTCCTAGGGTCAACTCGTTGCCCTGTTTCTGTTCTGCTGCCAGTATTGGGGTTGCCAATAACGCGAGGACAAATCCTGACAAAAATTTTTCCAGGGTATGCCCCGAAAGTGAATGGGGAAACTTATGACTCAGTTCGATGCTTCTCATTAAGGAAGTCCTTGTGGGTTCAACTGGCTACGATACAAGCGGTTTTAAACGCCAGAACGCTCAGTTTGAATGCCAACCCTGAAGTTCTCATGAGCCAAAAATGAAGAAATACTGAAGCTACTACCAGTTCTGCAAACCTGATAGATTTACTGACACCGTTTTTTTCTTCAGACGTTCTTCATTCACTGTTGATAAAATCACTATTGTGAAAATTCTCCTAATCGAAGACGACATCGATCTCGGCAATGGCGTACGTATTGCCCTTACAGACCAAGGATTAGATGTCATATGGGTTCGCCGTAAAGTGGATGCTCTGCATCAACTCGATCTATGCGTGCCAGAACTTGTATTGCTCGACCTCGGCCTGCCCGACGGTGATGGCATGAGCCTGATGGCGCGTCTGCGTCACCAGCTCAAGGGGATCCCCGTCATCATCCTGACTGCTCGGGGCACTCTGCAAGATCGCTTGACTGGGCTGGATGCCGGTGCAGACGACTATCTCGTCAAACCTTTTGTTCTCGCTGAGTTATTGGCCAGGGTGAGAGCACTTGTGCGGCGCAGTTACGGTTTTCAGAATGAGGTGATAGAGATTCGAGGGCTATCTCTCCATGTGTCGACTCGTCGCGTGACAGTGAGCGAAAGTCATGTTGATTTGACGGCAAGTGAATACGCGCTGCTTGAAACGTTAATGTTGCGTTCTGACCGTGTTCTGACCCGTAGCTTTCTGGAAGAAAGGATCTTCGGTGCAAAAGAAAATATGAGTAATGCGCTCGATGTACATATGGGAAATTTGCGTCGCAAAATTGGTGACGGCTATGTGCGAACGGTGAGAGGTGTGGGGTTTGTCATTGAAACCGTACCCATTCAGAAGGGGGCAGATTGATGCGTAATTTTTGGCGCTATCTGAGAATTCCAACGCTCATACGGCGAATTATGTTCGCCCAGATGCTATTACTCACGCTGCTTTGGTGTATTTTTCTGACCTACATTTTATGGAATAACTTACGCAGCCCTCCAATGCTATCAGGCAACCAAACCTATGAAACCATCCTGATATTGGTGGATCGTATGGGGGATCGCCCGCACGATCTAACCGATGTGCTGGAAACATTCAGCAAGGCATTGCGGGAAGGCTATGGCGGAGGTGAAGACCCAAAAATGTCAATCAGCCTAATCGTTCGGAAGAATAAAGAGATAATTTATTCATCTGATGGCGCTCCAGTAGGAGTGACAAACACCGGTTATGGGATGATTCAGAGTGTTCAGAGTAACGGCCGCACCTGGACTAGTCGTACTCTGAAGTCTAAGAGATCCGACACAGAGGTGACACTGCTCACTCCTGCTGGCGGTTGGAAGTTTTTCATATACCTGAACTCGCGCGGATACTACATATTACCGCTACTGGTATGCATTCCTTTTCTTTTGTTTCCTGCGTGGCTGTCAATCCGCATTGCAATGCGTCCCTGGAACAAGGTGGCAAATGAAGTTTCCTTACGAACACCAGAAGATCTTTCTCCCTTAAAAGCAGTTCCAAAGCACAAGGAGCTTCGCCAAATAGTCGACGCGATTAATATATTCCTTGCCAGGGTACGAGAAAGCACTGAAAGGGAACGGACTTTCATTGCAGATGCCGCTCACGAACTGCGTACTCCCCTGGCTGCAATGCGAGTCAATGTTGAAGCTTTGCAGTCCGATGTAAGCAACGTTAGTCGACAGGAATTGCTTGCAGGGATTATTCGTAGCAATAGCCGTGCTGCTCGTCTCGTCAATCAGTTGCTGCTGCTGATGCATAGTGAAGCGCGCATTGACACTGCTATGGAGCCTGTGCCGCTGACGACGCTCATACAAGAGCGAATGGCTGAGTTGGCACCGCTAGCTGCTGAGAGCCGAATTGAGCTTGAATTCTACTCTCATGATGAAGTCTGGATTACAGGTGTCAGGGAACGCCTGATGTCGCTGATCGATAACTTAATTGAAAATGCTGTGAAGTACAGTCCTGAAGGCGGGCGGGTTGAAGTAGAGGTACGATCGTTAGAAAAATCCATTCAATTGCGTATCTCAGATGCAGGGCCCGGAATCATGGTTGAATTGAAGGAGCGGGTGTTCGACAGATTTTTTCGTGATCCCAATCAGATACAAAGCGGGAGTGGATTGGGGCTTGCAATAGTCAAAGCGGTTGCGCAGCAACACAACAGCAGTGTTTTACTAAGTACGTCTGCAGAAGGTGGGCTCATGGTTATTGTTGATATCCCAAATCACAATTCCGTCTGAAAGAGAACGCAATTTTAGCCCTAATCATGCGTAGGACATTTACCAGAATAATGGAGCACAAATTGAAATACTTGGCCCTGACTACAATATTATTGTCTATATCACTTAGCGGATGCGCCATAACCGTCAGCGACTTGAAAAACAGCAAATCATCCTTAGACGGCAGTTTCATTAGCAAGACGGGGTCCTCCGATACTTATCGAACCATAAGGCACATGGCAAGGCAGTGTATGGAATATGAGACATATTCAGGAAATCCGGTCATCGTATTAAGTGAGTTTGACGGTGAGCGTAAAGAAGGTGAGATCACTCAAAAGTTTCTTTCAGAAGGCTTGTTGATCAACAACACGCTAATTCAGATAGAAAGTCATGATGGTGACAAAGCTAAGATCAGCCTATACACAACCAAGAATATATTGAGTACGGGCATCAGGTCGCCAAAATTGAGTGATATCAAGCGCTGGGCTGATGGCGATGTAACTTGCCAACACGACACTCTCGTACAACTCAGCAATACCTCGAAGCATCCCGACCTGAAAATTAGCAACTTCCCTGCAATTAAGTTATTCCCACGCTCCAATTACTGATTTTCAGGTTTAACAATTTCTCCGAGATCGAAGCCAAAAATAAGTAGACTTTAATCCATTCTATGCATGATCCTGATCGCAATCTAATTATCCACACATGATAAAGTACTCAATCAGGTTAATTATCTCGTAGACTTCCCAATTGTACTTTTATTCCAACAGATACAATCAGCACTGCGGTAATAGCTAAGGAAATCCTGAAAAAGACTTCATGATTTGGCAAAATCCCCGGACACCAATCGCCGAGCTTTTCAATGAAACAAATGACCTTCGCCGATGCCGAGTATGCCGGTAAGCGTAAGCAGACCCGCAAGGAATTGTTCCTGATCGAGATGGATCGGGTCGTACCCTGGAAGGGCTTGATTGCCCTGATCTAACCTCATTACCCGAAGGGCGAAGGTGGTCGTCCGGCCTATCCTTTGATGGCGACGCTGCGGGTTCATCTCATGCAGAACCGGTTCGGTTACAGCGATCCTGCGATGGAAGAAGCGCTGTACGAGACGACGATCTTGCGCCAGTTTTCCGGTCTGAGCCTGGAGCGGATCCCAGATGAAACTACCATCCTCAACTTCCGTCGCCTGCTGGAAAAGCACGAGTTGGCCGCTGGTATTCTCGGCGTGATCAATGGCTATCGGGCCATGCGCATAACCAATCCATGACATTGGACGCACAGTATATCGTTACCATTAGATAAATGAATTAACCGCTCAGTCCACTAGTCAACCAGCAATGCAGGACTATCCAATACCATTGACCTCTTTTTTCGAAGCGAATAGGTCGTTGTGGAGCGTATATCTCATTCAGCGTTACAACTGGACAGGGCCGCATCAGCACAACAGCTTCGCACCGTTGGAGATTGCGGAAGAAAACTCAATTCTTTGTGCGGGAATTGTTGACTACTACAGCCCACCATCGAGTCGAGCCTTGAACTTAGAAGAAGTACAAAAAATCAAGGGTGCAATAGCAAGCGGAAATGCCGCAAAGCTGCGTGAGCCTTGGCTGCGACAGTTTTAATTCTCTAGAGCATGTCTCAAAACTCGAATTTCGAGTGATTGCGACAGTTTTGCGCTTCCTCCGAAAAGTGCTGTAGGCCCCGGAACACGCACCCTTTTAGCGACAGTTTTAATTCTCTAAAATCACTTGGGGTCTCCAGTTTGCAGTCGAAATGCACCCTTCCTACGAAAGGAATCGTTTTTGAAGCAACCTTCCTTTTCAACGATCAGCGAGCGTTTGAACAATCGCAGGTTCGCTGTCGCAAACAACACCCACGGGCTTTCCGGCTCCGATACGGTATTTCACTACCTGGTCGAGGGTGACGCTATTACCGGCACTTACCAAGGCGGCCGAATCCACCTGGGTCAGCAAGTCGGGCGCGTGACAGGCCCAAATTCCATCGAGCTTCTGTACCAGTGCCTGACCACGCAAGGAGAGATCCTTGCCGGCTGGTCCCGTGGCACTGTCGGCACTGACGATGTCGGGCGTACTACGCTGGGCTTCGAATGGGGCTGGCTGTCGGGTGCGACCGGCGGCGGGAAATCCAGCTATATCGAACTCGTACCGGATGAGGAAATACGTATGGCATTAAATGCAGATTTTTTCTAGATTGAAAAATAGGGAAAAATATCGGAAATAAAAATCTAAATATGGGTGTTAAAACCCGAACAAGCCCAGCTAATATTGATCATTGTGAAAAAAGATATCGGAAAAAAAATCGGAAAAAGGTAACCGTAATGGCGCAGGAATTTATCTCTGGAAACCATTGGCTTGAGCCTATTTGGCCTTCTCCGGGGTTTCCTGCGTCGACAGTGCGTACGGCAGAGTCCCTCGGTTTTCGCGCTGGAAAGCTGACAGGGCTCTTGCCCAGGCAAACGGCCGACCGCATAGGCGGTTTGATGCGGATCACCAGTAGCTATTACAGCAAC
This sequence comes from Pseudomonas sp. IPO3747, assembly GCF_013385245.1. Lineage (NCBI taxonomy): Bacteria > Pseudomonadati > Pseudomonadota > Gammaproteobacteria > Pseudomonadales > Pseudomonadaceae > Pseudomonas > Pseudomonas sp. IPO3747. Next base: position 173,486 of record NZ_JACAQL010000025.1, read on the forward strand.
CTGATCGAGGGCCAGTTTACGGAGCCGGTCACGTTGTCGGCTCGCGTGCCCAGGCGTGACCCCAAGGAGCTCCGAGCTCTTGCCGAAAGTCATATTGGTGTTCAGGAATTGTTGGAGAGAGCCTTGCGACGGCCCCAATCCAGGGACGCCCCTTGGGATCTTTTCTTCGCGCCAGAGCTGGTATCTGTTGTTCATCGCCGCCTTTTCCGCGAGGCGAGTGATGAAGATTTGCGGCTGGGTGACGGGCACCTGCTGGTGCCTGGCCAACTGCGTGACGCTGCGCAGCGAAATGTTCTGGTGGGTGACCATGCTGCGCCAGCCTGGGAAGCTGTAACGCCCATGCTCACTCGGCTTCAGCAGGTCTATGGCAGACAACCTGACCTGACCCCGCGAATCCTTGGCTCGCTGGCTTACCATCATCGCCTTGCTTTCGTGCACCCCTTTGAAGATGGTAATGGCCGGGTTGTACGCATGATGACCCATCTGCAACTGATGCGGCTTGGGCTTGCTTCCCCACTGTGGTCACTGTCCAGAGGGTTGGCGCGTAAGCAGGATGAATACTATGCCCATCTGCGCGCAGCGGATCAGCCTCGCCGAGGCGATCTGGATGGTCGGGGTCAACTCACCCAAGCGGGTTTGTTTGGCTTTGTGGAATTCATGCTGCAGGTTTGCATCGATCAAATGGACTATGTCGAGCAAGCCATGGACCTTGTGTCCTTGCGGCACCGGCTGGAACGGGTTGTCGGGCTTGAGCCGCGATTTATCCAGGCAGGCGTGAAGCAAGAAATGGCCAAAGCGATCCATATCTTGCTGACCCAAGGCGAGATTCTTCGAGCCGACTTCAAGACGTTTTCCGGCCTGCACGACCGAGTCGCCAGTGAGCAACTCAGAAAACTCATTGATTTGGGGGTAGTTGAAGCCTCTTCAGCAAAATCACGGTCGATTTTTCCGGGACTGCCTGTGTGGTTTGCACAGTTGATCTTTCCTGATTTGCACAGACGTTTCTAACCTTGAACGACGCGCTTGTCGGTTCTGTGCGCTAAGTCCGGGCGCCTCACTGCGCTTTAGCCCTAGAATGCTCCCCTGTGGATAACTCAGCCAGGGAATGCCTTCACCATGAACATAGAACTGCTAATCGCCGGTATCGTCGTGCTGATCATTGTCGTCGGCCTGGTCGGCTGGATGGTCGGCGTCTACAACGGCCTGGTGATGCGGCGCAACGATGTGGATAAAGCTTTCACCAACATCGACGTGCTGCTCAAGCAACGGGCCGATCAGATCCCCGACCTGATGCGCGTGGTGCAGACCGCCATGAACCATGAGAACGCGCTGTTCACGCGTTTGAGTGATGCGCGCACTCAATACCTGAACGCCAGCAGCCTCAACGATAAGGTTGATGCCTCCAACCAACTCAACGCGGCGCTCAAGTCGGTGATTGCGGTGGCGGAGAGTTATCCGGCGCTGATTTCGGGGCCGAACATGGTCGAGTTGCAACAAGCTATCTCGGCCGTGGAGGAGCGCATTGCCGACCGGCGTGAGTTCTTCAATGAGTCGGTGAACCTCTACAACATCGCCATCGCAGTGTTCCCCGACCTGTTCTTTGCGCGGATGCTCAGCTATCAGCGCATTCCGCTGTTGGCCATCAGCGCCGAAGAAACCCGCTACGACGGCGTGAAGCTAGAGGTGCCGGGGGCATGAAAACCACCCAGGCGGGCGTTGTGGTGAAAAAGCCAAAGTGGAAAACCGCGCTGGCGCTGGTGGTCCTGGCCGGCTTTATCGCCTTGATGGTTTACGCGCCAAACATCCTGATCGCGCTGTTTTTCCCCGTGGGCATTCTGGTCGGTTTGCTGGTCAGCTTTGGCCCCAGTTTCTACAAAACCGAGCAGCGCCTGGCTACCAGTCAGATTCGTTCGCTGGCCATGGGCCTGGTGGAAGTGCGCGGTAAGGTGGTTGCCGACCAGACCATGCTGTCGCCGGTCTACGGTAAGCTGTGCGTGGGTTACGTGTTGATTGTCGAAGAGGGGACCAAAGACAAGGATGGCGATTGGAGTTGGAGCCGAGTGTTGGGTGAGGCGCGCTGTCATGACTTCCGGCTGCAGGACGCCAGCGGTGAGGTCCGCGTGATTGCCGAAGGGATTGACCTGTTTGGCAATAAATCGCCAGACGAGTACGAACTGCTGGGCAGTTCCCGCCGCCAGGGTGAAATCCTGTTGGTCCAGGATCTGGACGTGATGCTGATTGGCGACGCCGGTGAGCGTGAAGGCCTGACGGTAATCTCACAGGGCAAACACCCGAAGGCGGTGTTTGGCGTGGCATTGACCGACGATGTGGAAAACCGCCGAGTGCTGGCGCCTTTATGGCGCGCCGGTGGTTTTTATGGCGCGGTGATTGCGCTGCTCGGGGTTGGCGTCATGGCCATGACCCCTGCGCATTTCGCTCAACTGCATTTGCCCGGCCCCGATACTTATCCACAGATGGCCGAACGGGGTCCGTTCTATCAGTTGCTCGCCTGGCTGTACCGCGAGGGCGGCTTTCAGATTCCGTTCATGGCCGCGTTTGGTTTCTTTCTGGCCCTTATCGTCGTCATGATGGCCACGCGGCTGGTCTTGCCCAAAGGTATGCGCCTGGCCGTGGGGCGCGTACTGGGGGCATGGATGGGCTTGGGCATGGTGATTGGCGGCGTAGTGACCCTGCTGCTGTTCGTTGCCCATGTGGATACGATGAAGTTGTTTCTGGTGTGGATGCTGATCCTGCTGGGCACCCTGGTGTTCTCGATCTTCGAGCAGAGAAAGCTCGGCGCGGCGTACAACCATTACGCCAAGCGTGTGGGCAAAGCCAGCTTCGGCGACGAAGACGCCTGATCAGCGAGTCGCACAGGAGATTAACTGTGTGGAGCGGGCTTGCCCGCGAAGACGTCGGCCCAGCCAGCAGTGATGTTGGCTGACCCACCGCTATCGCGGGCAAGCCCGCTCCCACAGGGGATCTGTGATCAGGGCACAAACTCCACTTTAAGCCCGCGGCTCGCACTGCGGCCCTGATCATCACTGACCCGCAACCGATACTCGCCCGACTTGCCCGGCCGCCAGTTCAAGGTGGTTTGCGGCGGGCCTTGGCCGATCAGGGTCTGGTCGGCAAACCAGTACAGCGTGGTCGCATCACTGGCCGCGTTGGCATTGAGCGGAATGCTTTCCTGCGGCTGGGACAGGCGCAACTGGTAGCTCACTTGGGTCAGCGGCGAGCGAATTTGCGGCGCTTCGCTTTGGTCGCTGATGCGGTTGGGCTGGCAATTTTTCATCACGTTCGGCGGCGTGCGCCGGGGCAGGCCGGCGGCGCGGTACAGGCGCTGCACGTCGCTGGGCCAGAATTCGAAGACTTCTTCGCGGGTGTATTGCGGGTCGAACGGCGGGCACGCGGCCTTGCCGGTGCGGGTATCGATCAGTACCGGGCGGTGCAGGTTGGACACGCGAATTGGCGACACGCCGGGGATGTACCAGGTCTTGCGGGTTTGCGGGCACCAGCGGTTGGGCAATTCGCCGGAGGCCGCGCACACGTCGATGCGCACCAGCCCGGCGGGCGGCTTGTCGGGCTTGATCACCACGTTGGGCAAGGCCAGCGGCAGGGCGTCGGCGATACGGAAGAACAGCGGCGCGGCGGTTTTGGCGCCGATAAACGTCGGGTTCGGCCGCCCATCAAAATTACCCACCCACACCACCAGCACATACGGCCCCACCAGGCCCGCGCTCCAGGCATCGTGAAAGCCCCATGAGGTGCCGGTTTTCCACGCGGTGCGCCAGTGGCGGGCGGGCAGGCCATCCGGGCGTGGGTTGCGGCGCAGCATGTCGCGCACCATAAAGGCTGCTTGGGGCGTGAGCAGTTGCGCGCCGGTGGTTTGCGGCTGTTCCTGCAAATAGCGCAAAGGCCGCAAATGCCCGTCACCTGCCAGCATCACATACAGGCGGGCCAGTTCCTCCGGCGTCATATCGCCGCCGCCCAAGGCCAGGGCCAAACCGTAGTGGCTTTCCCCACGCAAGCCTTTGATACCGGCGCGTTGCAGCAAGCCATACAGCGAGGGCGACTGCACTTGGCTGGCGAGCCACACCGCCGGAATATTGCGACTACGGATCAACGCATCCCGCGCTGTCAGTGGCCCGACAAAACTGCCGTCGAAATTTTCCGGCTGGAAGTAGCCGAAGTTACTGGGTAAATCCTTGAGGATGCTCATGGGGTGGATAACCCCCTGATCCAGCGCCAACCCATACAGAAACGGCTTGAGCGTCGACCCCGGCGAGCGCCGCGACAACACGCCGTTGACCTGCCCGTGGATGCCTGTGGATAAGTAATCCGCCGAACCTACCAGCGCCTTGACGCTCTGGTCGCGGCTGTCCACAAGGATGGCCGTGGCGTTTTCCACACCGGTACTGCGCCGCTCGGCAATAAAGCCTGTGATCAAGCGTTCGAGCAGTTGCTGCAAAGGCAGGTTGAGGGTTGAGTTGAGTTCGTTGCCGGGTTGCGACGCCAGCAGCTGTTCGCTCAAGTGCGGTGCCAGAAACGGTATCTGCTGGCGGTTGCGCGCCTCCAGAGGCAAGTCGAGCAAACTGTCGTTACGCGGGTCCTGTGGATAAGTTTCGCGCCAGTCGGCCATCAAGCGCAGCCGCGCATGTTGCAGCGACGGCCCGAAGCGCGCGCGTCGCCCCGGTTGCTGCGGGATCACCGCCAGCGCCAAGGCTTCGGACAACGACAACTGCGCCGCCGACTTGCCAAAGTAAATCCGGCTGGCCGCTTCGGCGCCCTCGATATTGCCACCCATGGGCGCCAGGTTCAGGTAAGCCTCAAGGATATCGTGCTTGCTGTAGCGCGCTTCCAGCCACAGCGCCAGGGCCATCTGCTGCAATTTGCCCGGCACTTGGCGGGTGTTGAGGTCCCACAGCCGCCGCGCCAGCTGCATGCTCAAGGTCGAGCCGCCCTGACGCTGGCCGCCGCTGTAGGTGGCCATGGCCGCGCGCAGCAACGCCGGGGGGTTGATGCCCGGGTGCCAATAGAAATTGCGGTCTTCCTTTAGCAGCAAGGCCTCGACCAGTGACGGCGACATGCGCTCCAGCGGCAGCCACAGGCGATATTGCCCGTCCTGCGCCAAGGTCATGCGCAGCAGCGAGCCGTCATCGGCCAACACCACGCGGGACGAGGTGACGGCCTGTTCCAGCGGGGCATGGGGCCACCATCGCAGCCCCGCCAGCGTGCCTGTAACGAGCAGCGCCGCTGCAAGCAGCGGCGTCAGGCGTTTAAGGCTTGGTAATTTCAAGCTGGCCTACTTTGCCGCGCCCTTGCAGGGTGGTTTCGTACATGCCTTCGGCGTAGGCCGGTGGCGTATTGAACGTCCCTGCGTTGGTGGCGCGCACGCGGTACACGAAAGTGCCTACATCACGCAGCGCGGTGCCGTACAACACCACCCGATCATCGCGCACGTCCACGTAGTCCGGCTGCCAGTTGCTCAGCTCGGTTTCGCCGATCGGCGCCTGCCAGGTATCGGCTTCGTCACCGTCTGCGGTTTCCACGTACTCGGAATCGTCGCCTTCACTTTCACTTTCTTCGTTGCTGGCGGCCGCTTCCGGCTCCGGCGGCAAGTTATACACAGGCTCGACGCCACCGGGCAGCAGATCGACCACGGCCACTTGCTGCACTTGGTCGCGGTCGGTGGCGCGCAGGCGCAGGCGCACCAGGAACTCGTCGCCCACCGCGACTTTGCTCACTGGCTCGCCTTTGAGGTCGAGGTATTCGTGGATGATCTCCAGGCCATTGTTAATGGGCTTGAGCTTGGCGCCCTTGTCGAAACCGGCTTCGCTGAGCATGTAGAAGGCGGCCGGTCCGTCGGTTTTTTCCATCACCAGCTTCTGCGTTTTACCCGGCACGGCGGCGCGCGGTGGCTGGCCGGCCATCTCCAGCAATTGCTGTTGCTTGTCGCCCAGCCAGGCGGTCGCCTTGAGGGTCATGTCGCTCTGGGCGCGCTGGCCATAATTGTCCAGGGCGCGCAGCAGCAGGGCGGCCGACAGCGAGTTGTAACGCTGTTCGTTCAGGCGCTTGCCGAGTTTATCCAGCAGCGCCGTCGGTACATCGTCAAGCAACTCGGGGAAGTGGCGCGCCAGCAGGTGCAAGTGCTCGGCGTCGTGTACCAGCGGGTCGTAATACAGGCCGTCGCTGTCCCACTTATCCACCAGCGAACGCCACGGGATTTTGCGGAACAGGGTATCGGCCTGACGATCCTGCTTGAGCAGCTTGTAACTGGCCGCCAGGTAAGCGGCGCCCAGGTCGTTTTGCCAGGTATCTTTGAAGTAGCTCTCGTAGCGCTCGCGAATGTCGCTCAAGGCGCCACTCACCAGAATTCCCTGACGGCTCAAGAGGTAACTGGCGTAGGCACGGTTGCGCAATTCCGACAGACCTTCGCTTGGGCCATTGGCCAAGTCGGTCAGGTAGGCGTTGGAGCGCGCCAGCAGGTCTTCCGGCACCGGCAGCCCGCGTTCCTTGGCTTCGATCAGGAAGTCGGTGGCGTACAGGCTGGCATACGGCGCCACGTCCGGGTTGGCGGCCCACAAACCAAAGCCACCGGCCGAGTTCTGGCGCTGGCGCAGCATGCGCACCGCGCCGCTGAAGGCTTGTTCGGCTTCTGGTGCGGTACCGCCCCAGATCAACGCCGGCATGGCCTTGGACACCAATTGCTCGGTGCAGGCGTAGCCATAGTCATCCAGGTAATGCTTGAGGCCGTTGGCCCATACCAGCGGCGAGGCAGCCACACCCAGTTGCACATCGCGCAATTGGCTGAACAGCTCACGCGTCGGTTTCAGCTCTTTGCTGGCGCTGTCGAACCGGCCCAGGCTCAAGGCCACGCGATGCTCGCTCAGTGGGCGGATCGACGTGGTTTCTGCGACCTGGATACGTTTGCCGTTCGGCAGTACCGCGACAAAACGCAGGTCCGCGGAGCCGAGGGTTTCACCGACCTTGATCTTGAACTCGGCAGTGCCTTCCTTGCGCGGTTGCAGCGACAGGGTACTGCCTTTGTCGCCCTGCACGTTTAGCCCGTCGCTGGTCTGCACTTCAAACTTCACGTCCGCTGCCGCGTCGAGGTTACTGAACACCCCGGCGCTCACATTGAACACGTCCCCCGGCGCCACAAAGGCCGGCACGTTCGGCGTGATCACAATCGGCCCGCGCACTTCGGTATTGGCCTCGCTGACGCCCACGCTGTCACTGTCCACTGCCACCGCAAACAGGTGCAGCTTGCCGTTGAAGCTGTCCGGCACCTGGTAATGCAGCACGGTTTCACCGGCCGGCAGGTCAACCAACCCGGACCACCAGGCCACGGGCGGCTGGTGTTTACGCTTGAACGGGTTGAGGTGGTTGGCCAGCGCGCCTTCGGTGTCACCACCGGGCGCTGCGCCACTGAGCAGGCGGCTGAATTCCGGCAGGATCAGGTCAAGGATCTGACTGGTGCCAACCTCCAATGCGCGTTTCTGGAAGAAGAAGCCCAACGGGTCGGGCGTCTGGTAACGCGCCACTTGCAGGATGCCTTCGTCCACCGCGTAAACCACCGCGCGGCCTGGGCGGTCGGCAGTTACCTTGATATCCAGGGTCTGCCCCGGCTCGATCTTCTCCGGGCCTTCAACCTTGAGCGCCATGCGCCGTGCATCCAGGTTGATGCTGAACGGCACCACGCCGTAGGACAGCGGGCTCATATAGACCTCAGGCGAACCCATGTCGCGCACAAACTGCACGTTGACGTAGGCATTGCCCTCAAGCCCGGCAGGCACGCGGATATGTTGCACGCTGTTGGTGCTGTCGGCCTTGAACCACTGTTGGGTGTAAACCTTGTCACGCTCGATGGTGATCAAGCCGGCACCGGTGTAAGGCGCGCGGATGCTGATCGCTATCTCATCACCGGTGGCATAGCTGCGTTTATCCAGGCGCAGTTGCAGCTCGGCGTTGCGCTCCAGCGAGCGCGAGGTGTTGCCGCGCCCGGCCACGCTGTAGTCGATCTGGTTGAGCAGGCGGCCATTGGCGTCTTTGACCTGCAGGGTGAAATCACCCGGCGTGCCGGTGTTCAGGGTCTGCTTGGCGCCGTCCTTGGTCATCGTCAGCGGTGAGGCCGGCTGGCTGATGTTCTTGATGCGCGACTCGTATTTGTAGGTGCCGTTGGACTGTTTCACCAGTACCGATACGTAACGGTGTTCGACCACTTCACTGGTCAGGCCATCCACTGCCATCGGCGTGAGGTCCGGCGCGACGGCCAGCCATTGCACCTGACGCGGGGCGTCCTTGGCGACGTACGACAGCGAGTCCTGACTTTTCACACCGACCAGATAAGGCGCGGACGACACCAGCAGCGCACTTTGCGCCGCCACGTTGCGGCCACCTTCGGCCTCGAACACCTGGGTCATCACCTGCAGGCGATAGGTGCTGCTGGCAAAGCGTTGCAGGTTGAGGTCGAGTACGGCCTGGCCGTTGTCGTCGACGGTGGTTTCAGCCAGGTCTTCGGTGCTGGCTTCTTCCAGGGCGTCGTTGAGGCGGAAGCGGTAATCGGGGTAACGGTCAAAGGCCGCGAGCGTCGGGCTCAGGGACATCTTCGCCGTGACGCGTCGGCCGGCTGCCGGCGCGCCGAACAAGTGCATCGCGGTGACTTTGGCCACCACCTGGTCCGGTGGAATCCAGCCCAACACCGGCGTGTCGTGCAGGCTCAGGCTGACCTTCATGCGGTCCGGCTCGAAGTCGCGGACCTTGAAGCTGACACTGCCCAGGTCGGTGCGGGTATTTTTCTGGCCAATCAGTTGCAACGTCGCGGTGTACTCACCGGCGGGAGCGACTTCACTGCTGGGGAAATCAAAGGTTTCAAAGCCGCTGGTGGACAGTTTGAGCGGCTGGCGAATCACTTCCAGGCCGCGCGGGTCGGTGATTTGCAGTTCAACCGGCAGGCCTTGCAAGGCACCTTTCCAGTCGCCGCTGCGCACGATCATGCCCAGGTGCGCGGTCTCGCCCGGGCGGTACAGGCCACGGTCGGTGAACATATACGCGCTGAGGCGATTAATCGCGCCGTCTTCTTCCAAACCGCCTACATCGAAGCGTGAAAAGTCCAACTGCTGGGACTGACGGGCAATCGGCAGGAACGACTGGTCATTGCCGCGCGTGACTACATACATCAGCGGCGTTTTCTCACGGCGCAGTTCATCCAGCTTGGCGAAATGCGCGTGGCCTTCGGCATCAGTGCGGCCGCTGGCGACCGGCAGACCGTTGCGACCCATGATATCGACTTGTGCATCGGCGACCGGCGAGCCGTTGCCGATGGACTGCACAAACACATCGTGGCTGCCGTCGCTGGAGCGCTTGGCGATGATGCCAAGGTCGGTAACCACGATAAAACGCAGGTCGCTGGTGCTGTTGCGTTCGTACTCGAACGTGCGCTCGGCCGGGTCATCCTGCGGGCTCAGCTTGAGCACGAAAATACCGCGACGGCCGCCATTGGCAGTGAGGTAGTGGCTGAGGTCGACGTTGTCGTAGACGGTTTTCGCCGGGTCATTGGACGACAACGCAATATCCAGCGACTGACGCTCAACCATGCGGTCGAAGTATTCATTGCCGAAATTCGGCCGGGCGAAGCTGCCGCTGCTTTGGTCGACCAAATGCTGCAACTGGTTGGGCAGCAGGCGGGCGATTTCCACATGGGCACCGGGCACGCCACGGGCCATGAAACCCAGGCGTTTTTCGCCGTTGAGGCTCAGCAGCGCGCCGTCCGACAGGAACTGCAAGGTGCGTGGGTACGCCGGCATGCTGATCAGCGAAGCGGTAGGGTTTTTCGCCAGATAACCGCCAATGGCTTCCAGGTTGGCGGGCACGCGTACATACAGCGCGCGGCCGGCCGGAGCCTTGAACTTGAACGCATGCAGGGTGTTCAGCGGCTCGACGCTGGGCACGTGGGTCAGGCTGACCTTGGTGCTGCGCGCCAGCATCGCGTCGTCGATGTCGTTGCTGGTGTAAGGGCGCGTGTCGTCTTCAGCCTTGGCCGGCAGCAGCCAGGCCTGGACCTTACCGGCGATGGTGTCATCGGCCACGGCGCTGGAGCTGCTGAACATCAACACCGGTTCCGGTTCGCCGCGCTCGTTGTCGACAAAGCTGACTTCGGCACCGGTAAACGTCAGGCGATAACGGCCGGGCACGGTGACTTCCGCCACCAGTGGCGCGTTGCTGGCATTGCCGCCGTCACGGGCTTTGATGCCTTCATCGAGCTTGGCGCTGACCGGCGTGCTTTCCAGTGGCGTGGCCAGGGCGGCGGAGCGCACGTAAGCATTGAGCTTGAGGTCGTCGAAGGTGATTTCCGGGCGGTTGGGCAGCTGGGCGTCGCGGTAGGCCAGGCCTTTGCCGAGGGTTACCGAGACGCGCTTGCGCAGGTTGTCTTCATCCACCGGGTGGGAAAAGTGGAAGGTCGCCACCAGCTGTTTCAGTGTGGGGTTGGACGGGTCTTGGTACAGCTCGTTTTGCGCCAGGGTGGCGCGGAACGGTTGGGTGGAGAACTGGCTGCTGTATTGGCTGAGCAGCACGCCGTCAGCCAGCAGCTGTTTCTTGGCCAGGTCGAGCGTGTAATGGGCATCCACAGGCCAGTCTTTTTCCGGCACGAACAATAACGTGCGGTCGTCAGACCAACGCCAGGCACCGGCTACAGCGGGTTTAAGGGTAATGCCTTCAGTGACCGGCTTGCCAATGGCCGCCAGCGGAGCCACGGACTCGGCAAAGCGCACCTGCAAGTTATCCACAACCGGAGGCTGCTGGGTGTAATCGGTCAGGTTCGGCTTATGCAGCGAATAACCCACGGTGTGGGGCTGCGGCAAATTCGAATACCAGTGCCAGCCGTAGAAACCAGCAGCGGCCAGCAGCACCAGGCCCAAGACCCCGGCACCCGCCTGGCGCGGATAGGCGCGGGCTTTACTGCCCAGGTTCCCCACGCCACGGCCCGTGGCTCGCAGCCAGGCGGGCGGCTGCCATTGGCCAAAGATGGCACTCACCACAGTCAGTAAAGCACCGAGAATTCGGCGGCTGATCGCTTTCAACGAATCGAACATGGTGAGCATCCCTGGCAAAGTGCGGCCTATCTTACACGCGTCTTTGATACAAAAGATGACGTGAAGTGGTCAGCGTGCTCAGGTGTGTTGCACAAAGGTGAGGCGTACCGCAAAACCGATCGAAAGGTTGGCCGCGAAGCAAGGTTTCGGATTGAGCGGGGGCCTCCCAATACACCACAAAACCCTGTGGGAGCTGGCTTGCCTGCGATGGCGGTGGCACACCAAAAAGTGATGCTGGCTGACACTCCGCTATCGCAGGCAAGCCAGCTCCCACAATTGATCTGTGTTGGGCTTAAGAGAGCGTGTTCCTCAGGTCCACCAGTAGCGCACAAGGTGGAAGAAAATCGGCGCGGCAAAGCACACCGAATCCAGGCGGTCCAGCATCCCGCCGTGGCCTTCGATCATGTGCCCCCAATCCTTCACGCCCCGGTCGCGCTTGATCGCCGACATCACGATGCCGCCGGCGAAGCCCAGCAGGTTGATCAGCAGCGCGATCAGGAATGACTGCCACGGGTTGAACGGCGTGGTCCACCACAGCGCCGCGCCGATCAGGGACGACAGCAGAATCCCGCCGACAAAGCCTTCCACGGTTTTGGACGGCGACAGGTTGGGCGCGATCTTGTGTTTGCCGAACAGCTTGCCGCACACGTACTGCAGCACGTCCGACAGCTGCACCACGATCACCAGGTAAGCGATCAGCAACAGGTTGCGGCCTTCGTAGCCGGGAATGTCGAGCGTCAGCAGGGCGGGCACGAACGACACGCAGAACACCGCGATCATCAGGCCCCATTGCACCTTCGACGCACGCTCCAGAAAGTGCGTGCTGTCGCCGCCCAGTGAGGCGAGGATCGGCAGCAGCAGGAACACGTACACGGGGATAAAGATCGAGAACAGCCCGTACCAGTCGGCGTAGATCAGCAGGTATTGCAGCGGCAGCGCCAGATAGAACGCCGCCACCAGCGCTGGGTAATCGCTGCGGCGGGTGGGCGTGAGGGTGAGAAATTCGCGCAGGGCGTAGAACGACACCGCGTAGAACAGCAGGATCACCGCGCCGGTGCCGAGCCAGAAGGCGATACCGATCACCACCACCATCACCCACCAGGCATTGATGCGGGCGTTAAGGTTGTCGACCACCGCATTCGGTGTGCCACGGGTGCGCAGTTTGAGGATCAGGCCGATCAGCGAGGCGAGCACCAGGATCGCGCCGATTCCGCCGAACAGCATCAGGGTTTGGCTATCCATGTCAGACATGCTCCGGGGCGAGGGCAAGCAGGGCGTCGCGGGTGCGGGCGAGGAAGGCGGTTTTGTCTTCACCGTCTTCCAATTGCAGCGGCGCGCCAAAACTGGTGGTGCACAGCAACGGCAGCGGCAGTACGCGGCCCTTGGGCATGACCCGGTTGAGGTTGGCGATCCACACCGGAATCAATTCGGCCTGTGGGTAACTTTTTGCCAGGTGATACAGGCCACTTTTGAACGGCAGCAAACCGTCCTCCAGGTTGCGCGTGCCTTCGGGAAAGATGATCAAGGAATCGCCGCCTTCCAGCGCGGCCAACATCGGCTGCAAGGGGTTATCCACAGGGTCTTTGCGCTCGCGGTCGATCAACACGCCGTTGAACACGCGGTTGATGATGTAGCGGCGCAGTGCGCTTTGGTTCCAGTAATCACTGCCGGCCACCGGGCGCGTGAATTTGCGCAGGTTCTGCGGTAATGACGCCCATAACAAGACGAAATCACCGTGGCTGCTGTGGTTGGCGAAGTAGATGCGCTGCACCGGCACCGGTGCGCAGCCCAGCCACAGGCTGCGGGCGCCGGTGACGGTGCGGGCCATCGAGGTAATCAGGGTGGCGACCACGGGTTCGAACATGGGAATTCCTTATCCGGCGAAAGGTAGCCAAGGGCTGGCGAGGATGACGGCCAGGGTCAGCAGCGCTTGCGCGCCCAGCAACCAGGCTTGTTTACGCAGCAGTTTGAGCGCGCCGCGACGACGTTCGATCCAGGGCCGGCCGGCGCGTTTGGGCGATTGCAGGCCGAGGGTCTGCAAGGCTTGGTCGAGATCGGCCGTGCGCTCGGTGTCGCGGGCCAGCAGGGCGAACAGGTCGGCGTCGAAGGCCACGCGCAAGGCCCAGTACTTTTGCAGCAAGCCAAGAATAATCATCCACAGGCTGAGCAGCAGGCACAGGGTCGAAACGCTGGCCAACAGCAACTGTGCGAGGCCAAATAACACGCCAGCCACGGTCAGGCCTGTGGATAACTGATCCAGCGAACGGCCACGGCGCAGCAGGCTGGCAACGACCTGAAGTTCCATATCAGCGGGCATGGGGCAAACCCTCCAACGCTTTACGGTGAGCAGGATGCAGGACCACTTCGGCCCGTGCTGTACGAATAATAGCCAGTGCCTCGTCGACCGTTGCGGCGCGTCCGCTGTGCAGCAGCCACGCGGCGACGGCGGTGGCGCTGCGCGAGTAGCCGAGGGCGCAGCACACCAGCAACGGGCCGTTTGAACGCAGGCGTTCAATGGCTTCGGCGGCTTGCTGGCACTCGGCGGGAGACGGGGCAATCAGGTCCAGCACGGGCACGCATTCATAGGCGCGGCCCTGTGGATTAATCGGCAATTCGGCGCACAGATCGACGATAGCCTTGAAGGAACCTTGCTCGCCGTTGGCGGGAATTCGACCAAGCCAGACGTTATCCACAATTTGGTCAGGCTGTGGATGTTTACGTGTCCACAGCCTGGAATTTATCCACGCGGCCGCCAAATACGGTGCATACAGCCAGCGCGCGGCAGGAGTGAGCCGGCCGTCTTTGCGCTTCTGGAAGCCCGACGCGCCGAGTACAAAGTAGTTCGCCTTGATCAAACCCAAGGAAACCGCTGGCCAAAGCAGCCACAACCACCCGCCGCGCAGCACCAAGGCCAGGATTACCAGCACTAAAGCGCCGAGGCCGTAGCGCATGCCCAGTCGCCATCGTTTTGTGTCCCGCGTCAGCCGTGCATTCAACAGCGGGCTTGGATGTTCCACCGGCCACAGCCACACACACAACCAACCGGCCAGGGCGCCTGTGGGTAAGTCGATAAAGTGATGTTGATAAGTGGTCAGCACCGAAATACCGATCAACGCAAACCAGCCATGCACCAGCCAACGCCAAAACCCTTGGGTGTGGCGCTGATACATGACCCACAAAATCACCAGCAGCGCGATATGCAGCGACGGCGCCTGGTTAAAGGGTTTGTCGAACCCGGCCAGCACTGCAAACAGCCAGCCGAATACGCCATCCAGCTCCGGCCGTTCAAAGGTGAAACGCAGCGGCCAGATCAAAAAGCAGCTCACGGCAATGACCTGCGCACTGAGCAGGCGCAACGCGTGTTGTTTCAGCTCATGGCGAGTATTGGGCAGTAGCAGTGAAAACCCGTACAGCAGGTCAATGGACCAGTAGGGCACGATGGTCCAGGCCCAGAACGGCATATGGGTTTCCCAGCCGAACACCAGCGTGCCCACATCGCTGCGCTGGCTGGTGACCCAGGTGGCAAAGCCGTAGGTGCTGAAAAACAGCGGCGCCAACAGCAGTAGCCACAGGACTGCGGGTTTTAATAAACCGGGTTCGCGCATGCTCAGATCTTCTGTGCCAGGGACACGGTGAAAATGCCCCACTCATCCACACGCTGGGTGATTTTGCGAAAGCCCGCCGCCTCGACCAATTGATCCATCTCTGCCTGGCTGCGACGGCGCATTACCCAGGCCTGGCCCTGGCGATGGCTGGTCAACGCGCGGGCGATCAATTCCAGTTGCGGGTGCCACGGCTGGCCGGTATAGACCAGGTACCCGCCGGGCTCCACCGCTTCGGCAAGACCGGCCAGCGAACCGCCGACCATGCCGTTATCGGCAAACAGCTCATACAGGCCGGACACCACTGCCAGGGTCGGCTTGGGCGCCAGTGACGCCAAGTCAGCTCTATCAAATGCATCGCCTTTGACGAACTGCGCGATATCCCCCAAACCTTTTTCACGAATCAGCGCGCCGCCGTCACGCACGTTGATGTCGCTGTAGTCGCGCAACAGGATTGATTCCGGCAGCGGCGAAACGCCTTGCAAGGCTTCAAGAATGTAGCGCCCGTGGCCGGCGGCGATATCGACGATGCGCACCTCGCGATGTTCATCGCGCAACCTGGCCATGGCCAGCCGTAGCAGTTCCTCGACGTTCAGCTTGCGCTGGCGAATGCCGCGCCAGCCGATGGAGTTGAGGTAGTTGGTGTCGATCATCCGCCCCAAGCCGCCCTTGCCGGTGGGCGTGTTGCGGTACACGTAGTCCAGGGTGCTGCCGGAGTCGAAGCCGGTGTCGAAACCCAGTTTCACCCCGTCCGACAGGTTCTTGCCCAGGCCCATGCTGGCGCGGGTGATGCGCCAGTACAGGTCGCGCAGGGAATTACGCGGCAGCGGCGCGGCGAGGGCTTCGGATTCGGCGCACGTGGCGCCGAGTTTGTCGGCGTCGAGCAGGGCCGCGCGGTCCAGCGGATGGGCGAAGTTCTGCAGGATAAAACGTCGAGCGCTGCTTACGGCCGTGGCGCGGTCGCGCTCGCCGAGGGTGTCGTGGAAAAAACCGGGCAGGATGTGCAGCTCTTTTTTCAGGCTGCCAAGCCGGTCGAAAAATTGCTGCTGGGGTTTGCGGTGCACCACGAAGTCGGAGCCGGAGATGAGCAATTGCGTCGGCACCTGGATCGCCTGGGCATCGGCGACTACCCGGTCGGCGGCTTCGTACAAACCGAGCAGCACATTCACCGAAATCGCTTTGGTGATCAGCGGGTCGCTGTCGTAGGACGCGACGCGCTCAGGGTCATGGCTGAGGAACTTGGCCTTGACGTAGCTGTTGACGAAAAAGTTGCCGCGAAACTTGCGCATCAACGCCAGCCCAGGCCGGGCAAAGGGCACGTACAGCTTGACCTTGAACGCCGGGGAGGCGAGCACCAGTGCGCGGATTTTTGGCGCGTAGTCGTGTACCCAAGTGGCCGCGATCACCGCGCCGACGCTTTGGGCGATAACGGCGAAGTTTTGTTCTTCTATGCCGTAAGTGGCGCCGATGTGTTCGCAGAAGGTCTGCACGTCGCGGGCGCTGGTGGCGAAGCTTGGGCTGTCACCGCGGGCGCCCGGCGATTGGCCGTGGCCACGGGCGTCCCAGGCAAAGAAATCGAATTGCGGCAGGTCGAGTTCATCGACCAGGTGGGCAATACGGCCCGAATGCTCATGGCCGCGATGGAACAGCAGGATCGCCTTGCGCGGCTCGTCGCCCGCAGGCGCAGTGGCCGGCCAGTGCCGATAAAAAAGCTCGACGTCATCATGGGTACTGAAGGTGTGCTCTTGCTGTTCGCGCATCGCAAAAATCCTTATGCAATCGGAGAGGTTTCTTGTTGTTCTTTGAGGCCCTGACGCACCCGGTTGACCAAGGTGTAGGCGAGCAGGGCAGCGACCAGCCACATCACCGCATCGACCCAGCCCGCGCCGAGCCAGCCCAACGCCACGCCAGTGGCGAGCACACCGAGCACGAACGCACGATCACTTTTGCCCATCGGCCCGTCATAGCGCCGTGAGGCACCCACCATCGGCCCCAGTACACCGGCGTATTCGCTGAACACGGCGAGCAACGCCACCAGCAGCACCGGCGCCAGGCTCACGCCCGGAATCAGCGCAAAGGGCAGGATCAAGGCGCTGTCGGCGATCACGTCACACAGTTCATTGAGGTAGGCGCCCAGGCGTGATTGCTGGCCGAAGTCGCGCGCGAGCATGCCGTCGATGGCATTGAGGGCCATGCGCAGGATCATCCACAGCGGGATCAGCGCAAACAGCCAGAGGTGTTGGGCAAAGCTGGCGATCAGCAGGCCGACCAGCAAGGAAACGACGCCGGCCAGCACGGTAATCTGGTTGGCGGTGGTGCCATTGTCGTAGAGACGCTGCACAAGAGGGCGCAGCAGGTTCTGAAAACGCGGTTTTAGCTGGTAGATCGAAATCATGACGCTTCCTTGTCCATGGGCCCGCGAAAAACTGTTTTGGAGTGTGCCGATTAATCTGTGCCTGCACCAGTGATGGCTTGTGTTTCTGGGGGTTTAATCACTTTCCAGAGAGCACCACAGAATAAATGTGGGAGCTGGCTTACCTGCGATGGGCATAGGTATCTACACAGCCGGTTGACACGAAATCTGTGGCAGGTGAGCCGTTGTGGCGAGCAGGCTTGCCCTGCGTTGGGCTGCGAAGCGGCCCCAAACCCAGACACTGAGTACTTTCAGGAAAATTGCAGTGCCTTCACTGGGGCTGCTTCGCAGCCCAACGCAGGCGGTGCGACGATTCGACAAGCCTGCTCGCCACAGGAGAAAGTGGCGGCCTTCAAAGTTGTGTAGATACCTATGCTGCGATGGCGGTACATCATTCCAACCATTAAAAACTGGCAGACCTTTATCGAGAGCAAGCCCGCTCCCACCGGGGATTTGCGCTGTTTTCGGACAAAAATTTCACGCTCCGTGTTATATCGTAACCAATTGTGTGTAGCGGACGTTAAGTGGATGCAAGTGGATCTGGAAGCTGACGGCGCTTCGGTTGAAGGCCTTCCGCGTTTTCAACAAGGGTTGTTCCATGCCCGCCGATTGCGCCAGGCGGGCATCAGCCTGACGGCCCTGGCCTTGGCCGGTTGGGTGCTGGCGCTGTTCGTGGCACTGTTTGCGCCGCTGTCGATCTGGCCGGTGGTGTTGATCAATTGCGCGTCGGCCTTGCTGGTGCTGGTGGCCGGGTTGCAGTCGGCGTGGTGGGTGGCGGATTGGCGCGCCCAGGCGCTGGAAACGCCCACGGCTGAACTGATCGAAGCTCCCGACGAAGAGGTTGGCGCGCTTGTACGGGCGATCAATCGGTTTGGCAGCGGCGTGCTGGCACAGATCGGCGCGCCGGTGCTGTGGCTGTGCGGCTGGTCGTTGCTGGCGCTGATCAGCATCATCGAATTCTGGAACCTGGCCTTGCCCGCCGCGGCGGTGGGGCAATCGGCGAGCATCGGCGCGGCGGTGGCCCTGGCGTTGGCCTTTGGCTTGCTGGTGTTCGAGCGCCGCTTGGCCCAGGAAACCGCCGCGCAATGGCCGGAAGCGTCACAGCTGGCGCAGTTGAGCCGCGTGGCGATTATCAGCCTGGTGGTTAGTGCGATCTGCCTGCTGTTTGCCGGTGCCGAATCCGTGTGGCCGCTGCGTCTGGCTGTGTTGACGGGGCTGTTGCCCGCGCTGGTGGCGCTGGAGTTTCTGCTAAGGGGCGTGCTGTCACTGTTCAGCCCGCGCCAGCCGCGCCTCGAACCGCGCTTGATGGCGCAAAGCTTTATCGCGGGCCTGCTGCGTTGGCCACCACAACCTTTGCTGGCGTTGCAGCACGAATTGCACAACCGCTTTGGCATCGATCTGCGTCAGATCTGGGCGTTTACCTACATGCGTCGGGCGTTTTTGCCGGTGCTGCTGGTGGTGCTGGCGGTAGGCTGGGCGCTGACCGGCGTGCACGAAGTGCCCCTGCAAGGCCGTGGGATTTATGAGCGCTTCGGCAAACCCGTGGAAGTCTTCGGGCCAGGCTTGCATGCCGGGTTGCCTTGGCCATTGGGGCGCGTGCTGAGCGTGGAAAACGGCGTGGTGCATGAACTGGCGACCAGCGTCAGCGAGGCCGCCGCACCGGAGTTGGCCTCGGCGGAAGGCCCGGCGCCGCTCATCGCCAATCGTTTGTGGGACGCCAGCCATGTGAATGACAAGTCCCAAGTGATCGCCAGCAGCAGCGGCGACAAGCAGAGCTTCCAGATCGTCAATATGGATGTGCGTTTCGTCTACCGCATCGGCCTGACGGACAAGGCCGCGCTGGCCGCCACCTATAACAGCGCGGATATACCGACGCTGATTCGCAGCACCGCCAGCCGCATCCTTGTGCATGACTTTGCTTCGCGTACCCTCGACGAATTGCTCGGTGAGCAACGCACCAGCCTCGCCGATGAAGTGGGTCGCGCCGTGCAGGCAGACCTGCAAAAGCTCGACAGCGGCGTGGAGATTTTGGCCACGGTCGTAGAAGCGATTCACCCACCAGCCGGTGCTGCCAACGCTTATCACGGTGTGCAGGCGGCACAAATTGGCGCCCAGGCGCTGATCTCCCGCGAACGCGGGGCTGCCAGCGAGCAAACCAACCAGGCGTTGTTGCAAGCCAGCACTGCTCGCGATCAGGCGGTGGCCACTGCCCGTGAAGTGAACGCGGGTGCCCAGGCGGCCGACCTGCGTTTTACCGCCGAACAAAAAGCCTACGCCACTGCGGGTCGTGCCTTTGTGCTGGAACAGTACCTGGGCCAACTCAGCCAAGGCCTGGCCCACGCCAAGCTGCTTATTCTGGATCACCGCCTGGGCGCCGATGGCGCGCCGACGATCGATCTGCGTTCTTTTACTTTGCCGGCCGACCCGATGGCGCCGCGTAAAGCCGTTCAATAAGGAGTCTGTCTGTTGAGCGCTCATTCTCACGATCACGGTCAT
Source organism: Pseudomonas sp. IPO3747 (assembly GCF_013385245.1). NCBI lineage: Bacteria > Pseudomonadati > Pseudomonadota > Gammaproteobacteria > Pseudomonadales > Pseudomonadaceae > Pseudomonas > Pseudomonas sp. IPO3747. The sequence goes on from NZ_JACAQL010000025.1 coordinate 193,093, forward strand.
CACCATCATCATGGCCACCACCATCACCATCATGGCGACGAACAGGCTGCTGGCCCATTCCCATGGCGGCGCATGGCCTGGGCGGTATTGCTGGTGTTGTTTGCCGTTGCTGCGGCGAGCCTGGTGCAGGTGCGCTCCGGTGAAGCCACGGTGATTACCCGCTTCGGCAACCCGGCGCGGGTACTGCTGGAGCCGGGCCTGGGCTGGCGCTGGCCGGCGCCGTTCGAAGCGGCGATCCCGGTGGACTTGCGCCTGCGCACCACCTCCAGCGGTTTGCAGGATGTGGGCACCCGCGATGGCCTGCGCATCATCGTGCAGGCCTACGTGGCGTGGCAGGTGCAAGGCGATGCCGACAATGTGCAGCGCTTTATGCGTGCGGTGCAGAACCAGCCTGATGAAGCGGCGCGGCAGATTCGCACCTTCGTCGGCTCGGCGCTGGAAACCACCGCTGCCAGCTTCGACCTGTCCAGCCTGATCAACACCGACGCCAGCCAGGTGCGCATTGCTGATTTTGAAGCACAGCTGCGCCAACAGATTGATCAACAATTGCTCACTACCTATGGCGTGCGCGTGGCGCAAGTGGGTGTCGAGCGCCTGACGTTGCCTTCCGTCACCCTGACCGCCACCGTCGACCGCATGCGTGCCGAGCGCGAAACCATCGCCACTGAACGCACCGCCGTGGGCAAGCGTGAAGCGGCGCAGATTCGCTCCGCTGCCGAGCGTGATGCGCGCATCGTGCAGGCCGATGCCACGGTGAAGGCCGCTGATATCGAAGCCCAGTCGCGGGTTGAGGCAGCGCAGATTTACGGGCGTGCCTATGCAGGCAACCCGCAGCTGTACAACCTGCTGCGTTCGCTCGATACCTTGGGCACGGTGGTCACGCCGGGCACCAAGATCATCCTGCGCACCGATGCTGCGCCGTTCCGTGCACTGGTAGACGGGCCTAAGGACGTTCAGCCATGACCGAGCGTGACGGCCCGGACAGCCCGTGGATCCAGGCCGGGCGTCTGACCTTCCTGGCGTTGTACGCGGTGACGGTATTGGCGGCGTTGGCCTGGGCGTTTTCGAATGTGCGCCAGATCGACCCGCAGAACCGCGCCGTGGTGTTGCACTTCGGCGCGCTTGACCGCATCCAGAACGCCGGGCTTTTGCTTGCGTGGCCGCAGCCCTTCGAGCAAGTGGTGCTGTTGCCGGCGGCGGACCGTGTGATCGAGCGGCGAGTGGAGAACTTGTTGCGCTCCGAGGCGGCGATCCAGGCCGACCGCGTGGCCAGTTTTGCCACGCCCTTGAGTGACGCGCTGGCTGGCTCCGGTTATTTGCTGACGGGCGATGCCGGCGTGGTGCAGTTGGATGTGCGGGTGTTTTATAAGGTCACCGAGCCTTACGCGTTTGTGTTGCAGGGCGAGCATGTGCTGCCGGCCCTGGATCGGCTGGTGACGCGCAGCGCGGTGGCCCTGACCGCCGCGCGCGACCTGGACACGATTCTGGTGGCGCGCCCTGAACTGATCGGCACCGACAACGGCGCCGCCGAGCGCCGTGAGCGGCTGCGCGGTGATCTTGTGCAAGGCATCAATAAACGCCTGGCGGAGCTGGCTTCGACGGGGTTGGGCTTGGGCATCGAAGTCACTCGCGTCGACGTGCAATCAAGTCTGCCAGGCCCGGCCGTCAATGCTTTTAACGCCGTGCTGACGGCCAGCCAGCAGGCCGACAAAGCCGTGGCCAATGCGCGCACCGAAGCGGAAAAGCTCACCCAGACCGCCAACCAGGAAGCCGATCGGCTGGTGCAGGTTGCCCACGCCCAGGCCAGTGAACGCTTGGCCAACGCCCAGGCGCAAACCGCGACCGTCGCCAGCCTGGCTCAAGTCAAAGACCCTGGCTTGTTGCTGCGTCTTTATCGCGAGCGCTTGCCGAAGATTCTGGGCCAGGCAGGTTCTGTGACCACCGTCGACCCTAAAGACGACTCCCGCTTGATCATTCAGGGAGCCGAGCAATGAGCGCACCCATGTTGACCTCCGCCGAGCAGCGCAGCGCTGCCCGGCAATTGACCCTGGCCATGCTGGCTCTGGGTTTACTTGTGCTCGGCCTGGTCTGGCGCTGGCTCGCGCCGGACCAGACCGGTGTCAGCCAATTACTCCTCGGCGTGGCGTCCTTGCTGGTGGCCGTGCCGGTGATGCGCTCGGCCTGGTACAGCCTGCGTTACCCCAGCCTGCATGGCATCACCGACCAATTGATCGCCCTGGCGATGCTGGGTGCCTGGGCCACCGGTGATCTGCTGACCGCCGCGTTGTTGCCGATCATCATGATCTTCGGCCATGTGCTGGAAGAGCGCAGCGTGATCGGCTCTCAGGAAGCGATTCACGCCCTGGGCAAACTGACCCGCAGCCATGCGCGGTTGGTGCAGGCCGATGGCAGCATTATTGAAGTGGATAACGGCACGCTGAACACCGGCGACATTGTCGAAGTGCGCGCCGGTGATCGCGTGCCCGCCGACGGCGTGGTGCTGTCGGGCCAGGCGAGCCTGGACACGGCGCCTATCACCGGTGAGTCGGTGCCGCTGGAAGCGAGCGTCGGTGTGCAGGTGTTTGGCGGTGCGATCAACCTGGATGGGTTGCTGCGCTTGCAGGTGACCCGCACCGGCGATGAATCGACCTTGGGCAAGGTCATCGCCCTGATGCAAAACGCTGAACGCTCCAAGCCACCGATCACGCGGCTGCTGGAGCGTTACGCCGGCAGCTATATGGTGCTGGTATTGCTGCTGGCGGCGGTGACCTGGTTTGTCACCAATGACGCTCAGGCAATGTTGGCGGTGTTGGTGGCGGCGTGCCCGTGTGCCCTGGTGTTGTCGGCGCCGGCCACAGCGATTGCCGGGATTGCGGTGGCGGCGCGCCATGGGATTTTGATTCGCAGCTCGGCGTTTCTGGAGGAGTTGGCGGACCTGACCTCGTTGGTGGTCGACAAGACCGGCACGCTGACCTTCGGCACGCTGCGTTTGCAGTCCATTGAAACCACAGCGCCGGATCGGCAAGTGTTGTTGAATCTTGCCGCCAGCCTGGGTTCGGCCAGCAGTCACCCGGTCAGCCGTGCGCTGGCCGGTTTGGCCACGCAAGAGCAAATGCTGGTGCTGACGGATATTCACGAACGCCAGGGGCTTGGCGTCGTGGCGCAAACCGGGCAGGGCGAGGCGGCGCTGGGGCGACCGGAGTTGTTCGAGCAGTTGGGTATTGTCACGACGACAGTCCCGAACCATGACGGCCCGATTGCCGGGCTGGCCTTGAACGGGCAGTTCCTGGCCTGGCTGTTGCTGGCGGACAGCGTCAAGCCGGAAGCACGCCAAGCGCTGCAAGAGCTGCGCGACCTCGGCCTGGGCCGCCAACTGCTGCTGACCGGCGACCGCCAGAGCGTGGCCGACAGCCTGGCGCTCGACGTAGGTATCAGCGACGTCGAAGCGCAGGCTTTGCCGGAGGACAAGCTCAACCGCGTGCTGGGGGAAATTGGCAGCGGTTTCCGGCCGATGGTCGTCGGTGATGGCATTAACGATTCCCTGGCGCTCAAGGCGGGTGTGGTCGGTGTCGCCATGGGCGCCGGCGGGGCGGACATCGCCCTGGCATCGGCGGACGTGGTGTTGATCGGCAGCGATCTGCGTCGCCTTGGCACCTGTGTGCGCTTGAGCCGCCAGTGCCGACATACGTTGCAGGTCAACGTGATCATCGGCCTGGGCTGGACGCTGGCCATCGTGGTGTTTGCTGCTTTTGGCTGGCTGGGCGCAGCAGGCGCAATGATCGCGGCGGTGTTGCATAACCTCAGCACCCTGCTGGTATTGGGTAATGCCGGGCGTTTGCTACGCTTCCAGGAGCCGCTTTTGAAGCTGGATGAATAATTTTCAGAAATATTTGCACACAGCTGTAACGCCAGTGATGGACCTCACTCTAGTGGTATGTCGAGACTGAACAATCCGTTCAGACCGATTCCACTACCGATCATGAGGAATACAAAAATGAACTTTAAATCCGCTGCTGCTGGTGCCGCCCTCGCAATGGCCGCCGCTACCATGTTTGCTGGTGTTGTCACTCAGGCTCAAGCCGCTGACACCGCTGTGCACTGCTACGGCATCAACGCTTGCAAAGGCCAGAACGATTGCAAAACCAAGGACCACGCTTGCAAAGGTCAAGGTTCGTGCAAAGGTCAGGGCTTCAAGGCTATGGCCAGTGCAGACGCTTGCACCAAGGCTGGTGGCAAAGTCGGCGAATAACCGGCAACGGGTGCAACCGCAGCGGACGCCCCCCGCCGCTGCGGGCACTTTGCCCAGGAGTGTGTGATGTCCGCTTCCCTTACAAGTCTGGGTTACGGCCTGGGTTTACGCAGTGAGTACTACCAGCAGATCCTTGAACAGTCGCCGGCCGTGGATTGGTTCGAAGTGATCTCCGAGAATTATCTGGTCCAGGGCGGTAAAGCCTTGTACTACCTGGACGCGATAGCCGAGCGTTATCCCCTGGTGATGCACGGTGTGTCCCTGTCCATCGGTGGGCCGCATGCCCTCGATAGCGATTACCTGAAACAAATCAAACAACTTGCCGAGCGCATTCAGCCCGCGTGGATCTCCGATCACCTGTGCTGGAGCCGCGGCAGTGCCCATCAGTTGCACGATTTGCTGCCGCTGCCTTACACCGAAGAAAGCCTTTACCACGTGGCTGCCCGCGTGCGCCAAGTGCAGGATGTGTTGCAGCGCCCATTGGTACTGGAAAACGTCTCCAGCTATGTGCGCTCCAAGGCCGATGAATTTACTGAGTGGGAATTCCTCAATGCCCTGGCCCATCTGACCGGGTGCCAGCTGCTGCTGGACGTGAACAACGTGTATGTCAGCTCGCGCAACCACGGGTTTGATGCCTGGACCTTTATCCGTAGTTTGCCGCCCGAGAGTATCCGCCAGCTGCATTTGGCCGGGCATATGGACTACGGCGACTATGTGGTCGATACCCATGACCATCCAGTGTGCGACCCGGTTTGGGCGCTTTATCAGCAGACGCTTGAGCATCTGGGGCCGGTGTCGACCTTGCTGGAACGCGATGACCATTTCCCACCGTTCGAAGAACTGCTCACCGAGTTGAGCAAGGCCCGTGAACTGGGCGCGACCGCCTTGGCCCGGAGGTCGTTATGCGCTTGACCGATTGGCAGTTGGCTTTTGAGCAGCACTTGTTATCTGAAGACTCAGCCGCCAACAGCGGCTTCGCCGCGACCTTGCTGGGTGGGCCGACCCTGGATGTGGACACGGGCCTGGCGATTTATCACAACGCCTACCTGTCGCGCTTGCAGGAAGTACTGCGCCATGACTTCGGTGCCATTTGGTATTGGCTCGGCGATGATGAGTTCGCATTACTGACAGAAGCCTATTTGCGCCGATATCCCTCCGCCCATTACAGCCTGCGCTGGCTGGGGGAGCGGTTCCCGGCGTTTATCGTTGAGCACCTGGTGGCTGAGCAGAGCGCGCCGCTGGCTGAGCTGGCGCGGTTGGAATGGGCGTTTACCCTGGCGTTTGATGCCCCGCAGGGTGAGCCGCTGGCCCTTGCTGATATGGCGCAATTGGCGCCTGAAGACTGGCCTGGGTTGCAGGTGAACCTGGCACCTTCGGTGCAGCAGATGCTGTGTCACTTCAATACCGTGGCAATCTGGCGGGCGAGCAAGGATGAGTCGGACTTTCCCGACAGCCACGCGTTGGAGCTGGCGCAGATTTGCCTGGTATGGCGCCACCAGAACGTATGCCATTACCGCAGCCTGGAGCCAGCGGAAGCCAGTGCCTTGGCGGGAATGGTGACCACCGGCTGGAATTTTTCAGAACTGTGCGAAGCGCTGGTAGTCACTTATGCAGAGGGTGCGCCACTGCAGGCGGTGACATGGCTGAAACAGTGGATTCAGGACGGTTTGCTCGAGCGCCGAGCCCCATAGAAGAAGGCTATTAAATCGATAGCCTCCTACTTTGTCTTCTGATGGTCTACCCTCATTCCAGACGTCTGAAACAAGGGGGGACTACTCATGCTCGCGCAACTTCCACCGGCCTTACAGAATCTTCAGCTACCGCTGCGTCTTCGACTCTGGGACGGCCATGAATTCAACTTGGGCCCCGAGCCCAGTGTGACCATCGTGGTGAAGGACCCCACGGTCGTGTCCAAGCTGACTCATCCAACGCTCGATGCTTTGGGCGAAGCCTTCGTCGAGGGCAAGTTGGAACTGGAAGGCTCCATCTCCGAGGTTATCCGGGTATGTGACGAGTTGAGTCACGCCCTGATCGACGACGACGAGGGGAGTCATCCGGTGCGCTCGATCCACGACAAGGCTACAGACGCAGCGGCTATTTCCTACCATTACGACCTGTCCAACGAGTTCTACCAGCTATGGCTGGACCAGGACATGGCGTATTCCTGCGGGTATTTCGAAACCGGCAGCGAATCCATCGACCAGGCCCAACAAGATAAATTTCGCCATCTGTGCCGCAAGTTGCGGCTGCAGCCGGGTGAGTATTTGCTCGATGTAGGCTGTGGCTGGGGCGGCCTGGCGCGGTTTGCGGCGCGCGAGTTCGGAGTCAAAGTGTTTGGCATTACCTTGAGCAAGGAGCAGCTGGCGCTGGCTCGGGAACGGGTTAAGGCTGAAGGGCTGGAAGATCAGGTCGACCTGCAACTGCTCGACTATCGCGACCTGCCGCAAGACGGTCGCTTCGACAAAGTAGTGAGCGTGGGCATGTTCGAGCACGTCGGCCACGCCAACCTGGCGGAGTATTGCAAGACGCTGTTTGGCGCGGTACGCGAAGGCGGCCTGGTGATGAACCACGGCATCACCGCCAAGCACACCGACGGTCGACCTGTGGGGCGTGGCGCCGGGGAGTTTATCGAGCGTTACGTATTCCCCAACGGCGAGCTGCCGCACCTGGCGATGATGACTGCCGAAATCAGCGAAGTCGGGCTGGAGGTGGTCGACGTCGAAAGCCTGCGCCTGCACTACGCGCGCACCCTGGACCACTGGAGCGAGCGCCTGGAAGACAACCTCGAAGCGGCGGCGAAGATGGTGCCGGAGCAGGCATTGCGGATCTGGCGGCTGTACCTGGCCGGTTGCGCGTATGCGTTTGCGCGGGGCTGGATCAATTTGCATCAGATATTGGCGGTGAAGCCTCACGCCGATGGCAGCCATGAACTGCCGTGGACGCGGGAAGATATTTACCGCTGATTCAGACGCACTGAAGATCTAAAACTGTGGGAGCTGGCTTGCCTGCGATGGCGGTGTATCAGGACTGGATAGTTGCCTGACACACCGCCATCGCAGGCAAGCCAGCTCCCACAGTTGTATGGTGTTGTTGCTTAGAGGATGGGTGAAATAAGCCGCGCCACGCGCATGCCCAGCTGTTGCAGGCGCCGAGTCTCGCGGCTTTCTTCCTGGCTGACTTCATGGGCAAGGGCGAAGTCGTCCAGCAGCATCTGCTCCACTTCGCTGGCAAACGCCTCGTCCACCGTCAGCAACATCACTTCAAAATTCAGCCGGAACGAACGGTTGTCCATGTTCGCACTGCCGATGGCGCTGATTTCGCTGTCCACCAACACGACCTTCTGATGCAAAAAGCCTGGCTTGTAGCGGAACACCCGCACGCCTGCGCGTACCGCTTCGATCGCATAAAGGCTGGACGCGGCGTAGACGATGCGATGGTCTGGGCGCGATGGCAGTAACAGGCGCACGTCGACTCCGCGCAGCACGGCCAGGCGCAAGGCCGAGAACACTGCTTCATCGGGGATGAAATACGGGCTGGTGATCCACACGCGCTCGGTGGCCGCATGAATGGCTTCGACAAAAAACAGCGAACACGTTTCATACGGATCAGCCGGGCCGCTGGCGAGTAATTGGCAGAGCACGCCGTCTTCGGGGTAAGTGTCCGGCAAAATCAGCGGTGGCAATTCGCGCGCCGCCCAGAACCAGTCTTCGGCAAACGACTCCTGCAGGCACGCCACCACTGGGCCGGTGACCTGCACATGGGTGTCGCGCCACGGTGCCAGCGGCGGCTTTTTGCCCAGGTATTCATCGCCGACGTTGTGCCCGCCGACAAAGCCGGTAATGCCGTCCACCACCACGATTTTGCGATGGTTGCGAAAGTTGACCTGGAAACGGTTGAGCCAGCCGCTGCGGGTGGCGAACGCTTTGACTTTGACCCCAGCGTCGCGCAGCGATTGCACATAACGGTGGGGCAGGGCGTGGCTGCCGATGCGGTCGTAGAGCACGTGAATGTCTACACCTTCGGCAGCTTTTTCCTTCAGCAGTGCATGCAGCTGTCTGCCAAGCTCGTCGTCATGAATGATGAAAAACTGGAACAGCACCGCAGTTTTGGCATTGCGAATGGCGTCGAAAATCGCGCTGAAAGTGGCCTCACCATTGATCAGCAAACGCACTTCATTATTGGCCAGGCACGGCATGCGTCCCAGTTTGGGCATGGCGCGCAAGGAACCGTAGGCGCTGGAGTTGCGCGCGGCCAGGGCTTCATCGACCCAGGGGCGCCAGTTCAGCTCGGTGATGGCGGTGTGCATTTCCTGGTTGGCCTGCCGACGTGCCTGGATGTACGCGTCGAAGGTGCTGCGGCCGAAGATCAGGTATGGGATCAGCGTCAGGTAAGGCATGAACATCAGCGACAAGGCCCAGGCGATCGAGCCTTGGGCGGTCCTGACCGTCAGCACCGCGTGGATCGCGGCCAGCGTGCCGAGAAAGTGCAGCGTGGCAATGAAGTAGGCGAGCAGGTGCGGGCCAAAAAAATCCATGAACTACATTACTCCAGGCAATCGAGTGCCTAACAGACCATGTTCCACAGCGAATGTCGCTATTTTATTTGCCGTGCAACACTGGCGGCTTTGCGGCGTCTAACGCCCACAATTACCCAGGAGTTACTCGATGAATGCTCGTCTGCTTGGTTTGGCCATGGTTGTTGGATTGACGCTGCCCGTGGCGGCTCAGGCGCAGATGCTGGCGCCGGGCTTGTGGGAATTGACCACCAGCAATATGAAAGTCGATAACCAGGACTTGCCGGACCTGTCGCTGATCCTCGGTCAGCTCAAGCAACAGATGACCCCTGAGCAGCGTGCGATGCTGGAAAAACAGGGCATCACCATGGCCGGTAAAGGCGTGCAGGTATGCCTGACGCCTGCCCAGGTCGCCTCTGATTCTATCCCGCTGACCGACCCGCAATCGGGCTGCAAGCAAGAAGTGACTGACAAGACCGGCAACCAATGGAAATTCCGTTTCAGCTGCCCGAAAGCCCAGGGCACTGGCGTTGCAACCTTCCAAAGCCAACAGGAATTCACTACCAAGGTAAACGGTACTTTCAATGCCACCGGCGTCCAGCAGAAGGGCAGTCTGGACACCCACGCCCAGTGGCTGGGCAACGATTGCGGTACGGTAAAACCCCGCGCTTAAGCTGTGGGAGTTGGCTTGATCGCAGCACAGGTGCACAACTATTGAAGGTTGCCACCTTCTCTGTGGCGAGGGAGCTCGCTCCCGCTGGGCCGCGAAGAGGCCCCTGCTCTTTGCTTTAAAAGCATGGGACTGCTGCGCAGTCCAACGGGAGCAAGCTCCCTCGCCACAGGTTACTTTTTACCCTTCAGCCTTCTTGACTGAATGGTATTAGGGCAAGCCCGCTGGCGTCGGTCAGCGCAGAAAATGCAAGGGCAAGCCCTGGCAGCTGTCGACCACCTGGCCGTTGTGCCACGCCAGGTGGCCAGACACCAGCGTGGTGCTCACGCTGTGGCGAAAGCTGCGTTCGGCGAAGGGTGTCCAGCCACAGCGGGCGAGGATCGGCTGGCTGCTCACCGGTTTGCCTTCGGGCTCGGGTTTGATCAGCACCAGGTCGGCCCAATAGCCTTCACGCAAGTAACCACGGTCCGGGATGGCGAATAAATCGGCCACCCGGTGACTGGTTTTTGCCACCAGCGTGGCCAGGGGTAAATGCCCGTCGATGACCAATTCCAATAACGCCGGCAACGCGTGCTGCACCAGCGGCAACCCGGACGGCGCTTCACGATAGCCCAACTGTTTTTGCGCCCAGGTATGCGGCGCATGGTCAGTGCCAATCACATCCAGACGATCACTCAACAAGGCCAGGCGCAACGCGTCGCGGTCGGCGCGGGTCTTGATCGCCGGGTTGCATTTAATCTGGTGGCCGAGGCGATGGTAGTCGCGGTCATCGAACAGCAGGTGGTGCAGGCAGACTTCGGCAGTGATGCGCTTTTCGGCCAAGGGTTTGTCTTCGAACAATGCCAGTTCGCGGGCACTGGTCAGGTGCAGCACATGCAGGCGCGTGCCATGGCGCTTGGCCAATTCCACGGCAAGGGACGACGAGCGATAACAGGCTTCGGCATCGCGGATCAGCGGGTGGGCGACCGCCGGGATGTGCTCGCCGAAACGCTCGCGCAGGCGTTGCTCATTGGCCAGGATGCTCGGCGTGTGTTCGCAGTGGGCGAGCAGGATGGTCGGCACTTGCGCAAACAGCCGCTCCAGAATCCGTGGGTCGTCCACCAGCATATTGCCGGTGGAGGCGCCCATGAACACTTTGACCCCGGCCACTTCACGTGGGTCGAGGGCGGCGACGACGTCGAGGTTGTCGTTGCTCACGCCAAAGTGAAAGCCGTAGTTGGCGACCGAATGCAGCGCAGCGCGACGCTTTTTATCGGCCAGTGCTTCCAGATTCAGCGTGGCCGGGTTGGTGTTGGGCATATCCATGAAGCTGGTGATGCCACCGGCCACTGCCGCGCGGGATTCGCTGTAGAAGCTGCCTTTGTCCGGCGCGCCGGGTTCGCGAAAGTGTACCTGGTCGTCGATCATGCCCGGCAGCAGCCATTGGCCTTGGGCGTCGATTTCCACTGGCTCGTTGTAGCCTTCAAGGCTGCCGGCAATCTTCTCGATGCGGCCATTGGCGACCAGCACATCGGCGTCGAATTCCTGGCCTTCATTGACGAGGCGGGCGTTGCGGATCAGCAGGCGGCTCATGGTTCAGAACTCGTTTTGCAGGGCTTTGTAACCACGTACCAGGTCGACGTTGGTACGCGCGACGTCTTCGGAAAACTCCGAGGCGCTGACGCTCACCGGCGGGAATTGCGACAAGTCGGTATTGGGGCCGATGCGGGTGGTGGAGGGCACGTAGAAGGCGGCGGGCAAGTCGCGCCCATCGACCACCGAGTTGTGGCGTACCACACAGCCATCGCCGACGGCGCAGTTGAACAGCACGCTGTTGAAGCCGATGAAAACGCGGTCGCCCACGGTGCACGGGCCGTGGACGATGGAGCGATGCGCAATAGACGTAAACTCGCCAATCGTCACCGCCGCACCGGATTTGGAGTGGATCACCACGCCGTCCTGGATATTGGAATTGGCGCCGATGGTGATCGGGTCCATGTCGCCGGTGGCGTCGACTTCGTCGGCGCGGATCACGGCGTAGGGGCCGACGAACACGTTCTCGCCGATGATGACCTTGCCGCAGATGATCGCGGTCTTGTCGACGTAGGCCGACTCGGCAATCACCGGCAGGTCGCCGGAGGGGTTTTTGCGGATCATGCAACAGGCTCCGTAATAATGTGAACGTGGTCGCCCACAATGGCGTTGTAGAAACAGGTCGGCCGCCCGGTGTGACAGGCCGGGCCTAGCTGGTCGACGATCAGCAGCACGGCGTCGCCGTCGCAATCCAGGCGCGCCTCAATCAACTGTTGCCAGTGGCCGGAGCTTTCGCCTTTGCGCCACAGTCGCTGGCGCGAGCGTGACCAGTAGCAGACGTGCCCGTTGGCCAGGGTTTCGGTGAGCGCCTGGCGATTCATCCAGGCCAGCATCAGCACATCGCCGCTGCCGTGTTGCTGGGCGATGGCTGCGATCAGGCCATCGCTGTTCCACGGCAGGGCGTCGAGCACGGGTTCGAGTGGAAAGCGGCTGCCAAGGGCAGCCTCTTCCAGGTCGAGCATGCTCAGGGTCATGGCTTGCTCAGGGCGGCGCACAGGGTGTTGAGGTTGTACTCGAACAGCCCGGTGAACGTGCTGGCCGGGCCTTCGGCGGCGAGGGCGTCGGAGTACAGCGTGCCGCCGATTTGCGCGCCGCTTTCGTCAGCGATCTGCTTGAGCAGGCGCGAGTCCTTGATGTTTTCCATGAACACAGCTTTGACTTTGTCTTTGCGGATCTGGGTGATCAGCGCGGCGACTTCGGCGGCCGAAGGTTCGCGTTCGGTCGACAGACCTTGTGGTGCCAGGAACTGAATGCCATAGGCCTGGCCCAGGTAACCAAAGGCGTCATGGGAGGTGACGATGCGACGGTTGCCGGCTGGCAGCGCGCCGAACTTGGTCTTGGCTTCGGCCAGCAAGCGGTAGATCTGTTTCAGGTAGGCCTGGCTGTTGCTCAGGTAGTCAGCCTTGTTGGCCGGGTCGGCCGCCACCAGTGCCTTGGTGATGTTGTTCACATAGATTTCGGCGTTGGCCAGGTTGTGCCAGGCGTGCGGGTCCGGAATGGTTTCGCCGTCTTCTTCCATGGTGTGGGAAATCACGCCTTTGCTGGCGGTGACCACAGTAGCTTTGGTTTCGGTGCTGGTGACCAGGCGGTCCAGCCAGGGTTCGAAGCCCAGGCCGTTCTTGATGATGACCTTGGCCTTGAGCAAGGCTTTGGCATCGTCCGGCGTCGGCTCATAGGTGTGGGCGTCGGAGTCAGGGCCGACCATGTTGCTGATCTGGATGTGGTCGCCACCGATCTGGTGGGTGATGTCATCGAGAATACTGAAACTGGTGACCACTTGGAGTTTGTCGGCGGCCTGGGCCATCGACAAGGGCAGCAGAAGACTGAACAGCACGAGTAAAGCGCGCATCGGGAAACACCTCATTGGGATGTAAGAGAGGGCGGGCGGCGCAGCAAGCCGTGCACCGGGCCGAAAACCACGGACAGCAGATACCCGCCGCCAGCCACCAGCACGATGGCCGGGCCGCTGGGCAGTGAGTAGTAGAACGACAGCAGCAAACCAAGCCACACCGACAGGCATCCCAGCACCGCCGATACTGCAATCAACACCGGCAGGCGCCGGCTCCAGAAGCGTGAAGCAATCGCCGGCAACATCATCAAACCCACCACCATCAACGCGCCGATAGCCTGGAAGCCGATCACCAGGTTCAGCACCACCAGGGTCAGGAATAACCCGTGGGCGAGCGGGCCAAGGCGGCTTACGGTTTGCAGAAACAGCGGGTCGAGGGTGTCCAGCAGCAGCGGTTTGTAGATCAGCCCCATGGCAATCAGGCTGAAACCCGAGACCCAGAGCATGCCGGTGAGGGTGTTTTCATCCACCGCCAGGGCGGAGCCAAATAGCAGGTGCAAGAGGTCCAGGCGCTTGCCGGCGATGCCCAGGATCAGCACACCCGCGGCGAGCGAAATGGGGTAGATGGCCGCGAGGCTGGCATCTTCACGCAGGCCGGTGCGGCGGGTGATCCACGCCGACAATCCGGCCATGCTCAGCCCAGCGCCGAGGCCACCGATGGTCAGCGCCGGCAGGCTGATGCCGGCGAACCAGAAGCCCAGTGCGGCACCGGGCAGGATGCCGTGGGCGACGGCGTCACCGATCAGGCTCATGCGCCGCAGAATCAAAAACACACCCAGCGGCGCGGTGCTGCAGGCAAGCACCAGCCCTCCAATCAGGGCACGGCGCATGAAAACGAAATCTTGAAAGGGCATCCACAGGTGGGCGGCGAAGTGCATCAGGCCACCTGCATGTGAGGTTGCGGGCGGATCAGTTCTTTACTGGGGCCGAACACGCAGCCAGAGCTTTTGATTTGCACTACTTGCTGAGTGTGGTGGCGCACGGAGGCAAGGTCATGACAAACGATCACCACCGTGCGGCCTTCATCGTGCCAGGCGTGCACATGGTTCCAGCACAGCGCCTGGCCTTCTTCGTCGAGGGCGGCGTGGGGCTCGTCGAGCAGCAATACTGGCGCTTCAGCCAGGCTCATGCGTGCCAGCAGCGCGCGCTGCAGTTCGCCGCCAGACAACGCCATCAACGGTCGATGCTCCAGGCCGCTGAGGCACCAGTCTTCCAGCACTGCGTGCAGACGCTGGCTGCGTTGTTCCGGGCTGAGTTTGGTACCCCAGAAACCGGCCGCGACCAACTCTTGCAGGCTGATCGGAAACTGCCGGTCCAGGTGTTGCTGCTGTGGCAGGAACGATAAGCCGCCACGACGTGGAACATCCACGCTGACGTTGCCCGCCAACGGCTTTTGCAGCCCAGCGATGACTTTGAGCAGGCTGCTCTTGCCCGTGCCGTTGGCGCCAATGATGCCGGTGAGGCTGCCTTTTTCCAGGCGCAGATCCAGCGCAGGGGTGAGTGGTTGCCCGGGGGCGCCCCAGCGCAAAGCGTTGCAGGTGATCATGCAGAGTCTCTCGTCCAGCGGCTTTCAGCCACGGCATCGTGCGCGTGCAGGCTTTCGGCGTGGATCACTTTCAGGTGGAAGGCTTTGACGGCATCCGAGCGTTTCAAGGCGAGGTTCAGGCGGCGGGCGGCGTCTTCGCAGAACATCAGGTTCTGCCCATTGGCCAAGGCGAAGGCTTGTTCGTCCGCCCGTTTTACAGCGGTTTGCACGGCGGTGCCGAGGGCGGCTTCGACGGTGTCGATCAGGTCTGTGAGCGGCAGCGTGTTCTGGCTGGCGTCCAGTTGGATCGACAGTTGGGCGCTGCTGCGCTGGCTGTGAGGCGTGGCCACGATGCCGTTGGCGCTGCCGAGCCAGGTCAATACGTCTTCGTGCTGCACCGGCTTGTTGGCGAAGTCCTGAAGAAATTGCTGCTGAATCAACTGCCTGGCGAGCGCAGCTGAGCATGGGCAGGTTGAGGAATAAGTAACGTCAATTTTTAGTTCCACGTGGAACATCTGGTTTTCCAGACGCGCTTCGATGCACACCGGGTAGCCTTTCCAACCGGCCAGCGGGCTGACCAGCGCCGGGCGTTTGAGTAACAAATCCGTGTGAATGCGCAAGTAGGCGTTCTTAGATAATCCTTCATGACTCTCGAGAAAGCGCTGCAGTACATTACGCAGAAGTGCAGGTGTAAGAAGCTGCTGGTCGAGCATTTCCAAGGCCAGGTACAGGCGCGACATATGAATGCCACGGGCCTCGCCATCGTCCAGGCTTACGCCTGCATCGGCGGTGGCAGTCAGGCGTTGGCCGTCGATGAGGATTGGCAGGGCGATGCCGCACATCCCCACCCAGTCGAGTGGCAAGGCTTGCCGTGAAGCCTGCGCGGCGATATCCGGCAAAGTCAGCGCATTCATGAGCAGGTCCATCGTTGGCAATAAAAAGACATGTTATATTATAACGATTAAGTCGACGATGATTTTTCTGCTCCAGTCTTTCTTCAGTCATGTCGAGCAGGGACGCTCCTTTATTTGCGGTGTTTTTCATGCACAGACGTCAGCTTCTCAATCTGCTGCTGGTCAGCCCTCTGTTCACCTTTCCATTGGGGGCGTTCGCCACACAGATTCGTAATGCGCGCTTGTGGCGCTCCGACGACAAACTGCGGCTGGTGTTCGACCTCAGCGGCCCGGTGCAATACAAGACCTTCTCCCTGACGTCGCCGGAGCGCGTGATCATCGACCTGAGCGGCGCCGGGCTCAGTGGTGATTTTTCGCAGTTGGCGCTGAAGGACAGTGGGATTACTTCGATTCGTTCGGGGCATTTCGGCAAGAGCGATACGCGCATCGTGCTGGACCTGGCCTCGCCGATGCAGCTCAACAGCTTTTTATTGCCGCCACAGGATGGTCAAGGCCATCGCCTGGTACTCGACCTGACCAACGCCACCCACGCGCCGCGCCAGATTGCTGCGCAGCCGGCGCCGCTGGTGGCTCCAGTAGATAAAGCGCACCCCAAGCGCGACATCATCGTGGTGGTCGACCCTGGCCACGGCGGCAAAGACCCTGGCGCCATCGGCTCCAAGGGCCAGCGCGAAAAGGATGTGGTGCTGTCCATCGCCCAACTGCTGGCCAAACGCTTGAAGCGCGAGAAGGGCTTTGACGTGAAGCTGGTGCGCAACGACGACTTCTTCGTGCCGCTGCGCAAGCGCGTGGACATCGCTCGTCAGCACAAGGCCGATATGTTTATCTCGGTGCATGCCGACGCCGCGCCGCGCCTCACCGCCTCCGGGGCTTCGGTGTATGCGTTGTCCGAAGGCGGTGCCACCTCCGCCACCGCGCGCTTCATGGCGCAGCGCGAAAACGGCGCCGACCTGTTGGGCGCCACGACATTGCTCAACCTCAAGGACAAGGACCCGATGCTCGCCGGGGTAATTCTCGATATGTCGATGAACGCCACCATCGCCTCCAGCCTGCAACTGGGCAGCTCGGTGTTGGGCAGCCTGCAAAGCATCACCACGTTGCACCAGAAGCGCGTGGAGCAAGCCGGGTTTGCGGTGCTCAAATCACCTGACGTGCCGTCGATCCTGGTGGAAACCGGGTTTATCTCCAACACTCGGGACGCCCAGCGGCTGGTGACGGCGCGTCATCAACAAGCCGTGGCGGATGGCCTGTTCGACGGCCTGAAAAAATACTTCGAGAAGAACCCGCCGATGAACAGCTACATGGCCTGGGTTCAGGAACAGAAGAGCGGCCAGGTCTAACAGCCGGCTATACGGCTGCACGTGAACTTGGCGCTGGCGCCACCCGAACTGGAAAACCGGTTGATGGTGGTCCAGCCCACGCGGCGCGCGTAGCCGACCCACGCCTCACCATCGGACGCCAACCCGGTAAAGAACGTCAGCTGCCCATAGCGACTGCTGGTCTGTGCCCAATAGCGTTTGCCGATCACTTCAAAACCGCGCAAATACGTAGTGCTGCCAACCGTCGCCACGCTGTAGGCATTGCCCAGCGGGTCTACGCAGGCCAGCAAATTAGCGCTGCGCGTGCAGCTCGCCAACGGGCTCGGCGTTTGCGCGCAGGCAGATCCTGCCACGCCCAATAACAGGGCATACACCAGATATTTCATAGTGCCTCTCGGGCAAGAAAGTGTTCCAGCATTGCGCCCTTCGTCGTGGCGAGCAAGCCGGGATTGGCTTATTTGTGTTGTTATACTATAACATTAAAAAACAGCCTGACCCGTGAACCGCTTCCCATGACTGAACAAGAGCTCCTGGCCCAACTGCCCGCCGATTACATGAATGACGTTCAGCAAGGCTTCTTCCGAGCGCTGCTGCTGACGCAGCGCTACGAACTGCAGGCGCGTATCGAGGCTGAATTCCTGGTGCTGCGCGAGCAGGAAACCAACAGCGACCTGGCCGATATCGGCAGCGCCGAAGAGCAGCGCCAGTGGCAGCTGCGCCTGCTGGAGCGTGAAAAAAAGCTCTTGGACAAGATCGACGATGCCCTCGAACTGCTGGCCCGCGGCGAATATGGCTGGTGTCGCGAAACCGGCGAGCCCATCGGCCTGCAACGCCTGCTGCTGCGCCCCACTGCCACCCTGTCTATCGAAGCCAAAGAACGTGAAGAGCTGCGCGAACGCCATAAACGGGCGATTTGACCGGCCAACCCTGATGAGGATTACCTGATGACTAATCGCCTTCCCGTTACCGTGCTGTCCGGCTTTCTCGGCGCTGGTAAAAGCACGCTGCTCAACTACGTTCTGCGCAACCGCGAAAACCTGCGGGTGGCGGTGATCGTCAACGACATGAGTGAAATCAATATCGACGGCAGTGAGGTTCAGCGCGACGTCACGCTGAATCGCTCCGAAGAAAAACTGGTGGAGATGAGCAACGGCTGCATCTGCTGCACCTTGCGTGAAGACTTGCTGGAAGAAGTCACAAAGCTCGCCAAGGAAGGGCGCTTCGATTACCTGTTGATCGAGTCCACCGGCATTTCCGAGCCGCTGCCCGTGGCCGAAACCTTCACGTTCCGTGATGAAAACGAGCAAAGCCTGGCCGATATCGCACGCCTGGACACCATGGTCACCGTGGTCGACGGCATGAATTTCCTGCTCGATTACCAAGCTGCCGAAAGCCTCGCTTCCCGGGGTGAAACCCTGGGCGAAGACGACGAGCGCTCCATCACCGATTTGCTCATCGAGCAGATCGAATTCGCCGACGTGATCCTGATCAGCAAGATCGACCTGATCAGTAGCCGCGAACGCGAGGAGTTGATGGCCATCCTTGAGCGCCTCAATGCCCAGGCGGAAATCATCCCGATGGTGATGGGCGAAGTGCCGCTGAACAAGATCCTCAACACCGGCCGGTTCGACTTCGAACGCGCAGCGCAAGCGCCGGGCTGGTTGCAGGAGTTGCGCGGTGAGCACGTGCCGGAAACCGAAGAATATGGCATCGCCTCCACCGCTTACCGCGCGCGTCGCCCGTTTCATCCGCAGCGTTTCTTCGACTTTATCGATCGCCCGTGGGTGAACGGCAAACTGCTGCGCTCCAAGGGCTTTTTCTGGCTGGCGAGCAAGCATCAGGATGCCGGCAGTTGGTCCCAGGCCGGTGGCTTGATGCGCCATGGTTTTGCCGGGCGCTGGTGGCGTTTTGTGCCGAAAAGCCAGTGGCCGCAGGACGAAGAAAGCGTAGCGGCGATCATGGGCAACTGGCAATTGAGCACCGGCGACTGCCGTCAGGAACTGGTGTTTATCGGGCAAAACATCGACTTCGCGCAGATGCGCGCCGAGCTGGACGCGTGCTTGCTTAACGATGAAGAAATGGCCCAGGGCGTCGAAGGCTGGCGCCAGTTGGCCGACCCTTTTGGCCCTTGGTATGAGCAGGTAGCCTGATGCTGGCCCCGGTAATCCCCTTACGCCCGGTGATCCGGCAAACCCGTGGTGAAACCCCGCTGGCGCTGTCGGACATCCTCGAAAACGACGTCAACCTGGCGCTGTGGCAGCGCCAGTTGCCCCTGCATATCGCCGAATTTGGCGCCTTGCTGGTGGCGCTCAATGAGCCGTTGGCGGATTCCTTGGTGATTGAGCTCGACAATGAGGAGGCTGTGCCCAATTTGCAGGGTTTGGCCTCCAGTTGCCGTGATCTTGAAGGTTACGAAGGCTTTATCGCCGATGTGTCCTGGCTGGTCAGCGCGTTTGCTTGCCTGCTCGGTGCCAAGAGGATTGGCGTGCGTTTGCGGCTGTTGGACAAGGCCATGTGCCCGCGTTTTCACGTCGACCATGTGCCGGTTCGACTGATCACCACCTACGCCGGCATCGGCAGCCAGTGGCTGCGCGAAGGCGTGATGGACCGGCGTAAACTCAGCCAGCCCGACGCGGAACCTACCGAGCGTATCGAGCAGGTCCACTGCGGTGAAGTGGCTTTGCTCAAGGGCACAAAATGGCACGGCAACGAGAACCATGGCTTGATCCATCGCTCACCCGCGCTCAAGGCCGACGAGCGCCGGTTGATCCTGACGCTGGATTGGCTCGCATAACCGCGTAGGATCAAGCGCTCTACCCGGCCTGAATGAAGCCCCATGCTGCAGAACATTCCTACCCACGTGATTGCCGGGCCTTTGGGCGCCGGCAAGACCAGCCTGATCAAACACCTGTTGGCCCAACGCCCGGCCAACGAGCGCTGGGCCGTGTTGATCAATGAGTTCGGGCAAATCGGCCTGGACGCTGCCTTGCTAACACAGGACGACGACGGCATTGCGCTGGGCGAAGTGGCCGGAGGCTGTTTGTGCTGTGTGAATGGTGCACCGTTCCAGGTAGGGCTTGGCCGCCTGTTGCGTAAGGCCAAGCCGGATCGGCTGTTTATCGAGCCCTCGGGCCTGGGGCATCCGGCGCAGTTGCTCAAGCAGTTGCGCGAGGCGCCATGGCAGGGCGTACTCGCAGTTCAGCCGTGTGTGTTGGTATTGGATGCCCAAGCATTGGCAGCGGGCAAAGCATTGCCGCA
The DNA here is from genome assembly GCF_013385245.1 of Pseudomonas sp. IPO3747. Taxonomy (NCBI): domain Bacteria; kingdom Pseudomonadati; phylum Pseudomonadota; class Gammaproteobacteria; order Pseudomonadales; family Pseudomonadaceae; genus Pseudomonas; species Pseudomonas sp. IPO3747. The sequence goes on from NZ_JACAQL010000025.1 coordinate 212,962, forward strand.
AGCGCAGCAGGAAGCGCTGGCCAGCGCCGGTTTGTTGGTGTTGAACAAAGATGAATCGTTGGATGCCGCACAGCGCCAGGCCATAGAACAGCAACTGCCTGCTTGCCCGATTTACTGGACACGCCAGGCGCAGTTGCCGCTCAAGCAATTGCCCGGCCTGGATGCACAGGCTGGCGCAGCTGTGGATAACTTCGAGGTGCCCAAAGGTGTGGTACAGATGCCGGCCGTCTGGGTTGATCCTGCGTTGCCCATTTGCCTGAGTCAGGCCCAGGAAGGTGGCTGGAGTATCGGTTGGCGCTGGCATCCAAGCCAGTCGTTCGACATTGCGCGCCTGCACAGCTGGCTTTCTGGCCTTGAATGGCGCCGCGCCAAGCTGGTTATCCACAGCGGCGATACCTGGATGTCCGCTAACGCTGTGGATAATGGTCCACTTGCCTGGCAACCCAGCGAGTGGCGCCGCGATTCACGTATTGAATTGATCTTCAGCCAGCCACAGGACGTGGCTGGGCTACAGAGCGCGCTGGCCGCGTGCCGTCAGTGACGGGTCTTGCTGGCGTGGTCCTGGCGCCATTGGCTCAGCTCGATGACTTCGGCGCTGGGCTGCGGTGTCTTGATCTCGAACGGGTAGGGCGCCAATTCGATCTGCGCGCTGTGGGCGCCAAACTGAGTGATAGTCCCGGGGTGGCGGGCTTCGCCGGTCACGGTGAACTCAAAGTTGTAAATGCGTGCCAGACGCCGTCGACCATTGGCATCTTTCACAAAACCGATGCGTTTTAACGCCACTGCGCCGTCGAGCAGTTCGATATCCAGTTTGGCGCAATGCTGCTTGACCCGCTCCAGCGCCCGTTCACGCAGGCCGTGGTTGTGCCACACCCAGGCGGCACCGGTCGCCAACAGCATCAACACGAAGATATTTCCCAGGGTCAGCATGCGATGAACTCCAACAAAGTGAGAGCAGCTTAACTGTGTCTCTGGTCTGTCGTACAGGCTGGGTTTAGTCGCATACTGCGCGGCCAGAATTCAAACGGCTTTACGGAAATCTCCCGCATGAAACGCACACCTCATCTGCTTGCGATCCAGTCTCATGTGGTCTTTGGCCACGCCGGAAACAGCGCCGCCGTGTTCCCCATGCAGCGGGTCGGGGTGAACGTCTGGCCGCTGAACACGGTGCAGTTCTCCAATCACACTCAGTATGGCCAGTGGGCGGGCGAAGTGCTGGCGCCGCAGCAAATTCCGGCGTTGGTAGAAGGCATTGCCGCGATTGGCGAGTTGGGCAACTGCGATGCGGTACTGTCCGGCTACTTGGGCAGTGCCGACCAGGGCCGAGCGATTCTTACCGGCGTGGCCCGTATCAAGGCCATCAACCCCAAGGCCCTGTACCTGTGCGACCCAGTCATGGGCCATCCGGAAAAAGGCTGCATCGTGCCCCAGGAAGTCAGCGATTTCCTGCTGGACGAGGCGGCGGCCATGGCGGATTTCCTGTGCCCCAACCAACTGGAGCTGGACAGCTTCGCCGGGCGCAAGCCGCAATCGCTGTTCGATTGCCTGGCGATGGCCAAGGCGCTGCTGGCCCGTGGGCCGAAGGCGGTATTGGTCAAACACTTGGATTATCCGGGCAAGCTGCCGGAGGGTTTCGAGATGCTGCTGGTCACAGCAGACGGCAGCTGGCACTTACGCCGGCCGTTGCTGGCGTTCCCGCGTCAGCCGGTGGGCGTGGGCGACCTGACGTCGGGGTTATTCCTGGCGCGTGTGCTGTTGGGTGACAGCCTGTTGGCGGCCTTCGAATTCACCGCCGCAGCGGTGCATGAAGTGCTGCTGGAAACCCAGGCCTGCGCCAGTTACGAGCTGGAGCTGGTACGGGCTCAGGATCGTATCGCGCATCCTCGCGTACGCTTTGAGGCAACACCCATCGGCCTGTAAGCACACAAAACCCAATGTGGGAGCTGGCTTGCCTGCGATAGCGGTGTGTCAGGCGACAAAGATGTCGACTGTCAGGCCCTCATCGCAGGCAAGCCAGCTCCCACATTCGATTGGGTTTACAGCTCGGGATTTATGGCCCGTCTGCCTTGATTTCCCGATAACGCTTCTCCAGCTCCTGACGAATCTGCCGACGCTGCTGCGCCTGCACAAAGCGGCGCTTGTCTTCGCTGTTCTGTGGCTGCAGCGGCGGTACGGCGGCGGGTTTGCGCTGGTCGTCCACGGCCACCATGGTGAAGAAGCAGCTGTTGGTATGGCGCACCGAGCGCTCGCGGATGTTTTCGGTCACCACCTTGATGCCCACTTCCATCGATGTGTTGCCGGTGTAGTTGACCGAGGCCAGGAAGGTCACCAGCTCGCCGACATGGATCGGCTCGCGAAAAATCACCTGGTCGACCGACAGCGTGACCACATAACGGCCCGCGTAACGGCTCGCGCAGGCGTAGGCCACTTCGTCGAGGTATTTGAGCAGGGTGCCGCCGTGCACATTGCCTGAGAAGTTGGCCATGTCAGGGGTCATCAATACCGTCATCGACAGCTGGGCGTTTCCGGGTTCCATAGCACACTCACGGGTTGTAGGCATTGGTTGGGGGACACCTCTACGGGTGCTGGAATCTTTACAGCGCTCTCCCTAACGGGACGCCAGTGGGCGGCTTGCCGTCACGCGAACGCCGATCTGTTTCCATATATTGCACCGGCTTTCTGCCGGAAGTCGTGGTGTTAACCTTCAAAAGCCCATCCCAGGGCATTTCTTACGATCAAGGCAGACTTTTCCTTCCGCGCTTAGCGACTGTTCAAGGGCGCGTGTGGAAGTGGGAAAAGCGCCAGTACCCCTCAAGGAGCCCCTCGCCATGCACGCCATCAGCTTTATCCAGGACTTGGCCGTGATCATGCTGGTGGCAGGGGTTGTCACCATCCTGTTCCACCGCCTCAAGCAGCCGGTGGTGCTGGGGTATATCGTCGCGGGGTTCATCATTGGCCCTCACACGCCACCGTTCGGCCTGATCCACGACGAAGACACCATCAAGACCCTGGCTGAGCTGGGGGTGATCTTCCTGATGTTCTGCCTGGGCCTGGAGTTCAGCCTGCGCAAGTTGTTCAAGGTCGGCGCCACGGCGTTTATCGCGGCCTTCCTGGAAATCATCCTGATGATCTGGATCGGCTACGAGATCGGCCGCTGGTTCGACTGGAACACCATGGACTCGCTGTTCCTCGGCGCGATCCTGGCGATTTCCTCGACCACCATCATCGTCAAGGCGCTCAATGACCTGAAGATGAAGAACCAGCGTTTTGCCCAACTGATTTTTGGCGTGCTGATCGTCGAGGACATCCTGGGCATCGGCATCATCGCCTTGCTGTCGAGCATCGCCGTCAGCGGCACGGTGAGTTCCGGTGAGGTGTTCTCTACGGTTGGCAAGCTGTCGCTGTTCATGATCGTGGCGTTGGTCATCGGCATTTTGCTGGTGCCGCGCCTGTTGGCCTATGTGGCCAAGTTTGAAAGTAACGAGATGCTGCTGATCACCGTGTTGGGCCTGTGTTTCGGCTTTTGCTTGCTGGTGGTCAAACTCGAATACAGCATGGTGCTGGGCGCGTTCCTGATCGGCGCGATCATGGCAGAATCTCGCCAGTTGATTAAAATTGAACGCCTGATAGAGCCGGTTCGCGACATGTTCAGCGCGATCTTCTTTGTCGCCATCGGCTTGATGATCGACCCGCAGATCCTGCTGCAGTACGCCTGGCCCATCGCGGTGATTACCGTGGCAGTAGTGCTGGGCAAGATGCTGTCCTGCGGCCTGGGGGCGTTTATTGCCGGCAATGATGGCCGTACCTCACTGCGTGTGGGTATGGGGCTGTCACAGATTGGCGAGTTTTCCTTCATCATCGCCGCGCTGGGGATGACCTTGCAGGTGACCAGTGACTTCCTCTATCCAGTGGCGGTGGCGGTTTCGGCGATCACCACGCTGCTCACGCCGTACCTGATTCGCGGCGCTGACCCATTGTCGTTAAAGATTGCCGCGGTAATGTCCAAGCGCATGAGCCGGGTGTTCGGCCTGTATGGCGAATGGTTGCGCAGTATTCAGCCTCAAGGTGAGGGCGCGATGCTGGCGTCGATGATTCGCAAGATCATCCTGCAAGTGGGCGTGAACCTGGCACTGGTGATCGCGATCTTCTTTGCCGGCAGCTTCTTCGCGGCGAGCATTGGCGGGTACCTGGAAGGCTGGATCAGTGATCCGAGCTGGCAGAAGGCATTGATCTGGGGTGGGGCGTTGCTGCTGTCGCTGCCGTTTCTGATTGCGGCGTACCGCAAGCTCAAGGCGCTGTCGATGTTGCTGGCGGAGATGAGTGTGAAACCGGAGATGGCCGGGCGGCATACCCAGCGTGTGCGACGGGTGATCGCGGAGGTGATCCCGATCCTGTCGCTGTTGGTGATCTTCCTGCTATTGGCAGCCTTGTCGGCGAGTATTTTGCCGACCAACAAGTTGCTGGTGCTGATTGCCGTGGTCACGGCGGCGGTGGCGGCGGTGCTCTGGCGGTGGTTCATCCGCGTGCATACGCGGATGCAGGTCGCCTTGCTGGAGACCCTGGATAACCACAAAGATACGCCAGAGCACTGATGTCATTGTGGCGAGGGAGCTTGCTCCCGCTGGGGTGCGCAGCAGCCCTAAAACAGTCACCTCGCCACACCTGGAAAAACGCGTTGCCCTGGTTGGGGCTGCTTCGCAGCCCAGCGGGAGCAAGCTCCCTCGCCACAAAAAGCGTCAGCTTTCCAGCCAGACGTCCCGCGCCCAGTGCCACACCGATTCCCAGGTTTCTTCGGTGACCAGTTCTTCTTCGCCGGACCACAGCACCACGGTGCCGTCCTCTTCGACGCAGTAGTAGTCATCGCCGTCCTGGCAGATCGGGATCATGCTGCGGTCAACACCGGCGTCCCAGGCGTTGGCGGCAACGTCCGGCAGGTAGGTGTGGGACTGCGGGTCGGTGACGGTCACCGGTTCCAGGCTGCCGTACACCACGTCGCTGACGGTCAGCAGGAATTCACGGAATACAAACGGGATGTCGATGAACAGTTGTTCTTCGATTTCCACAATCTGGTCTTCGTCAGGCAGCTCCAGAGGAACCGGGACCGGTTCGTTGGCTTCACGCAATTGTTCGATGATTTCTTCCACGGCCGGGATCCTCTTGCTAGTTGGCGCGGTTAATAGGGCGTTTTATACAGTAGCTCGCTATAAGTGCAACCGCGAAATAGAAAACCCCGGAACATGTCCGGGGTTTTTATTACCAAGTGCTCAAGCGTAGGGTTATCAGCCGTTCTGGCGGATACCTGCGACCAGCCAAGGCTGGTTCTCGCCTTGCGGGCGTTCCATGTTCCAGCTTTCGCTGAACACTTCACCCTGGTCGAAACGCGAGGTCTTCGACACACCGCTGAAGGTCAGGGTGGCGATGGTCTTGTCGGCGCGATCATCCACACCGTCCAGCTGCACGCGCAGGTCGTCGATGTAAGTCGACTGGAACGCATCACCGATTTCGGCGCGTTCGCGCTTGAGGAACTCCAGCAGTTGCGGGGTCACGAACTCGGCGATCTTGTCCATTTCGTTGGCGTCCCAGTGCTGCTGCAGGGACTGGAAGTGGCTGCGGGCCGCTTCGACGAAACGTTCTTCGTTGAACCAGGCCGGTGCATTGATCACCGGGCGGGCGGCGGCAGGCGCAGCCGAACCACCGAAGATCGAACCCATGGCTGGTTTTTGCTCGAACACTTCACGCTGCATCGGCGCGCCGGCTGGCGCCAGGTGCTCCTGCTGCTTGCGTCGACGGGCGGCGATAAAGCGGAAGATCACAAACGCGATGACCGCCAGGATCAGGATGTCGAAGATCTGCATGCCCTGGAAGCCGCCGCCCATGAACATGGAAGCGAGCAGGCCACCGGCGGCGATACCGGCCAGAGGGCCTAACCAGCGCGAAGCACCGCCGGCCTTGGCAGCAGCGCCAGCGGCACCGGCTGCACCAGCGGTCGCAGCTGCGCCGCCCATGCCACCGGCGGAAGGAGCCATTTGGCTGGTCTGGTGAGTCGGAGCCGAGCCCATGCTTTTGCCGCCACCGAAGCGCTTGGCGTTGGCGTCGAGGCTCATCGTCAGGCCGATGCACAACGCCATGGCGATGCTAAGAAAACGTTTCATAAAGGGAATTCCCATTTGTGGATTGCACGCGCGCCATGTTGCACAGGTGTCGTGACAGTGGCTAGCGACATAATGTTTCGGGCTTTTGCGTAAGACCGATTCAGAATGGCCCGTAGGACTTATCTCAGATATTGGCCCGCGCTTGGTAAAAACAAGGGCGGGCCATCAACCTTCATGTAACGCGAAGTTTCATCATATTGGCTTATGTGGTGAGGGAGCTTGCTCCCGCTGGGCTGCGAAGCAGCCCCTGACTGGCAAACGCAGCCTGATAGATTGGCACGGCGCAAAATCGGAGCGCTTCGTGTTCCAGCGGGAGCAAGCTCCCTCGCCACAAGCGATTGTCAGATGGCTTCGAGCTTTGCATAGCCCATCATCAGCCACTTGCTGCCTTCGGCGAAGTTCACCTGTACCCGCGCCTGGGCGCCGGCACCCTCGAAGTTAAGGATCACACCCTCACCGAAGATCGCATGTTTGACCTGCTGGCCAAGGCTGAAGGGTGTTTCCGGAATCTCGGAACCGGCGAACATGCTGCTGGAGTTCTGCTGCTGGCCGCCGCCGAACGGTCGGCTGACGCTGTTGGACAAGCGCACTTCCTGGATCAGCCCCTTCGGCACTTCACGTACGAAGCGCGACACCTTGTTGTAGGTCTCGCTGCCGTACAGGCGTCGGGTCTCGGCGTAGGTCATCACCAGGTTCTGCATGGCGCGGGTGATGCCCACGTAGGCCAGGCGGCGTTCTTCCTCAAGGCGGCCGGGCTCTTCCAGGCTCATCTTGTGTGGGAACAGGCCTTCTTCCATGCCTACCAGGAACACATACGGAAATTCCAGGCCCTTGGCGCTGTGCAAGGTCATCAGCTGGATGCTGTCTTCATGCTCATCGGCCTGGGTATCACCGGCTTCCAGCGACGCATGGCCGAGGAAGGCGGCAAGCGGCGTCAGCTCTTCGTCTTCCTCGGTGTTTTCGAATGCGCGGGCCGCGCTGACCAGTTCCTCAAGGTTTTCTACCCGGGCCTGGCCTTTTTCGCCTTTTTCCGCTTCGTGATAGGCGATCAGGCCGGACTGCTCGATCACGGTCTGGGTCATCAAGTGCAGCGGCATTTCCGCGCATTTGGCCGCCAGGTTCTCGATCAGCTCGACAAACACGCCCAATGCCCCGGCGGCGCGGCCGGTCAGGCCCTTGTTGGCGATCAGCAAGCGCATGGATTCCCACATCGACACATCGGCGTGGCGGGCGTGGTCGCGAATCGCTTCAACGGTTTTCTCACCGATGCCACGCGCCGGGATGTTGATCACCCGCTCCAGCGCCGCATCGTTGCCACGGCCTTCCAGCAAGCGCAGGTAGGCCATGGCGTTCTTGATTTCGGCCCGTTCAAAGAAACGCTGGCCACCATAGATGCGGTACGGAATGCGCTCGCGCAGCAAGGCTTCTTCCAGCACCCGCGATTGGGCGTTGGAACGGTACAAAATCGCGATATCGCTGCGCGCCAGGCCGGTTTTCAGCGCGCTTTCGATGGTTTCCACCACGTAGCGCGCTTCGTCGTGTTCATTGAACGCGGCGTACAGGTTGATCGCTTCGCCTTCGCCGCCGTCGGTCCACAACTCTTTGCCCATGCGCCCGGTGTTGTTGGCGATCAAGGCGTTGGCGGCCTTGAGGATGCCGGCGGTGGAGCGGTAATTCTGTTCCAGGCGGATGGTGATCGCGTCCGGGAAGTCGTCGGAATACTGGTAGATGTTCTCGATTTTTGCGCCGCGCCAGCCGTAGATCGACTGGTCGTCGTCGCCCACCACCATCAGGCTGTCGCCGCCCTTGGCCAGCAGGCGCAACCAGGCGTACTGCACGGCGTTGGTGTCCTGGAACTCGTCCACCAGAATGTGTCGGAAGCGTTTCTGGTAATGGGCCAGCAAGCCTGGATTGTCGCGCCACAGGTCGAGGGCGCGCAGCAGCAGCTCGGAGAAGTCGATCACACCGGCGCGCACGCAGGCGGCCTCGTAGGCTTCATAAATGCTGCGCATGGTGGCCAGGAACAAATCGCCGCTGGCCTGGATATGTTGCGGGCGCAGGCCTTCGTCTTTCTGACCGTTGATAAACCATTGCGCCTGGCGCGCCGGCCAGCGTTGCTCGTCCAGGCCCAGCTCGCGGATCACCCGCTTGACCAGGCGTTGCTGGTCGTCGCTGTCGAGAATCTGGAAGGTCTGGCTCAACCCGGCTTCCTGCCAGTGCGCCCGCAACAGGCGGTGCGCCAAGCCGTGGAACGTGCCCACCCACATGCCGGCCGGGCTGATGCCCATCAACTGCTCGATGCGGTGGCGCATCTCGGCAGCGGCCTTGTTGGTGAAGGTCACCGACAGGATGGAATGCGGGGACGCGTTTTCGACCTGGATCAACCAGGCGATACGGTGCACCAGCACTCGGGTTTTACCGGAGCCAGCACCGGCCAGGACCAACTGACGGCCAACGGGGGCTGCAACAGCCTGGCGTTGGGCATCGTTGAGGGAGTTCAGCAAAAGGGAGAGATCATCGCGCATCGGCGCATTCTAGGGTGCTGCGGGGAGTCGGGCAAATCCCAATGCCGGGTGGTCGATACAAAACATTCCGGGTGATCCTGGCCGCGCAAACATTCTGCTGGCGGTGATGACCGGTAAGTCATGGCTCACAGCCCGCGCAGGGTCTAGCTCAAGCGCTTTGGCCACGAAGGTTGTGTGTAAAAACCGTGTGGTTTTTATGACTTGGAGCAGTTTGGCCCAAGCGCTTGCTTGTGTATGCTCCGTCCACGTTTCGGGCTCACCATTATAAGAACACTGCCTATGACCCTCAGTCCCGACCTGTTTGGCCCCTCGGTGGCGCCTGCGCAGGTCATCCGTAAACATTACGCAACCGAGATGGCGGTCGAACGCACTCGCCTGTTGTATCAAGGCTCCTTGCTGCCGACGTTACTGATGCTGGTCAACGGCCTGGTCTGCGCCTGGTTGCTGTGGAACCCCAAGCAATACCTGTTGGACAGCATCTGGCTGGTCTGGCTGCTCGCCCTGGTAGCCCTGCGCGTCATCCAGGTGGCGGCCTTTGATTCGGCGATGCCCAGTCGCCAGGCCCAGCCGATCTGGCGGCGCATGTTCATGCTCGGCTCGGCGGTCAGCGGGCTGACCCTGGCCACCGCCGCCATTGCCCTGGTGCCGGCCAATAGCTTTATGCAGCAGGCCTGGGTATTCGGCCTGATTGGCGCCGCGACGTTGTCAGCCAGCGTGGCCTATGCCGTGAGCTTGCCGGCGTTCCTGTCCTTTGCGGTGCCGTGCCTGGTGCCGCCCATCGTCTATCTGTTTTGGAACGGCGCCTCGCAGCAGCAAGGCTGGGGCGTGCTCGGCCTGATCTTGCTGGCGTCCCTGAGCCTGGTGGCGTGGCAGGTCAACCGCCTGATCCAGCGCGGTTTGTTGCGGCGCTTCCAGAACCAGGCGCTGATCGAGCATCTTCAGCAAGCGCAGCAACGCAGCGAGCAGTTGAATCAGGAACTGGTGCGCGAAGTCGGCCAACGTCGCCAGGCCGAACAGGAATTACGCGACGCGCAGATCGGCCTGCAAGACCGCGTGACGCAACGCAGCCAGGAACTGGACGCCGCCAGCCTGGCCCTGAATAAAAGTGAAGCGCGCCTGGCCATGGCCCTGCAAGCCAGTGAGTTGGGCCTGTGGGACTGGAACCTGCAAACCGACGAGGTGCATCACACCCAGCTCAAAGAGTTGTTTGGCCTGGAGCCGGAGTACGTCACGGCGATGCTCAGCCACCTCAAGCCGCGCCTGCACCCCGAAGACCTGCCGCTGCTCAAGCGTGCGTTGGTGGAGCACCTCAAAGGGCGCAGCGACGATTACCAGGTGGAATACCGCGTGCGCCATGGCGACGGCCATTGGGTGTGGATCGAAGACCGTGGCCGCGCCGTGGAGCGCACGCCCGGCGGCCGCGTCACGCGCATGCTCGGCACGCGCCGCGACATCAGCGCCGACAAGGCACTGGAGGAACAGCAACGCCTGGCCTCGACGGTGTTCGAAGCGGCCAGCGAAGGCATCGTGATTCTTGACCCTGAGTACGTGCTGATCGCCGTCAACCAGGCCTTCAGTCGCGTCACCGGCTTTGAAATCGACGACATGATCGGCCGCAATGTCGTCGAACTGCCCAGCAGCCGTGACGCCCGCCGTCACTTCCCGGTGATCCGCCAGGCCCTGCTCAGCCATGGCACCTGGCAGGGCGAGTTGGTGGAAACGCGCAAGAACGGCGAGCTGTACCCGCAGTGGCTGCAATTGAATGTGGTGCGCGATGCTCGGGGAAAAGTCAGCCATATTGTGGGCTTCTTCGCCGATTTGTCCGCGCGGCGTGAATCCGAGGAGCGCATGCGCTACCTCACTCACTACGACGAGCTGACGGGCCTGGCCAACCGTTCGCTGTTTCGCGAACGCCTGCGTGAGGCCCATGCGCGGGTGCGCCAAGGCGGGCGCAGCCTGGCGCTGCTGCATATCAACCTGGACCGCTTCAAGCTGCTCAACGACAGCCTCGGCCATGAAGTCGCCGACCAACTGTTGCAGAAAATGGCCCGTCGTCTGATCAATGCCTTGCCCGAAGCCGACACCATCGCACGCCTGTCCGGTGATGAGTTTGCCGTGCTGTTCGATGCCTACGGCAGCCTGTCGAGCCTGGCACGGGTGGCCACGCGGCTGCTCGCCAAATTGCGGGTGCCGGTGACGGTGGAGGGGCATGAGCTGGTGGTCAGTGCCTCCATGGGCGTCAGCTTGCTGCCGGATAATGCGCGGGAAATTTCTGCGCTGGTCAGCCAATCCAACATGGCCATGCAGCACGCCAAGCATTTGGGCGGCAATAATTTCCAGTTCTACACCGACAGCCTGCAAGCCAGCACGCTGGAGCGTTTGCAGCTGGAAAACCACCTGCGCAAGGCCATCGACGAGCGCCAGCTCACGGTGTTCTACCAACCGAAACTGTGCCTGGCCACGGGCAAGCTGAACGCCGCTGAGGCGCTGGTGCGCTGGGAGCACCCGCAGTGGGGCATGGTGCCGCCGGGGGACTTTATTGGTCTGGCCGAAGAAACCGGCTTGATCGTGCCGCTGGGCGAATTCGTGCTGCGTCAGGCGTGCTGGCAGGCGTGCGAATGGCAGCGCCAAGGGCTGGCGCCGATTCGCGTGTCGGTGAACCTTTCGGTGCATCAACTGCGCCAGGGCAAGTTGGTCAGCCTGGTGCGCCAGGTGCTGGAAGAAACCGGCCTGGACCCGCAATACCTGGAGCTGGAGCTGACCGAGAGCCAACTGCTCGACAGCGTTGAGCACATCATTGCCACCTTCCAGCAATTGCGCGATTTGGGCGTGAAGTTGGCCATCGATGACTTCGGCACCGGGTATTCGTCCCTCAGCTACCTCAAGCGCATCCCCGTGGATTACGTGAAGATCGACCAGACTTTTATCCGGGGGCTTGGTCAGGGCCGGGAAGATGCGGCCATCACTCGCGCAATCATCGCCATGGCCCACGGGCTGGCGCTCAAGGTGGTGGCCGAAGGTGTGGAAGACCAGCAGCAGCTGGATTTCCTGCGCGGCGAACGCTGCGATGAAGTGCAGGGTTACTTGATCAGTCGGCCGATGGCTGCTGAAGGGTTGGCAGATTTATTACGAAAAAATGCAGACTTTCCTTAAAGACCGCTACGCCGCCCCTGTGGCTACAAGGCGGCTGCCCGCTGATTCAAAGGGCATCAGGGCGATTTAGTGATGCATCGGGCGGGCAAAACGGTAATTCTTGTAGTATAACTACAAGCTTGCTACATCCCTGGCGTCTGCCAATAACAAGAGTCCTGCCCTTTGAACCTGTTGCAACATATCGCCCAGTCGCGCCACCTGTTACGCAAATCGGAACTCAAGGTTGCCGATCACGTGCTGCTTGATCCTGCGGCCGTGATGCACAGTTCCATGGCCGACCTGGCCCACAGCGTGGGCATCAGTGAGCCGACCATCGTGCGCTTTTGCCGTGCCATCGGTTGTTCCGGGTTCCAGGATTTGAAACTCAAGCTGGCGCAAAGCCTGGCGGCCGGTGCGAGCTTCGGGCAGTTTGCGATTCATGAAGACGACTCCGTCGCCGACTACAGCCTGAAAATCTTCGACACCACCTTGCACACGCTGATGGAAGTGCGTGAGAAGCTCGATCCGGTTGAGCTGCAAAAGGCCGTGACCGCCATGTCCCAAGCCCAGCGCGTGGAGTTTTATGGGTTTGGTGCTTCGGGAGCCGTCGCCGCTGATGCCCAGCACAAATTCTTCCGCCTGCTGCTCACTGCCGCGGCCTACAGCGACCCGCACATGCAGGCAATGTCGGCGGTGACCTTGAAGCCGACCGACGTGGCCATCTGCATTTCCCAGTCCGGACGCTCCAAAGACCTGCTGATCACCGCCAACCTGGTGCGTGAAAGCGGCGCTTCGTTGATCACCCTGTGCCCGAGCCAGACGCCGTTGGCAGAGCTGTCCACGGTCAACCTGGCGATCGACGTGCACGAAGACACTGAGATCTACACGCCGCTGACCTCGCGTATTGCGCATCTGGTGGTGATCGACGTGTTGGCGATGGGCGTGGCCATGGCGCGCGGGCCGAGCCTGGTCAACCACCTCAAGAGCGTGAAGCGCAGCTTGCGCAGCCTGCGGTTGTCACCCAAGTCCGTCAAAGCCCTCGACGACTGATTCGAGGTCGCCCTCGGTCAAATGTGGGAGCTGGCTTGCCTGCGATGGCTGGGTATCAGTCGCCGGATATGTCGGCTGACCCACCGCTATCGCAGGCAAGCCAGCTCCCACCTTGGTTTTGCGCTTATTTCAGAAGATTCATCGTCCTGTAACCCTCGCGCCGCCAAACCGTCATCGCCCAAGGCCATCCTGTACTCCCCGTACTCGCATTGGGAGACTCGAAATGGCCCGGCACTACGAAGACAGCAGCACCGTCAAAACCCGTCGTCAGCAAGAAGACCAGCGCCGCATGGCGTTCCGTCGCGCAATCGAAGACCGCTGCGAGGAGCGCCAGCTGCTCCAGAGCATCAGTGACTACCCGGAACTCCACTGGCAGGCACCCGCGGCTGCCCAGCGAAACGCTCAGCCAGCGCGCTGATCTGTACGCGTTCGCTGCGGATAAAGCCCAGGAACGCATGGGCCACCGGTGACAGGCGCTTGGCCTTGGCTTGCACCAGGCACCAACTGCGGTACAGCGGCAGCTCTTCTACCGGCAGCTCCTTGAGCCCGCCGGTGGCCAGCTCCAGGTTGACTGCGTGGCGCGTCAGCAACGCCACGCCCAACCCTGCATTCACGCACTCGCGCTGCGCCTCGGCCGAGGCTACTTCCACTGTTTGGGTGAAGTGCACGCGTTTTTCCTTGAAGTACTCCTCGCAGGCCAGTCGCGTGCCGGAACCTGGTTCGCGGATGAGCAGCGTGTAGGGTTCCAGGTCTTGAAGGCGCAGCGGCCCTTGCAGGCTTAACGGGTGATCGAGCGGCGCCACGGCAACAATCGGGTTGTTCAGGAACGGCAGGAATTCCAGGCCCATGTCCTGGGGCACCATGGACATGATCACCAGGTCGTCGCGGTTGTCCGACAGCCTGCGAATCACCTGGGCGCGGTTGACCACCGTGAGGTGCAACTGCACCTCCGGGTGCTGGCGTTTAAAGGCCGCGAACAGGTGCGGCACGAAGTACTTGGCGCTGGATTCCACCGCCAGTTTCAGTTGGCCTTGCAGCGAGCCCTGCATGTCCGACAGCTGCATATCGAGGTTTTCCAGGCGCCCGAAAATATCCCGGCTGGCGCGCTGCAAGGCCTCGGCGGCTTCAGTCATGTAGAGCTTTTTGCCGACGTAATCGAACAGCGGCTGGCCGATCAGCTCTTCAAGCTGGCGAATTTGCAGGCTGACGGCGGGTTGCGTGAGAGACATTTCCTCGGCCGCGCGGCTGTAGGAGCGCAAATCACACACTTCATTGAAAATCTGCAATTGACGCAATGTCATACGCATCAATGACTTACGCATTATTTAAATCCTCTCGCCCAAGGCCGTCCGTCCAACTATAAGTCTTTACTTATACACAACCCAATAATTATTGATTTTTGTTAATCCTCCTTTGCGCCTAGTGTGTGTCTCGCGACTGTCATGAAACATTTGGTCACGCGCCGACCCGGATCCAACGGGTCGTAGAACGCAGCAATCGGCTCAAGGGAATTTCCAAGTGATAAAAAAGATCCTGATCGCCAACCGTGGTGAAATTGCCGTACGAATCGTGCGTGCCTGCGCCGAGATGGGCATTCGCTCGGTCGCGGTTTACTCGGACGCCGACCGCCACGCGTTGCACGTTAAACGTGCCGACGAAGCCCACAGCATTGGTGCCGAGCCGCTGGCCGGTTACCTGAACCCGCGTAAGCTGGTGAACCTGGCCGTGGAAACCGGTTGTGACGCCTTGCACCCAGGCTACGGGTTCCTGTCGGAAAACGCCGAGCTGGCAGACATTTGCGCCGAACGCGGGATCAAGTTCATCGGCCCGTCGGCCGAAGTGATCCGCCGCATGGGCGACAAGACCGAAGCGCGCCGCAGCATGATCAAGGCTGGTGTGCCGGTCACGCCAGGCACCGAAGGCAACGTGGCTGATATCGCCGAAGCCCTCACCGAAGGCGACCGCATTGGTTACCCGGTGATGCTCAAGGCCACCTCCGGTGGTGGCGGTCGCGGCATCCGTCGCTGCAACAGTCGTGAAGAACTTGAACAAGCCTTCCCCCGTGTTATTTCCGAGGCCACCAAGGCCTTCGGTTCGGCGGAAGTGTTCCTGGAAAAATGCATCGTCAATCCCAAGCATATCGAGGCGCAGATTCTCGGTGACAGCTTTGGCAACGTGGTGCATCTGTTCGAGCGCGATTGCTCGATCCAGCGTCGCAACCAGAAGCTCATTGAAATCGCCCCAAGCCCGCAACTGACGCCTGAACAGCGCGCTTATATCGGCGACCTGTCGGTACGCGCGGCCAAGGCCGTGGGTTACGAGAACGCCGGCACCGTGGAGTTCCTGCTCGCCGAGGGCGAGGTGTACTTCATGGAAATGAACACCCGCGTGCAGGTGGAACACACCATCACCGAAGAAATCACCGGCATCGATATTGTGCGTGAACAGATCCGCATCGCCTCGGGCCTGCCGCTGTCGGTGAAACAGGAAGACATTCAGCACCGTGGTTTCGCGTTGCAGTTCCGCATCAACGCCGAAGACCCCAAGAACAACTTCCTGCCAAGTTTCGGCAAGATCACCCGTTACTACGCGCCCGGCGGTCCCGGCGTGCGGACCGACACGGCGATCTACACCGGCTACACCATCCCGCCGTTCTACGACTCCATGTGCCTGAAACTGGTGGTGTGGGCGTTGACTTGGGAAGAAGCCATGGACCGCGGCCTGCGTGCCCTGGACGACATGCGCCTGCAAGGCGTGAAGACCACCGCCGCCTACTACCAGGAAATCCTGCGCAACCCGGAATTCCGCAGCGGCCAGTTCAACACCAGTTTCGTGGAAAGCCACCCTGAGCTGACCAACTACTCGATCAAGCGCAAACCCGAAGAGCTGGCCCTGGCCATCGCCGCCGCCATCGCCGCCCACGCAGGCCTGTGAGGAATATAACAATGAGCAAAAAGATTTTTGTCACCGACACCATCCTGCGCGACGCACACCAATCGTTGCTGGCGACCCGCATGCGCACCGACGATATGCTGCCGATCTGCGACAAGCTCGATAAAGTCGGCTACTGGTCCCTGGAAGTCTGGGGTGGCGCGACCTTCGACGCTTGCGTGCGCTTTTTGAAAGAAGACCCGTGGGAGCGCCTGCGCAAACTGCGCGCCGCGTTGCCTAACACACGCCTGCAAATGCTGCTGCGTGGCCAGAACCTGCTGGGCTACCGCCACTACAGCGACGACGTGGTCAAAGCCTTCGTCGCCAAGGCTGCTGTGAATGGCATCGACGTGTTCCGCATTTTCGACGCCATGAACGACGTGCGTAACCTGCGCGTGGCTATCGAAGCGGTCAAAGCTGCCGGCAAACATGCCCAGGGCACCATCGCCTACACCACCAGCCCGGTGCACACCATTGACGCTTTTGTGGCCCAAGCCAAGCAAATGGAAGCCATGGGTTGTGACTCGGTAGCGATCAAGGACATGGCCGGGCTGCTGACTCCGTACGCCACCGGCGAGCTGGTCAAGGCATTGAAAGCCGAGCAAAGCCTGCCGATCTTTATCCACTCGCATGACACCGCCGGCCTGGCTGCGATGTGCCAACTCAAGGCGATCGAAAACGGTGCCGACCATATCGACACCGCCATTTCCAGTTTCGCTTGGGGCACCAGCCACCCGGGCACCGAGTCGATGGTCGCCGCCCTTAAAGGCAGCGAATTCGACACTGGCCTGAGCCTGGAACTGCTGCAGGAAATTGGCCTGTACTTCTACGCCGTGCGCAAGAAGTACCACCAGTTCGAAAGCGAATTCACTGCCGTCGACACCCGCGTGCAAGTCAACCAGGTGCCGGGCGGGATGATTTCCAACCTGGCCAACCAGTTGAAAGAGCAGGGCGCACTCAACCGCATGAGCGAAGTGCTGGCCGAAATCCCGCGTGTGCGTGAAGACCTTGGCTTCCCGCCGCTGGTCACGCCGACCTCGCAGATCGTCGGCACCCAGGCGTTCTTCAACGTGCTGGCCGGCGAGCGCTACAAAACCATCACCAACGAAGTGAAGCTCTACCTGCAAGGCGGCTACGGCAAGGCGCCGGGCACCGTGAACGAGAAGCTGCGTCGCCAGGCCATTGGCAGCGAAGAGGTGATCGATCATCGCCCAGCCGACCTGCTCAAGCCGGAGATGACCAAGTTGCGCGGCGAAATCGGCGCATTGGCCAAGTCCGAAGAAGACGTGCTGACCTACGCCATGTTCCCGGATATCGGCCGCAAGTTCCTCGAAGAGCGCGACGCCGGCACCCTGGCGCCTGAAGTGCTGTTGCCGATCCCTGAAGCCGGCGGCGTGGCGCGTGCCGGTGGTGAAGGCGTGCCGACCGAGTTCGTCATCGACGTGCACGGCGAAAGCTACCGCGTGGATATCACCGGTGTTGGCGTGAAAGCCGAGGGCAAACGGCACTTCTACCTGTCCATCGACGGCATGCCCGAAGAAGTGGTGTTCGAACCGCTCAATGAGTTTGTCAGCAGTGGCGGCAGCAAGCGCAAGCACGCGACCGAGCCGGGCCATGTCAGCACGGCGATGCCGGGCAACATCGTCGACGTATTGGTCAAGGAAGGCGACGTGGTCAAAGCGGGCCAGGCCGTGCTGATTACCGAAGCCATGAAGATGGAAACCGAAGTGCAGGCAGCGATTGCCGGCAAGGTAACTGCCGTTCACGTGGCCAAGGGCGACCGGGTCAACCCTGGCGAAATCCTGATTGAAATCGAAGGCTGACCCAGCCTTCGACACTACCGCTTAATCCTCGGGGGGGCAGGTGCTCCCCTTTTTTTTGCCTGAAATTTACCGATCGGCGCGGTTAAAAACTCATCTTCCACTCCCCCGTCAGGCCCTGGCTGCGGCTGTGGGTACCGGCATGGGCGCTGTAGGTCAGGCCCACGCTGTGTTCGGTGGACAAGGCGAGGTCCAGGCCAGCTTGCATATCGAGGCTATTGCGGTCCAACGAGGTACCGGTGATGGTGAAACTGTCGATGATTCCCGGTGCGGCGCGAGTGGATTGGCGCACTTGGCTGTCGACTTCGCCGTAAAGATGCTTCCAACTGGTACTCACGTGGGGTGTGAGGCTCATCCGATTGTCGAACCGGTACACCGTGGCCAGCCGCAGGCCAAAGGTGCTGTTCAGGTTTTGCTGGGTTTGTGAGCCGACGTTCAGCGCGGTCACGCCGCCCTTTTCTTTAAAGCTGTCACGGTGGTAGCGCTGATAGCCCAAGCCTGCGAAGGGCTCTACCTGTACGTCGGCACTGCCCAATTGGTAGCCCAGCTCGGAAAACACTGTTTGGCTTTGAGCGTTGTAGTTGCCCTGGAGTTGCTCCTTGAAACCGAGCAAGTTGACGTCACGTTTGTTCTTGCCCGCGTGATCACTGTAGAACGCCCCCATGCGCAGGGCCAATGGGCCGTCCTGGCGCACGGCATAGCCGCCAAGGTGCAAGCTGTCGAGTTCGCCTTTGAAACGTTGAGCTTGAAGCTCGCTGGTGGACTTGGCGCCCATAACACCGACTCGCCACGCGTCACCCACGGCCCAATCGGCGCCCAGCATCAGGCCTTTGGTGCCCTGTTTGAGCCCGTCGCTGCCGCCTTGTTTGTCGAGCTTGCCGCCGTTGCCCAGGCCTTGCACCCACAAATGGCCATCGCCATGACTGGGCAGCGTGCGCAGGGTTGCGAGCAATGAGTCGCTGATGTGCGCGGTGGCGTTTTGGGTCGCGCCAGCCAAGTTGGCATTTTGGCTGCCTGCCAGTTGCTCGAATGCGGCACCCAGGCCGCCTGGTTGTTGGGACAGTGCGTCAGCGGCTTTTTGCAGGCCTTTGATTTCTTCCGAGGTCAGGTCGCCGGCTTGCAGTGCACGTTGCAAAGCCGGTTTAAGCACTGCAGCCAGTTGCTGGCCGTTGTGAGTCGTCGCCTGGTCGAAGTAGCTGTCGATGGGCAAGATTGGAGCCGGTGGCTGGTATTGCCAACGGTCATTGGAAAGATCCAGCTCGAATTGAAAAGGTGCAGCTGCGAAGGCAAACGGAGTACTGGCTACGCCAACAGCCAGGCTGATAGCGCGTGCAAGGTTTAGGACGGAGAAGGGCATGAAGTCATAGCCTCTGGTGAATGAGGCCGGGAATTTAGCGAGATGGCGGGGCGATAACTGTCAGGCTATCGACCCCTGATTTGCGGGAGTTGTCTCTACTGCGGTGCGATTAAAGCCGCATTTGCCTTAGGCTCGTCAGCGCGTGGTTGAGGCTGTTGCCCTAGGCATCACCCCCGCTGCACATAGCCTTTGCCGTAGTGACGCTCCAGGCGCGCCTGGATCAGTTCCAGCCCGAGGGACATCACCCAGTAAATGATCGCGGCGGTCGTGAGCATTTCGATGTATCGATAGCTTGATCGCCCGTACGACTGCGCCAGGAACATGACTTCCCACACGCCCATTACCGAGACCAGGGACGAGTCTTTGAGCATGGAGATGAACTGATTGGTGGCGGGCGGCACGATGGTGCGCATGGCCTGGGGCAGGGTGACGTGCCAGAAGATCGCGCTGTCACGCATGCCCAGGGCCAGGGCGGCTTCTCGTTGGCCGTGGGGAACACCGAGGATGCCGGCGCGGAAGATTTCGCTCAGGTAGGCGCCGTAATTCAGTGAGAGCGCGATGATCCCGGCGACGATGGCGCCTGGTACCAGGCCCAGTTGGGGCAGGCCCAGATAAATCAGCAGGATCTGGATCAACAACGGCGTGCCGCGAAAGAACGAGGCGTAAAAACTCGCAATGCCAAAGGCCACGGCGCTTTTCGACAGGCGCCCCAGCGCGGTGATAAAACCCAGCACCGACGACGCGACTATCGAGCAAAGGCACAGAAACAGCGTCAGCGCTGCGCCTTGCAAAAACCCGTTCGGCGCCAAGTGCACGCCGACCAGGTTGGGCAGTTTGTCGAGGATGATCGAGAACTTCAGGTCAAAGCTCAGGAAGAAGCTGGCGAACAGGCAAAACAGCGCCGCCCACGTCAGGTACAACCGCGTACGAAAGCCAAAGAGTCGCTGTAGCCGCGATGCGTTCACCGGCGGCTGGGGAGGTGTCGGGAAGGCGGTCATTTGCTGATATCGGCGCCGATCCATTTTTGCGACAGCTTGCTCAAGGTGCCGTCCTGTTTCAACTGCGCGAACACTTCACGCACCTTGGCATTCCACTGCGGGTCACCTTTCTCGATGGCCACCGAATTGGGCTCGGCATACAGCGACTCACCGGCGAGCTTGAAGCGCTTGTCCTGGTTCAGGCGCGGTTGGGCAGTGACCAGGTTGGTGAGGATCGCATCCAGACGCACACCGGCGCCCAGGCCCAGGTCCTGGAAGGCGACGTTATCGGTGTCGTACGGGGCGATCTGCACATCCTCGAACGGGTACTGAAGTTGCGTATCTTCGGCGCCTTCGATCACCAGGTTCTTGTTCAGGTAGCTTTCATAGCTGGACGCGCTGGTGAGGCCGACTTTCTTGCCGCTGAGGTCTTTGGCGCCATGGATGCGCTCATCCTTGGCATTCACAACGATCACCGCAGGCGAGGCGTAGTACTCCACCGGGAAATCAAACACCTCGGCGCGGGCTTTGCTCGGGGTCATGGAGCAGATGCAAATATCGTAGCGGCCGCTCCAGCGACCTGCGGCAATCACGTCCCAGGACGGCGTTTCCAGACGCAGCTTCACGCCTAACTTCTGCGCGACTGCCTTGGCCACGTCGACGTCAAACCCATCGAGTTGGTTCTGCTCGTTGAGAAACGAGAACGGCGGGTAGCTTTCCATCAGCACGCCCACCAGTTCTTTCTTTTGCTCAACCCGGTCCAGGGTTGCACCGCCAAAGGCTTGGGTAGAGGCAGCCAGCATCGTCAGGCCCAGGGCCAGCAGCGGTTTAAGTTTCACAATCGACACCTGAATAAAAAAGGGTTGTTATTAACCAGACGGTACGCATTAAATAGTTATAAGAACGACTCTCATAGTGAGTTATTTTCATAAGCTTATGAGTAAAAAGCATATGGGCACAGTAAGCGCAGTAATTCTCGATGGTGGCATGGGCCGTGAACTGCAACGCCGGGGCGCGCCGTTTCGGCAGCCGGAGTGGTCGGCATTGGCGTTGAGCGAAGCGCCGCAGGCGGTAGAGGCGGTGCACACGGCTTATATCCAGAGCGGTGCCAACGTCATCACCACCAACAGCTACGCGGTTGTGCCGTTTCATATTGGCGAAGCGCGGTTTGCTGCCGAAGGCCAGGCGCTTGCGGCGTTGGCCGGTGAATTGGCGCGACGTGCGGTACAGGCTTCAAGCCAGACGGTGCGTGTGGCAGGCTCATTGCCGCCGCTGTTCGGCTCCTACCGGCCCGATTTGTTCGAGGCCGGCCGAGTCAGCGAACTGCTGACGCCACTGGTGAATGGCCTGGCGCCCCATGTCGACCTATGGCTGGCGGAAACCCAGAGTTCAATCGTTGAGGCACGGGCAATCCACGCCGGCCTGCCGCAGGACGGAAAACCGTTCTGGCTGTCGTTTACCTTGAAGGATGAAGACACCGATGAGGTGCCACGCCTGCGTTCTGGCGAACCGGTGGCAGACGCGGCTGAAGCGGCCGCGCAACTCGGTGTGGCGGTGCTGCTGTTCAATTGCAGCCAGCCGGAGGTGATTGGCGCAGCCATTGATACCGCGCGCCAAACGTTTGAGCGCCTGGGGGTGAGCATTCAGATCGGCGCCTACGCTAACGCCTTCCCGCCGCAGCCCAAGGAGGCCACCGCGAACGATGGCCTCGACCCCCTGCGTGACGATCTCGACCCACCCGGCTACTTGCACTGGGCCGCTGATTGGCAGGCACGCGGTGCCAGCCATTTAGGCGGTTGCTGCGGGATTGGGCCGGAGCACATTGCCGTGCTCGCCCAGAAGCTGGCCTGAGGCTTAAATCGCCTGGCGGCGACACTCCGCCAGGCCTTTGAGCTGACCAGAACCGGCCTGGTTCGCTTCGGACAACCACTCTTCAAAGCCTGCGCCCACGGTGGGCCATTCCGAATCCAGAATCGAATACCACGCGGTATCGCGATTCTGCCCCTTCACCACCATATGCTGGCGGAACACCCCTTCAAAGCTGAAGCCCAGTCGTTCGGCCGCGTATTTTGAGCGGGCGTTGCCGTTGTTGCACTTCCACTCCAGTCGACGGTAGCCCTGCTCGAACGCGTATTTGGCCAACAAGTACACCGCCTCGGTGCTTTTGGGCGAGCGTTGCATCGGCGCGCCGAAGGTGACGTGGCCGATTTCGATACGGCCCTGGGCCGGGACGATGGACATCAGGCTGAGGATGCCTTGCACATCGCCGCTGACGCGGTCGATCACGCTGAAAAAGTACGGGTCGCTGTTGGTTGCATGGTTGTTGAGCCATGCATCGAACGCGGCGCGCTCCGGGAAGGGGCCGTAAGGCAAATAGTCCCAGAGTTTCGGGTCGGCACCGGGGCCTTCAAGGGCGCGGAACAGACCGTCGGCATGCCGCGCCGGGTCGAGTTTTTCCAGACGGATAAAACGCCCTTCAAGCAGTTGAACCGTGGGCGCCGGGACGCCTTTCCAGTCGGCGGGTGAGATAGGCATGCTGCGCTCCTTAAAGACCTTTGCGAAATTGAATGAAACCCGGGCGTTCGGCGATGCGTTCGTACAGCGCAATCGCGGTGGCGTTGGTCTCGTGGGTCAACCAGTGCACCTTGGCACAGTTGTCGGCCTTGGCGGTGGCGTAGACAAACTCGATCAACTTACGGCCCACGCCACTGCCGCGCTGGGCTGGGTCCACCAGCAGATCCTGCAGGTAGCAGGAATTCTCGATGCTCCAGTTGGAGCGATGGTAGATAAAGTTGACCATGCCCACCGCCTTGCCGTCCTGCCAGGCGAGCGCCGAATGGGTCGGCTCGTTGGCATCGATCAGGCGTTGCCAGGTGCTTTGGCTGACGGCGTCCGGCAGTTCGGTTTCGTAGAACTTCAAATACGCCTGCCACAGCGGTAGCCACGCGACGTGGTCGGCGGCTGTTACTTGGCGGATGTCGATCTGACTCATTCTGAAACTCCTTGGGGAATAAAGCGCGCGAGGGTCTGGTCGCGCACATCAAGGCTGGCAGCCAGGCCTTCGCGCACGCCGGCAATATCGGCTGTGCTGCGGTTCTGGCTGAGTTTGCGCTTGCCGATCAGGCGCTCGACGGGCAGGGCGAAGCCGACGATGGCCTTGAGCATGCCGTCAATGTAGTCGGCCGGGGCGTCGCTGACTTTCCATGGCTGGGCGCGGCTGCCTTCGTGGCGATCGGTGAGGTCGGTGACCACCGCGAGCAGACGCTCGGCGTCGGCAAATACCTCAGCCTTGCCGTAGGCATGCACGGCGATGTAATTCCAGGTGGGCACCACTTTGCCGTGCTCGGCCTTGGCCGGGTAAAACGACGGGCTGACATAAGCGTCGGCACCGGCAAAAATCACCAAGGCTTCGCTGCCATTTTGCAGGTCACGCCATTGCGGGTTGGCCTTGGCCAAGTGCCCGTAGAGCGTGCCATTCGGGCCTTCGTCGGGGTTGAGCAGCAGCGGCAAATGGCTGGCCTGCAGGCCTTGCTCACCAAAGGTCACCAACTGCGCCAGGCGGGTGTGCTGGATCAGTTGCTGCAGTTCAGGCAAATCATTGAGGGCAAAGGCGCGCGGTGTGTACATGGAAATTTTCCTTGGCGAATGCCTGCATCCTAGGCAGGCTAATGGTTCGTTGTAAGAGCCATCTGGCACCAATTTCATAGGTCCAATATGTCGCCCATCGCGCCGCCGCTGTCGTTCAACCCCGCAGGTATCGAGTTGGATCGCCGTCAGGGGCTGACGCGCCAACTCTATGAGGCCCTGCGCCAGCGCGTGCTGGACGGGCGACTGGTCAGCGGCACGCGATTACCCGCCAGCCGTGATTTGGCGGCGGCATTGTCGATTTCCCGAAACAGCGTGGTGCGCGCCTACGATCAGCTGTACGCAGAAGGGTTTATCGAAAGCCGGGTGGGTGACGGCACCTATGTGGCCCAACTGCCCACGGCAAAAAAACTATCCACAAAAGTATCCACAGGGTTTTCAACAGGGTTATCCCCAGCCTTATCCACAAAATGGGCGGATTTACCGGAAGATCTGGACAATGAAGTTATCCACAGGGCGGGCCTGGCACGGGTAAAAAACAACCACCTGGCTCACCCTCCGGCTGGACCGCCTCGGGCATTTCGAGTGGGTGTGCCGGCCTTCGACCTGTTCCCGTTTGATATATGGGCCAAGCTGAATGGGGCGTTCTGGCGCAAGCCGAACCTGGAACTGCTGTGCTATGGCGACCCGGCCGGTGACGATCGTTTGCGCGGTCTGATCGCTGCCTATTTGCGCAGTTCACGTGGCATGCAATGCACGGCTGAGCAAATTGTGATCACCAGTGGCGCACAGCAAGCGATTAGCCTTTGTGCACAGTTGCTGGTGGAGCCTGGGGACGGCGTGGCGGTGGAAAACCCCGGTTATCGCGCCGCCGGCCATGCGTTCGCCTTGGCGGGCGCTCGATTGCATGGCGTACCGGTAGATAGCGAGGGCCTGGATTGCCAGGTGCTCAACGCTCTGCATGATTGCCGTGTGGCCTATGTCACACCTTCCCATCAGTATCCGTTGGGCGTGGTGATGAGCCTGGCCCGGCGTCTGGAGTTGCTGGCCTGGGCCGAGCGTACGGGCGGCTGGATCGTCGAGGATGATTATGACGGAGAGTACCGTTACAGCGGTGCGCCGCTGTCGCCCTTGGCGGCGCTGGATCGCAGTGGCCGCGTGTTATACGTCGGCACCTTCGGCAAGGTGGCGTTCCCGGCATTGCGCCTGGGCTACCTGGTTTTACCACCGGCCCTTGTGCAAGCGTTTACCCGGCGCCGCGCTGTGGACATGCGCCACTCCGAAGTCAGTACTCAGGCGGTGATGGCTGAGTTTATGGCGGCAGGGCATTTCCAGCGCCACATTCGCCGGATGCGCCGCGCTGCGCTGAGCCGGCGCAATGCTTTGTTGGCCGGTTGGCCGGACGGGTTGCCTGGCGTCGGGGCCTTGCCCAGCGTTGCGGCCGGGCTGCATCTGACAGTGCGAGTGGACAGCCTTGCCCGCGAGCAGACGTTGCTCGCTCAGGCCCATGCGGCCAATGTTGAGATCAATGGTTTGAGTAGCTATTGGCTGGCGTGCACAAGCCCACCACCGGACCAGCGCGCAGGCCTGGTGATGGGGTTCGCCGCTGTGCCCGAGGCGGACATCGCACAGGCGCTGGCACGTTTGCGCCAGGCGTGGCAGGCATAAAGACCATCAGCTGTTGAAGAACAGCGACTTGGCCAATTGATCACCGATGCTGCTGCGGTGGATTTCTATCATTTCCCAGTCACTGGGGCCGGTGCGTTGGCGAGAGCCACCAAGGCGCTGTTGTTCACGGGTTTTCAGGTGGCCCTTCTCGAATTTCTCAAGGGCGGCGCCTTTCGTTGCATAGTGAAAGTGCGCGTACCACAGCACAGTGTTGGTCTCTTTATCGCGTACTTCGTACTCGTCCAGATAGCCCTTAGGCGGCCCTTTGACGGCGCGGCGGCTGAAGGTTTTGCCGATCTTTATCAGCCCTTGGCTATGCAGCCACTCCACCCGCGCCGCAGTTGGCGGTTGCTGTTTGAGCATGTCTATGTAGGTTTTTCTACCCAGGCGATAAAGCCGCTGTGCTGCCTCGTTGAGGTTGCGCTTGGTCGAAGCGGCGGAAGTATGACCGCTTTCGGTGAGATTGCGCCGAGTCAGCGCTTGCTCGATATCGTTTGACGCGTCCTCCAGTTGTTTGCCGTAGGCGTCGAACATATCTTGGATGTCCTGGGGCGAATGCCAGGGTTTACGCGAAAAATCCCGGTACTTGTGGGTTTCAGCTCGCTCGCTGTCCAATAGCGTTTGCCCGGTGTTGATGCTGGTATCCAGGTCTACAGCGGCAGGCGCTGGCGCTGGCGGGCTGACCTTTTGCCGCTTGACCCAGACGCCTGGGGTTTTTTCATGAAACGTAGCGAGTACCTTGCCCGTCACGGACGCCCTGACATCGACCAGCGTGCTGTCGGCCTCTTGGGGCTGGGCTATTAAAGTGCCGTCGTAGCGTGTCTTGATGACTTTGCGCCGTGGCGCGGGCGGGGCTTTTGAGCTGCCGGGCTTGGGCTCCAGGGCTTTTTTCTCGCGCAGCAGTTGCGCCAGGTCGTGAATAGCCCGCTGGCTGAATTCGCCAATCTGCTGTCGAAAGCTTTCCAGGCGGGGTTTCAGCAGAAACTGCGGGTGCTCGGCATGCATGTCCAGCAGGCGTTGGTCTGCGCTGGAAAATTGCTCAACCAGGCTGTTGAGCACATCAATGCGTTCATCCAGCGTACCGCTGTCCCGTTTCATGATTTCATTGAAACTCTCGACGTTCAGTTCGGCTGTATCGACGCTCTGGTCCACCTGCTCTCGCAGCGTGGCAGGGATCTGGCTTTGCGCTTCATCGATACACAAGTAGCGACCCAAGCTGATTTCCAGAGATTTGAGCTCAGCGAGGGTGAGCAGTGGCAACTCGCTCAGGGTTTTTTGAATGACCGTTGCGCCGTCATCTCCCAGCACTTTGAGATCGCTGAAACGGTTGTTGATGAACTCCAGGCGCTTGATGATTGCCAGGTTCAAGGTGGACAGGGTTTGTGCGCTTCGCGCCTGGTTTTTATAGTCAATGTCTACTTCGGGGTCGAGGATCAGGGACGAAGCCTTCAAGGCCTCTTTATAGCCCACCAATTGTTGTTCCACGACTACCTGAGTCAGTTGTATTTGCTGTTTCAGGTATTCACTCATGTTGCTCTGATAGGTGGGCACGGCCTCGATGATGCTCAAGGACTTCAACTGACTGATCGCTTCATCGTACGCCGCCAGTCGGTTGTCGACGTTGCCTATGAACGCTGTACGCAGCAGGTCCGTGGAAGGGCCGGGGGCGGCGTCCAGTGCAGGCTTTGCCTTAAGCACGTCCAATTGTTTGCTGGTGGCGACCGCGTCGAAGGCGTTGAGCTGGGTCATGAGTGTTGCCACGCGCTCAGGCTGATCGACCTTGACCGCTCGCCGACGGTGTCGAAGACCTCCACCGCGCAGTCGCAAACGGACATCAACAAACCACTGGCCCGCCAGGTTGCCGATCAACGGCGGGCCCGTACGCAACGGTGCCTTCGGGTCAATGATGATGACACTGTCGTTGTCATCCACCCTTACCTCGAACCAACGCTCACCAACCGGTGCATACCACTTGTCTGCAAGTGGATACAGGTTCAAGTGGCGCCCGGGCGTTTTGTTTTGTTCGCCAAGTTTATCGGGTTTGGCGACGTTGAAGCCGTCAAGTGTCTTGGCCAGGCCCAAGCGGCTATGGCTCAGGGCCCCCAGGATGTGTACCGCGTCTTGATGCTTGGCGGGCAGTTGGCTGTCGGGAATATTTGCTTGTTGCACAGCAGTATATTTTTTCTCGGTGACGGGTGGTTTATCGGCAGTTTCGATCGTTGTTGACTCGGATTCAGTTTCGATCTTCGGCGCCTCGAACTGTTCCAGCGGGCGCGGATGGCGCAGGGCGATGTGCAGGGTCAGAGCCATGCCCAGGTTGAGGAATACATCGACTAACGCTGTCCACGAAGCTTGTTGATCCCCCTTGTTCACAGCCTCCTCGGTGGCTTGCAGGTCGTCCATGATTTGCCAGACCCAGGCGGCAATTCCGACGGTACGGCCCATGAACGGCAGGGCAGCGTTGAAGATTTGCCAGCCAGTGTGTCGAAACGTCGCCCAGCGTTTCTGCACATTGGACACCGACTGACGGTCCGCCAATTCGACCATGGCGGTGGCGTTGGCCTTGAACAGCATTGCCAGGGCGTCATTGCCCACTTCTTCATCGGTCAGGGTCACGGGGCCGCTCATGTACAGCACGGTAAGGGGTTCGACCAGGGCTCGCACCACCGTCCAGGGCGAGGGCAAGGTGTCCGGGAACACATATTGGGCGTAGTTGAAGCTTTGCGCTTGCGGCAGCCAGGCCAGCACCGATTCGCGCAAGGGGCGGTCATGCTTGATGGCGTACAGCAGGTTTTGCCGTGACGGGAATTGCATCAGCATCGGTTCCAGCAACGGGCGATAAAGCAGGCACGGACCGGCGCTGGCGTTCCTTGGACCGATCACGAACATATTGGCGACCACGTCGCGCTCATGGCCGGGGCGCAGGGTGGGCACGAAGGCCAGGGCGCGGATAACAATGGGCTGCCCGTCTACATGCCGGTCGTATTCATCGGCGTGCATCACGGCGGCAACGTAGCGGTAGCCGAGTTCATCAATTGCGCCCTGTTGGCGGATTTTCATTTGCAGGGCCAACAGCGGCAGTTGCAGGCGCAGGTGGTTGATGTAGAGCTGCTGGCGGTGACTGGATTGCGCCGGGTCATCGAGCAGTTTCTGTTTGATCAGCACGGGATAGTGCTTGCCGATATCAACGTCTTCGATCAGGTCTTTCAAATAGCTGAAGGTCAGCCAACTGGGGACGCCATCGTCATTGCCGTTGTAGTGCACCGTGGTGTTGCCGGTGGGCAGGCCGGTGAGGTTGTCCAACGCCAGATCGATCAGGCTGCGACGGGTGATGTCCACGCTGCCCGGCACGACGAGCGTGCCCCACACCACCGGGCTTTCGATCACCACCTCGATTTTGTCCAGGTTCAGGCTCGCACCGTCTTTATGCGAGTGGATGCGGCTTTGCAGTTGTGTGCGGGCATAGTCGCGAATGGGGGCAATGCCGTCCCGGAATGTTTCGCCGTGATAATGGGTATGCAGTTGGGCCAGGTCGATCATGTAGCGGCTATAGGCGGCGGTGTCCGAGTCCGATGCCGAAGCGAGCCAGTCGGGCAGTTGATGATGAACGTCTCGGATACTCGAGAGTTGGTGATCGCTCATCTCTTCGATGCTGGGCACAATGCGGGCGACGGTGGCCGGGCTTGCCTGCTCCTCTGCCGGCTCCTCGACAAAGGCCTGGCCGTAACTGCCGATGGCGCGGATTTGTAGTTCGATCAGAGTACAGGCCAGTGTGTCGAAAAAGTTGCCATCGGGTTCATACAAGCGCCATTGCAACGTGGTATCGCGCTTTGGCGCACTCAACCGGGCGGGCAGCGAGGCGCCGAATGTTTCAAGTGACTCAAAGGTTTCGTAACCGCTTACCAGCGAGTGCGTCAGGATCAATGGGCGTTTGTCATGCTCGCCAACCAACACGGCGATGTCCATGAAACTGACGTGGGTGGACTCGCCGTCCCGGAGTAGATCGACATCAACCAGGTAGGCGTGACTCTTGTAGCGATCATTCAACGAGCGTCTGTCCCGGTCGGGTTTCTGGAACACTCCACGGGCCATGGCCGCTTGGTGCTCATCCAGGCCTTGCTCTTCGGTGACGTTCCACACTTTCCTCAGCGAGTTGGAAAACGTCTGCCAGCGTGGTCCGCTGCTACCGTTGGAGGCGTTCCAGAAGTTAAGTTGCTGTTCCTGAAACGCGATGAACAGAAAGTCGGATAACTCATTGATCAAGCGCGCGATGGCATCGATCTTCACCTCAAGGTGCACAGGCGCCGCCGCGTACGGCTGCAAAGTGAGGAAGTGCTCGCCATCGATGTAAGTTACCCGCTCGCGGGACAGCGCTTGATGAGCCAGCACTGAGGTCAGGGATTGGAGAACGGCTGGCGCCGGCTCGACAGTGCTGCCCACGACATTCCAGCGAGGGCTGATCACCATGGCCAGGTCGGGGTCGATATTGAGGGTGGGGTAGAGTTCTTTGAGTGCCGCGCGCAACGTGGTGGCGGCGACCTCGTGGGTGGTGGGCCCGGTGGTTAACTGGGTGAGCAGTTCATAGGTGCTGGGTGGGCGATGATTGTTGTTAAGTAGATCGTTGGGCATGTGTTGCTCCGCTGCAATCGCTAGCCTGGACGGGCGTTGAGGATGTGCAAGGTAGCGATGGCCGTTGCCGGGAGGACGGTAGATAAATAGCGGTGGCGCCGCTAAATCAGATCAGACGCGTTCGCCCGTGAAGGGCCGGTAGAGAGCTGGGTGAGCAGCGCTATCCGTGCATCCGGACGCGGTGTGTTGGTGGGCGTGGTGCTTGAAGCGGAGGCGTTCATGATGAGGCTTCCCTGTCTGGCCGTTTGGTGGAACTAGCCTGAGGTAAAGGCCAGGCGTTCCATGCCAGGGCGCGGCCACACAGAGAGGCGGTGCTTAGATAGGCCCACCTTCACGAGCGCATTTGAAGGCGCCCGTCAAACCAAGGTGCTTCAGGTGCCGGATTTGATTTTGGTCCAGGCCCTTGTTCTGGCGCGTTCGGCTTTGCTGTCCAGAGGTTTAAGGGTGTAGAGCGTGGCCATGGCGGTGTCGGTCGGATACAAGTTGGGATTGTGGCGAATGGCAGGGTCGACGCTCTCGGTAGCGTCCTTGTTCGGATTGGGATAGCCGACAAAGTCACTGATGGGCGCGATCACTGTGGGTTGCAGCAGGTAGTTGATGAAGGTGTAGGCGTCGTCCGGATTTTTAGCGCCTTTGGGGATGGCGAGCATGTCGAACCAGATCGGCGCGCCCTCCTTGGGTAGACGCATGTCCACGGTCACGCCATTTTTGGCTTCTTTGGCACGGTTGGCGGCCTGGGAGAAACTGCCTGAATAACCCACCGCCACACAAATATCACCGTTGGCGATATCGGCCATGTACTTGGAGGAGTGAAAGTAGGTGATGTAGGGGCGGATCTTCATCAGCAGCGCTTCGGCCTTGTCGTAGTCCTTGGGATTGCTGCTGTTGGGGTCCAGGCCCAGGTGCTGCAAGGCCAGTGGCAGGATCTCGGAGGGCGAGTCCAACAGCGCCACACCACATTGCTTGAGCTTGCTGATGTTCTCTTCCTTGAAGATCAGATCCCAACTGTCTACCGGCGCATTGTCGCCCAGGGCGGCCTTGACCTTGGCCGGGTTGAAGCCAATGAGGATGGTGCCGTACATGTAAGGCACGGCGAATTTATTGCCGGGGTCGTTGGCTTCGATCAGCTTCATCAGCTTGGGGTCGAGGTGGTTCCAGTTTGGTAGCTTGCTGCGGTCCAGCGGCTGGAACACGCCGGCTTCGATCTGCTTGGCCAGGAACACGTTGGACGGTACCACCACGTCATAGCCGGAATTGCCGGTGAGCAATTTGGCTTCCAGCGCTTCGTTGGTGTCGAAGATGTCGTAGACCAATTTGATCTTGGGGTTCTGCGCCTTGAAGTCTTCCAGGGCTTTGGGCGTGATGTAGTCGAACCAGTTGTAGACCTTGAGGGTTTTCTCTTCGGCGTGGGCCGCGCCACCGATGACGGCGGCGCAGAGGACGAGTGACTTGAGCCTGTTCATTGGGCTGCTCCTTCAAAACCTTCGAGGACGTTGACGGCGTTGATGCCGATTTCTTCCACTGCGTAGCCGCCTTCCATCACAAACAGCGTGGGCTTGCCCAGCCGGGCGATGCGCGCGCCCATGGCCAGGTAGTCCGGGCTGTCGAGCTTGAACTGCGAGATAGGGTCGTCCTTGAACGTGTCCACGCCCAGGGACACGACGATGATGTCCGCGCCGTAGCGCTCGATCTGGGCGCAGGCTTCTTCCAGTGCGGCACTCCAGGCTGCCCAACCGGAACCGGCCGGCAGTGGATAGTTGAAGTTGAAGCCTTCGCCTTCACCTTCGCCCAGCTCGTCGGCATAGCCCAGGAAGAACGGAAACTCTGCTTCCGGATGGCCATGAATCGAGGTGAACAACACGTCGCTGCGTGCGTAAAAAATCGACTGGGTGCCGTTGCCGTGGTGGTAATCCACATCCAGGATCGCGACGCGTTTGTGGCCTTGGTCGAGGAAGGCCTGGGCGGCAATGGCGGCGTTGTTGAGGTAGCAATAACCGCCCATCAAGTCGCCCGCAGCATGATGCCCAGGTGGGCGGCACAGGGCGAAGGCACTGTGGGCGCCGCTCTGGATTGCTCGTTGCGCCGTGAGGGCCACTTGCGCCGCGCTGTAGGCCGCTTGCCAGGTGCCGGCGGTAATCGGCGCGCCGCCGTCGAAACTGTAATAGCCCAACTGGCCATGCAGGCTTGTGGGGATCACCCGGCGCAGCGTGCGCGCGGGCCAGGTGTAGGGCAGCAAGTCGCCCTCCTGGCCGTACTCGGTCCAGCGCTGCCAGGCGCCTTGGAAGAAGTCGAGGTAGTCGTGGCTGTGGATACGCTGCAGCGGTGCCAGGCCGAAATCCTGCGGCGCGTGTACCGGGCCCAGTTCGCGGTCTTTGACCCGTTGCAACACGTGGTCGGCGCGCGAGGGCATTTCAAAGCAGGGCATCAGTTGCCCGTCCATCAATTCACAGCGGCCATGGTGCAGGTGGTGATCGTCCGAGTAGATCGTCAGCATTTGTTGTTCTCCGCAGGCTGTATCGGTGGAGCCAGTCTTGCGGCGGGCGTGCTTTAAGAGAACGGCAGGAGCGGCCAAAAGGGGATAATTATGGCCAAATTATCTGTCCTGAATTCGCCCCTCAATGAAGCATCATGCGCGAAATTGGCTCGGCGCCACGCCACTCCAACGCACAAAGGCATGCCTGAAACTTGCCGTTTCGCTGAAGCCCAGTGCCTCGGCAATCCGGTAAATCGGCCAGTGGTCCTCAGCCAGCAGTTGCTTGGCGCGCTCGAAACGCAGCTCGTCCAGCAGCTCCTGGTAGCTGCAGCCCAGGTCATGCAGATGCCGGCGCAGGGTGCGTGCCGAACAGTTCATCTGCTCGGCCAAGCCCTCCAGGCCCGGCGCGGCGTTGAGCTGTGCGGCGAGCAGCTGGCGAATTCTGCCGAGCCAGGCCTGGCGCCCGGTGAACTCCAGGTTTTGTTTGCGGCAACGCTCGGCCATCGCCTGGTGAGTAATGGCGTCGGCCAGGGGCAGCGGCTGGTCCAGCCAGTGTTTGTCGAAGGCAAAGGCATTGGCGGTGGCCTGAAATTGCAGCGTGCAGGGGAAGCGCTCGGCGTAGCGCATGCGATAGTCGGGGGCATCATGTTCAAAGCGCGCAGCCAGTAAGGGCAGAGGCTGGCCGAGCAGGTCGTCGCAGATCACTTTCAATGACGCCAGGCACAGCTCGACGTTGAACATTTCCAGGCTGGGGTTTTCCCGATAGTCGCCGGCGGTGAACCAGATTCGCTCACCGTCCTCTTCAAGGCTCAACTCGAACAGTGTTCCCAGCAGCGCCGGATACCGCAGGGCCAAGCGTAATGCGTCACCAAAGGTGGCACTGGTGAGCAGGGCGTAACCGAGCATGCCGTAGGCCGACACATGCATTTGTGCGCCCAGCTCCAGGCCGACATCGCGGCGCAGGGCCACGGCATTGGCGCACACGCGCATTTCCTGATTGGTGGTGATGCGCGTGTCGGCCCGGCTCAAGTCCGCCGCACAGATGCCGCTGCCGGCCAGCAGCGCCTCGTGCGGCAAGCCTTTGAAGGTGTTAAGCACCAGCGAAACAGCATTGAGGGTGGTGAGGTGGGAATGCAGCATGGAAACTTCCAGCCAGGGGATGGCTGGAAGTGGAGCAAGTTACATGCCGGTCAGCTCAGTTCGCCGCACAGGTCCAGTTCCACCAGGCGGCGCACTTCACTGGCCTCAAGCCCGGCGCCGAGCAGGGCATTGAGCTTGCCGAACGCCGCTTCACGGGTCATGCCGCCACCGGACAGCACGCCCACGCCGCGCAGGCGGCTGCCGGCTTCGTACACGTCCAGTTCCACGCCGCCTTCATGGCATTGAGTGATTGCCACGACGGTTACACCCAGTTCCTGCGCACGCTTGAGGCTGGCGAGAAAATCAGGGTTATCGCTCGGCCCGGTGCCGCTGCCGAAGCATTCCAGCACCAGCGCCTGGATGCCGCTGTCGATCAACGCGTTCAGTTGCGCGGCAGCGATGCCCGGCACCAGCGGCAACACGCCGACATTGGCCAAGGCTTTGGGCTGGCGGTAATGCAGGGCGGCCGGGATCATGTCGGCCTGGGCGACGCCGCCATTGCGCTGCAGGGCCGCAAACGGGTGGCGACCGAAGCTGCGGATTTTCGCGCAACGGGTCGGTGCCATCAGCGCGCCGTGGAAGTACAGCTGCACGCCCGGCGCCAGGCCTTCGCCCAAGGCTGTCAAGGCGCCGCTCACGTTTTCCCAGGCATCGCTGTCGGGCACGCCGGCCGGCAGCATGGAGCCGGTGAAGACTACCGGCGCCGGCAGGCCCAGCAGTTGAAAACTCATGGCTGCCGCGCTGTAGGCCAGGGTGTCGGTGCCGTGCAGGATCAGCACCGCATCGCAGCCTGCGTCCACGGCCTCGACCACGGCGCTGCGCAGATGCTGCCAGTAAGTGGGCGTCATGTTGGCGCTGTCGATCAGCGGCGACATCTCTTGAAAGCGCCAGGTGGGCACTGCTGCATCGGTGAGCTGTTCGCGCATGCGCGCCTCAAAACCCGACGCAGGCGCCAGGCCGTTGGCGCTGGCCTGCATGCCAATGGTGCCGCCGGTGTAGAGCACCATCACGTTGTTAGCTGGTTGCATGAAAAATCTCCTGAACGAAAAACGCCGCCGGGCCCAGAGCATGCCCAAGGCCGGGCGGCGTGTCATCTAGCGGTGATTAACGTTGCGCTTGAGCGCTCAGTTCAGCCGAGGTGACTTCTGC
Source organism: Pseudomonas sp. IPO3747 (assembly GCF_013385245.1). Lineage (NCBI taxonomy): Bacteria > Pseudomonadati > Pseudomonadota > Gammaproteobacteria > Pseudomonadales > Pseudomonadaceae > Pseudomonas > Pseudomonas sp. IPO3747. The sequence goes on from NZ_JACAQL010000025.1 coordinate 247,550, forward strand.
CTTTGCCGGGTTGGCCGGCCAGGCCTTGCGGTCCAGGTCCAGGTCAGGGAACTGGCTGGAGTCGAACACCGGCGTCTTGATGCCTGCGGCACGCTGGTTGTCGTAGTCATTGAGGATGCGCATGGCAATCTTGAACAGGAACGCCAGGGCGAACAGGTTGACGAACGCCAGCAGGGTCATGGTGATGTCGGCGAAGGCGAACACGGTGCTCAGGTTCTCGATCGAACCCCAGAAAATCAGCACCAGCACCAGCGCACGGTAGCCCATCAGCACCTTGCGGTTGTTACCCACCAGGAAGCGCAGGTTGCTCTCGCCGAGGTAGTAGTTGTACATGATCGAGGTGAACACGAACAACGCCAGGGCCACCGAGATGAACATGCGGCCCCAGTCACCGACCACCGCCGCCAGGGAGTTCTGGGTCAGGGCAATGCCGTCGCCTTCAAAACCTGGGGTGTAGAAACCGGAGAGCAGGATCAGCAACGCGGTGCAGGTACAGATCACGAAGGTGTCGAGGAACACGCTGAACGCCTGCACCACGCCTTGGGCGATCGGGTGTTCTACCGAGGCCACTGCCGCCACGTTAGGCGCACTGCCCAGACCGGCTTCGTTGGCGAACACGCCGCGCTTCACACCCATGATGATCGCGCTGCCCACCAGGCCACCGAAGGCTTGGTCGAGGCCGAAAGCGCTTTTGACGATGGTCGCGAGCATGGCCGGCACGTGGTCGAATTGCAGCACGATCACGTACAGGGTCACAGCGATGTAGACCAGGGTCTTGACCGGCACCAGCAGGTCGGCAATCGAAGCGATGCGCTTGATCCCGCCGATGAACACCAGGCCCAGCAATACCGCCAGCGCCAGGCCGGTGTAGGTGGTGTCCAGGCCAAAGGCGTTGTTCAGCGAGTGAGTCACGGCGTGGGCTTGCAGGCCGTTGAAGGCGAAACCGAAAGTCACCAGCAACAGGAACGCCATGACCATACCCAGCCAGCGCTTCTGCAAGCCGTGCTGGATGTAATACGCCGGGCCGCCACGGTAGGTGCCCTCGGCATCGGTGCGCTTGTACAACTGGCCGAGGGAGCACTCGATAAAGCTCGAGGACATGCCCACCAGCGCGGTGACCCACATCCAGAACACGGCACCCGGGCCACCCAGGGTCACGGCAATGCCGACACCGGCGATGTTACCGGCACCCACGCGGCCGGCCAGGCTGAGCATCAGCGCCTGGAAGGAACTGAGCTGGCCGGCGCTGCTCTTCAGGCTGTCTTTGAACACCGAGAACATGTGGAAAAAGTGACGCAACTGTACGAAACGCGAGCGGATCGTGAAATAACCGCCGAGCCCGACAATGAGCACGATCAGTACTTTCCCTGAGAGGAAGTCGTTGATGACTTCGAGCATGGAGTGTTCCTCGCTGATTTTTCTAATGGCAAACGCAGGACGGTCCGACGCGTCGCTCAGCACCAGGCAGTGCACGACGCTTCGCCCCAATCCTTTTGCGGGTGTTGTTATTCATGCGCTTTCGCGATGTCTGCGGGCCTCGTTACCGACGGCCGCAGACGCGAAGAGGGGCGGCACTATACCTAGGCGAGCGTGATCCGTCTGCACGGGGCGATTAAAGGTTTCAGCCAGGCGGTTGCAGGCAAGGAGGGTTTGCAGGGCGATATTGGATTTTTTATGGGCGTCATTTCACAACCTTGGGGCAAAAAAAAGGGCCTGAAGAACGAGCCTTCAGGCCCTCAAAAGGTGAGAGGTGTCTAGTCCCTCAACCTGGTGAGCGGTGCATCAAACGCTTAGGCCTTCAGCGGGACCAAACGTGGAGCAATCATGTTTTCGGGGCGCAGGATGTCGTCGAGCATGGCGTCGTCGAGCAAGCCTTCTTCGCGCACCAGTTCCAGCACGCCGCGGCCGCTTTCGAGGGCGATACGCGCAATGCGGGTGGCGTTTTCATAGCCGATGTACGGGTTCAGCGCGGTGACCAGACCGATGGAGTGTTCCACCAGTTCGCGGCAACGGGCTTCGTTGGCGGTGATGCCAACGATGCAGTGTTCGCGCAGCATGTCCATGGCGCGTTGCAGCAGGCGGATCGAGTCGAAGATCTTGAAAGCGATCAGCGGCTCCATCACGTTCAACTGCAGTTGGCCGCCTTCGGCTGCCATGGTCAGGGCCAGGTCGTTACCGATAACCTGGAACGCGACCTGGTTCACGGCTTCCGGGATCACCGGGTTAACCTTGCCGGGCATGATCGAGCTGCCTGGCTGGCGTGCCGGCAGGTTGATCTCGTTGATGCCGGTGCGTGGGCCGCTGGACAGCAGACGCAGGTCATTGCAGATCTTCGACAGCTTCACCGCAGTACGCTTGAGCATGCCGGAGAACAGCACGAAAGCGCCCATGTCGGAGGTGGCTTCGATCAGGTCGGCAGCCGGAACCAGCGGCTGGCCGCTGATCAGCGCCAGGCGTTGTACGGCCAGGGCCTGGTAACGCGGGTCGGCGTTGATGCCGGTGCCGATGGCGGTGCCGCCCAGGTTCACTTCGGTCAGCAGCTCTGGCGCCAGGGTTTTCAGGCGCGCCAGGTCTTCACCCAGGGTGGTGGCGAAGGCGCGGAATTCCTGGCCGAGGGTCATCGGCACGGCATCTTGCAATTGGGTACGGCCCATTTTCAGCACGTGGCCGAACTCGACGCCTTTGGCGGCGAACGCCTGGATCAGGCTGTCGAGGCTGGCCAGCAGCGCGTCATGGCCCAGCAGCAGACCCAGGCGGATCGCGGTTGGGTAGGCGTCGTTGGTCGACTGCGCCATGTTCACGTCGTTGTTGGGGTGCAGGTACTGGTACTCGCCCTTGTTGTGGCCCATGGCCTCCAACGCGATGTTGGCGATGACTTCGTTGGCATTCATGTTGGTCGAAGTGCCAGCGCCGCCTTGAATCATGTCCACCACGAACTCTTCGTGGAAATCGCCGCGGATCAGACGGGCACAGGCTTCGCTGATGGCAGCGTGCTTGGCTTCGCTGAGCTGGCCCAACTCGCGGTTGGCGTCAGCGGCTGCTTGCTTGACCATTGCCAGGCCGACCACCAATTTCGGGTAATGCGAAATCGGAACGCCCGAGAGGCGGAAGTTGTTCACCGCTCGCAGGGTCTGGATGCCGTAATACGCTTGAGCCGGTACTTCGAGTACGCCAAGCAGGTCTTTTTCTGTGCGGAATGATGCAGCGGAGGACATGACGGAAATCATCTCGATATGGACCCGGAACAGGCCGGAACGCTGCGAATGCTAGGCTTGTAGAAGTTTTTGGGCCAATGCTGTTAAACACTGGCCTATGCACAAACGGCATAATGTTGATGTGACCCGGTTATCATGGCGGGCGTGTGTGCCAAAATGGTGCGTGTCCGTGGGAGGAAGCGATGAACCTTGAGAGCAAATGGCTGGAAGACTTCAGCGCCCTGGCGGCAACCCGCAGCTTTTCCCAGGCAGCGGAGCGGCGCTTTGTCACCCAGCCAGCGTTCAGCCGGCGTATCCGTAGCCTTGAAGCCGCGTTGGGCCTGACGTTGGTCAACCGTTCGCGCACGCCCGTCGAGCTGACGGCGGCGGGGCAGCTGTTCCTGGTCACCGCGCGCACGGTGGTCGAACAGCTCGGTGAAGTGCTGCGCCATTTGCATCACCTGGAAGGTGGGCAGGGCGAAGTCATGCAAGTGGCGGCCGCGCACTCCCTGGCATTGGGCTTCTTCCCGCGCTGGATCGCGCAACTGCGTAACGAGGGCCTTAACATCGCGACCCGACTGGTCGCCACCAACGTTGGCGATGCAGTGCACGCCCTGCGCGAAGGCGGCTGCGACTTGATGCTGGCGTTCTACGACCCGGATGCGGCCATGCAGATGGACGCGGAAATCTTCCCGTCGCTGCACCTGGGTAACACCGAGATGCTCCCGGTGTGCGCCGCCGACGCCGACGGCAAACCGCTGTTCGACCTGGAGGGTGAGGGCAGCGTGCCGTTGCTGGCCTACAGTGCCGGCGCCTTTCTCGGGCGCTCGGTAAATTTGCTGCTGCGCCAGCGCGCCCTGCGTTTCACCACCATTTACGAAACTGCCATGGCAGACAGTCTCAAGAGCATGGCCCTTGAAGGCTTGGGTATCGCCTGGGTGCCGCAGTTGAGCGTGCGTGCCGAACTGGCACGTGGCGAACTGGTGGTGTGCGGCGGCCCGCAATGGCATGTGCCGCTGGAGATTCGTCTGTATCGCTGCGCGTTGGTGCGCAAGGCGAACGTGCGGCTGCTGTGGCGCAAATTGGAAGGCGGGGCTGCACAAAGCACCTGAGCGCAATGCAGATCAACTGTGGGAGCTGGCTTGCCTGCGATGCAGGCGCCTCGGTACATCAGCCATAAGTGAGGTGATGCTATCGCAGGCAAGCCAGCTCCCACATTGACCCTTTTTCTCAGGGGAAATTTGCGCCGGTTTCGCTGACTTAGAAGTCAATAAAACCGCCACTTTGCGCCGTAAGACAGATGGTCATTCCAGGGGCTGTTTATCTGGATTATTACGGTATACTGCGCGGCCTTCGGCCGGTCCAACCGGCCTTAATTCGTACACCAAGCCACGCCGGATTTCCCGCGTGGCTTGTTGTTTTTTGACGCGCCTGCGGGCGCCCAGAGAGAAGAGGCACGACGATGAGTGCATTGGTTGGCGTGATCATGGGCTCCAAGTCCGATTGGTCCACCCTTAGCCACACCGCCGATATGCTGGAAAAACTCGGCATTCCGTATGAAGTGAAAGTGGTCTCTGCCCACCGCACCCCGGATTTGCTGTTCCAGTATGCCGATGAAGCAGAATCCCGTGGCATCGAGGTGATCATCGCCGGTGCCGGCGGTGCGGCGCACCTGCCAGGCATGTGTGCGGCCAAGACCCACCTGCCGGTGCTCGGTGTGCCGGTGCAGTCGTCGATGCTCTCGGGCGTGGATTCGCTGTTGTCCATCGTGCAGATGCCGGCCGGTATTCCGGTGGCTACATTGGCAATCGGCAAGGCCGGCGCGATCAACGCTGCGTTGCTGTCCGCCAGCATCCTGGGCGCCAAGCACCCGCAGTTCCATGCGGTGCTGAAAAAATTCCGTGCTGAGCAGACAGACAGCGTGCTGGACAATCCAGACCCACGTATCGCCTGAAGGTATTGATTGATGAAAATCGGTGTAATCGGTGGCGGCCAACTGGGTCGCATGCTGGCCTTGGCGGGCACCCCGCTGGGGATGAACTTCGCTTTCCTGGACCCGGCGCCGGACGCCTGCGCCGCTGCCCTGGGTGAACACCTGCGCGCTGACTACAGCGACCCGGACCATCTGCGCCAACTGGCCGATGAAGTCGACCTGGTGACCTTCGAATTCGAAAGCGTCCCGGCCGAAACCGTGGCCTTCCTGTCGCAGTTCGTGCCGGTGTACCCGAGCGCCGAAGCCTTGCGCATCGCGCGTGACCGCTGGTTCGAGAAGAGCATGTTCAAGGACCTGGGTATCCCGACCCCCGCCTTCGCCGATATCCAGTCCCAGGCAGACCTGGACGCCGCCGTCGCCAGCATCGGCCTGCCAGCCGTGCTCAAGACCCGCACCCTGGGTTATGACGGCAAGGGCCAGAAAGTCCTGCGCACTGCTGCCGATGTGGTCGGCACTTTTGCCGAACTGGGCAGTGTTGCCTGCCTGCTGGAAGGCTTTGTGCCGTTCACTGGTGAAGTTTCTCTGATCGCTGTGCGCGCCCGTGACGGCGAGACCCGCTTCTACCCGTTGGTGCACAACACTCACGACAGCGGCATTCTCAAGCTGTCCGTGGCCAGCACCGACCACCCGCTGCAGGCCCTGGCCGAAGACTATTCCAGCCGCGTGCTCAAGCAGCTGGATTACGTCGGCGTGATGGCGTTCGAGTTCTTTGAAGTCGACGGCGGCCTCAAGGCCAACGAAATCGCCCCGCGCGTGCACAACTCCGGGCACTGGACCACCGAAGGTGCCGAGTGCAGCCAGTTCGAAAACCACCTGCGGGCGGTGGCGGGCTTGCCGCTGGGTTCCACAGCGAAGGTCGGCGAGAGCGCCATGCTCAACTTTATCGGCGCAGTCCCGCCGGTAGAAAAAGTCATCGCCATTGATGACTGCCACCTGCATCACTACGGCAAGGCTTTCAAGGCCGGGCGTAAAGTTGGCCACGCCAACCTGCGTTGCAAGGACCGTGCAACCCTTGAGGCGCAGATTCTCAAGGTCGAAGCGCTGATCGCCGAGCAATAACCTTGAGGGCGGCGGGAACCATTGGTTATCGCCGCCTCTCTGATTGCAGGACGCTAAAGTCTGACTAGGCTTTGGTGTAGTTCACTTCATTCAGAGGGAAATGCCATGGGTATCATTGGAACCATCTTTATCGGCTTGATCGTCGGCCTGCTGGCGCGCTTCCTCAAGCCTGGCGACGACAGCATGGGCTGGATCATGACCATCCTGCTGGGTATCGCAGGTTCCCTGGTCGCCACCTACGGTGGTCAGGCCCTGGGCATCTACCAGGCGGGTCAAGGCGCGGGCTTCCTCGGCGCGCTGATCGGCGCCATCGTGCTGTTGGTGATCTACGGCCTGCTGAAAAAGAAATGATCTAAGCGACAAAGCCCTCTGCGCTGCGCAGGCGCAGAGGGCTAGAATGCTCGGCATCTGAACTTGCCGAGCTTTTTCATGCGCCGTCTTCTATTCACACTTCTCCTGTTGGGCTCTGGCCTGGCGCACGCCGGTGAACTGCCGGAAACCGATTGGCTCGACCTGATGCCGCTTTCAGACCAGAAAGCCCTCGAGGCCATGCCCGAGATCGACCACAACTCCCCCGAAGCCCAAGGCACCTTCACCGATAAAGGTGGCTTGAAGCAGAGCAAAGGCTTGCCGGCGGTGATGTATTCGACCAAGACCGTGGCCGCCATGAACGGCAAGAACATCCGCATTGGCGGCTACCCGGTGCCGTTGGAAACCGACGCCAAGGGCCGCAGCACGCTGTTTTTCCTGGTGCCATACCCGGGCGCCTGCATCCACGTGCCGCCACCGCCACCTAACCAACTGGTGCTGGTGCGTTATCCCAAGGGGCTGAAGCTGGATGATATCTACACGCCGCTGTGGGTGACGGGCACGTTGAAGGTGGAGAAGGTCAACAATGACCTGGCGGACGCGGCGTATGCGCTGGATGCGGGGAAGGTCAGGGTAGTGAAAGAGTCCGATCTCTAGATCATGACGCAGAACCCAATGTGGGAGCAACTGTCTTA
>NZ_JACAQL010000026.1:0-139159 GCF_013385245.1 Pseudomonas sp. IPO3747
TGGCCGCTGGTTTTGCAGCAGCGGTTTTAGCAGCTGGCTTGGCCGCTGGTTTTGCAGCAGCGGTTTTAGCAGCTGGCTTGGCCGCTGGTTTTGCAGCAGCGGTTTTAGCAGCTGGCTTGGCCGCAACCTTGGCTGGAGCTTTCGACGCGGCAGCTTTTGCCGGTGTGCGGGCGCCCAATACTTTAGCCACAGCTTCTTTCACTCGACCAACGCCCTGGGCCAGTTTCAGGCTTTCCTGAGCATCTTTTTTGAGTTGGGAAATGTAAGTGCGGGTTTCAGCTTGGCGATCCTTGAGAGCGTCCAGCAGGTCCTCAAGTTCTTTGACCGCGTCTTTGGCTTTGGCTTGTGCCTTGGCTTTGCCGGCAGTCGCGGCGTCTTGCAGTTTGGTGCGGGATTTGTGCAGCTTTTCTTGCGCTTTACCGCGTTGTTTTTCCAGTTTGGCGAGCAGTTTTTCTGCATCGGCCAACGCTTGGGAACATGCGCTTTCCAGATGTTCGAGCAAGCTGCCCGAAAGTTGTTGGAGTAAATGCAACGGGGTATTAACAGGCTTCTGTTTGGCCGACATGGTTTACCTCCTGGCTGACGTGGGTGCGGCTCATACTAGCCCTCTGCTCTTACCGCCGCTAGGGCATGTTGACAGTATCGTTTGCCTTGCGTTGCACCGTGAGTAAATTCTTATCGATATAACAAAAAACTGCGGCACTTTTTGCCCACTCACACTGGCATAATCCGTCGCACTTTCGGCGGGAGAAACAGCATGTCGCGTTATCTTTTTTTAGTGCTTGGCTTGGCGATTGGCGTGGCCAATGCAGGCGAGCAATCGCCGTCCAAAACCACCGCCCCAGACCCACACGACCTTGCCTACAGTTTGGGCGCAAGCCTCGGCGAGCGCTTGCGCCAGCAGGTTCCCGACCTGCAGATCCAAGCCCTGCTCGATGGCCTCAAGCAAGCCTATCAGGGCAAGCCATTGGCGCTGGACGATGCACGCATCGAACAGATCCTTGCGCAACACGAAGCACAAAACGCTGCCGACGCCGAGGTTCCACAAAGCGAAAAAGCCCTCGCTGCCGAACAGCAGTTTTTAGCCAAGGAAAAATCCGTCAGCGGCGTGCGTGAACTGGCAGATGGCATCCTGCTAACCGAGCTGGCACCCGGCAACGGCAGCAAACCGCTGGCCAGTGATGAGGTGCACGTAAATTACGTAGGACGGCTGCCCGATGGGACAGTCTTCGACAAGAGCACTCAGCCCCAATGGTTTCGCCTGGACAGTGTGATCAGTGGTTGGAGCAGCGCGCTGCAGCAGATGCCGGTAGGCGCGAAATGGCGCTTGGTAATTCCCTCCGCCCAGGCCTATGGTGCCGACGGTGCGGGTGAGTTGATCCCGCCGTATACGCCACTGGTGTTCGAGATCGAATTGCTCGGCACTCGCCACTGACCCAATAAAAAACGGTGCGCCATGGCACCGTTTTTTTATCTCACTCTGAGGGTCAAGCCTGGGCGGCCGACTCTTCTTTGTGAGCGTTGTGCAGCACTTCGATCAGGCAGTCTTCCAACTCGAAGCGCTCATGCAGCAACCCACCCAGCTCTTTGAATTTCTCAATGACACACTTGCCGGCATCACACAGGTCGTTAAAGGCAACGAGCTTCTCAGTGATAGCCTCCAAGCGCGGATAGATAGTATCAGCCAGCTCCAACCCTCGATCATCGCCAAAGGCTTTAGCCTCCTTGGTCAGTTGATCGTAGACACCAAAGTGGCCCGTAGATACGTAATCCATCAGCACGCCGCAGAACTCTTGCAACGGTTTGCGATTCTCAGCCAGTGCCTCGGGCTTGGCGCCAAGAGCATCAAAGGCTCGAACCAGTTCGTGACGTGCCTTCAACCAGCTGTCGATCAGCTTGTGCACTCCACCCCAGCGTTCCTGAGCATTCTGACAACTTTCCAGCATGGTGATCTCTCTTCCCTATAGGGGCGCTGCCGCCTGTGCCCGCGCAACACCTCAAACATTGAGGCGGGAGCCGGACAAGGCCGCATGTCACAAACGGTTTCTATAACGCGTGCGGGCCAGATTATGCCCGCATGACTATGGCTTCAAGGTACGCAGGAGAGAAAGTTCATACAAGTGTTTAATCCCGTCCTACACATTACGGCGAATTTTCAATACCTCGCAGGGTGCAAGCGACGGCCCGGCAACAATCGTGAAAACTGCATGATGCCGAGCACCAGCATCGCCAAAAAGAACAACAGGCTCCATTCGGGCAGGCTCAGGTCAAACAGTGTCCAGTTGAGCTCTACGCAGTCCACGGTGCCTTTTACAGTCAGTTGCAGTGCTTGCCATAACGACAGGTTTTCAATCATGTAGTGAAGACTGGGCCAGCAATCACTGGCCTGCTCCGGCGCGGCATTTTGTAGCAGCACCTGGCGTACCGCAGTGATGGCCCCGAGCATTGCGCAGCCCATGCTGGCCAACCCGTATAGGTAGACCCCTGAACGTTTTGGGTTATGAATCGCCGCAGCCAGGTTAATCAGAGTGAATGCGGCCAAAAAGATGCGCTGCACCTGACACAGGAAGCAAGGACGCAAGAGCGCGCCGAACTCAAGATAAAAAGACGCACCCAACGTCAGCGCACCAGCCAAGAACGCCAGGAGAAACAGAGAGCGTGAAGGGGCCAAAGACATTGTCATCCGTACCGCAGGAGATAGACCCTTACGGTAGAGTAAAGGCCTGACTCCTTTCAATACGCGCCAGAGCAGACAATTCCGCAACAGCCTGGGGATATGCCGTCAGAACCTGGATGACTTCAAGCAGTTGGCGGTAGGAATTTGCTACGTAGAGCTTTAGCGCCCGGGTTTTACGCGATAAAGAAAGGTTGGCCCTCAGAAAGGTCCGGCCAACCTTGACCTTCATTCCTACACTCGCGCAGGCACCGGCAGCGGTGATGCCAGCAAGCGGCTGTCCAGAAGCCCCAGACCTTCCTGGAACAACTGGTTGCTGCGCTCGGTGTCGCCCAGTTGGGCCAGCAAGCGCGCCAGCTCAGCACAGGCTTCGGGATTACGCTGCACTTGCAGGCTGCTTTCCAGATAGTCGCGTGCTTTGCCCCACAGACTGTTTTGCAGACACAGGCGACCCAGTGTCAACAACAGGCTGGCATCCCCCGGATGGTCTTTGAGCCAGCCTTCGGCAAATTTCAGCTGACGGCCCGGGTCACTGCCACGCAACAAACCGTAAAGCCGGATCAGATGGCTGTCATAGCCGCGCTTGATTGCGCCACGCAGCACTTCTTCGGCCTTGGCGTCAGCACCCAGCCGACGCAGTTGCTCAGCGTAAGCCAACACCAGTTGCGGTTCCTGGCGCTGGGCGGAGGTCAGTTGCTCCCACGCTCTCTCCAAAGACTGCAACCCGGCTTCGCCCTGCTGTTCACGCTCGACCGCCAGCCCAAGGTTTTCACCCCAGGCACGGCGCTCAAGCTCAGCCAGCTCGGGAGCGGGAAGTACTTTGTCCTTTCGCAGTTCGGGTAACAAGCGAATCACCGACGGCCAATCGCCCCGCTGCTGATGCAGACGCTGCAATTGGCGCAAGACCTGCGCGTTATGTGGGTGACGCTCGTACATCGCTTGCAACGTCACCAGCGCACCTTCAGTGTCGCCACGGTCCATCTGCAGTTGCGCATGGCTCAGGGCCACAGCCAGTTCCGCCTGTGGCTGGCGTTCCAAGGCACGCTCCAGCAAACCGTCGGACTCCGCATACCGGCCCAGTTCGTTGGCAGCACGTGCGGCGCCGAGGTAGTACAACAACGGCTGACGCTCGGCTTCAGCAGCGCGATGCAGGTGACGTTCGGCGCTGGCCCAGCGGCCCTCGGCGAGGTCCATCTGGCCTTGCTCGATGGCTATCTGCACACGACGGCTGCGGTTACGCCGCGACCATGGGTTGACTACGCCACCGGAGGTGGTGAGCAAGCTGAGCAGCACACGCAGCAGGTAGATCACCAGAAAGACGGCAAACACCGCCACCAGCGTGGCCCACAGGCTAGATTCGTAATGCAGCAGATGGGGATAGGTAATCAGCACGTAGCCGGTGTGTTTCGAAATACCCACGCCCAGTGCCAGAGCGATCGCAACCGCCAACACCAGGATCACATAAAAACGCTTCATCGGCTCTACTCCTGGGTCGCCGGCGTGCCCGCCGACGCCTTGGCTTCATCGGCAGACAGATGACGGCGCTCAAGATAGGCCTGCACTGCGGCCAGGCTGCTGGCCAGGTCCGGCGTCACCACCGAAACCGCCTTGGGCTCGAGCTCGGCAATGCGCGCCAGCATCGCCTTGCTCTGCGGGTTGTCCTGATTGAAGTTGTCCTGCAGCACGCTGCGCGCTTCACCCAGCGAGCGGCTGTACACCGCCGTTTCGCCGTTAAGTGCGGCCCACTGGGCTTGCTCCAGCGCCAGGCTCAGCGCCAGGCGCACCTGATTCAGGCCTTGGCCGGCGAGCAACGGGCGAATGTTGTCATCGGGGTTGAAGTCGATTCGGAAGTAACGAGAGATCTGCTCCCACCACTGGCTCAGGCGATTTTCCGTATCGGTGGTCGAGCGCCCTTCGGATGCAGGTTCAGTGAGCTGATACTCCGGTGCGATAGCCGCAAGCGCTACGACCTGATCGCGCAGTGCCGCCAGTTGCAGGTACAAACCGGTGCGGTCGGGTTGCTCGGTACTGCGTAGCGCGGCAAGGCTCTTGGCCAACTGCTCGCGGGCGGCGTAGGCGCCTGGGTCACTCTGTTCGCGCAGAATTTCGTCAGCACCCTGGACCAGTGACTGGGCGCTGTTGATGTCCTGCAAGGCAGAGAGGCGCAAGCTGGCCAGGCGGATCAGGTGTTCGGCTTCAGCCAGGCGCCAGTCCTGGCGACTGGCGCCCAGCACGGTTTCAAGGCGTTGGCTCAGACGCTGCTGGTCACCCTGCAATTGGGCGACCAGGCGGCGGCGCTCCTCAAGCTCGTCCGCCCCAGGCAACTGCGCCAGGCGCGCCGCCAGCTGTTGCTGGCTTTGCTTGAGGGATTGGGATTGATCATCAAGGGTCTGTACCTGGCCCAACTGCTGCTGGTTGCTGGCTTGCAGGGCACGGACCTGCCAGATCCCCCAGCCACCGGCGGCGACGCCTGCGGCACCGAGCAACAGGGCCACAACCGCCAGGCCATTGCCACGGCGTGGCGCGGCGACCTGCGACTCTACCGGCGCATCAAGTGCGGGTTGGGTGTCATCTTTAGGCAAGGTTGTTTCGCTCACGTATCCGTCCTTTGCGTATCAGAGAGTGGGCGCCGCATGCCTTATGAGGCAGCGCTGCGCAACGCCACTAACAAAGCCGCGGCACTCGCGCCGCGACAATCCACAACTTTTTCTGCACCAGCGGCCCGCGCCATTTCAGACACGCGAGGGCTGGGCACGAACAACGGCAGCTGAGCCACCTTCGGCCAATCGGGGCCGGCCAGGGCTTGCAGGTGTAAAAAACCCTGCCCACTGCTGACCACCAGGCCGTTCAAGCGTTCCAACTGGATGCGTTGCATCAGCGCCCCGGCGGGGTAAGCCGGGAGGAAACGACGATACAACTCCAGATAATCGACACTAGCACCTTGCTCACGCAAACGCTCAGCCAGCAACTCCCGGCCGCCCTCGCCACGCAGGATCAACACCCGGGCACCGGGCTGCGCGGCAGCTTCGCGCAAGGCCGGCAATTGAAGCAAGGCCTCGCTGTCGTCGCCGGTTTGCGGATAGTGAACGTTGAGACCGTGATCGGCCAGTACCTGCGCAGTGGCAGCGCCCACACTGAACCACGGTAACGATGGCCAGGGCTGCTGCAATTGCTGCACAGCCAGGCGTGCAGCCGGTTTGCTCACCACAATCACCGCGCTATAGCGGCCCAGGTCAGCAAAAACAGCCCGTTGCTCGGGCGTGGCGGGCAAAGCTTCGGTATCCAGCAACGGCAGGCTGCTGCTGAAAATACCAGCTTGGGCCAACAACGCAGCCACGGCCGCCGACTCTTCAGCGGGCCGCGTCAGCAGCACGCGCCAATCGGTCACTGCGGGCCGGCCTCGCCGTAGACTTTTTGCAGAATGGCGCCGGCGCCCTTGCCCAGCAACTCTTCTGCGACCTGGATACCCAAGGCGGTCGCGTCACGTTGTGGCCCACGCACCTGGGCGGTGAGCAACGTGCCGCCGTCCGGATCACCGACCAAGCCACGCAGCCAGAGGTTTTCACCTTCAAGCACCGCGTAGCAGGCAATCGGCACTTGGCAGCCACCGTTGAGGTGCTTGTTGAGGGCACGTTCAGCAGTGACACGCACTTCGGTGTCGTGGTGGTCGAGGGGTTTGAGCAAGGCATGGATTTCGCTGTCGGCGGTGCGGCATTCAATGCCGACTGCGCCCTGCCCGCCGGCTGGCAAGCTGTCTTCGACGCTGATGGCTGAGGTGATGCGGTCTTCGAAGCCCAGGCGGATCAAGCCGGCAGCCGCAAGGATGATCGCGTCATATTCGCCGGCGTCCAACTTGGCCAATCGGGTGTTGACGTTGCCGCGCAAAAAACGAATCTGCAGGTCCGGGCGACGGGTCAGCAATTGCGCCTGACGACGCAGGCTGGAGGTGCCGACGACGCTGCCCAACGGCAGGTCATCCAGGGACACGTAGGTATTGGAGACGAAGGCATCACGCGGGTCTTCACGCTCGCAGATGCAAAAAAGGCCCAGGCCTTCGGGGAAGTCCATGGGCACGTCTTTCATCGAATGCACGGCGATGTCGGCTTGGTTTTCGAGCAGCGCGGTTTCCAGTTCCTTGACGAACAAGCCCTTGCCGCCGATCTTCGACAGGGGTGAGTCAAGCAGCTTGTCGCCGCGACTCACCATGGGCACCAGGGATACTTTGAGGCCTGGATGAGCCTGTTCAAGGCGTGCTTTGACGTATTCGGCCTGCCACAAGGCCAGGGCGCTTTTACGAGTGGCGATGCGGATTTCGCGAGAGGACATGGATCAATCCGTACTGAATAGATACGGCAGATAATAACAGCTCAGGCAAACACGCTTTGATTTGAATCAGCAAGTGCGGGGCCTCCCTGGCCACGTCGCACCGGGATATCGGAATGCAGGCCTCGCTACAGCCCTTGGGCTAAAGCTGCTGCATCATCTTGCGCACGCCGGCGACATGACGTCGGCTGACGATCAAGGCATCACCGTTAAGCCCTTTAAGGAACAACTGAAAATGCCCCAAAGGCGTGCGCTGCAAGCGTTCTATTCGCTCGCGCGCCACCAGTGCGTTGCGGTGGATGCGCACGAAGCGGTCGCCAAACTCATCTTCAAGGGCCTTGAGCGGCTCGTCGAGCAACACTTCGCCGGTCTCGTGACGCAGGGTCACGTACTTGTGATCGGCAATAAAGTAGACCACCTGGTCCAACGGGATCAGTTCGATGCCCTTGCGGGTCCGCGCGCTGATATGGCTGCGCGGCCCATTGCCACTTTGGGCGGCCGGCTGGGTCAGCGCAGCGAGTTGCACGCGGTTTGGTCGCTCGGCCTTCTTAAGGGCCTTGAGCAATGCTTCACCCGCCACCGGCTTGACGATGAAGCTGACACCGCTGGCTTCCAGGGTCTCGGTGGAAAACTCTTCTTGAGCGGCACACAGCACCACGGCAGGTGGCGATTCTCGCTCACTCAAACGGGCGGCGACTTGCAGGCCATCAAGGCCCGGCAAGCGGATATCGAGCAACACCACGTCCGGCTTGAGGCTGTCGATCAGCGTCAACGCCTCTTCGCCGTTGGTGGCGCTCGGTTCAAGGACTGTATAACCCTCGAGTTCACTGACCAAACGGCTCAGTCGCTCGCGGGCTTGGGGTTCGTCATCAACGATCAGGACATTCATATTGCGCTGGATTCCTGCGTGAGTCTCGCACAAGGATAGCGTAGACAGGTGCGGTGACTTGCGTCACAGCGATCCACGCTAAGACTAGCGCGAGCGGCAAAAAGTGCCCCGGCAGCGGCACCCAAATTTACCCGGACCTGTTCAATTGCGCCCAAGACCTGCTGCCTTTGGGCATCGTCGTAGGGTTTGCTGATACACAATCCGAATACCCCCCTTTTTTAATGGATAGTCTGGGCTATGACCGCATCACCCGACTTTGGTGCATTCACGCTCTATCAGTGCAACTGTAGACGCTCGCTGAGACGATATTGCTCAATCGTCAAATATCGTTTCAATTAACGCCTGCCCCCAGTCTCGTCCCGGATGCGTTCGGCGGCAAGGCACTTAGCCATCCTTGGCGCAAATAAAAATGCCGATCACCCGTAGCATCGCCTCAACGGGCAACCCTGTTATTATCGGCGGCACACCTCCACGCCTCTTTTTAAGCAGATCACGAGCGAATCCATGAGCACCGACAAGACCAACCAGTCCTGGGGCGGCCGCTTCAGTGAACCCGTCGACGCCTTCGTCGCGCGCTTCACCGCCTCCGTCACCTTCGACCAGCGCCTGTACCGCCACGACATCATGGGCTCGATCGCCCACGCCACGATGCTGGCCAAGGTCGGCGTGCTGACCGACGCCGAGCGCGACAGCATCATCGACGGCCTGACCACCATCCGCGGTGAGATCGAAGCCGGCACGTTCGACTGGCGCGTCGACCTGGAAGACGTGCACATGAATATCGAGGCGCGCCTCACCGACCGCATCGGTGTGACCGGCAAGAAACTGCACACCGGTCGCAGCCGTAACGACCAGGTGGCCACCGATATCCGCCTGTGGTTGCGTGACGAGATCGACCTGATCCTGGCCGAAATCACCCGCCTGCAAAAAGGTCTGCTGGAGCAGGCCGAGCGTGAGTCCGGCACCATCATGCCCGGTTTCACCCACTTGCAAACCGCGCAGCCTGTGACCTTCGGCCACCACTTGCTGGCCTGGTTCGAAATGCTCAGCCGCGACTACGAGCGCCTGGTGGACTGCCGCAAGCGCGCCAACCGCATGCCGTTGGGCAGCGCGGCATTGGCCGGCACCACTTACCCTATCGACCGCGAATACACCGCGCAGCTGTTGGGTTTCGACGCCGTGGGCGGCAACTCCCTGGACGGCGTGTCGGACCGCGACTTCGCCATCGAATTCTGCGCCGCCGCCAGCATTGCGATGATGCACCTGTCGCGCTTCTCCGAAGAGCTGGTGCTGTGGACCAGTGCGCAATTCCAGTTCATCGACCTGCCGGACCGCTTCTGCACCGGCAGCTCGATCATGCCGCAAAAGAAAAACCCCGATGTACCGGAGTTGGTGCGCGGCAAGAGCGGCCGTGTGTTCGGCGCGCTGATGGGCCTGCTGACCTTGATGAAAGGCCAACCTCTGGCCTACAACAAGGACAATCAGGAAGACAAAGAGCCGCTGTTCGACGCTGCCGACACCCTGCGCGATTCGTTGCGTGCGTTTGCAGACATGATCCCGGCGATCAAGCCCAAGCACGCGATCATGCGTGAAGCGGCATTGCGCGGTTTCTCCACTGCCACCGACCTGGCGGACTACCTGGTGCGCCGTGGCCTGCCATTTCGTGACTGCCACGAAATCGTCGGTCATGCTGTGAAGTACGGCGTGGACACCGGCAAGGACCTGGCGGAAATGAGCCTGGAAGAACTGCGCCAGTTCAGCGACCAGATCGAGCAGGACGTGTTCGCCGTGCTGACCCTTGAAGGCTCGGTGAATGCCCGTAACCACGTGGGCGGCACTGCGCCGGCGCAGGTCAAGGCAGCCGTTGTGCGCGGCCAGGCACTGCTCGCCAGCCGCTAAAAGCATCGCAGGCAAGCCAGCTCCCACACTTGAATGGGTTCACAATTCAAAATGTAGGAGCTGGCTTGCCTGCGATAGCGTCATCCCTGCCGCCAAATATCTACTTCTTGGCCGCAATCATCGCCATAAACGCCGGCATCGCTGCCTCCCTGTCCGCCGCCACCCTCTTGGCGTTGGGCATCTCATGCAAGCGCTCCAGCAAGGCCTTGGCCTTCGGCAACTGCGCCAGCAAATCCAGGCCAAACAGCTTCTCGCCCACCGCGCAGGCGAGGTTCACGCTGTACATGAAATACAGATCGGCAATCGTGAAGCTCTCACCCGCCACATACGGCGCGAACTTGCCGTGCCGGCCCAAAGAACCAACCCCCAGCAACAACTCAGCCTTGGTTTTGTCCTTGATCGCATCCGGCACCGGCATACCAAAGAACGCCTCGGCAAAACACGCGCGGGCGGGCAACTCGATATACAGCTCGATCTCCCGGCACAACGCCAGCACCTGGGCGCGCTGATACGGGTCGGCGGGTAGCAATGACGGGCCTTCCTGGGTTTGCTCGATGTACTCGAGGATCACGCTGGTTTCGTTGATAAAGCCTTGCTTGACGCCCAGCACCGGCACCTTGCCACGCGGGCTGACGGCCAGGGCTTCAGGGGTTTGGCCTGCGTAAAACGGCACTTCTTCGAACGGCAGGCCTTTCTCCAGCAGCGCCAGTTTGACCATGTTGTAGTAGTTGCTGACCGAAAATCCGTAAAGCTTGAGCATTGCGAATGCCTCCAGGCCGGGTGTGGGGTTGGCTGCAAGAGTTATAGATCCATGCAGGCCGCCTGACCAGCAGCATCAGTTGCCTGAATGGCGGTAGACTGGCGCCCTTTCCTTGAGGAGCCTGCCATGAGCGAGCCGACCGATATCGACAGCGACGAAGAAGAGTTCACCGAAAATACACTGATCGAAGCGATCGAAAATCAGATCGAAAGCGACAACCCGCCTGCCGCCAAGGCTACGTTCAACAAACTGACCCTGGTGGGTTATGAGCGTGAAGAGATCCTGAATCTCATGGCTCACGTGCTGGCTTTCGAGATCGACGCGATGCTGGACGAGGATCGCGCATTCAATACCGAATGGTACGAAACAGCACTGCGGGCGCTGCCTGAGTTGCCGCCGGAAAAGGAATAGTCCGGGCACGCAGCAACACGCTGGACAGTTCGGCAAAGTGCGTTCACCTTATGGCCTGCTAGCCTCTAATAAATTTTAGAAAGTCTGGAGTCCTTATGTCGTATACCCCTGAGTTGGTTGCCGAACTGGAAATCCTTGTACTCTTCCCCTTGGACAGCACCAAGGAAGGTCTGAAAGTCCACCAGACCGCCGCGCCTACTGCCATCGCCGCTGCCAAACGCCTTCATGCCAAAGGCCTGATCGACCAGCCGGATGGGGGCTACCTGACCAGCCTCGGCCGCGACGCTGCCGAGCAAGCGCAAACCCTGCTGACTATCCTGACTACCGCCACTACCAAAGAAGCTGCCTGACACCTTACTGTCGCCCATGGGGTCCGCCTGCTGCGGATTCCGAGGGCGTTGCTGTGGGCCGCACAAAATTCTGACGCCAAAAAGCCACATATCATCTAAACCTCCTACGCTTCTGGCTGTAAACTCCTACACGGCCGCCCACGTCGGGCTCTGCGAGCCAACGACCCAGAAATGACCCGCACCCATGAAATCCGCCCCGACTTGGACGAAGGCATCGACCGCAAGGTGCTGGCCCAGTTGCGTGCGCGCTTCATGGCCCTCAATGCAGGCCGCATGGCCCGCGCCGTCGAAGGGCTGACGCCGCGCCAACAAAGCGTGCTGACCCTGCTGCCGTTGTTTTTCCACGTCAACCACCCGCTGTTGCCCGGCTACGTCTCGAGCAGCACGCCGGCAGGCTTGTCGAATTTCGAACCCGACGCCCAGGCCCTCACCGAAGCCCAGCGCCTGACCCGCTCGTTCTCCTATAAGCCGCGCCATGGCAACCCGCCGCGGCCGATCCATGGCCTGTTCCTGATGGGCAGCCTTGGCACCCTGGCCCAGGCGGACCAGAGCGACATGGACGTGTGGGTCTGCCACGCTGCGGACCTTGGCGAGAACGAACTGGCCGAGCTGCGCAAAAAGTGCCAGTTGCTGGAAGCCTGGGCACTGACCATGGGCGCCGAGGCGCATTTCTTTCTGATCGAGCCGACGCGCTTTGTTTCAGGCGAGCGCGATACGCAACTGAGCTCTGACGATTGCGGCACCACCCAGCATTACCTGTTGTTGGATGAGTTCTACCGCACCGCCATCTGGCTCGCCGGGCGCACGCCCATCTGGTGGCTGGTGCCGGTCTATGAAGAAACCCGCTACGCCGAGTTTACCCACGCGCTGATCTCCAAACGTTTTATCCGCGCCGATGAAACCCTCGACCTCGGCCACTTGGCGCACATCCCGCCGGGCGAATTTATCGGCGCGGGGTTGTGGCAACTGTTCAAGGGCATCGAGTCGCCTTACAAATCGGTGCTCAAGCTGCTGCTGACCGAGGTGTACGCCAGCGAACACCCGAACGTGCACTGCCTGAGCCTGCGCTTCAAACGTGCGGTGTTTGCCAACCAGATGGACCTGGATGAGCTGGACCCGTACATCGTGGTCTACCGCCGCATCGAGGAATACCTCAGGGCGCGCAATGAACCCGATCGCCTGGAGCTGGTACGCCGCGCGCTGTACCTGAAGGTCAATCGCAAGCTCAGCGCCGGCCAACGCAGCACCAGCTGGCAGCGGCTGTTGCTGGAACGCCTGGCCCATGAATGGGGTTGGGACCAGCGCCAACTGGCCTTGCTGGACAGCCGCAGCCAGTGGAAAGTGCGCCAGGTGGCTTCCGAGCGCCGCGCATTGGTCAGCGAACTCAATTACAGCTACCGCTTTCTCACCCAGTTCGCTCGCACCGAGCAGACCGTCAGCCTGATCAACAAGCGCGACCTCAATGTGCTGGGTCGGCGCCTGTATGCCGCGTTTGAGCGTAAAGCCGGCAAGGTCGAGTTCATCAACCCCGGCATCGCCCCGGACCTGGCCGAAGACACCCTGACCCTGGTGCAATCGCCCAACCGCAAAGAGCCCGGCCAGCACCACTGGGGCTTGTACAACGGCAACCTCACGGCGCTGGAATGGGAGCACTTCGCGCCGATCAAGCGCAGCCGCGACCTGTTGGAAATGCTCACCTGGTGCCATCGCAACGGCGTAATCGACAGCAGCACGCGCCTGGCCTTGCACCCAGGCGTCAGCGACATGACGGAATTCGAGCTGTTCAACCTGCTGGGCTGCCTGCAACAGACCATCGCCCTGCCCCTGGCCAGCGTTGATGAAGACCGCCTGTTGCGCTCGGCGGTGCCGGAAGAGGTGCTGTTGCTGATCAACGTCGGCGTCGACCCGCTCAAGCACCACCGCGACTTGAATATCCTGATGACCACCGAGCGCACTGACTCCCTGAGCTACGCCGGTGTGCGCGACAACCTGGTGCTGACCCTGGATCAGGTCACGCTCAACAGTTGGAACGAGGTATTGGTCAGCCGCTACGACGGCCCCCATGCACTGCTCGACTGCCTGCGCGACTACCTCAACCAACTGCCGCCGAACCACCTGCCACGCCTGCGGGTGCGCTGCTTCTGCCACAACCGTGCGCAATTCATTGCCCAGCGGGTGGAAGAAATCTTCGATACCGTACAGAACCTGCTGCTGAGCCAGTCCAATCACCGCTACCTCCTGCAGGTGCAGCAGCACTATCACGTGATGGAACTGACGCCGGGCCAGGCCACTCACGTGCCACTGCTGACCCAGGATGCGCTGATCGCCTACCTCAGCGAAGAACTGGCCAGCTACAGCCCGCTGCACCTGGACGCCATGGCGCTGGAAGACCACGACCTGGCCCTGCTGCTGCCCATGGGCGTGGCTGATTGTGTGCAGGTGTTCTACCGGGTCAATGAAGGCTTCGCCGAGCTGTATGTGCTGGATGAGTTCAATGCGCTGTGGCAGCAACGCTTGCCGTTTCATGATGAGCAAAGCCTGCTGGCGCCACTGCAGCGATTCCTGCAGTCAATCATCTATCGCCGCGAAGCGCTGGCACCGCTGGACACGCAACAGCCGCTGGGTGAAGTGCAGATTTTGTATTACCAACTGTTGCCGTCAGGCAGCCACCGCGCCCGCGGCATCGAGCCTCGGCCGGTGCCGCAAAACCCGGCCAACAAGCCGTTTTATGACGTGCAGGCGATTATCGGCAAGGCCGCACCCGGCCAGGTCGGCATCACGCTGTATTGCAATCAACGGGAGTTTTCGGAGTTGGAGTTCGGCGACCAACTGTTTGCCGTGGTCGCCCAGGAAATCGTCGGGCAACGCCGGGAGACCGAGCTTTACCGCTGCTACATCACCGACCTGGACCTGTCCGGCCTGCTCGGTGATGTGCAAAGCCCGAGCAACTTGTATCTGCGTTACAAGGCCGAGCTGGAGTTGTCGCTGAATGCGGCGCTGAGCCAGATTTAGAGAGGGAAGGCGCCGCCATCTTTGGGCTGGCCTTCGACGCTGAGCAATTCAAGCTTGAGGGTTTTGCCGCCCGGCGCCGGCCAGTCGATGTGCTGGCCCACTTGCAGGCCAAGCAAGGCGCTGCCTACCGGAGCCATGATCGAAATTTTGCCTTCATCGGCGTTCGCGTGCTTCGGGTACACCAGGGTCAGGTGGTAGTCCTTGCCGCTGCCTTGCTCACGGCAATGCACGCTGGAGTTCATGGTCACGACACCCGCAGGCACTTCATCGTGGCCAACCACGTCTTCGGCGCGGTCGAGTTCGGCTTGCAACGCTTCGGCGCCGGGAGAGTCGTCGCCCAAGCGGTCGATCAATTGCTCCAGACGCTGCACGTCAAGACGGGTAAGAATGATGGAAGGTGCGGTCATGATTCAGGCAGACTCCTTTTTTCTGCACAAAAAAGCAAAACCCCGCCAGGAAAAGGCGGGGTTCTCACGGGCCTCGATGAGTTGAGGCGTACCCGGACACTACCACAGCGTCACAAATAAACAAGACGGCCTCAGGCGCGCGCCCTGCGTTGTTCGGCCTCGGCGCAGATCACCCGGCGCCGGGCATCGTCGGCGGAGCGCCATTCACGGATGTCTTCCACGTGCCGGTGGCAGCCGAGGCAGACTTTTTGCTCGTCCAGGCGACACAAACTGATACAAGGTGACGGCACTGCCGGGCTGACATTGCTGAACAGCGGCTTGGGTGGGCGTACAGGTGCAGGCTGGGTCACGATCAGATCTCGTCGAAGTCCAGCTCAGCGCCGGCTTGTTCCTGGACCAGGCGTGCGAGCATTTCGCTTAACAGCTCATCGCTGGTATCGCACTGCCAGTTTTTGTCTTCTTCGTTGTAGTCGAAGTGAAAACCACCCGAACGCGCCGCCAGCCATAGCTGACGCAGCGGCTCCTGACGGCTGAAGATCAGTTGGGTGCCGTTTTCAAACTTAACGGTCAGCACGCCAGCCGAGTTCTCCAGGTCCACATCCAGGCCGCTGTCGTCGAAAATATCTTCCAGCGCCTGCTGGGTCGAATCCACCAGGTCGTGAAAACGGGCTTCGGTCAAACTCATTGTGGGAACCTCGAAAAGTGTCTGGTCACGCTCAAGCGGCGCACGATACGGACGCGCCATGATGATTGCAAAGGATACCGATTTCATTACCCGCAGCCGCGTGAAATATCCTCATTTAGCGTAGGCCGAATCGCGACATGCTCGGCAAACCCCCGCCGGACGGGTATTACGGCGCATAGGCAAGCTGCCGGGTGGTCGGTATACTCGGGCGCAATTAATGCATATTCAAGGATTTCGCCATGAAGCGCCTGATCTCTTCCCTTGCTGCGCTCGTCGCGGTCGCTTGCCTCGTTAGTGCCTGTGGTCAAAAAGGCCCGCTGTACCTGCCCGATGACAGCAAAGACCCGAACGACCAGGCACAGTCGTCGCAAAAAGCTGCGAAAGCGCATAAGCACGACACTTACTAAGGGAACATCATGGACGCTTTTAACTACCGGGACGGCGAGCTGTTCGCGGAAGGCGTGGCGCTGTCCGCGATTGCCGAGCAGTTTGGCACCCCGACCTATGTGTACTCGCGTGCGCACATCGAAGCCCAATACCGCTCGTTCACCGACCCACTGGAAGGCGTTCCACACAGGGTGTGCTACGCGGTCAAGGCCAACTCCAACCTGGGTGTACTGAATGTCCTGGCGCGTCTTGGCGCTGGTTTTGACATCGTTTCCCGTGGCGAGCTGGAACGTGTTCTGGCTGCCGGCGGCAAGGCTGACAAGATCGTCTTCTCGGGCGTCGGCAAAAGCCGCGAAGACATGCGCCGCGCGCTCGAAGTGGGCGTGCATTGCTTCAACGTCGAATCCACCGACGAGCTGGAGCGCCTGCAAGTGGTCGCCGCCGAGATGGGCGTTCGCGCGCCGATCTCCCTGCGCGTCAACCCGGACGTCGATGCCGGCACGCACCCGTATATCTCCACCGGTCTCAAAGAGAACAAGTTCGGCATCGCCATTGCCGACGCCGAGGACGTGTACATCCGTGCCGCACAGCTGCCGAACCTGGAAGTGCTGGGTGTCGACTGCCATATCGGCTCGCAACTGACCACCCTGCCGCCGTTCCTGGACGCCCTTGATCGCCTGCTGGCGCTGACCGATCGCCTTGGCGAGTGCGGCATCTACCTGCAACACATCGACCTCGGTGGTGGCGTGGGTGTGCGTTATCGCGATGAAGAGCCGCCGCTGATCGCCGATTACATCAAGGCTGTGCGTGAGCGCACCGAAGGCCTCGGCCTGACCCTGATGTTCGAGCCGGGCCGTTACATCGTTGCCAACGCCAGCGTGCTGCTGACCCAGGTCGAGTACCTCAAGCACACCGAGCACAAGGATTTCGCCATTGTCGATGCAGCAATGAACGACCTGATTCGCCCGGCGCTGTACCAGGCATGGATGGACGTCACTGCCGTAACCCCGCGCGAGGGCGAAGGCCGCGCCTACGATATCGTCGGCCCAATCTGCGAAACCGGCGACTTCCTGGCCAAGGATCGTCAGCTTGCGCTGGAGGAAGGCGACCTGCTGGCCGTGCATTCGGCCGGTGCCTACGGGTTTGTCATGAGTTCCAACTACAACACCCGCGGCCGTGCCGCCGAGGTGCTGGTGGACGGTGATCAAGCGTTTGAAGTGCGTCGCCGCGAGACGGTAGCCGAGTTGTTTGCTGGCGAAAGCCTGCTGCCGGAGTAAGCCATGCTGCTGCGTTTTACCAAGATGCACGGGCTGGGTAATGATTTCATGGTCCTGGACCTGGTCAGCCAGCACGCGCACATCCTGCCTAAGCACGCCAAACAGTGGGGCGACCGGCACACCGGCATCGGTTTCGACCAGTTGCTGATCGTCGAGGCGCCGAGCAACCCGGAGGTGGATTTCCGTTACCGGATCTTCAACTCCGACGGCTCCGAAGTGGAACAGTGCGGCAACGGTGCGCGCTGCTTTGCGCGCTTTGTGCTGGACAAACGCTTGACTGCCAAGCGCCAGATTCGTGTCGAGACCAAAAGCGGCGTGATCGAGCTGGACATTCGCAGCGACGGCCAGATCAGCGTCAACATGGGCGCGCCACGCCTGGTGCCAGCGGATATTCCGTTTCAGGCCACCGAGCAGGCCGCCAGTTACGCGCTGGATGTAGAAGGCAAAATCGTCGACATCGCTGCCGTCTCCATGGGCAACCCCCATGCGGTACTGCGGGTCAACGACATCAACAACGCCCCGGTGCATGAGCTGGGGCCGAAGATCGAGCATCACCCGCGCTTTCCGGCACGGGTCAATGTGGGCTTTTTGCAGGTGATCGACCGTACCCGTGCGCAACTGCGTGTATGGGAACGCGGCGCCGGCGAAACCCAGGCGTGCGGCACCGGTGCTTGCGCCGCAGCCGTCGCCGCGATCAGCCAGGGGTGGATGGATTCGCCCCTATTGATCGACCTGCCGGGTGGGCGTTTGTCCATCGAGTGGGCAGGGCCTGGCCACCCGGTGATGATGACCGGGCCGGCCTCGCGTGTATACGAAGGACAGGTCCGTCTATGAGTGAGCCAAGCTAATGACCGATAAGCCTCAAGTACCCGCCCAAGCAACCCCAAGCGAAAGTCTGGAGGCCGCTGCTGTCGCGGCGTACCTTGAGGCTAATCCGGACTTCTTCGTCGAACACGAAGAACTGCTGCCCGCCCTGCGCATCCCCCACCAGCGTGGCGATACCGTGTCGCTGGTGGAGCGGCAGATGAAGATCCTGCGCGAGCGCAATATCGAAATGCGCCATCGGCTTTCACACCTGATGGATGTGGCCCGCGACAACGACCGCTTGTTCGACAAGACCCGCCGCCTGATACTGACCCTGATGGACGCCAACAGCCTGGAAGAAACGGTCATCGCCGTGGAAGACAGCCTGCGCCAGGACTTTCAGGTGCCGTTTGTCAGCCTGATTTTGTTCAGCGACAACCCGATGCCGGTGGGCCGCTGGGTCAGCGGCAGCGACGCGCAAACCGCAATCGGCGGCCTGCTCTCGGAAGGCAAGACCATCAGCGGCACCTTGCGTGAACACGAGCTGGATTTCCTGTTTGGCGCCGAACAGCGCAAGCAGATCGGCTCCACCGCCGTAGTCGCCCTCAGCCATCAAGGCTTGCACGGCGTGCTGGCGATTGCCAGCCGTGACCCTGCGCACTACAAAAGCTCGGTGGGCACGCTGTTCTTGACCTACATCGCCGAAGTGCTGGGCCGCGTCTTGCCCCGCCACACCACCACCCTGCGCGCGGTGCGCTAGCCATGGAACGGCAACTGGACGCTTATTGCGCTCACCTGCGCAACGAGCGCCAGGTGTCGCCTCACACCCTGGAAGCCTATCGACGGGACCTGAACAAGGTCCTGGCGTACTGCGAAAAACAACAGATCACCAGCTGGAAGGCGCTGGATATCCAGAGCCTGCGCAGCCTGATCGCGCGCCTGCACCAGGCGGGCCAGTCTTCGCGCAGCCTGTCGCGCCTGCTCTCAGCGGTACGCGGCCTCTATCACTACCTCAACCGTGAAGGCCTGTGCGACCACGACCCGGCCAACGGCCTGTCGCCGCCCAAGGGCGAACGGCGCCTGCCCAAGACCCTCGACACCGACCGCGCCCTGCAACTGCTGGACGGCGCCGTTGAGGATGACTTCCTGGCCCATCGTGACCAGGCGATTCTTGAGCTGTTTTATTCCTCGGGCCTGCGTTTGTCGGAGCTGACCGGCCTGAACCTGGATCAGTTGGACCTGGCGGACGGCCTGGTACAAGTGCTCGGCAAGGGCAGCAAGACCCGTGTGCTGCCGGTGGGCAGGAAGGCCCGCGAAGCCTTGCAGCTGTGGTTGCCGCTGCGCCTGTTGACCAACCCGGCCGACGATGCGGTGTTTGTCAGCCAGCAAGGCCGACGCCTGGGGCCACGGGCGATTCAGGTGCGGGTCAAGGCGGCCGGCGAGCGCGAACTGGGGCAAAACCTGCACCCTCACATGCTGCGACATTCTTTTGCCAGCCATATGCTGGAGTCGTCCCAGGACCTGCGCGCCGTGCAGGAGCTGCTCGGCCACTCCGATATCAAGACCACGCAGATCTATACCCACCTCGACTTCCAGCACCTGGCGACGGTATACGACAGCGCCCATCCACGGGCCAAACGCATCAAGGGCGGCGACTCATGAGTATCAAGCTGATCACCTTCGACCTGGACGACACGCTCTGGGACAACGTACCCGTCATCATCAACGCCGAGGCGTCGATGCGCGAATGGCTGGCACTTAACGCCTCCAAGGTTGGCGACTTGCCTCTGGAACATTTCGCCAGCCTTCGCCAGCAGGTGTTGGAGCGCCATCCAGAGCTTAAATATCGCATCAGCATCCTGCGTCACAAGGTCCTGATGCACGCGTTTGAAGAGGCGGGTTACCCACAGCCTGAGGCCACGCAGATGGCGGATGTGTGCTACGAGGCGTTTATTCACGCCCGTCACCAGCTCACGCCGTTCCCGGAAGCGGAGCCCATGCTAAAGGCGCTGCGCCAGCACTTCCTGCTGGGCGTGATCACCAACGGCAATGCCGATGTGCAACGCGTGGGGCTGGCGGATTACTTCCACTTTGCCCTGCGCGCCGAGGATATCGGCATCGCCAAGCCGGATGCGCGGCTGTTTCAGGAAGCCTTGCAGCGCGGTGGCGTGGATGCAAATCAGGCCGTGCATATTGGCGATCATCCTGGCGATGACATCGCCGGTGCGCAGCAGGCCGGGCTTCGCGCGGTGTGGTTCAACCCGACGGGCAAGGCGTGGGAAGCGGATAAGCAGCCGGATGCAGAGATTCGTAGCCTGACAGAGTTGCCGGGGCTGCTGCGCAGCTGGCAGTCACACTGAAGATTCAAAGTGGGAGCTGGCTTGCCTGCGATAGCGGTCTGTCTGACCCACCGCTATCGCAGGCAAGCCAGCTCCCACAGGGCTATGCAATGAATTTTAAGAATTTGTTTCAGGCATGAAAAAGCCCGCAGCGACGGCGGGCTTTTTCTTACAAGCAGTCTGCTGACCTCAGATAGGTCGGCTGCCGTACTTGTTATCCGGCTTCTTCGGTGGGTCTGCCACCACGTTGGCCTCGACTTCCTGCACTTTGCCGCCTTTAGCGAGGAATTCTTCCATCGCACGGGCCAGCGCATCGCGCTCTTTGTTCTTGGCTTCAACGCTCGGCAGTTCGTCTACCGAGACAGCGGCCTTGGCTTTGCCTTTGGCTGCTTTGGCAGGTGCGTCATCGCCGCCGTCATCGCCCTCGTCAGCAACGTCTTCGACTGCCGCTTCAAGACCTTCTTCAGCCTCGTCGTCGTCGCCTACTTCAAGGTCGTCGTTTTCCAGATCATCGTCGCTCATGTTCTACCTCATGACTTGCGAAAAGCAGATTAGTTATAGCCCAGCTTCACCCTCTGTCGAGGTCGCCGGAAAAAAATCACATCCACTGGATAACCAGTGGCTTATGCCCCATCACCGTGCAAGGTGGCGAGGACTTTACGAGCACCGCCATGATCACGGTGCTCGCCCAGATAAACACCTTGCCAAGTCCCTATCGCCAAGCGGCCGGCCTTGACCGGCAAACTCAACTGGCAGCCCAGCAGACTGGCCTTGAAGTGCGCCGGCAGATCATCCGGACCTTCGTCGTTATGTTCGAACCCTGCACGCCCTTGCGGCACCAGCGAGTTGAAGAAACGCTCGAAGTCACGGCGAACCGCCGGGTCGGCATTCTCGTTTATGGTCAACGAGGCCGAGGTGTGCTGCAGCCACAAATGCAACAGGCCTACTCGGCAAGCCTTTAACTCAGGCACGCCGGCAAGCAACTCATCCGTTACCAGGTGAAAGCCCCGGGGCTTGGCCCGCAGGGTAATCAGGGTCTGTTGCCACATACAGTTCTCCGCCCATCGGCGCGCATTCTAGCGCGGTCTGGGAAAAAACAAAGTGTCGAATACGCCTACATGCATGTAAGACTTTCGCATCCTCAAAAGTGCCGTGTGGATCCCATCACAAACTCGGCAAAAAACCCATCCGCCTTTAGCCACAGACAAACACCAGACAAAAAAATGCCCGGCAAGCCGGGCATCTTTTTTTCGCGTACTTACAAGTTGTAGCCGCGTTCGTTGTGTTGCGCCAGATCGAGGCCCACCGCCTCTTCTTCGTCGGTCACCCGCAGGCCCATCACCATGTCCAGCACCTTGAGGATGATGAAAGTCACGATGGCCGTGTAGATCACGGTGAAGCCCACGCCTTTGCACTGGATCCAGACTTGCGCCGCGATGTCAGTGGTGGCCGCGTTGAAGCCGCCCAGCGAAGGCGCTGCGAACACGCCGGTGAGGATCGCGCCAAGGATACCGCCGATACCGTGCACACCGAAGGCGTCCAGGGAGTCGTCGTAGCCCAGTTTGCGTTTCAGGGTCGTGGCGCAGAAGAAGCACACCACGCCCGCTGCCAGGCCGATGACCAGAGCGCCCATCGGGCCAACAGTGCCGGCAGCCGGAGTGATTGCAACCAGACCGGCTACTACGCCCGAGGCAATGCCCAGTGCGCTTGGCTTACCGTGGGTGACCCACTCGGCGAACATCCAGCCCAGTGCCGCAGCAGCGGTAGCGATCTGAGTGACCAGCATCGCCATACCGGCAGTACCGTTGGCCGCCGCAGCAGAACCTGCGTTGAAGCCGAACCAGCCAACCCACAGCATGGCTGCACCGACCAGGGTGTAACCCAGGTTATGCGGTGCCATCGGGGTGGTCGGGAAGCCTTTACGCTTGCCAAGTACCAGGCACGCCACCAGGCCAGCCACACCGGCGTTGATGTGCACCACGGTGCCGCCTGCAAAGTCCAGCACACCCCAGTCGCCCAGCAACGAGCCCGGACCGCCCCACACCATGTGGGCAATCGGCGCATAGACCAGGGTGAACCAGACGCCCATGAAGATCAGCATCGCGGAGAACTTCATACGCTCGGCGAACGCACCGACGATCAGCGCAGGGGTAATGATCGCGAAGGTCATCTGGAAGGTGACAAACACCGCCTCAGGGAACAGCGCCGCAGGGCCGGTGATGCTCGCCGGGGTTACACCCGACAGGAACAGTTTGGACAGGCCGCCCACGAACGAGTTGAGGTTGACGACGCCTGCTTCCATACCGGTGGTATCAAACGCCATGCTGTAGCCGTAAACGAACCACAGGATGGTGATCAGGCCGGTGATGGCGAAGCACTGCATCATCACGGAAAGAATGTTTTTGGAGCGCACCATGCCGCCGTAGAACAGCGCCAGGCCCGGAATGGTCATGAACAGTACCAGCGCGGTGGATGTGAGCATCCACGCTGTGTCGCCGGAATTGAGGACTGGAGCAGGGGCTGGGTCCGCCGCCAATGCCAGGGCCGGCATTACGAGGGACAACAGGGCTCCTAGCCCTGCGAATTTACGCAGAGTCATATTGTTTTCTCCTGGGGCGTTGGGGGTTTGGCGGCTTAGATAGCGTCGGTATCGGTTTCGCCGGTACGGATGCGAATAGCCTGTTCCAGATTGACCACGAAGATCTTGCCGTCACCGATCTTGCCGGTGTTGGCCGCCTTGGTTATCGCCTCGATAACCCGGTCAAGATCCTTGTCGTCAATGGCGACATCAATCTTCACCTTTGGCAGGAAATCGACCACGTATTCCGCGCCGCGATACAGCTCGGTGTGACCCTTCTGCCGACCGAAGCCTTTGACCTCAGTAACGGTAATGCCCTGCACGCCGATCTCGGACAGTGACTCGCGTACATCGTCCAACTTGAACGGCTTGATGATGGCAGTGACTAGCTTCATGAAAACTCTCTCCCGAATTGGTGGACTTGCCCCAGGAAAACAAACCCGTCTCAAGTCTAAGCGCAGTGCCTGGCTTTGTAACGCGTCGTCGCCTCGGCATTTGCCGTTGCGACGCCAGCGAACCACTGGTGACGAAACCTGTACCCCTGATCCGTCGGCGCACTGCATTCGTCACAGCGACTGCATCAGTGCATGGGTCATGATCGTCTAAGCAGAAACCTTGCCAGCTCCGTAAAAATCACTGAAATCAGTCCTTTGCCCACTTATGCCCACCTGCGGGGCGTATTGGCGGCTGCAATGCGCACAAAAACAGTGCGTAGCCGCCCAGCCCTCTGCGCGAAAAGCGTGCGCTCGCGGCCGTGAAAGGACTATAGACGCTGCGTGATACACTGCCGGCCAACAGTTTTCCGGAATATTTCCCATGCTCGCGCCCAAAGACCTCCTCGACGCCCTGAGCGGCCACGCCTCTCGCCTGTTCAGCGGCGAAACCCCGCTGCCCCGCAACGAAATCGAAAGCCAGTTCAAGGCGCTGCTGCAAAGCGGCTTCAGCAAGCTTGACCTGGTCAGCCGGGAAGAATTTGACAGCCAGATGGTCGTACTGGCCCGCACGCGTGCGCGGCTGGAGAGTCTGGAAGCGAAGGTAGCGGAGCTGGAAGCGCGGTTGACGCCACCCGCTGCTGAATAAACCCGGCCCCTGTGGGAGCTGGCTTGCCTGCGATAGCGGTGTTGAATTCACTGGCGCTATCGCAGGCAAGCCAGCTCCCACGGTGTTCTGCGTCGCTCTTTGGATACGTTCAGTAAAACCTCCCGCCCTCGAAAGCATCTCACCTCGTCTACCCTTGAAAAACCCGCAGGAAGCGGCCTCCCACTCAAGGAACGAGCATGTCCCTCGCCATCGTCCACAGCCGTGCCCAAATTGGCGTAGAAGCCCCCGCCGTTACCGTCGAAGTGCATATGGCCAATGGTCTTCCATCGCTTACCTTGGTGGGCCTGCCGGAAACCGCCGTCAAGGAAAGCAAGGACCGCGTGCGCAGCGCCATCCTCAACTGCGCGCTGCAATACCCGGCCCGCCGTATCACCCTCAACCTGGCGCCCGCCGACCTGCCCAAGGATGGTGGGCGTTTTGATTTGGCGATTGCCTTGGGCATCCTGGCCGCCAGCGTGCAGGTGCCGGCATTGATGCTCGATGACGTGGAATGCCTGGGGGAATTGGCCCTGTCCGGTGAGGTGCGGGCGGTCAAAGGTGTGCTGCCGGCCGCGCTGGCCGCACGCAAGGCCGGGCGCACCGTGATAGTGCCGCGGGCAAATGCCGAGGAGGCGTGCCTGGCGTCGGGGTTGAAGGTGATTGCAGTGGACCACCTGCTGCAAGTGGTGGCGCACCTGAATGGGCTGGTGCCGATTGAGCCGTATAAATCCGACGGCTTGCTGTACTTGAACAAGCCCTACCCGGACCTGAGTGAGGTGCAAGGCCAGCTTGCCGCCAAGCGCGCACTGCTGATTGCGGCGGCGGGCGCGCACAACCTGCTGTTCAGCGGGCCACCCGGCACCGGCAAGACCTTGCTCGCCAGCCGCCTGCCTGGTTTGCTGCCGCCCTTGAGTGAGCAGGAAGCCCTGGAAGTGGCGGCCATTCAGTCAGTGGTCAGCCTGGCGCCGTTGAGCCATTGGCCGCACCGTCCGTTTCGTCAACCGCACCATTCAGCGTCGGGGCCGGCGCTGGTGGGCGGCGGGTCAAAACCGCAGCCGGGGGAAATTACCCTGGCCCATCATGGCGTGCTGTTTCTGGATGAGCTGCCGGAGTTTGATCGCAAGGTGCTGGAAGTGCTGCGCGAGCCGCTCGAATCCGGGCATATCGTGATCTCCCGCGCCCGCGACCGGGTGAGTTTTCCGGCACGTTTTCAATTGGTGGCCGCCATGAACCCCTGCCCTTGCGGCTATTTGGGCGAACCCAGCGGGCGCTGTCGGTGTACGCCGGAGCAGATTCAGCGTTATCGCAACAAGCTCTCAGGGCCGTTGCTGGACCGGATCGACTTGCACCTGACCGTGGCACGGGAGACCACTGCGCTGAACCCGACCCAACACACTGGCGATAATACGGCGACGGCTTCGGCGCAGGTGGCAGAGGCTCGAGAACGCCAGCAAAAGCGCCAGGGCTGCGCCAATGCCTTTCTGAATCTGCCGGGGTTACGCGAGCACTGCACACTGGCAAAAGCCGATGAAGGCTGGCTGGAAAGCGCCTGCGAGCGACTGACCTTGTCCCTGCGCGCAGCCCACCGGCTGCTCAAGGTAGCGCGCACCCTGGCGGACCTTGAGCGGGTTGAAAACATTGCCCGGCATCATTTGCAGGAGGCCTTGCAGTACCGGCCTGCGGCAGTCGGCTAGCGCTTAATGAACGCAAATTCTGTGGCATGTGGGCTTTTGTGGCGAGCGGGCTTGCCTCGCGTTGGAGTGCGAAGCGCTCCTGATCCGGCCAATACGATTCAACCGGTAGAGCCGGGGCCGCAGCGCAGCCCAACGCGGGGCAAGCCCGCTCGCCACAGTGAAATGGTGTAAATACCGAGCCCTTATGCGGAGAAACCCAACAGCAGCTGCGCCACTTCCATGACCTCATCCAGTACCGCCTCGGCCGATTCCACAGACGGCTTGAGCATCAGGTCATCGGCATACCCCATCGCCAACGCGAAGATTTGCCGGGCCGCGCGTTGCGGCGAGTCGCAGCGAAAAATCCCCTCAGCCACGCCTCGCTCAATCACCTCAGCCAGCATGCCTTGCCACTGCGCGTTGATCACCAGATACGCCTGGGCCATTTGCGGGTCGTGCATGGCTTCGTCCCAGGCATCCAGCCACAACGCCCAGCCGGCATCAGCGGTGCTCGGCAGGCAATCACCTAAAAAACCCACCAGCGCCTCAAGTGGCGGAGCATCTGCCAAGGGCTCGCGCACTTCATCCAATTGCTCATTGGCAAAGCGCACAAAGGCTTCGCGACGCAGTTCGTTCCAGTCGCTGAAGTAGTGATAGACGTGGCTGCGCGACAAGCCGGCATGCTCGGCCAGGTCGCGGGTGGACACATCGGCAAAGCCCTTGCTGCGAAACAGCTCCAGGGCAGCGGCGATGATCTGGTCTTTACGGTCGATACGCGACATGGGCAATTCCTTTGGGCGCCGGTAGATAAGCGGCGCTTGCTTTTTGAGCGATCGCTCAAGGATACTTGAGCAGTCGCTCAATAATAGCGTCTATCACTCCTTTGGTGCACCCATGTCATCCGTGACCCCGCAAATCCTGATTGAAGAAAGCAAGAAAATCGGCCAGCAATCCGCCGGCCAAACGCTCAAGGCGATCGCCAAGGCATACCCCGGCAAGCTGTTCTGCACACTGTCACTGGTGGCGCTGGAGAATGCGCTGCTGTTGGCCTACCCGTTGTTTGCCGGGTTTGCGGTGGACTCGATTATCCGTGGCGATGCCACCAGCGCATTGTTCTATGCGTTGGTGGTGATGGCGTTCTGGGTGGTCGGCGCGGCGCGGCGGGCGCTGGATACGCGCACTTTTACGCGGATCTATGCCGACCTTGCGGTGCCGGTGATTCTCAACCAACGCCAGCAGAACCACAGCACCTCAAAATCCGCCGCGCGGGTGGTGCTTGCGCGCGAATTCGTCGACTTCTTTGAAAAACACGTGCCGATTATCGCCACCGCGTTGGTCTCGATTATTGGCGCAGCGGTGATGCTGATCGTGATTGAGCCGTGGGTCGGCCTGGCGTGCCTGGCCGCCCTGCTGCTGTGCGTGACGCTGCTGCCACGCTTTGCCCAGCGCAACCAGGAACTGCATGAGCGCCTGAATGATCGCCTGGAGAAAGAAATCGGCCTGGTGGAAAAAGTCGGCGCACCCACCTTGCGTCGCCACTACCACGTGCTGTCACGCCTGCGCATCTGGCTGTCTGACCGCGAGGCCGCCGCGTACCTGTTTCTCGGCACGCTGGCAGCCCTGCTGTTTGTGGTCGCGATAAGCCAGCTGGCTTTGTCGCCGGCGGTCAAGGCCGGCCACATCTACGCGGTCATGACCTACCTGTGGACCTTCGTCACCAGCATGGACGAGGCGCCTGGGATGGTCGACCAACTGGCGCGCCTCAAGGATATCGGCAAGCGCGTGGACCCAGGCCTGGGCGAGCATTAAGCCTTAACGAAAACGGTCGACCTCCTGCCGCAAGCCTGCCGCCAGGGTTTCCAGTTCCTTGGCGGTAATGGCCAGGTTCGACACCACTTCGCGCTGTTCGCTGTTAGCCAATGCGATGCTTTGCAAGTTGCTGCTCAGCACGTTGGCCGTGCTGCTCTGCTCCTGGGTCGCGGTGGTAATGGCAGCAAATTGCTGGCCTGCCGAACGGCTTTGCTCGTCGATGCGCGCCAGGGCCGAAGCGACGTCGGCGTTGCGCGACAGGCCTTCCTGCATCAACACGTTGCCGTGCTCCATGGTGCTGATGGCGTTGCCGGTTTCCTGCTGGATGCTTTGGATCATCACCGAGATTTCGTCGGTGGCCTGGCGCGTGCGCGAGGCCAGGTTGCGCACTTCGTCGGCAACCACCGCAAAGCCCCGGCCTTGTTCACCGGCCCGCGCCGCCTCGATGGCGGCGTTGAGCGCCAGCAGGTTGGTTTGCTCGGCAATCGAGGTGATCACGCCGACGATCCCGCCAATTTCCTGGGAGCGCTGGCCCAAGGTGTTGATCACCGTGGCCGTGCTGTTGAGGGCGGTGGCGATATGCTCCAGCGATGACGATGCCTCTTGCATCGAGGTGCGGCCAATACGCGTCTGCTGGGCGTTTTCCTGGGCCAATCGCTCGGTATTGCCCATGTTGTCGGCAATGTTCAGCGAGGTCGCGCTGAACTCTTCCACTGCGCCAGCCATGCTGGTGATTTCGCCGGACTGCTGCTCCATGCCCTCATAGGCACCACCCGACAGGCCGGACAACGCCTGAGCCCGGCTGTTGACCTCTTCGGCCGCTTTACGGATGTGCGAGACCATGGTCGACAGCGCTTCGCCCATCTGGTTGAAGCTGCTCGCCAACTGGCCGATTTCGTCATGGCTGGACACATTCAAGCGTGCGCTCAAATCGCCGGCGCCCAAGGCTTCGGCCTGGCGCACCAGGTCGCTCAAAGGCTGCAATTTGCTGCGCAGCAACCACACCGCTGCGCCTACTGCCAGCAACATCGCCAGCACGCTGCCGATCACCAGGCGAATGCCGACCGCCCAGGTGACTGCACGAATTTCGGACTTCGGCATGCTCGCCACCACCGACCACGGGCCGCCTTCGAACGGCACCGCGACACTGTAGAAATCTTCGTCCTTGTCGCTCCAGAAGCGGCCTTTGCCTGGGTTCTTGGCCAGATCAAGTATCACCGGGACCGCCTGATCCAACGCCTGCACACCCGCCGGTGGCACCAGCCAGTGCTTCTGTTCGTCCAGCAAGGCAAGCGAGCCAGTCTGGCCGATACGGAAGCGCTTGAGGTTGTCGAACTGGGCCTTTTGCTCATCGGTGTAATCAAAGCCGATAAACAACACGGCGATCACCTTGCCGGCGGCATCGCGCACGGGGCTGTACTGGGTCATGTAGGCGCGATCGAACAACACCGCCCGCCCGATGTAATTCTGCCCGGCCAACAGGCGCTGGTAGGCCGGATGCTGGTGATCCAGCACAGTCCCGATGGCGCGATTGCCATCTTGTTTGGTCAGGGAGGTACTGATGCGAATGAAGTCTTCGCCACTGCGCACAAACACCGTGGCCACCCCGCCGGACATCTGCTTGAACTCGTCCACCTCAGCGAAGTTGTTGTTCAACACCTCATCGCCCAACAACAGACTCGGGGTCTGCACACCGGCCACGGCGACTTGCTGGTCCGGGCGCACACTCAAGCCGGCGCCAAAGCGCTTTTCAAACAGCCCGCTCAATCGCTGAGTGCTCTCGCGCAAGGTGCTGTGGAAGGTGTTGAGTTGATCGGCCAGCAAGCGTGCCTCGCTGGCCAGGTGTTCCTCGCGGGTGTCGAGGTTGGCCGAATCCAAGGAACGCAGGGCAAAAACAGTACTGCCGCTGATGACGACCGCCAAAATAACGGCCAAGGCGAGGCCTAACTGGGAGGCGATCCGAGCGCGAGGTTGAGACATGACAGCTCCTGGCCGAGGCCAGGATCATCCTGATCTCTTAGCGCAGCTCGGCAAATTATCTGGTGGGAAACGCTGGAAAATAAGGGTTCCAGCACACCTTATTCGGCAAGCGCAGACAATACTTGAGCGATTTACAGGGGTACCGCGCAAACGATTGCACCGAAGCGCTAGGCCAGGCGTTCAACCTGGGGCAATTCCATGGCATTGACTTCGCCTTGAAGAAACTCCGCCAATCGCCGCAAACGCTCGCCACCGGGACGGGTTTTCGGCCACACCAGGTAGTAATTTTCCCCACTGGCCACCGCCGTCGGCCACGGCAGGCTCAAACGGCCCTGGGCCACATCTTCGGCCACCATCAGCAAATCGCCCATGGACACGCCGTAACCCCGCGCGGCGGCGATCATGCCCAACTCCAAGGTATCGAACACCTGCCCACCCTTGAGCGACACCTGGGACGACAACCCCATGTGCTCCAGCCAATTGCGCCAGTCACGGCGGTCGGGTGTGGGGTGCAGCAGCTCGGCGCTTGCCAGACGCGGGACGTCCCACGGCCCGTCATTGAGCAGGTTGGGCGCACCCACCGGGATCAGCAGTTCGGGGAACAGGTAGCAGGCCTCCCAATCCGCCGGAAAGTGCCCGTAGCTCAGTAATACAGCGCAGTCGAAGGGTTCCTGGTTGAAGTCCACTTCATCCACGCTCATCCATGCACTGGTCAGTTGCACTTCATTGCCAGGCTGCAAGGCGCGAAAGCGACTGAGCCGCGCCAGCAACCAGCGCATGGTCAGGGTCGATGGCGCCTTCATGCGCAGGATGTCGTCTTCGGCGTTCAGGGTGTGGCAGGCGCGTTCCAGCGCCGCGAAGCCTTCGCGCACGCCGGGCAACAGCAGGCGCGCCGCTTCGGTGAGCTGCAGGTTGCGGCCACTGCGCTGGAACAGGCGGCAGGCGAAGTGCTCTTCGAGCGTGCGGATATGCCGGCTGACAGCACTTTGCGTGATGGAAAGCTCATCCGCCGCACGGGTAAATGAGTTGTGCCGGGAGGCGGCTTCAAAGGCGCGCAAGGCATACAGCGGCGGTAGACGGCGTGCCATAGAAGAACCCCCTCAGATCAATACCCAACCCTACCATGAGTTTTAATCATGCGAATGATCGCTTTTATCCTTTTGTGTAATGCCTCGGGAGCGCCGAGAATCAGCCCTTTCCCAACCCTCTGACTTTTTGAGTGTGATGATCATGCAACATCCGGTGCGTACTGAACTCTGGGCCATTCTGCGGCTGTCGGGGCCGTTGATTGCCTCACAGTTGGCGCACATGCTGATGGTGCTGACCGACACGCTGATGATGGCCCGCCTGAGCCCCGAAGCCCTGGCCGGTGGCGGCTTGGGCGCGGCGAGCTATTCGTTCGTCGCGATCTTCTGCATCGGTGTGATTGCCGCCGTCGGCACGCTGGTCGCCATCCGTCATGGCGCCAGTGACATCGAAGGCGCCACTCGCCTGACCCAAGCAGGTCTTTGGTTGGCGTGGTTGATGGCGTTGGTGGCCGGCTTGCTGTTGTGGAATCTCAAGCCCGTGCTGCTGATGT
The DNA here is from genome assembly GCF_013385245.1 of Pseudomonas sp. IPO3747. Taxonomy (NCBI): domain Bacteria; kingdom Pseudomonadati; phylum Pseudomonadota; class Gammaproteobacteria; order Pseudomonadales; family Pseudomonadaceae; genus Pseudomonas; species Pseudomonas sp. IPO3747. Next base: position 30,917 of record NZ_JACAQL010000026.1, read on the forward strand.
TCGGCCAGACCGAAACCAACGTGCAGGCGGCTGGGCAATTCTTGACCATCCTGCCGTTCGCCCTGCCCGGCTACCTGAGCTTCATGGCCTTGCGCGGTTTCACCAGCGCCATCGGCAAGGCAACGCCGGTGATGGTGATCAGCCTGGGCGGCACGGTACTCAACTACTTGCTCAACCATGCCTTGATCGAAGGCATGTTCGGTCTGCCGAAGCTCGGCCTGATGGGCATCGGCCTGGTAACAGCGATCGTCGCCAACAGCATGGCCCTGGCGCTGATGTGGTACATCCGCAGCAACCGGGCTTACGCAGCCTACCCGCTCGGCGCGGGCCTGCTGCGCCTTAACACTCAGTATCTGCGTGAGCTATGGCGCCTGGGCCTGCCGATTGGCGGCACCTATGCAGTGGAGGTCGGTTTGTTTGCCTTCGCGGCGTTGTGCATGGGCACCATGGGCAGTACGCAATTGGCAGCGCATCAGATTGCCCTGCAAATCGTTTCGGTGGCGTTCATGGTGCCGGCGGGGATGTCCTACGCGATTACCATGCGCATCGGCCAGCATTACGGCGCCGGGCAATTGCTGCAGGCGCGCATGGCCGGGCGGGTCGGCATCGGTTTTGGCGCGTTGGTGATGTTGGGATTTGCCGTTGTGCTGTGGCTGTTTTCCGATGCGCTTATCGGGCTGTTTCTGGACCATAACGACCCAGCCTTCCACGACGTCATCGTGCTGGCGGTCAGCCTGTTGGCCGTGGCGGCGTGGTTTGAGTTGTTCGACGGCGTGCAAACCATTGCCATGGGCTGTATTCGCGGGCTGAAGGACGCCAAGACCACCTTCCTGGTGGGTTTGGGTTGCTATTGGCTGATCGGCGCGCCGTCTGCTTGGTTGATGGCGTTCACCCTGGGCTGGGGCCCAACGGGCGTGTGGTGGGGTTTGGCGCTTGGGCTGGCGTGTGCGGCCGTCAGCCTGACGTGGGCGTTTGAGGCGAAGATGAAGCGGATGATTCGGCAGGAGCCTGAAGTGCGCACGCAATTCCCGGCCATGCAACCAGACTAGAGAATGTACTCGGCCAATGTGGGAGCTGGCTTGCCTGCGATGGCGGTGTGTCAGGTGCCAAATTGGCTGGCTGGCCCACCGCTATCGCAGGCAAGCCAGCTCCCACATTTTTGATTGGGTTTACAACCTTCAGCCCAGCAGCGCCTGCTGGCTCTTGCCGAACGTCAAATACTCCACCAGCTCCGGCAACGGCAACGGCTTGCTGATCAGGTAACCCTGGGCCTGATCACACCCAAACAGCCGCAACAACGCCAGCTGTTCAGGGGTTTCCACCCCTTCGGCCACCACTTCCAGGTTGAGGTTGTGGGCCAGGTTGATCATGGCATGCACCAGCTTGCGGTTTTCTTCGCGCTCTTCCATGCCGCCGACGAAGCTCTTGTCGATCTTCAGCAAGGCAATTGGCAGGCTGTTGAGGTGCACGAATGAGGAAAAACCGGTGCCGAAATCATCCAGGGAAAACCGCACACCCAAACGGCCAAGGGCGTCCATGGTCTGCTTGACCAAGTCACTGCGGCGCATCACGGCGGTTTCGGTCAGCTCGAATTCCAGCCACTGGGCTTCGACACCACGCTCGGCGATCAGCCGGCTCAACGTCGAAAGCAACTGGCTGTCCTGGAATTGGCGAAACGACAGGTTGACCGCCATATGCAGCGGCGGCAGGCCGCGTTCGCGCAGGTCTTGCATATCGCGCAAGGCCCGCGAGATCACCCAGTAACCCAATGGCACAATCAGGCCACTCTGTTCGGCCAAGGGCACGAATTCGCTGGGTGGCAACAGGCCACGCTCGCCGTGGCGCCAGCGCACCAGCGCTTCCAGGCCGACGATATGCCCGTCGTCCAAATCCAGGCGCGGCTGGTAATGCAGCTCCAGTTCGTCGCGGCGCAGAGCACGGCGCAGCTCACTTTCCAGGTCGGCCAGGCTGCGGGCGTTGCGGTTGATGCGTTCGTTGAAGATGTGAAAGGTACAGCCCTGGGTACTCTTGGCCTGCTGCATGGCGATGTGCGCGTGCCACATCAGCGGGTCGGCCCCGGCGCGGGCACGGGCATGTGCCACGCCCAGGCTGCAGCCGATCAGCAGGCTTTCGCCATCCACCCAATACGGCTCGGCCATGGCTTCGGTAATGCGCTCGGCCATCCACTCGGCGCGCTGGGGCGCACGGCGGGTGTCGATCAGCAGGGCGAATTCGTCGCTGCCCAGGCGCGCCAGTTGGTCACCGGCTTCGAGTTGGCTCTTGAGCCGCGAGACCACTTGCAGGATCAAACGATCGCCGGCCTGATGGCCCAAGGCGTCGTTGGCGTGACGAAAATTGTCGAGGTCCAGATGGCCGAGGGCCAGGCCACGGCCTTCGTTTTCAGCCAGGCGCGCCGCCAGCAAGGTCTGGAAACCCTGGCGGTTGGCGATACCGGTCAGCGGGTCCTGTTCGGCCAGGCGCTGCAGGGTGTTTTCCAGCACGCCGCGCTCACGCACGTGGCGCAGGCAGCGGCGCAAGGTATCGGTATCCAATGCACCAAAGACCAGCCAATCGCTCACACCCAGCGGTGAAACCAGCGGTTCCTGCTCCAGCAGCAATATGCACGGCAGGCTGCAACGGCCTGGGCCGGGTTGCAGGCTGGGCGTGGTCAATAACACGGCACTGTGGTCGTCATCGAACAGACGACTCACCGAGTCCCAGTTGGGCGCGCTGACCAGCACAGCCCCATCGCCCATCGGCGCCAGGCACTCGCGCAACAACGCTGCCCACGCTGGCTCATCGGCCAGTAGCAGCAAACGCAAGGGTTCGACAGGCGTAGACAAGCTAGCTCCCTAGACTCTGCAAAATTTTTTGGCGGCGGGCATTATGACGCGCGGCCTGATAATCACCAATGATAAGGGTTATCAAATACGCTAACGGTATACATTCGCTGCAGTTACCCGTCACATCCTGCGGCAAAGTATCAAAACCGGCAAATTTAGATCGAGTGGTACGTCACACCGTCGTTCTAAAGCAGCAGAATCTTGCCAGCCTGTTAAAATGCCCGCCCTTTTGAACAACGACTCCCTGATTTCTGTATGTCCCGACTCAATCCCCGGCAGCAAGAAGCCGTGAACTACGTCGGCGGCCCTCTATTGGTGCTCGCCGGTGCTGGCTCCGGCAAGACCAGCGTGATCACCCGCAAGATCGCGCACCTGATCCAGAACTGCGGCATCCGTGCCCAGTACATCGTCGCCATGACCTTTACCAACAAGGCCGCGCGCGAAATGAAGGAGCGTGTCGGCACGCTGCTCAAGGGCGGCGAAGGCCGTGGCCTTACGGTGTGCACGTTCCACAACCTGGGCTTGAACATCATCCGCAAGGAGCACGTGCGGCTGGGCTACAAGCCGGGCTTCTCGATCTTCGACGAGACCGATGTGAAGTCGCTGATGACTGACATCATGCAGAAGGAATACGCAGGCGACGACGGCGTGGATGAGATCAAGAACATGATCGGCGCCTGGAAAAACGACCTGATCCTGCCGCCCCAGGCCCTGGAAAACGCGCGCAACCCCAAGGAGCAGACCGCCGCCATCGTCTACACCCACTACCAGCGCACGCTCAAGGCGTTCAACGCGGTGGACTTCGACGACCTGATCCTGCTGCCGGTAAAGCTGTTCGAGGAACACGCCGACATCCTCGAAAAATGGCAGAACAAGGTGCGCTACCTGCTGGTGGACGAATACCAGGACACCAACGCCAGCCAATACCTGCTGGTGAAAATGCTCATCGGCACGCGCAACCAGTTCACCGTGGTAGGCGACGACGACCAGTCGATCTACGCCTGGCGTGGCGCGCGCCCGGAAAACCTGATGCTGCTCAAGGACGACTACCCGTCCCTGAAAGTGGTGATGCTGGAGCAGAACTACCGCTCCACCAGCCGTATCCTGCGCTGCGCCAACGTGCTGATCTCCAACAACCCCCACGAGTTTGAAAAACAACTGTGGAGTGAGATGGGCCATGGCGACGAGATCCGCGTGATCCGCTGCCGCAATGAAGACGCCGAAGCCGAGCGCGTGGCCGTGGAAATCCTCAGCCTGCACTTGCGTACCGACCGGCCCTACAGCGATTTCGCGATCCTGTATCGCGGCAACTACCAGGCCAAGCTGATCGAGCTGAAACTGCAGCACCATCAGGTGCCGTATCGCCTGTCGGGCGGCAACAGCTTTTTCGGACGCCAGGAAGTAAAAGACCTGATGGCCTACTTCCGGCTGATCGTGAACCCGGATGACGACAACGCCTTCCTGCGCGTGATCAACGTGCCGCGTCGAGAGATCGGCTCCACCACCCTGGAAAAGCTCGGCAACTACGCCACCGAACGCAAGATCTCGATGTACGCCGCCACCGACGAAATCGGCCTGGGCGAGCACCTGGACACGCGCTTCACCGATCGCCTGTCGCGCTTCAAACGCTTCATGGACAAGGTACGCGAGCAGTGCGCCGGCGAAGACCCGATCAGCGCCCTGCGCAGCATGGTCATGGACATCGACTATGAAAACTGGCTGCGCACCAACAGTTCCAGCGACAAGGCTGCGGATTACCGCATGGGCAACGTCTGGTTCCTGATCGAGGCGTTGAAAAACACGCTGGAGAAGGACGAAGAAGGCGAGATGACCGTCGAAGACGCCATCGGCAAGCTGGTGTTGCGCGACATGCTTGAGCGCCAACAGGAAGAAGAAGACGGCGCCGAAGGCGTGCAGATGATGACCCTGCACGCGTCCAAGGGCTTGGAATTCCCTTACGTGTTCATCATGGGCATGGAAGAGGAAATCCTTCCGCACCGCTCCAGCATTGAAGCTGACACCATCGAAGAAGAACGGCGCCTGGCCTACGTGGGCATTACCCGCGCACGTCAGACACTGGCCTTCACCTTCGCCGCCAAGCGCAAGCAATACGGCGAAATCATCGATTGTGCCCCCAGCCGGTTCCTGGATGAACTGCCGCCGGACGATCTGGCCTGGGAAGGCAATGACGACACCCCGACCGAGGTGAAGGCCGTTCGCGGCAACACCGCCTTGGCGGACATACGCGCGATGTTAAAGCGCTAGAATCGACTACTTTTTAATCTACTTTCGGCGCACACCGCGCCATTAGAGGAAGCTTTCCGTGGAAGCACTGCACAAGAAAATTCGCGAAGAAGGCATCGTGCTTTCCGATCAGGTCCTCAAGGTTGATGCCTTTCTGAACCACCAGATCGACCCGGCACTGATGAAGTTGATCGGCGACGAATTCGCCGCGCTGTTCAAGGACTCGGGCATCACCAAGATCGTCACCATCGAAGCCTCGGGCATCGCCCCGGCGATCATGACCGGCCTGAACCTCGGCGTACCGGTGATCTTCGCCCGCAAGCAACAGTCTCTGACCCTGACTGAAAACCTGCTGTCGGCCACTGTGTATTCCTTCACCAAGAAGGTCGAAAGCACCGTGGCGATTTCCCCACGTCACCTGACCAGCAGCGACCGCGTGCTGGTGATCGACGACTTTTTGGCCAACGGCAAAGCGTCCCAGGCGCTGATCTCGATCATCAAGCAAGCCGGCGCGACCGTTGCAGGCTTGGGGATTGTGATTGAGAAGTCGTTCCAGGGTGGCCGTGCGGAGCTGGACGCGCAGGGTTATCGGGTTGAGTCGCTGGCGCGGGTGAAGTCGCTGGCCGGTGGCGTCGTCACCTTCATCGAGTAATCACTGCCTGAACTCGATTAAAAATGTGGGAGCTGGCTTGCCTGCGATGAGGGCCTGACAGTCGACAACTCTGTCGACTGACACTCCGCTATCGCAGGCAAGCCAGCTCCCACATTTGATTTTTGGTGCCTGTCAGTGCGCGGTGGCTTGGAGGCCAGCAAGCAGCAAGCGCTGATACAGATCCTCTTTCAACCCCTCCGGCTGATCCAGCCGCATGCGCTTCAAATGCTCGGGAAACGCCTCCGGCTCCGGTGCATCCAGTGCCGCCCGGCCCAATTCCAGAATCTCCGTCAGCTTGAATTTGCTCTTGAGCCAGTTAAGGGCGCGCAACAGGTCCCGTTCCTCATCGGTAAAATCAGTGCCCAACGGATATTCCGGAAACAACCGGCGATGCCGCGCCTGAATGCCCTTGAGCCGCTCCGGCGTATTCTCAGTAAAACGTGGGTCCAGTTCGAAGTCCTTGGCCAGCTTGCCAGCCTTTTGCGCCTGTTCGATCAGGTCGTTCTGGAAGCGCGAGTCGGTGACCTTGAGCAAGGCCTCGATCACCTTGGCATCCGTCTGACCGCGCAAGTCGGCAATGCCGTATTCGGTAATGACGATATCCCGCAGGTGCCGTGGGATGGTGCAGTGCCCGTACTCCCAGACTATATTGGAACTGACCTCACCCGCCGACTCGCGCCAGCTGCGCAGAATCAGGATTGAACGCGCGCCCTCCAGCGCATGGCCTTGCGCAACAAAGTTGTACTGCCCGCCCACGCCGCTGAGTACGCGACCGTCTTCGAGCTGGTCGGCCACGCCCGCACCGAGCAGCGTCACCATGATCGCGCTGTTGATAAAGCGCGCATCCAGGCGTTGCAGACGCTTGAGTGCTTCCTGCCCGTACAGCTCGTTGATGTAGCTGATGGCGGTCATGTTGAATTCGAGGCGTTTGGCGTGAGTCATTTCCTGCAAACGCTGGTAAAAGCTGCGCGGCCCGAGGAAGAAACCGCCGTGAATGGAAACACCGTCGGGCTGCGCGGCGTCATCCAGGGTGCCGGCGTTGGCCTGCTGCTGGGTCGTCACATCCGGGTAGACCTTGCGCCGAATAATCCCGGCATCGGCCAGCACCAGCAGGCCGTTGACGAACATTTCGCTGCATCCATAAAGGCCACGCGCAAAGGGCTCGACACCGCCTTCGCGGCTGATCAAAGGCGCCCACTGGTAAACATCCAGATCCGTCAGCAACAACCGGTAGGCTTCGTTATCGGCCTGGCGCGCCAGTAAGGCGGCGGTCAGCGCATCGCCCATAGAGCCAATGCCAATCTGCAACGTGCCGCCATCGCGCACCAGGGTGCTGGCATGCAAGCCGATAAAGTGGTCTTGAAAGCCGACCGGCATATTCGGTGTGGAGAACAACGTGGTGCTGTCCTTCTCGTCGATCAGGTAATCGAAGGCGTCCATACCCAGTTCGGCATCGCCGGGCATATAGGGCAAATCGCTGTGAACCTGGCCGACGACGAGGATGGTTTCGCCTGCTTCGCGGCGCTTGGCGATCATCGGCAGCAGGTCGAGGGTGATATCGGGGTTGCAGCTCAAGCTCAGCCGGTCGGGGTGTTCGGCGCTGCTGGCGACCAATTGCGCCACCAGGTTCAAGCCGGCGGCGTTGATATCGCGGGCAGCGTGGCTGTAGTTGCTGCTGACGTAGTCCTGCTGCGCCGACGCGCTATGCAGCAGGCTGCCGGGCTGCATGAAGAACTGCTGCACACGGATGTTCTTTGGCAGGCTGTCCTTGTGCAAATCCGCCAGGAAATCCAGCTCGGGATAGTCGCCGAATACCCGCTCGATAAAGGGTTCGAGAAAGCGCTTCTGCAAGCCGTCACCCATGGTCGGGCGGCCCAGGGCCAGTGCGGTATAGATCGTCAGCTCGCGCTCCGGCAGCTTGGCGATACGCCGGTACAGCGCATTGACGAACAGGTTGGGCTTGCCCAGACCGAGCGGCATGCCCATGTGGATATGCGCCGGCAAGCGTGCCAGTACGTCGTCAACTGCTTGCTCGATTGAACACAACTGCACCATCCGACCCTCCTGAACATTCCGTGATTAGGGGTTGGACCGAGCTTGCCGGGTCTTTGCTGCAATGAACAGCAATCAATTTGATAAGGCCATCCCTGTGCGCATGAAGAAACTGCCAAATAAAAGCCTAATTAAAACAGAAACATATCATAAAGGTTTAACCCGAGATTACGACCAAAGAAAAGCCTTACGACTCATTGAATAAAAGCCCTACGTTCATTTAGGACAAGATCAAAACACAAATTATATCCACGCACTAATATCGATTTCAGTATGAAACCGTCTTCAAAAGGCTATACACCTAACGAATACAAATACCCAAGGAAACGCAATGAAAAACATTAATCATATAATAATTATCGGTTTCGGAAGCGTCGCACAAGGCCTGCTCCCACTATTATCAAGGCATTACAATGGAGTGAAAGTGACAATTTTTGAGAAACACCTAAACGAGAGCCTTATCGAAATCACCACCGAATTTTCAGCCACCCTGGAAGAAAAGGCCATAACCGCTGAAAACTTCAAACCCATACTCTCGCCGTACTTAAACGGAAATACTTTTTTAGTGAACCTCGCAGTATCTGTCTCAAGCCTGGAGCTTTTAGAACTGGCTCAAAAGTATGACTCACTTTATCTAGACACCTGTATAGAGCCGTGGGCCTACAAAGACGAAAAATACCAGGCGCTTATCACAAACTATCAGCTTCGCGAGGTAATGAAAACGTATCAACAGAAAACTACTGGCCCAACCGCTGTTGTCGCCCATGGCGCAAATCCTGGTTTCATCTCAATTTTATTAAAGAAAGCTTTAGTAGAAATGGCCGCAGCAAACAACATAGTAGCAGAACCGAAAAACCAGATTGAATGGGCAGCGCTTGCCAACATCCTTGAAATACAAGTTATACAAATCTCCGAGCATGACTCCCAAGTCAGTGCATCAGCCCGCGCCCCCCTAAACTTCGTCTCCACATGGTCTGTGGACGGTCTCGTTACCGAATGCCTGCAAGCAGCAGAATTGGGCTGGGGCACACACGAAACAGAAATTCCTTACGGCGCAAGGAAAAATGGATATGCACTAGAAATGCTAGAGCAAGGGTGTAACGTTAGAGTTAAAAGCTGGTCACCTAACTATTTGGAATTTTCTGCCTATTTACTAACCCATAACGAAGCACTGTCAATTGCTGAATATTTGACTTTAGGCGACCCCGAGAATCCTACCTACCGCCCAACTGTTTACTATGCGTATGAACCTTGTGATCAGACACTCGATTCAATGCAACTTTTGGGTCAGAGTGAGCAATCAGAAAAAATCAAAAAAACGATTATGAAAGACGAAATTATTTCGGGAATAGATGAGCTTGGCGTTTTCCTAATCAGCAAAAAATTCCGCGCCTTCTGGTTAGGGTCAAATCTATCAATTGGTAAAGCCAGGAAAATGGCCAACTACAACAGTGCGACAAGCTTACAGGTTGCCTCCAGCATAATTGGCGGCATGAAATGGGCAGAATACTTTCCAAACGCTGGCGTTATAGAGTCGGAAAATTTGGATTGGCGTTACGTATACGACATCACTGTTAACTATTGGGAGCCCATCGTCAGTCAACAGACAGACTGGAAACCATCGGATGTCGACCACACGCTGTCTTTCAGTAACTTTTTAGTATGAAGCCGTCTACCTGAAAAATAACTTTACCAAAAGGCCGCTATCATGAATAACATGCAGAGCACCTCTAATACGCCGAAAAAATCAAGCAATGCGTCTTCAATTCTCAAGGATTTTTGCTTTCCTCCGTTAACGCTTAGCAAGGCAGAGAAGGCTACTTGGAAAGAAATTTTCTTCGACTCAATAATTACCGAATACGATGCAAGGAGGCTTTATTGGCATATCGCTGATCAGAATCCAGCTTGCATCTCTGAATTGGCAAATATCTTAAAGCCTTGGCTTAGAGATGAAATCGATCACGCGTATGGCTTCTCTCTGATTTATTCAGCCTACACAGGAATTCCGCTTGACGTTGTAGCAATGGAAGTTGAAACAAGACAATCCGACTTCAACAGCCTAGCCCCCTTTATGCAGGACCCACTTAGACTTCTCATCTTGCTTGCGTATGACGAGATAATCACGACGCACGTCTATCAGCGCAGCATAAAAAATTACGACAACTTTAGTTCCTCGCAATTGTCAGTCTGGATCAGAAAAACCAAAAGAGATGAAGCTAAGCATTTTTTCTTTTTCATAGAACAAGCTAAACAGCTATTCCCGAATAGGCTTCAAGAAGCCCCGTCCATACTTAAAGAACTTTTCACATTAGATTTTGAAAAAAAAGAATACACAGGAACCTTTGTGTTAGACCACAACACGCTTGATTATCCAATCACTAAAAAAGAAATACAAGAATCAATAATCCCAGCCATCATCAAAAAATTGGGCCATGACACTCACACATCAAACGGAGCGAAAAAATGAAACCTCCCTTCCTCAATAAGCGTCATTGGAGCTCTAGAGCGCTATTCAAAGAAATCGCCAATAGCGACTGGGTCAATCCCGGCATTGACCCAAAATACGAGGATTTCTTTTTGGCTGACTTAGTCTCTGAGTACGACGCGATAAACCTGTATCACTACCTTTATCCGAGACGCTCTGAGTTTTCCCCATACTTCGTGCAATATTTAGACTTATGGTTTTTAGATGAAAAAAATCATGCCGACGGCTTTATAGAACTGAATCGTTTGATATTTAATACAGACGAAGAAACTATCTTGGACAATTTAAAATCAAGAAACAGCGACTTTAAACCCTTTGAAGAAATTTTATCAAACGAACTAAGCTTACTTACTGTGTTTGCGTACGATGAATACATTTCAGTCAAAACATACAAGAAAGATACGTTCTATAATCAGTTTGGGCACTCGGGCTTCGACACATGGATTTGTAACTTAATCGCCGACGAAGCAACCCATTTCGCAAACGCTATAAAATTATTAAGAAACAACCACTCATCTTGTCTAGAGCTGATTGAAAAAACCTTAAACCGTATTATTCAACTTGAAAGTACCCCTTACAGAAATACTTTCTTGCTCGATCATGACGGGCCACACTTTCTTCTAGGCAATAGTGATTATGCGGAAGCTGCCGCGAGTGAAATACTAGACATCCTAACTAGAGATAAATAATGAAAAACAGTCACTATTTAATAGCCTCCATGGTGCTCATGGTGTTTGGCGAAATCCTAACTATCTATAGTGAAGTGTATGCCTCAAAACTTTCTGGACGAGTTATAGAAAACCCTGAACTTTTTATAAAACCTATTTTACTCATATGCATTGCCGGCATAAGCCTGATATTCGCTTATTGGTTAGGTTACCAAGGCACAGGGAATATATGGATCGTGACAGTGGTGTCACTCACACTGCTGCTTATATTAGAACCCATCGTCATTTATGCGATGCTAAAGGAACTACCGGGGCGCGGGGCACTCATCGGATTCATTCTTGGAGCCGTAGGGCTACTGGCGACCTTGGTACTTTAAAATATGCGAAAGCGCTCTTGTTACCCAAAGGTTAGCCCACTTTGCGGGCTAACCTTTTGTAAAGGCTTAACTTTTTACTTCAATCCAGACATCTTCTCGATTGCACCTTTAAGCTCGTCATCCGAGCAATCGGCGCATGTGCCTTTTGGCGGCATGGCGTTCAAGCCGGTGATCGCCTTGGCCAGCAGGCCGTCGAGGCCGCCCTGGTGGTCGGCGCGGTCTTTCCAGGCCGCGCTGTCACCGATCTTCGGTGCGCCCAGCAAACCCGTGCCGTGGCACGCATTGCAGTGCTTGGCAATCACGTCATCCGGCGTCTTCGCGCCACCGCCGCCGCCCGCCGCCACGGCCACTTCCATCCCTTTGCATTCCTGGCCCTGAACACAGACTTGGCCGACAGGCTCCAGGCGCTTGGCAATTTCATCATTGGTCGCAGCTTGAGCGCTGACAGCCCATAGGGCCAGTACGGTTGCTGGTGCAGCCAGCATTTTCATAATTAGGTTCACGCGTTCACCCTCAATGGTGGCTATTCACGCCTGCGGCCACGGTTTCGCAGGCGGCGAAAGTATAACGGTTAGCCCGTCATGCCGAAACAACCCTATTAAATAAAGGGAGATTCGGCCTCACGGTTACAGCAACGGGTGTGTCTGCAACGCTGGCAGCACGCCTCTTCTGTCAAAAGTTCGCAGGTGTGGCTGCGCTGATTAGCCGCGCCGGCACGTCGAACGGGTTGCGAAAACGATGCGGCTTGGTGCTTTCAAAGTAGTAGCTATCGCCGGCTTCGAGCACAAAAGTTTCAAGACCGACCACCAACTCCAGGCGACCTTCCACCAGGATCCCGGTTTCTTCGCCTTCGTGGGTGAGCATTTCTTCGCCCGTATCGGCGCCCGGCGGGTAGATCTCGTTAAGAAACGCAATCGCCCGGCTGGGGTGCGCGCGCCCGACGAGTTTCATGGTGACGGCGCCGTCCGAGATGTCGATCAGCTCATTGGCTTTATAGACGATCTGCGTCGGTTTTTCCTGGAGGATCTCTTCGGAAAAGAACTCGACCATGGACATGGGGATGCCGCCCAGCACCTTGCGCAAGGAACTGATCGAGGGGCTGACACTGTTTTTTTCGATCATCGAAATGGTGCTGTTGGTGACACCCGCGCGCTTGGCGAGCTCACGCTGGGAAAGACCTTTGAGTTTACGGATGGATTGCAGTCGTTCGCCGACGTCCAATGCAGGAGCCTCCTAGGATTCAGGCTTTGTTGTAGTTGAGCGTTATCATGGCGACAGCGTTCAGTATTTACAACACTTGGACCTAAATCCCGGTGGGCTCTGCTCGTAGGCGCTGCTTAAGCCCCGCAATAGAGCCTTGGTACGCGGCGCAGGTTGCAGAAAATCTGGTAGGGGATGGTCTCGGCAGCCGCCGCCACGTCACTGGCAAGGATATTTTTGCCCCACAGCTCCACGGTGGAACCGAGGCCGGCCTGGGGCACGTCGGTGAGGTCAACGCAGAGCATGTCCATGGACACTCGGCCCAGCAACTGGCTGCGCTGGCCTGCCACCAGCACTGGCGTGCCGGTCGGTGCATGGCGCGGGTAGCCGTCGGCATAGCCCATGGCAACCACGCCGACGCGCATCGGTTTTGGCGTGATGAACTTGGCGCCGTAACCGATCGGCTCACCGGCCGGCAATTCACGCACGCAGATGACTTTCGATTCCAGGGTCATCACCGGCTGCAAACGCGCAGCGATGGCCTGGTCCTCACCAAACGGCGTGGCACCGTAGAGCATGATGCCTGGGCGCACCCAGTCGCTGGACATATTCGGCCAGCCCATCACCGACGGCGAATTACGCAGACTGACCTCGGCCGACAACCCTTGGCGGGCCGCTTCAAACACCGCCACTTGCTCGTCACTGCGCACGCAATCGAGTTCATCGGCGCGGGCGAAGTGGCTCATCAGTACGATCCTGGCCACTTTGCCGCTGGCCAGCAGGCGCTGGTACGCCTCGTGGTAATCCTTGGGGTGCAGGCCTACGCGGTGCATGCCCGAATCGAGCTTGAGCCAAATGGTCAGCGGTTTGCTCAGCCGGGCTTGTTCGATGGCTTCCAACTGCCACAACGAATGCACCACGCACCAAAAATCATGTTCGATGATCAGCGGCAGTTCGTCAGCTTCGAAAAAACCTTCCAGCAGCAATACCGGCGCACGAATCCCGGCAGCCCGCAGCTCCAATGCCTCCTCGATGCACGCCACCGCAAACCCATCCGCCTCGGCTTCCAGCGCCTGGGCCACACGTACGGCACCATGGCCATAGGCATCCGCCTTGACCACGGCGAGGGCTTTGGCTCCCGTGACTTCACGGGCCAGTTGGTAGTTATGGCGCAGGGCTTGGAGGTCGATCAGGGCACGGGCAGGACGCATGGCGGCAGGCTTCTAGGCGGTAAAGTGAAGAAAAACCGGCGCCGACTATCAGCCACGGCGCCGGGGGAAAAAGCTACGTTTAAGGCAGCGCAGCCACCACGGACAGCTCTACCAGAATTTCCGGTTCGCACAGTTTGGCCTCAACCGTGGCACGGGCCGGGGCCACGCCTTTAGGCAGCCACTTGTCCCACACCGCGTTCATGCCGGCGAAATCGGCATCGATGTCTTTGAGGTAGATCGTCACCGACAGCAACTTGGTTTTGTCGGTGCCGGCCAGGTCCAGCAAACGCTCGATATTGGCCAGGGTTTCGCGGGTCTGCTGTTCAATCCCGGCATTCATGTCGTCGCCGACTTGGCCTGCCAGGTACACCGTACCGCTGTGAACAACGATCTGGCTCATGCGCTCATTGGTGAGCTGGCGCTGGATTGACATGTTTTGCGGACTCCTGGTGGTTACTGCCGTAACGGGAAATATCGAGACCTTCGGCGCTGATCTGCGGCGTTTTTTTCGCCATCAGGTCAGCCAGCAAACGGCCAGAGCCGCACGCCATGGTCCAGCCAAGGGTGCCGTGGCCGGTGTTCAGGAACAGGTTCTTGAACGGGGTGGCACCGACAATCGGCGTGCCGTCGGGTGTGGTCGGGCGCAGGCCGGTCCAGAAAGTGGCTTCGGTCAAATCGCCGCCCTGAGGATAAAGGTCGTTGACGATCATCTCCAGGGTTTCACGTCGACGAGGGTTCAGCGACAGGTCAAAACCGGCTATTTCAGCCATGCCGCCGACGCGGATGCGGTTGTCGAAACGGGTGATCGCGACCTTGTAGGTTTCATCAAGAATGGTCGAAGTCGGCGCCATCGCCGGGTTGGTGATCGGCACGGTCAGCGAGTAACCCTTGAGCGGGTACACCGGCGCCTTGATCCCCAGCGGCTTAAGCAACTTGGGCGAGTAACTGCCCAGGGCCAGTACGTAACGGTCGGCGGTTTCCAGCTTGCCATCGATCCACACGCCATTAACGCGATCACCGGCATAATCAAGGCGCTGGATGTCCTGTTCGAAACGGAATTCCACGCCCAATTGCTTGCACATGTCCACCAGACGCGTGGTGAACATCTGGCAGTCGCCGGTCTGGTCGTTGGGCAGGCGCAGGGCGCCGGCGAGGATATCGGTGACGCTGGCCAGGGCTGGCTCAACGCGGGCAATGCCGGCGCGGTCGAGCAGCTCGAACGGCACGCCGGATTCTTTCAATACGGCGATGTCTTTGGCCGCACCATCCAATTGCGCCTGGGTGCGGAACAACTGGGTAGTACCCAGGCTGCGGCCTTCGTAGGCGATGCCGGTTTCGGCGCGAAGTTCGTCAAGGCAGTCACGGCTGTATTCGGACAGGCGCACCATGCGCTCTTTGTTCACCGCGTAACGGCTCTGGGTGCAGTTGCGCAGCATCTGCGCCATCCACAGGTACTGATCGATATCGGCGGTGGCTTTGATCGCCAGTGGCGCGTGGCGTTGCAGTAACCACTTGATGGCCTTGAGCGGCACGCCTGGCGCGGCCCAGGGCGAGGCATAACCCGGCGACACCTGGCCTGCGTTGGCGAAACTGGTTTCCATGGCAGCGGCGGGCTGACGGTCGACCACAACCACTTCAAAGCCGGCCCGCGCCAAATAGTAGGCACTGGTCACCCCAATGACGCCGCTACCCAAGACCAGAACGCGCATTTTTATATCCTCATCACGGGCTTAGCCGCTGACGTGTGTTATTCGAGCAATGATGGGCGCAGTGTAAAAAACAATGACCAGTGCATTTCACTATATAAATGCCTATATTTGGCGACAATTCTCGGCAAAAACCCTTTTCACAGAGGCGTATCCCCTATGCGTACCAACACCCAGACCAAGCGGGAGCTGGACAAGATCGACCGCAATATCCTGCGCATCCTGCAAACCGATGGGCGTATTTCGTTTACGGAGCTGGGGGAAAAGGTCGGGCTGTCGACCACGCCGTGCACCGAGCGGGTCCGCCGCCTGGAGCGCGAAGGGATCATCATGGGCTACAACGCTCGGCTCAACCCGCAGCATTTGAAGGGGAGTTTGCTGGTATTTGTCGAGATCAGCCTGGATTACAAGTCGGGCGACACCTTTGAGGAATTCCGCCGCGCCGTGCTGAAGCTGCCCCATGTGCTGGAGTGCCACTTGGTGTCAGGCGACTTCGACTACCTGGTGAAAGCGCGGATCTCCGAGATGGCCTCGTACCGCAAATTGCTCGGCGATATCTTGCTCAAGCTGCCGCATGTGCGCGAGTCCAAGAGCTATATCGTGATGGAAGAGGTGAAAGAGAGCCTGAACCTGCCGATCCCCGACTGACCAAATGACACAATTCGGTCAAATGTGGGAGCTGGCAAGCCAGCTCCCACATTTTTTTGATCCAGTACATCCGTCAGACCAGTACTTGCCGAGTGCTCGCCATGTATTCGTGAATTTGCTTCTCAACCCTAGGGTGAATCAACTCCACCGGCCGCCGCCCATTCGGGCACGGCAACGTCTTGGTAGTGCCAAACAGCCGGCAAATCAGCGGCCGCTCGTCATACACGGTGCAGCCATTCGGCCCCAGGTGCACGCAGTTCAGCTCGTCCATGGCCGCCTCCTGCTCGGCGGCAGTCTTGCGTGGCAGGCGCGACATTTCCTCGGGTGAGGTGGTCACCGGCCCACAGCAGTCGTGGCAGCCGGGGACGCACTCGAACGAAGGTATCTGCCTGCGCAGCGCGCTGATTTTCTGGCTGTTGCAACTCATCGAAACACTTACCGAACGGCGAATAGGCGTGGATTCTGACGCAAAACGTGCTGCGCAGACAGCTTCGTCCGACCGCTGTATCCTGCGTCAAATTTTCCAAACAGGGATGCTCCCCATGACCGCCAGCGCCCGGCACACCGCTTCCTACTACGCCGCCAGCAGCGTTTCACAGCCCGACTACCCGGCGTTGATGGGCGAAGTGCGCGCCGATGTGTGCGTGATTGGCGGCGGCTATTCCGGCATAAACACAGCGCTTGAGCTGGCCGAGCGTGGCTTTAGCGTGGTGCTGCTGGAAGCGCGCAAGCTCGGCTGGGGCGCCAGCGGCCGCAACGGCGGCCAGCTGATTCGCGGTGTCGGCCACGGCCTGGACCAGTTCAGCAACGTGATCGGCAGCGACGGCGTGCGCCAGATGAAGCTGATGGGCCTGGAAGCCGTCGAGATCGTGCGCGAGCGAGTCGAGCGCTATCAGATCCCCTGCGACCTGACCTGGGGTTACTGCGACCTCGCCAACAAACCCCGCGATCTGATCGGCCTGGCCGAAGACGCCGAAGAACTGCGCAACCTCGGTTATCGCCATGAAGTACGTCTGCTGCAAGCCAACGAGATGAGCAGCGTGATCGGCTCCGAGCGCTATGTAGGCGGCATGATCGACATGGGTTCCGGCCATTTGCACCCGCTGAACCTGGCCCTCGGCGAAGCCGCCGCCGCGCAGCAGCTGGGCGTGAAGCTGTTTGAGCAGTCCGAAGTGACGCGCATCGACTACGGCCCCGAGGTCAACGTGCACACCGCCAATGGCAACGTGCGCGCCAACACCCTGGTGCTGGCCTGTAACGCCTACCTCAACGGCCTGAACCCGCAATTGAGCGGTAAGGTGCTGCCCGCCGGCAGCTACATCATCGCCACCGAACCCTTGAACGAAGCCCAGGCCGCCTGCCTGCTGCCGCAGAACATGGCGGTGTGCGATCAACGCGTGACCGTGGATTACTTCCGCCTGTCCGCCGACCGCCGCCTGCTGTTCGGCGGAGCCTGCCACTATTCCGGCCGCGACCCGCAGGACATCGGCGCCTATATGCGCCCCAAAATGCTCAAGGTGTTCCCGCAACTGGCGGACGTGAAGATCGACTACCAATGGGGCGGCATGATCGGCATCGGCGCCAACCGCCTGCCGCAGATTGGCCGGCTGGCCGACCAGCCCAACGTGTATTACGCCCAGGCCTACGCCGGCCATGGCCTCAACGCCACGCACCTGGCAGGCAAGCTGCTGGCCGAAGCCATCAGCGGCCAACAGCAGGGGCGTTTTGATTTGTTCGCCCAGGTGCCGCACATCACCTTCCCCGGCGGCAAACATCTGCGCTCGCCGCTGTTGGCGCTGGGGATGCTCTGGCACCGCTTCAAAGAGCTGCTCTGATCAGTCGCGCCAGAACGGCTTCATGCCTTCCTGGCGCGCCTGTTCGGCAGTCAACCCGACGTCACGCAGTTGCTCACCGGTCAGGTGCAGCAAGGCTTTGCGCGTGTAGCGGCGGTGCCAGAACAGACTCCAGCGGCTGATATCGCGCGGCGCCTTCGCCCGCTCCTGCCCTGCCTGCAATTGCTGACTGTGTAACATCAGCCGCACATCGCTCATGCCGTTCATCGTGTTGCCCCTCATTTGCCTGTTGCCATGAGTGACTAGGATGGGCGCGCGGGCAAAACCATTACAGATTCAACCAATCTTTATTAAATCCATACAGATACTGCCCATGAAGGGCTGAATCCTGTATTTTGCGCCTATCTGTACTGGTCCCCTCGGAGCGATCACCATGACCCTCTACGTCAACCTCGCCGAATTACTGGGCACGCGCATCGAGCAGGGCTTCTATCGCCCCGGCGATCGTTTGCCGTCCGTGCGGGCCTTGAGTGTGGAACACGGGGTGAGCCTGAGCACCGTGCAACAAGCCTATCGCTTGCTCGAAGACAACGGCCTGGCAATGCCAAAGCCCAAGTCGGGCTACTTTGTGCCGGTCGGACGCGAGTTGCCGGCGCTGCCGGAAATCGGCCGTCCGGCACAGCGTCCGGTGGAAATCTCGCAGTGGGACCAGGTGCTGGAGCTGATTCGCGCCGTGCCGCGCAAAGACGTCATACAGATGGGCCGTGGCATGCCCGATGTATTGTCGCCGACCATGAAGCCCCTGCTGCGCAGCCTGGCCCGCGTGAGCCGCCGCCAGGACCTGCCGGGGCTGTATTACGACAATATCCTTGGCTGTATGGAATTGCGTGAGCAGATCGCCCGACTGTCTCTGGATTCAGGCTGCCAGCTGACTGCCGAAGATATCGTCATCACCACCGGCTGCCATGAGGCGCTGTCCGCCAGCATTCACGCGATTTGCGAGTCTGGCGATATTGTTGCGGTCGACTCGCCAAGCTTTCACGGCGCGATGCAAACCCTCAAAGGTCTGGGCATGAAGGCCCTGGAAATCCCCACCGACCCCATCACCGGCATCAGCCTCGAAGCACTGGAGCTGGCACTGGAACAGTGGCCGATCAAGGTCATCCAGCTGACCCCCAACTGCAATAACCCGCTGGGTTACATCATGCCCGAGGCACGCAAACGCGCACTGCTAACCCTGGCCCAGCGCTTTGACGTGGCGATTATTGAAGACGATGTGTACGGCGAATTGGCCTACAGCTACCCGCGTCCGCGCACGATCAAATCTTTCGACGAAGATGGCCGTGTGCTGCTGTGCAGCTCGTTCTCGAAAACCCTGGCGCCCGGCCTGCGCATCGGCTGGGTAGCGCCAGGGCGCTATCTTGAGCGGGTGTTGCACATGAAATACATCAGCACCGGTTCCACAGCGACGCAACCGCAGATCGCCATCGCAGAGTTCCTCAAAAACGGTCACTTCGAGCCGCATTTGCGGCGGATGCGCACCCAATACCAGCGCAATCGCGACTTGATGCTCGATTGGGTCAGCCGCTATTTTCCGGCCGGCACCCGTGCCAGTCGGCCCCAAGGCAGCTTCATGCTATGGATCGAGCTGCCGGAAGGCTTTGATACCTTGAAGCTTAACCGTGTGCTGATGGAACAAGGCGTACAGGTGGCGGTGGGCAGCATCTTTTCCGCCTCCGGCAAATACCGTAATTGCCTGCGCATGAACTACGCTGCCAAGCCAACGCCGCAGATCGAAGAGGCAGTGCGCAAGGTCGGGGCCGCCGCGATGAAGATGCTTGCCGAGGTGACCGACTGACCTTTCCCCGCAATCTGCCGTCATATCCCACAACCGCCCTGACCTGGAAGCAGTGCCTTTGATGATTCGACGGCTTTTACCGTTTTTGCTGCTGGGCGCCCTGACGCTGAGTGGCTGCGCCACGGTCGATGCACCGCGCATCCCCAGCGACGCCCTGCCTGCGGCGCAATCCTCGTTCGGGCGCTCGATCCAGGCCCAGGCGGCGCCGTACCAAGGTCGTTCGGGCTTTCGCCTGTTGCCCAACAGCAGCGAAGCCTTCATGGCCCGTGCCGAACTGATCCGCAATGCTCAGAGCAGCCTCGACCTGCAGTACTACATCGTGCACGACGGCATCAGCACGCGCATGCTCGTGGATGAACTGCTCAAGGCCGCCGACCGTGGTGTGCGCATCCGTATCTTGCTGGACGACACCACCAGCGACGGCCTCGATCAGGTTATCGCCACCCTCGCCGCCCACCCGCAGATCCAGATTCGCCTGTTCAACCCGCTGCACCTGGGCCGCAGCACCGGCGTGACACGGGCGATGGGCCGGCTGTTCAACCTGTCGCTGCAACACCGGCGCATGCACAACAAGCTGTGGCTGGCGGATAACAGCGTGGCCATTGTCGGCGGGCGCAACCTGGGCGATGAGTATTTTGATGCCGAGCCCAATCTCAACTTCACCGATATCGACATGCTCAGCGTCGGCCCGGTGGCCGAGCAGCTCGGGCACAGCTTTGATCAGTACTGGAACAGCGCGCTGAGCAAGCCCATTGACGACTTCGTCTCAAGCACCCCGTCCAAGGGTGACCTGAACGCCGCACGCGCACGCCTGCAAGACTCGTTGGCTGAGTCGCGCCAGCAGAACCACGCCCTCTATAACCGCTTGCGCACTTACCAGACACAACCGCGCATGGACATCTGGCGCCGCGAGCTGATCTGGGCCTGGAACCAGGCGTTGTGGGATGCGCCGAGCAAGGTGCTGGCCAAGGCTGACCCCGATCCACGCTTACTGCTAACCACTCAGCTGGCGCCGGAGCTGGAAGGCGTCAGCCATGAGCTGATGATGATTTCGGCGTATTTCGTGCCGGGGCAACCCGGGCTGGTGTACCTGACCGGGCGCGCCGATGCGGGCGTGTCAGTCAGCCTGCTGACCAACTCCCTCGAAGCCACCGACGTGCCTGCCGTACACGGCGGCTACGCGCCCTATCGCAAGGCGTTGCTGGAACACGGCGTGAAACTCTATGAGCTGCGCCGCCAACCGGGCGATGCGGGCGGTGGCAGTGGCCCACACCTGTTTCGCCGAGGCGCCTTCCACGGCTCGGACTCCAGCCTGCACAGCAAGGCGATGATCTTTGATCGGCAAAAGTCGTTTATCGGCTCGTTCAACTTCGACCCGCGCTCGGTGCTGTGGAACACCGAAGTCGGGGTGCTGGTAGACAGCCCCGAACTGGCGGAACACGTGCGCAACCTGGCGCTGCAAGGCATGGCGCCAGCGTTGAGCTATGAGGCGAAACTGCAGAATGGCCAGGTGGTGTGGGTGACCGAGGATAACGGCCAATTGCACACACTGACACGGGAGCCGGGCAGTTGGTGGCGCAGGTTTAATGCGTGGTTCGCCACCAGTGTTGGCCTGGAGCGCATGCTGTAAGAACAACAGGGTCAACTGTGGGAGCCGGGCTTGCCCGCGATAGCGGAGTATCAGGCGCCATTTGGGCAAGCTGACACACCGCTATCGCAGGCAAGCCAGCTCCCACAGTTGATTGCATTTCAAATGCTTAGGCAGGCTGTGCGGCGCCGAATGCGCCCTGGCGCAGTAGCAACACCACCAGCCCCAGCGCCCCGGCCGCCATCAACAGCGGCAGCGCATGCCCGCTGATCCATTGGCTGCCCGCGCCCGCTACCAGAGGCCCGATCAGGCAACCGATGCCCCACAGCTGCGCTACGTGAGCATTGGCACGCACCAGCGCATCGTCGCGATAACGCTCACCGATCAGGATCAGCGACAAGGTGAACAACCCACCGGCACTCGCGCCAAAGATCACCCACACCGGCCAGATCAACTGCGTATGCAATAGCAAAGGAATCGCCAGGCTTGAGGCCAGCAACAACACCGCGCAGCTCAAGAACAAGGTGCGCCGTGGCAAGTAATCGGCCAAAGCGCCAATGGGCAATTGCAACAGCGCATCACCGACCACCACGGTGCTGACCATGGCCAAGGCAATCTCGGCGGTGAAACCCTGCTGCAGGCAATACACCGGCAGCAGCGTCAGAATCATCGCCTCGAACGCGGCGAACAAGGCGACCGCCCAGGCAATTGCCGGCAGCGTCAGGCAGAAACGCCACAGATCACTGAACGTCACGCTGAAGGACTCGGCGGTTGGGGCACCGGAACGCCCCAGCAGCAACAGCGGCGCGACCACCAACAAGCCAACGCCCACCCAGAAGCCATAGTCATGGTCAGTGCCCAGTACGCCCAGCAGCAACGGGCCCGACAATTGGCTCAAGGCATAGCTGCAACCGTACAGCGCCACCAGGCGGCCACGCCATTGCTCGACCACCAACTGGTTGATCCAGCTTTCACCCAGGATAAACACAATGGTCAGGATCACCCCGATCATCAGCCGCAGCACCAGCCACACCGGGTAGCTGGGTAGTATTGCCAGCAAGCCGATGGAGATGGCACCGGCCCACAGGCACAGCCGCATCAGGTTGGCAGTGCCCAGCCACGAGGCCAGCCGGCTGGAGACCTTCGCGCCGAGCAGTACGCCAAAAGCCGGCATGGCGGCCATCACGCCAATGGCGAAGCTGCCATAACCCCAGCCTTCGAGACGCAGGGACACCAGCGGCATGCTGACGCCCAGGGCCAGGCCGACACTGAGGACAGAGGCCAGCACGGCGAAATAAGTCGCCCAACGCATTTCCACGCTCCTGTGGATAATTATCAAGATCACACAAAACAGTGTGGGAGCGGGCTTGTGTGGGAGCCGGGCTTGCCCGCGATGCAGACACCTCGGTTTATCTGTTACACCGAGTTGATGCTATCGCAGGCAAGCCAGCTCCCACACAAACCGGCTCCCACATTTGACCTGCGGTGTTGCTTACAGCTTGATCCAGGTCGATTTCAGCTCGGTGTACTTGTCGAACGCGTGCAGCGACTTGTCGCGACCGTTACCCGACTGTTTGAAACCACCAAAGGGTGCGGTCATGTCGCCGCCGTCGTATTGGTTGACCCACACGCTACCGGCGCGCAAGGCCTTGGCAGTCAGGTGTGCCTTGGAGATATCAGCGGTCCACACGGCTGCGGCCAGGCCATAAATGGTGTCGTTGGCAATAGCGACCGCCTCTTCGGCGCTGTCGAATGTGATCACCGACAGCACTGGGCCGAAGATTTCTTCCTGGGCGATCTTCATGGCGTTGGTCACGCCGTCGAAAATCGTCGGCTCCACATAGGTGCCACCAGTTTCTTGCAGGGTGCGCTTGCCGCCCGCCACCAGCTTGGCACCGTCGGCATGGCCAGCTTCGATGTACGACAGCACGTTATTCATCTGCTGGGTGTCCACCAGGGCACCGACGTTGGTCGCCGGGTCCAGCGGGTTGCCTGGCTTCCAGCCCTTGAGAGCCTCGATCACCAGCGGCAGGAATTTATCCTTGATGGAGCGCTCGACCAGCAGGCGCGAGCCGGCGGTGCAGACCTCGCCCTGGTTGAAGGCGATGGCGCCCGCGGCAGATTCGGCGGCGGCTTGCAGGTCCGGCGCATCAGCAAACACGATATTCGGGCTCTTGCCGCCCGCTTCCAGCCATACACGCTTCATGTTCGACTCGCCGGAGCGGATCAACAGTTGCTTGGCGATTTTCGTGGAACCGGTAAACACCAGGGTGTCGACGTCCATGTGCAGCGCCAGCGCGTTGCCGACGGTGTGGCCGTAGCCCGGCAGCACGTTCAACACGCCTTTAGGGATGCCGGCCTCAACGGCCAGGGCCGCGATGCGGATGGCAGTCAGTGGGGATTTTTCGGACGGTTTGAGGATCACCGAGTTACCGGTGGACAGCGCAGGGCCGAGTTTCCAGCAGGCCATCATCAGCGGGAAGTTCCACGGCACGATGGCGCCTACTACGCCGACCGGCTCGCGGGTCACCAGACCCAACTGGTTGTGCGGGGTGGCGGCGACTTCGTCGTAGATCTTGTCGATCGCCTCGCCGCTCCAGCTAAGGGCGTTGGCGGCGCCAGGCACATCAATTCCCAGGGAGTCGGTGATCGGCTTGCCCATGTCCAGGGTTTCGAGCAGCGCCAGTTCTTCGGCATTGGCGTTGAGCAGCGCGGCGAAACGGATCATGACGGCTTTGCGTTTGGCCGGCGCCAGGCGCGACCAGACACCGGAATTGAACGTAGCGCGGGCGTTCTCGACAGCGCGCTGGGCGTCGGCGGCGTCGCAGCTGGCAACGGTAGCCAGCAGACGGCCATCGACCGGGCTGATGCATTCGAACGTGTCACCGGAAACAGCAGCGGTGTACTCACCATTGATGTAGGCGCGGCCTTCGATCTTCAGATCCTTGGCGCGTTGTTCCCAATCGGCACGGGTCAGGGTGGTCATGCGAGTGTCCTCCTCTTATTGAATACAAGGGCCAGGTGATGTCCCCCGGCAGCCTCAAAGAATTCTTGCCCGGCCAGCCTGCTGTTCGGCTCAAGGCAGCTGCCACCCTAAACCAGCGGCTGGGGGTGTTTCAATATATTTGACATAACGGCGGTAAACGCCCTTGCGATGTTCATTTTAATAAACATAGACTTTGGGCTCTCCAACCGCAGGCCAGACGGGACACGCACATGAGCATCCAGGATATCGTCGACTTCAGCCAAGCCAACACCACCCCGGACCGCTACCGCCCGGCCGCCGAAAAAATCCTCAAGGGCGATCCCGAGCAGACCATTTATAACCACTACAACAGCCCGTGCGGCCAGATGAACGCCGGCGTGTGGGAAGGTGAAGTCGGGCAGTGGAAGGTCAATTACAGCGAGCATGAGTATTGCGAGATTGTGCAGGGGGTTTCGGTACTGCGTGATGCCGATGGCAATGCCAAGACCTTGCGTGCCGGCGACCGTTTCGTGATTCCTGCCGGGTTCAGCGGCACCTGGGAAGTGCTGGAGCCGTGCCGCAAGATCTACGTGGTGTTCGAGCAGAAAGCCTGATCAGCACATTTCAGGCAAAAAAAAGCCCATCTCGTGAGAGACGGGCTTTTTTTCACAAGGAAGAAAATCAATTACTTGATTTTGCCTTCTTTGTAGATCACGTGCTTGCGAACGCGCGGGTCGAACATTTTCTTTTCGAGCTTGTCCGGGGTAGTACGCTTGTTCTTGTCGGTAGTGTAGAAGTGACCAGTACCGGCGCTAGAGATCATTCGAATCAATTCACGCATGATAAAGCTCCTTAAATCTTGCCAGCGGCGCGGATTTCGGCCAGCACGACAGTGATGCCACGCTTGTCGATGATACGCATGCCTTTGGCAGATACACGCAGGCGAACAAAACGTTTCTCTTCTTCAACCCAGAAGCGGTGATGCTGCAGGTTCGGCAGGAAACGACGACGGGTTTTGTTATTTGCGTGGGAAATGTTATTCCCAGTCACCGGACCCTTACCGGTAACTTGACAGACTCTCGACATGCCTCAGCCCTCTAAAACCACATGCCCAACCCGGCATGGGTTGGCCGCTTAATCTCTCAGTCATTTGGCGCCAGGCGCCGCGTTTCTTTAAGGGTCTTACCGGCTACACCTACAGTGAAGGAACCGGGCCCCTAGAAAAGAGCGCTGCTTTATACCAGAAAGACCCCAATGCAACAACAGCCCGTGTGTTTTTACCGGCGTAAATCTTGGCAATAGACGCCCGAACCGTTGCCAGGAGGGGCCGCTGTAACAGCCGACCACTCGTCGCACAGAATGATTTACCGCGCTCGCCCGCACACAAAAGTACAAGGCGAAACGCGCTGAGGCGCCATCAAAACAGCATTTGCGCCAAAAGCACAGGCAAAAATGGGCTAGTCATTTATCAATCAGACCACTACGGTAGGCTTTTTCCAGACTGCACTCGCAGATGGGCCTTCGATCTGCAAAGGAAACCGAATATGCGCCTCGCTGCCCTACCGCTATTGCTCGCCCCTCTATTTATCGCGCCGCTGGCCTCTGCCGCCACCAATCTGAGCGTTTGCACCGAGGCCAGCCCCGAAGGGTTCGATGTGGTGCAGTACAACTCGCTGACCACCACCAACGCCTCGGCCGACGTGCTGATGAACCGCCTGGTGGACTACGACGCCACGGCCGGCAAGCTGGTGCCGAGCCTGGCGGACAGCTGGCAAGTGTCGCCCGATGGTCTGACCTACACCTTCAAACTGCACCCGAACGTGAAGTTCCACCGCACCGAGTACTTCAATCCAAGCCGCACCCTGACTGCCGAAGACGTACGCTTCAGCTTTGAACGCATGCTCGACCCGGCCAACCCATGGCACAAGATCGCCCAGAGCGGCTTCCCCCATGCGCAGTCGCTGCAACTACCCGCATTGGTCAAGAAGATCGATGCTCTCGACCCATTAACCGTGCGCTTCACCCTGGATCACGCCGACTCCACCTTCCTCGCCGCCTTGAGCATGGGTTTTGCCTCGATCTACCCGGCCGAATACGCCGACAAACTGCTCAAGGCCGGCACGCCTGAAAAACTCAACAGCCAGCCAATCGGCACCGGCCCGTTCGTGTTTGTACGGTTCCAGAAGGATGCCGTGGTCCGCTATAAAGCCAACCCGGATTACTTTGCCGGCAAACCGGCTGTGGATAACTTGATCTTCGCCATCACCCCGGATGCCAACGTGCGCCTGCAAAAGCTGCATCGCGATGAATGCCAGATCGCCCTGTCGCCCAAGCCACTGGATGTGAGTGAAGCCGAGAAAGATCCTGCACTCAAAGTAGAAAAAACCCCGGCCTTCATGACCGCATTCGTCGCGATCAACAGCCAGCACCCGCCGCTGGACAAGCCCGAAGTGCGCCAGGCAATCAACCTGGCCTTCGACAAAGACAGCTACCTCAAGGCCGTATTTGAAGGCACCGCCGAAGCAGCCAATGGCATTTACCCACCCAATACCTGGAGTTACGCCAAGGACTTGCCAGGTTATCCACAGAACATCGCCAAGGCCAAGACGCTGCTGGAGCGCGCCGGACTCAAGAACGGCTTCAAGACCACAATCTGGACTCGCCCCACTGGCAGCCTGCTGAACCCCAACCCCAACCTCGGTGCCCAGTTGCTGCAAGCGGACCTGGCCAAAGTCGGCATCCAGGCCGAGATTCGCGTAATCGAATGGGGCGAACTGATCCGCCGCGCCAAAGCCGGCGAACATGACCTGCTGTTCATGGGCTGGGCCGGCGACAACGGCGACCCGGATAACTTCCTCACCCCGCAGTTCTCGTGCGCAGCGGTAAAATCCGGCACCAACTTCGCCCGCTACTGCGACCCGGCCCTGGACAAGCTGATCAGCGCCGGCAAGACCACCAGTGAACAAGGCGTGCGCAGCAAGTTGTACCAACAGGCCCAGGCTCAGATTCAGCAGCAGGCATTGTGGCTGCCATTGGCACACCCCACCGCATTCGCCCTGACGCGCAAGAATGTTGACGGCTACCAGGTGAGCCCGTTTGGGCGCCAGGATTTCTCCAAGGTCAGCGTCAAGCCCTAAGCTGCAAGCTGCAAGCTGCAAGCCGCTTGTGGCTTGCAGCTTCAACCTTGCAGCTGCTCCCATCCTACAACCAGCCGTATTCCGCCATCGACAGCGGGTCGCCATCTCCCACGATGATGTGGTCGAGCACCCGCACATCTACCGACACCAAGGCCTTTTGCAATATTTTGGTTAATTTTCGATCAGCCGCACTTGGCTCGACGCTCCCGGACGGATGGTTGTGGCACAGGATAAGAGCCGCCGCGTTGTAAGCGAGCGCGCGCTTGACCACTTGTCGCGGATAAACGATGGCCGCGTCGATGGTGCCCTCAAATAGCGCCTCAAAGCCCAGCACCCGGTGCTTTGAGTCAAGAAACAGGCAGCCGAATATTTCGTGGGGCTCGTGGCGCAGCAAGGCCTTGAGGTACTCACGTACGGCCAGCGGGCTTTCCAGCACCGAGTCGGCACGCAAGCGTTCGGCCATATGCCGCCGAGACATTTCCAGCACCGCCTGCAACTGGGCAAATTTCGCCGGCCCCAGCCCCAAGTGCTGGCTGAACAGCGTCTGGCTGGCCTCCAACAACGGGCGCAGGCCACCGAATTGCGCCAATAGATGGCGCGCCAGGTCGACTGCGCTTCTGCCGGAAACCCCGGTACGCAAGAAAATCGCCAACAACTCGGCATCCGACAGACTCGCCGCGCCCCATTCCAAAAGCTTCTCCCGTGGGCGTTCCGCCACAGGCCAATCGCGAATACTCATCCCGCCTCCCTCTGCACGTGCGCCGCTGTTGCCTGGCGGTCGCTGTGTTATCTTAAGCCCTCTTTTTTGCATGTGATTTCCCCTGGGGAGGGGGCATCGCAGGCGTCACTGAACTGGCATCACTGAACTGGAAAGGCAAACCAATGCAGCGTCTGTATCGGAAACGCATCGTTCTCGGCGTCGGCGGCGGCATTGCCGCCTACAAGAGCGCAGAACTGGTTCGCAGGCTCCTGGACCAGGGCGCCGAAGTGCGCGTGGTCATGACCCGTGGTGGCAGTGAGTTCATCACCCCGCTGACCATGCAGGCCTTGTCTGGGCACCCGGTTCACCTGGACCTTTTGGACCCGGCGGCCGAAGCTGCCATGGGCCACATCGAGCTGGCAAAATGGGCCGACCTGGTGTTGATCGCCCCGGCCACCGCCGACCTGATCGCCCGCCTGGCCCAAGGCATCGCCGATGACCTGCTGACCACTCTGGTACTGGCCACCGACGCCACCGTCGCCATCGCACCGGCCATGAACCAGGCCATGTGGCGCGACCCGGCCACCCAGGCCAACACCCAGCTCCTGCAAAGCCGCGGCCTTAAAGTGTTTGGCCCGGCTTCCGGCAGCCAAGCCTGTGGCGACGTGGGCATGGGCCGCATGCTTGAGGCTACTGACCTCGCGCTGTGTGCCGCCGAGTGCTTTCAGCACCTGGCTCTCACGGGCAAACATGTGCTGATTACCGCCGGCCCGACCCAGGAAAACATCGACCCGGTGCGTTACATCACCAACCATAGCTCAGGAAAAATGGGCTTTGCCTTGGCGGAAGCCGCGGTCGAGGCAGGCGCACGCGTCACCCTGATCACCGGCCCGGTGCACTTGCCAACCCCTGATCGCGTCACGCGAATCGACGTAGTCAGCGCCCGGGACATGCTGGCGGCCTGTGAAGCGGCCATTCCCTGCGACCTGTTTATCGCCTCGGCAGCGGTTGCAGACTACCGCCCGGAAGTTGTCGCCCCGCAAAAGCTTAAGAAAGACCCTACAAGCGGCGACGGCCTGCTCCTGCAAATGGTGCGCAACCCGGACATCCTGGCCACCATCGCCACGCGCCCGGACCGCCCGTTCAGTGTCGGTTTCGCCGCCGAAACCGAGCACTTGCTGGACTACGCCGCACGCAAATTGAAAGACAAAAACCTCGACCTGATCGTTGCCAATGATGTCGCCAACCCGAGCATCGGCTTCAACAGCGAGGAAAACGCCTGCAGCGTGATCGACCGCGAGCTGCACGCCACCCTTTTCGCCCAGACCAGCAAGGGCAAGATTGCCCGCCAACTGATCTCATTTATCGCCCAACGGCTGAACCAGGTTTAATTTACATGCACGCTTTGCAAGCCAAGATCCTCGACCCCCGCATCGGCAACGAATTTCCTCTGCCGGCCTATGCCACTCCGGGCTCCGCCGGCCTGGACCTGCGCGCCATGCTCAAGGAAGACACCGTCCTTGAGCCAGGCCAGACAATCCTGATTCCTACCGGCCTGTCGATCTACGTCGGCGACGCAGGCCTGGCGGCATTGATCCTGCCGCGCTCCGGCCTGGGCCACAAACATGGCATCGTGCTGGGCAACCTCGTAGGCCTGATCGATTCGGACTATCAGGGCGAATTGATGGTGTCGTGCTGGAACCGTGGCAACACCGCGTTCAACATCGCTGTCGGCGAGCGCATCGCCCAGTTGGTGCTGGTACCGGTGGTACAGGCACACTTCGAACTGGTGCAGGAGTTCGACGAAACTCAGCGCGGCGCTGGTGGTTTTGGGCATTCCGGCAGCCACTGACTAAGCTGAACCTTGCCGGATGCAGTTGTCCGGCAAGACGCCACCGCATGGCTATTCAGGATGAAGAATGTGCGGATTTATTCAGCGAGATTTCCACAATGAAATCAATGCATTACGCGTTTTCCCAAAGTGCCTCGGCACGCCGATGGCATTTTTGCACCACGAACTCTCTGCCGAAAACACCGTCATACCCTTCAGTTTGAGCCTGCCGGTCAGCCACTTTAAGGCCAGCTTTGCCCCCCTTCAGATGGAGTTCACCCCCGCGATGAGTACCGCAGCCCGAGTAGCCCCGACATTCCCCGACAGCATCTTCCGCGCCTACGACATTCGTGGCGTGGTGCCCAAGACCCTGACCGCCGAAACCGCCTACTGGATCGGCCGCGCCATCGGTGCCCAGAGCCTGGCCCAGGGCGAACCTAATGTCTCGGTAGGCCGTGATGGCCGCTTGTCCGGCCCGGAGCTGGTGGAACAACTGATCCAGGGCCTCGCCGACAGCGGTTGCCACGTCAGCGACGTCGGCCTGGTGCCGACACCAGCGCTGTACTACGCGGCCAACGTACTGGCCGGTAAGTCCGGGGTGATGCTCACCGGCAGCCATAATCCCTCGGACTACAACGGCTTCAAGATCGTGATTGCCGGTGACACCCTGGCCAACGAACAGATCCAGGCCCTGCACGACCGCCTCAAGACCAACGACCTGACCAGCGGCAAAGGCAGTGTCACCAAAGTCGACATTCTGCAGCGCTACTCTGACCAGATCACCGGCGACGTCAAATTGGCCCGCCGCCTGAAAGTGGTGGTGGACTGCGGCAACGGCGCGGCTGGCGTGATCGCTCCGCAACTGCTCGAAGCCCTCAACTGTGAAGTGATCCCGCTGTTCTGCGACGTCGACGGCAACTTCCCCAACCATCACCCGGACCCAGGCAAGCCGGAAAACCTGGTGGATTTGATCGCCAAGGTCAAGGAAACCGGCGCCGACGTGGGCCTGGCGTTCGACGGTGACGGCGACCGTGTTGGCGTGGTGACCAACACCGGCGAAAACGTGTTCGCCGACCGCCTGCTGATGCTGTTTGCCCGTGACGTGGTGGCGCGCAATGCCAACGCCGAAATCATCTTCGACGTGAAGTGCACCCGCCGCCTCACGCCGCTGATCAAGGAATATGGCGGGCGCCCGCTAATGTGGAAGACCGGTCACTCGTTGATCAAAAAGAAAATGAAGGAAACCGGCGCGCTGTTGGCCGGTGAAATGAGCGGCCACGTGTTCTTCAAAGAGCGCTGGTTCGGTTTCGACGACGGCATTTACAGCGCCGCCCGTCTGCTGGAGATCCTCAGCAAGGAAAAATCCACGGCACAGGAGCTGTTTCAGACCTTCCCGAATGATATTTCTACGCCAGAGATCAATATACATGTGACCGAGGAGAGCAAATTCAGCATCATTGACGCACTGCACGATGCGCAATGGGGTGAAGGCGCCAACCTGACCACCATTGATGGTGTGCGAGTCGATTACGCCAAAGGCTGGGGCCTGGTTCGCGCGTCCAACACCACACCGGTGCTGGTCCTGCGTTTCGAGGCGGATACCGAGGCTGAGTTGCAGCGCATCAAGGACGTGTTCCACGCCCAGTTGAAACGTGTTGCCCCTGATCTCCAATTACCGTTCTGATTTTTTACCGGAGCCCTGAATGACCCTCGAACGCGAAGCCGCTGCCAACACTGCCAAGGTCCTGTCCGAAGCGTTGCCTTACATTCGACGCTACGTCGGCAAGACGCTGGTGATCAAGTACGGCGGCAATGCCATGGAAAGCGACGAGCTGAAAACCGGTTTTGCCCGCGACATCGTGTTGATGAAAGCCGTGGGGATCAACCCGGTGGTCGTCCATGGTGGCGGCCCGCAAATCGGTGACCTGCTCAAGCGCTTGTCGATCGAGAGTCACTTCATCGATGGCATGCGCGTCACGGACGCGCAAACCATGGACGTGGTGGAGATGGTCCTTGGCGGCCAGGTCAACAAGGACATCGTTAACCTGATCAACCGCCATGGCGGCAGTGCCATCGGCCTGACCGGCAAGGACGCGGAACTGATCCGCGCGAAAAAACTGACGGTGACCCGCCAGACGCCGGAAATGACCCAGCCGGAAATCATCGACATCGGCCAGGTCGGCGAAGTGATCGGCATCAACACCGACTTGTTGAACCTGCTGGTCAAGGGCGATTTCATTCCGGTGATCGCGCCCATCGGCGTGGGCGCCAACGGTGAGTCCTACAACATCAACGCCGACCTGGTTGCCGGTAAAGTGGCTGAAGCACTGAAAGCCGAGAAGCTGATGCTGCTGACCAACATCGCCGGGCTGATGGACAAGGAAGGCAAGGTATTGACCGGTTTGACCACTCAACAAGTGGACGAGCTGATTGCCGATGGCACCATCTACGGCGGCATGCTGCCGAAGATCCGTTGCGCGCTGGAAGCCGTGCAAGGCGGCGTGGGCAGTTCGCTGATTCTGGATGGCCGCGTGCCGAATGCGATCCTGCTGGAAATCTTCACCGATACGGGTGTGGGTACGCTGATCAGTAACCGCAAGCGGCCTTAAACGCCAAAAACCAAAAGGCCCCGCTCAATCCAATTGAGCGGGGCCTTTTTTGTTTTCACAGTTCCAATGTGGGAGCTGGCTTGCCTGCGATGACGGCGGCACATTCAAGAACTGCACCGCCTGACATACCGCTATCGCGGGCAAGCCCGCTCCCACAGGGGTTCGGTGTCAGACGCCGAACTGCTCACGGTACGCACGCACTGCAGGCAAATGCTGCTTGAGCTGCGCGTCATCTTCCAGGTATTGCAGCACCTGGTTCAACGAAACAATGCTCACCACCGGAATACCGAAATCACGCTCCACTTCCTGGATTGCCGACAACTCACCGTTGCCGCGCTCCTGGCGGTTCAGCGCGATCAGCACGCCGGCGGCCTTGGCACCTTCCTGGGACGCGATGATCTGCATCACTTCACGGATGGCGGTGCCGGCGGTGATCACATCGTCGATGATCAGCACGTCGCCCTTGAGTGGCGCACCGACCAGGCTGCCGCCTTCGCCATGAGCCTTGGCCTCTTTGCGGTTGAAGCACCATGGCAAATCCAGCTCATGATGTTCAGCCAGGGCCACGGCCGTAGCGGCCGCCAGAGGGATGCCCTTGTAAGCTGGCCCGAACAACACGTCGAAGGAAATACCGCTATCGACGATGGCTGCCGCATAGAAACGACCCAGCTGAGCCAGGGCCGAACCCGAGTTGAACAGGCCTGCATTGAAGAAGTAAGGGCTGGTGCGCCCGGACTTCAAAGTGAACTCACCGAAGCGTAAAACGCCGCGATCGATGGCAAAACGAATGAAATCGCGTTGATACGCCTGCATGAAAAAAGCCTCAGATACCACGGATTTAGCTAATTAGGTAGACGGCGTGTATCATACACGCACGCGATTTTTGGGGCCATTTATGCGGATCATCAGTGTGAACGTCAATGGTATTCAGGCTGCAGTCGAGCGTGGTTTGCTCAGTTGGCTGCAAGCACAGAATGCCGACGTCATCTGCCTGCAGGACACCCGCGCCTCCGCCTTTGAACTGGACGACCCAGCCTTCCAACTGGATGGCTACTTCCTTTATGCCTGTGATGCCGAAGTCCCTGCCCAAGGTGGCGTGGCTCTGTACTCACGGTTGCAACCCAAGGCGGTCATCAGCGGCCTCGGCTTCGAGACAGCCGACCGCTACGGGCGCTACCTGCAAGCCGATTTCGACAAGGTCAGCATCGCGACCTTGCTGCTCCCTTCGGGGCAGAACGGCGATGAAGACTTGAACCAGAAGTTCAAGCTAATGGACGATTTCGCCCGTTATCTGGATAAACAGCGACGCAAACGTCGCGAGTACATTTACTGTGGCTCGCTGTACGTGGCGCAACAGAAGCTGGATATCAAGAACTGGCGTGACAGCCAGCAATCACCGGGTTTCCTGGCGCCGGAACGGGCCTGGATGGACGAGATTGTCGGCAACATGGGCTATGTGGATGCCCTGCGCGAAGTCAGCCGTGAAGGCGACCAGTACAGCTGGTGGCCGGATAACGAACAGGCTGAGATGCTCAACCTGGGCTGGCGTTTTGACTACCAGTTGCTGACCCCAGGTCTGCGCCGGTTCGTTCGCAGCGCACGTCTGCCGCGTCAGCCGCGTTTTTCGCAGCACGCGCCGCTGATCGTGGACTACGACTGGACGCTGACCATCTAAGGTCTTTTTCCGGGCACAAAAAAACCGACATCGCTGTCGGTTTTTTTGTGCCTGCTCATTATTTGACCACTCGCCAGGTCAAGGGGTAGCGATAGGCAATCCCCTTGTTGGCCTTGATGCTACCGATGATCGTCAGCACCACCGTGGCGATTGCCAGGGCAAACATCAGGAAAAACCCGATCACCGCGAAGGCCAGCACAATGCACACCATCCAGGCGATGGCTACGGTGATCTGGAAGTTCAGGGCTTCCTTGCCCTGATCATCAATGAACGGGTCCACTTCCTTCTTCATCAGCCACAGGATCAGCGGCCCCACGACACTGCCGAAAGGGAACACAAACCCCAGAAACGCCGCGAGATGACACAACATGGCTCCCTGGCGCACTTCGTAGGAAGGCGTAGGTACGGGCATTTGGCTGTCATTCATGGCGCTTCTCCTTGAGGCAGGCTCAGTCGGCCAGTGCGGCGTTCTGCAGTTCGAAGATTTCGGTCATGCCTTTCTGGGCCAGGGCGAGCATGGCGTTCAGGTCGGCTGGCTGGAATGGCGCGCCTTCGGCGGTGCCCTGCACTTCGATGAAACCACCGGTGCTGGTCATCACTACGTTCAGGTCGGTCTCGGCGGCCGAATCTTCCAGGTAGTCCAGGTCCAGCACAGGCTCGCCCTGATACATGCCAACCGACACAGCGGCGATCATCTGCTTGAGCGGGTCGCCGCCTTTGAGGCCGCCGCGCTTCTTGATCACTTTAAGCGCATCTACCAGGGCCACCATGGCGCCAGTGATGGAGGCGGTGCGGGTGCCGCCGTCAGCCTGGATCACGTCGCAGTCGACGTACAGGGTCACGTCGCCCAGCTTGGACATGTCCAGGGCTGCGCGCAGCGAGCGGCCGATAAGGCGCTGGATTTCCAGGGTGCGACCGCCTTGCTTGCCACGGCTGGCTTCACGCTGGTTACGCTCGCCGGTAGCGCGCGGCAGCATGCCGTACTCGGCAGTCAACCAACCCTGACCTTGGCCTTTAAGGAAGCGCGGCACGCCGTTTTCGACGCTGACGGTGCAGATCACTTTGGTATCGCCAAACTCGACCAGTACAGATCCCTCGGCGTGTTTGGTGTAGTTGCGGGTAATGCGGATCGAGCGGAGCTGATCGGCAGCGCGACCACTTGGACGTTTCATAGGGGATACCTGTACGAAGGACGAAAAACTGCCGAGCATTATAGAGCCGCGAACCGTTTCGGGGCACTTCTAAAAAATTCGGTTACGAATGGCCTGGTCGGCGCCCATTGTTTGGGCGCGCTCGCCCCACTGCGCTACAATCCTGCGCCTTCGCAGCCTGTCGGCTTCAAAATTTACCCATCAGCCCGCATTTGCGGGTCTGCATCGCGAGGTACTTCCATGGTGCACAG
Organism: Pseudomonas sp. IPO3747; assembly: GCF_013385245.1. NCBI lineage: Bacteria > Pseudomonadati > Pseudomonadota > Gammaproteobacteria > Pseudomonadales > Pseudomonadaceae > Pseudomonas > Pseudomonas sp. IPO3747. The sequence goes on from NZ_JACAQL010000026.1 coordinate 66,561, forward strand.
CATGACCGCCTTCGCCCGCGTCGAAAAAGCCGGCGCCCAGGGCACCCTGAGCTGGGAACTGCGCTCGGTCAACAGCCGCTACCTGGAGCCGCACCTGCGCCTGCCGGAATCCTTCCGCGACCTCGAAGGCGCCGTGCGTGAAGCGTTGCGCCAGGGTATCTCGCGGGGCAAGCTGGAATGCACCCTGCGTTTTACCGAAGAAACCACCGGAAAGCCGCTGCAGGTCGACCGCGATCGCGCCGCGCAACTGGTAGCCGCCGCCGAAACCATCGCCAGCCTGATCAAGCAACCGGCCGCGCTGAACCCGTTGGAAGTGCTGGCCTGGCCCGGCGTACTGGTGGCCGACGCCACCGACCCGCAAGCCCTCAATGCCGAAGCCCTCGCCCTGTTCACCCAAGGCTTGAAGGAACTCAAGGCCGGCCGCGAGCGCGAAGGCGCCGAACTGGCCCGCCTGATCAATGAGCGCCTGACTTCGATCGAAGAAGACGTGGTCACCCTGCGTGAGCTAGTGCCGCAGATGCTCGCCACCCAGCGCCAGAAGGTTCTGGACCGCTTCACCGACATGAAGGCCGACCTCGACCCGGTGCGCCTGGAACAGGAAATGGTGCTGCTGGCGCAAAAGAGCGACGTAGCCGAAGAACTCGACCGCCTGAGCACCCACATCCTCGAAGTGCGCCGCGTACTCAAATCAGCGGGTGCCGCCGGTCGGCGCCTGGACTTCCTGATGCAGGAACTCAACCGCGAAGCCAATACACTGGGTTCCAAGGCGTTTGATCCGCGCAGCACCACGGCTGCGGTCAACCTCAAAGTGTTGATCGAGCAGATGCGCGAACAAGTACAGAATATTGAGTAAGGCAACTTCCATGACCCACAGCACCGGCACCCTTTACATCATTTCTGCGCCATCGGGCGCGGGCAAGAGCAGCCTGGTCAAAGCCTTGACCGACGCCGACGAGCAAATCCGCATTTCGGTCTCGCACACCACCCGCGCCATGCGCCCAGGTGAAGTGAACGGCGTGCACTATCACTTCGTCGAGCGCACAGAGTTCGTCAAGATGATCGAACACGGCGACTTTCTGGAGCGCGCGGAAGTGTTCGGCAACCTCTATGGCACCTCGCAAAGCCACCTGCAGCAGACGCTGGACGAAGGCCACGACCTGATCCTGGAGATCGACTGGCAGGGCGCCGAACAAGTGCGCCAACTGATGCCCAAGGCGCGTTCCATCTTCATCCTGCCGCCGTCTTTGGAAGCGTTGCACCAGCGCCTGACCAACCGCGGCCAGGACAGCGACGAGATCATCGAAGGCCGCATGCGCGAAGCCGTCAGCGAAATGAGCCACTACGTCGACTACGACTACCTGATCATTAATGACGATTTTGCCCACGCACTGGATGACTTGAAGGCGATTTTTCGCACCAATCAGCTCCAGCAAAAGCGCCAACAGCAGCGTTTTGGCAAATTACTCGCTGAACTGCTTGGTTGATTGGCGCTTCCCAAAACCGCTGCAAGGGCTTTACATTGGCACTTGTAGCGGTTTTGCGAGGGCGCGGGGAAAATCAGCGCTTCCCTAAACGCTGGTGATTTTTTAAACTGTTTAGTCCGCTCGCCCAACCGGGCAGCGCGCATCTTGCATTCGCTCCGAGGAATACCATGGCCCGCGTAACCGTTGAAGACTGCCTAGAACACGTGGATAACCGCTTTGAGCTGGTCATGCTCTCTACCAAGCGTGCCCGTCAACTGGCCACCGGCGGCAAAGAGCCCCTGGTCCAGTGGGAAAACGACAAGCCTACCGTTGTAGCCCTGCGTGAAATCGCTGAAGGCCTTATGAGCTACGAGTTCATCGCCAACGCTGAAATCGTTGAAGACGAACCGCTGTTTGCAGCGTTCGAGGACGAGTCCAACGAGGCCGTCTAAGCCTATGCCTGGTCGACGTAGCACGGCGCGGGGTCACAGCCAACGGCAGGAGTTCATACTTTGCCGAGCATAGACGCCCTCGCCGATCGCTTATCGGCCTACCTCGGCCCAGACCAGGTCAACCTGGTCCGCCGAGCGTATTTCTACGCCGAACAAGCCCACGACGGCCAGCGCCGCCGAAGCGGCGAGGCGTATGTCACCCATCCTCTTGCGGTGGCAAATATTCTTGCCGACATGCACATGGACCATCAGAGCCTGATGGCCGCGATGCTGCATGACGTGATCGAAGACACCGGCATCGCCAAGGAAGCGCTTAGCGCGCAATTTGGTGAAACCGTGGCCGAACTGGTCGACGGGGTCAGCAAACTGACCCAGATGAACTTCGAGACCAAGGCTGAAGCCCAGGCAGAAAACTTCCAGAAAATGGCCATGGCCATGGCGCGGGATATCCGTGTGATTCTGGTCAAGCTGGCCGACCGGCTGCACAACATGCGCACGCTGGAAGTGCTGTCCGGCGAAAAACGCCGGCGCATCGCCAAGGAAACCCTGGAAATCTACGCCCCCATCGCCAATCGGCTGGGCATGCATGCCATTCGTATCGAATTCGAAGACCTCGGCTTCAAGGCCATGCACCCGATGCGCTCGGCGCGCATCTACCAGGCGGTCAAGCGCGCACGGGGCAACCGCAAGGAAATCGTCAACAAGATCGAAGAGTCGCTGAGCCACTGCCTGGCGATCGACGAGATTGAAGGCGAAGTCAGCGGCCGGCAGAAGCACATCTACGGCATCTACAAGAAGATGCGCGGCAAGCGCCGGGCCTTTAACGAGATCATGGACGTGTACGCGTTCCGGATCATCGTCGACAAGGTAGACACCTGCTACCGCGTGCTGGGTGCTGTACATAATTTGTACAAACCCCTGCCGGGGCGCTTCAAGGACTACATCGCCATTCCCAAGGCCAACGGCTATCAGTCGCTGCATACCACGCTGTTCGGTATGCACGGGGTGCCGATCGAGATCCAGATCCGCACGCGGGAAATGGAAGAGATGGCCAACAACGGCATCGCCGCCCACTGGCTATACAAATCCAGCGGTGACGAACAGCCAAAAGGCACCCACGCCCGTGCTCGCCAGTGGGTCAAAGGCGTGCTGGAAATGCAACAACGTGCCGGCAACTCCCTGGAATTCATCGAAAGCGTGAAGATCGACCTGTTCCCGGACGAGGTCTACGTGTTCACGCCCAAAGGCCGAATCATGGAGCTGCCCAAAGGCTCCACGGCGGTCGACTTTGCCTACGCGGTGCACACCGACGTCGGTAACAGCTGCATTGCCTGCCGGATCAACCGTCGCCTCGCGCCGCTGTCCGAACCGCTGCAAAGCGGCTCCACGGTCGAGATCGTCAGTGCTCCCGGCGCGCGCCCGAACCCGGCCTGGCTCAACTTCGTGGTCACCGGTAAAGCGCGGACACACATCCGCCACGCCCTGAAGTTGCAACGCCGCTCCGAATCCATCAGCCTCGGCGAACGCCTGTTGAACAAGGTCCTCAACGGTTTCGACAGTGCCCTGGACAAAATTCCGACAGAGCGCGTACAAGCGATGCTCCACGAGTATCGCCAGGAAACCATCGAAGACCTGCTGGAAGATATCGGCCTGGGCAACCGCATGGCGTATGTAGTCGCTCGCCGCCTGCTCGGCGAAGGCGAACAATTGCCAAGCCCGGAAGGTCCGCTGGCGATTCGCGGCACCGAAGGCTTGGTGCTCAGCTACGCAAAATGCTGTACGCCGATCCCGGGCGACCCGATTGTCGGCCACTTGTCGGCGGGCAAAGGCATGGTGGTGCACCTGGACAACTGCCGCAATATCACCGAAATCCGCCACAACCCGGAGAAATGCATCCAGCTCTCTTGGGCCAAGGATGTCACCGGCGAATTCAACGTCGAGCTGCGTGTGGAGCTGGAGCATCAGCGCGGCCTGATCGCACTGCTTGCCAGCAGCGTCAACGCGGCCGACGGCAATATCGAAAAAATCAGCATGGATGAACGCGATGGTCGCATCAGCGTGGTCCAGTTGGTGGTCAGCGTGCACGACCGCGTGCACCTGGCCCGCGTGATCAAGAAACTGCGCGCCCTGACCGGAGTGATCCGCATCACCCGTATGCGTGCATAGCCCCTCTCTTACAAGGAGCAACTCATGACCAAGACTGTTATCACCAGCGACAAAGCCCCGGCCGCCATCGGCACTTACTCCCAGGCGATCAAGGCGGGCAACACCGTCTACATGTCCGGCCAGATTCCGCTGGACCCAAAGACCATGGAACTGGTTGAAGGCTTCGAAGCACAAACCGTACAAGTCTTCGAAAACCTGAAATCCGTAGCCGAAGCCGCCGGCGGTTCGTTCAAGGACATCGTCAAGCTGAACATCTTCCTCACCGACCTGAGCCACTTCGCCAAGGTCAACGAGATCATGGGCAAATACTTCGAACAGCCGTACCCAGCCCGCGCTGCCATCGGCGTTGCTGCGCTGCCAAAGGGCGCACAGGTTGAGATGGACGCGATTCTGGTCATCGAGTAAAACACCCGGCGCAGCCTCAACAGGCTGCGCCGACTTCGTTTCAGAAGGATTTCATGATGCGCAAAGCGCTTGTAGCCACTTCGTTGCTCGCCCTGTTGCTCGGCGGCTGCGCCAGCAACCCCGCCGACCTGGATGTGAGTGGCACCTGGATCAACCAGGCCGCCATCAACGCGGCAGCCAAGGGCGGCCCTTTGCGCGAAGCGCTGCAGAGTTTTGGCCCGAACCTCGAATGGGAGGTCAATACCAAGGCTTTGCAGGCGCGCTACTACAACGGCTTTGAAGTCGCCGAAGGCAAGTTGCTCGGGGATAAATCCGGCGCCTGGAACGTCGAGTTCTACGGCAGCTCCGCCACCGAACTCAAGCGCAAAGGCAAACAACTGCTGCAAGTGGCCAACGATAACGAGCCCGAGCAACTGTTCGCCCGTGCCAAGGATCCCGCCCCGGAAGGTGCGCCACTGGGCGCCAACTTCGAACGGGCACTGTATGCAGCCTATATGGGCGGCGACTGGAAGATTACCGACGGCAACGGCGACGGTTCCACAGTGCAGTTCCAGGCCGACGGAAAGGTCGCCGGCCTGCCAGGCGTCGACCGCTACTCGCTGTGTCTGGCGGGCGACTGCGCCTCTATGAGCGGCGGCTACGACAGCATCTGGCTGCAATTGAACGGCCAGGGCAACCCCTGGATCTTCACGCGCAAAGGCAAGCAGTTGGCGATATTCCAAGCGATCAACACCGCGCTGGCCGACGAGGTGCCGCAGTTCACGCCCGGCCCGCGCCAATGGCTGCTTGAGAAGAAATAACCAGCATCACCCTGAAGCAAATGTGGGAGCTGGCTTGCCTGCGATGACGGTGGCTCAGTCGAGATAGAGGTCGACTGATACTTCGCTATCGCAGGCAAGCCAGCTCCCACATTTTTTGACTGCGTTTCAGCCCTTGAGAATCGCCGCATACCCTTCGCGATAAGTCGGGTAGGTCGGCACCCAGCCCAACGCCTTAGCCCGGGCGTTGCTGCATTGTTTGCTGCCGGCACGCCTTACACTGGCGTCATCCGCCCACTCCGTCACGCCCAGGTACTCGCGCAACCAGCCCACCACCTCCGCCAATGGCGCTGGGGCATCGTCGACCCCGATGTAGATTTTTTCCAGCGAGCCACCCTGCTCTACATGACGCAGCAAAAAGGCCAGCAAACCTGCCGCATCATCCGCGTGAATCCGGTTGCCATACAACGGCGGATCGATCGCCACGCGATAGCCCTGGCGTACCTGGGTCAGCAGCCATTCGCGGCCCGGGCCGTAAATCCCGGTCAAGCGCACGATACTCGCTGGGATCCCACTGTTGAGCGCGACCTGCTCGGCCTCCAGCATGACCTGGCCGGAATAGCCCGTCGCCCTGGTATCAGATGTTTCGTCGACCCACTCACCATTCTGCTGGCCATACACGCTGCTGCTGGAAACAAACAGCAGGTGCCTGGGCGCCTGGCCGTAGTCACTCAGCCACTCCAACACATGCTGCAACCCTTGCACGTATGCCGCGCGATACCCGGCCTCATCGTGGTCGGTGGCGGCCGCGCAATACACCAGGTAATCCACTGCGCCGATCGGCCAGGTCTCAGGACAATCCTTTTTGAACAGGTCGCCGGCAATGCCGATCACGCCATCGGGGAGCTTTGAAACATCACGGCGCAGGCCATGAACCTCCCAATTCGCGCCGAGCAATTGGCTAGCCAGCCGGCTCCCCACATCGCCGCAACCGGCAATCACAACAGAAGGCGCAGACATCATAAAACTCCGTTCTTAAAGGTCTAGATTAGCCCTCGCAGATGACGAGCGGCCAGAAAAAGCACAAATAAAGTTACTGTATTACTTCTGTTAACAAGAATTACTTGCAATAATAACCGCCCATTTGTCCTCGACCCTCAAGGGTCTGGCAGGACGATCACTCAATTTTTCCTCTCAGGTCCGGCCAGCATGACACGTAATACAAACCCCGCTTCGCCAACCAAGCTTCACAGCCCATCCCGCGCCTGGCGTGCGATTGCTGCGCTGCTGTTCAGCGTACTGCTGGCACCGACCGCTGCCTTCGCTGATGCCACCGCCCCAGCCGCACCGGCTGCTGCCGAGCACACCGGCGCTACGCCAGCTGCTCCTGTTGCCGCCCCGGTTGCCACAGACCCGGCCCAGGCTGCAGGCGACGTCGCACCTGCCGACGAAACCGGTGTAGTGTTGGAAGAAGACAACAGCCTGGGCATGGCCCATGACCTGTCGCCGTGGGGCATGTACCAGAACGCTGACGTCGTGGTAAAAGCCGTGATGATCGGCCTGGCCATCGCCTCGATCATCACCTGGACCATCTGGATCGCCAAGGGCTTCGAGCTGCTGGGCGCCAAGCGCCGTCTGCGCGCTGAGATCGTCCACCTGAAAAAAGCCACCACCCTCAAGGAAGCCAGCGAGAGCGCGACCAAGAAGGGCACCCTGGCCAACCTGCTGGTACACGACGCTCTGGAAGAAATGCGTCTGTCGGTCAATACCCGCGAAAAAGAAGGCATCAAGGAACGCGTCAGCTTCCGTCTCGAACGCCTGGTTGCAGCATGCGGCCGTAACATGAGCAGCGGCACCGGCGTGCTGGCCACCATCGGTTCCACCGCACCGTTTGTCGGCCTGTTCGGCACCGTGTGGGGCATCATGAACAGCTTCATCGGCATCGCAAAAACCCAGACCACCAACCTCGCCGTCGTCGCCCCCGGCATCGCCGAAGCCCTGCTGGCAACCGCGCTGGGCCTGGTTGCAGCAATCCCTGCGGTGGTGATCTACAACGTCTTCGCCCGTTCGATTGCCGGCTACAAGGCCCAGGTATCGGACGCGTCGGCAGAAGTCCTGCTGCTGGTCAGCCGCGACCTCGATCACCTGCCTACCGAGCGCAGCTCGCAACCGCACATGGTGAAAGTGGGGTAATCGGCCATGGGCCTGCATTTGAATCAAGGCGACGACGAACTCGTCGAGAACCACGAGATCAACGTCACGCCGTTTATCGACGTAATGCTCGTGCTGCTGATCATCTTCATGGTGGCCGCGCCGCTGGCGACCGTGGATATCAAGGTCGACCTGCCCGCGTCCAGCGCCAAGCCTGCGCCGCGGCCGGAGAAGCCGATTTTCCTCAGCGTCAAGGCGGACCAACGCCTGTTCCTGGGCGAAGAAGAAGTCAAAGCTGAAACCCTGGGCCCGGTGCTCGACGCCAAGACCCAAGGCAAGAAAGACACGACGATCTTCTTCCAGGCCGACAAAGGCGTGGACTACGGCGACCTGATGAGTGTGATGGATGCCCTGCGGGCAGCCGGCTACCTCAAGGTAGGCCTGGTCGGACTTGAGACGGCAGCCAAGAAATGATCACGACGCGCCACAAACTGACGCGTTATGGCACCAGCCTCGCCGTCGTGCTGGGCGTGCATGCCGTCGCGATCATCATCGCGCTCCAGTGGTCCGCGCCGCATCCGGTAACACTGCCACCGGCGGCGATGGTCATCGACCTCGCGCCGATGCCTGCACCGCCGCCGCCAGCTCCACCCAAGGTTGTCACACCGCCGCAGCCGCCTGCCCCCGTGGAAGAGCTGCCCCTGCCAAAACTGGCTGAGGCACCTAAACCAACGATCCAGGTGCCCAAGCCGGTCAAGCCAAAACCGAAGCCGCAGCCGCCCAAGCCGGTGGAAAAGAAGCCCGAGCCGCCCAAGGAAAAACCTTCCGAAGAACCGCCGAGCGAATCGCCACAAAACAATGCGCCAGCTGAAAAGTCTGCCCAGCCGGTTCCGGGCCCGTCGCCACAACAGGTCGCAGCAAAAGCGTCCTGGGAAGGCGCCCTGCTGGCGCACTTGCAGAAGTACAAGAAGTACCCGCCAGGTGCCCAACAGCGAGGCAAGGAAGGCTTGAACCGCCTGCGCTTTGTGGTCGATGCCGAAGGCAACGTGCTGTCCTACGAGTTGGTGGGCCGCTCCGGCAACGCCGATCTGGACCGTGCGACCCTGGACATGATCCGTCGAGCCCAGCCACTGCCCAAACCACCGGCCGATATGTTGAAAGGCGGCAGCGTCGAAATCGTCGCGCCATTTGTTTACAACATTGAGAAGCGCCGCCGGTAAGCGGCAAACGGTAGCCGGCTGGTGTGGGAGCTCCCACACCAGCCAGCTCCCACATTTGGTTTCACCACTTCAGCAAAATCCTCAACATTCCCCGCTCAATCCCCATCAAAGTTCTGATAACGTGCGTCTATCGATTGCAGCCGGTATGCTTGGCCCGCAACCTCATGGACGCCCGCTATGACTCTTACAGAATTACGCTACATCGTGACCCTCGCCCAAGAGCAGCACTTCGGCCACGCGGCCGAGCGTTGCCATGTCAGCCAACCGACGCTGTCGGTGGGTGTGAAGAAGCTTGAAGACGAACTCGGTGTGCTGATTTTTGAGCGCAGCAAGAGCGCCGTGCGCCTCACGCCGGTGGGCGAAGGCATCGTCGCCCAGGCCCAAAAGGTACTGGAGCAAGCCCAAAGCATCCGCGAGCTGGCCCAGGCCGGCAAGAACCAGCTGACTGCACCGCTCAAAGTCGGCGCCATCTACACCGTCGGCCCGTACCTGTTCCCGCACCTGATTCCGCAACTGCACCGCGTTGCGCCGCAGATGCCGCTGTATATCGAAGAAAACTTCACCCATGTACTGCGCGACAAACTGCGCAATGGCGAGTTGGACGCGATCATCATCGCCCTGCCGTTCAACGAAGCAGACGTGCTGACCCTGCCGCTCTACGACGAACCGTTCTACGTGTTGATGCCGGCCTCCCACCCGTGGACGCAAAAGGACACCATCGACGCCGGCCTGCTCAACGACAAGAGCTTGCTGCTGCTGGGCGAAGGTCACTGCTTCCGCGATCAGGTACTGGAAGCCTGCCCGACCCTGACCAAGGGCAACGACGGCGCCAAACATACCACCGTGGAATCCAGTTCCCTGGAAACCATTCGCCATATGGTCGCTTCCGGCCTGGGTATTTCGATCCTGCCGCTGTCGGCAGTGGACAGCCATCACTACGCCCCCGGCGTGATCGAAGTGCGCCCACTCACGCCGCCGGTGCCGTTCCGTACTGTGGCGATTGCCTGGCGCGCGAGCTTCCCGCGCCCGAAAGCCATTGAGATCCTGGCCGACTCGGTCCGTCTGTGCTCGGTGGCCAAGCCGAATGCTGCGAGCTGATTAACGGTATGACAGAGCTGTCGCAGGTGTCGGTCACCGCACTCAAAGGTGTCGGTGACGCCATGGCCGAAAAGCTGGCCAAGGTCGGCCTGGAGAACCTCCAGGACGTGCTGTTCCACCTGCCCCTGCGCTACCAGGACCGCACGCGTGTGGTGCCCATCGGCCACTTGCGCCCTGGGCAGGATGCTGTGGTCGAAGGCACCGTCAGCGGCGCCGATGTGGTGATGGGCAAGCGCCGCAGTTTAGTCGTGCGCCTGCAGGACGGCACCGGCGGCCTGAGCCTGCGTTTCTACCATTTCAGCAACGCGCAAAAGGAAGGCCTCAAGCGTGGCACCCGCGTGCGTTGCTACGGCGAAGCCCGCCCCGGTGCATCCGGCCTGGAAATCTACCACCCGGAGTACCGCGCAATCACCGGCGACGAGCCGCCTCCGGTCGATACCACTCTCACGCCGATCTACCCGCTGACCGAAGGCCTGACCCAACAACGCCTGCGCCAGCTGTGCATGCAAACGCTGACGATGCTCGGCCCCAAAAGCTTGCCCGACTGGTTGCCTCTGGAGCTGGCGCGCGACTACCAACTGGCGCCGTTGGACGATGCGATTCGCTACCTGCATAACCCACCCGCCGACGCCGACGTCGACGAACTCGCACTGGGCCATCACTGGGCCCAGCATCGCCTGGCCTTTGAAGAGCTGCTGACGCACCAACTGTCCCAGCAGCGCCTGCGCGAAAGTATGCGCTCCCTGCGCGCGCCGGCGATGCCCAAGGCCACGCGACTACCTGCGCAATACCTGGCCAACCTCGGCTTTGCGCCAACGGGGGCCCAGCAACGCGTGGGCAATGAAATCGCCTACGACCTCAGCCAGCACGAACCCATGCTGCGGCTGATCCAGGGCGACGTGGGCGCAGGTAAAACCGTGGTGGCCGCCCTCGCCGCCTTGCAGGCGTTGGAAGCCGGTTACCAAGTGGCGCTGATGGCGCCCACCGAAATTCTCGCCGAACAGCACTTCATCACCTTCAAGCGCTGGCTCGAACCGCTGGGCCTGGAAGTGGCGTGGCTGGCCGGCAAGCTCAAGGGCAAGACCCGCGCAGCGGCGCTGGAGCAGATTGCCGGTGGCGCACCGATGGTGGTGGGCACTCACGCATTGTTCCAGGACGAAGTGCAGTTCAAGAACCTCGCCTTGGTGATCATCGACGAACAGCACCGCTTCGGTGTGCAACAGCGCCTGGCCTTGCGCCAGAAAGGCGTGGGCGGGCGCATGAACCCGCACCAGTTGATCATGACCGCCACACCAATCCCGCGCACCTTGGCGATGAGCGCCTACGCCGACCTCGACACGTCGATCCTCGATGAGCTGCCGCCCGGCCGCACGCCGGTCAATACCGTGCTGGTCACCGACACGCGCCGCGTCGAGGTCATCGAACGCGTGCGCGGCGCCTGCGCCGAAGGCCGTCAGGCGTATTGGGTGTGCACGCTGATCGAAGAATCCGAAGAGCTGACCTGCCAGGCCGCCGAGACCACGTTTGAGGACCTCACCAGTGCCCTGGGCGAGCTGAAGGTCGGGCTGATCCACGGGCGCATGAAGCCTGTGGAAAAAGCCGCGGTGATGGCCGAGTTCAAAGCTGGCAACCTGCAACTGCTGGTAGCCACCACGGTGATTGAAGTCGGCGTGGACGTGCCCAACGCCAGTTTGATGATCATCGAAAACCCCGAGCGCCTGGGCCTGGCCCAACTGCACCAACTGCGCGGCCGTGTCGGCCGGGGCAGCGCCGCCAGCCACTGCGTGCTGCTGTACCACCCGCCGCTGTCCCAGATCGGCCGTCAGCGCCTGGGCATCATGCGCGAGACCAACGACGGTTTTGTCATCGCCGAAAAAGACCTCGAACTGCGCGGGCCCGGCGAAATGCTTGGTACTCGCCAGACCGGCCTGCTGCAATTCAAGGTCGCCGACCTGATGCGCGATGCCGACTTGCTGCCCGCTGTGCGTGATGCGGCGCAAGCGCTGCTGGAGCGTTGGCCGGAACATGTCAGCCCCTTGCTCGATCGCTGGCTCAGGCATGGGCAGCAATACGGCCAAGTGTGACGCCTGACTCACTTATCCAACCAACAGTTGTATCAAGCTGGTTATACTTCGGTGACTGTACGAAATTGGATCAGGCCATGTCAGAAGTTGCCCTCGCCACAGCCCGAATGACCGCCCCGCCGGTCATTCGGGCTCTGCTCGCAAAACTCGCCATCCCCTACACGGAAGTGACCGAACACGCCGGCCTGAATCCCGCACAAAAAGTCCAGGCAGTACTGCTGGAAGATGCCGTGGGCGCACTCATGGTGCTGTTCCCGCAAAGCCAGTTACTCGACCTCAACCGCCTGGCTGAACTCACCGGCCGCCGCCTCACGGCCGTGTCGCCGGACCGCATCGAGCGCATGCTGGCCAAGCACGACTTGAGCCTGTTGCCCGGCCTGCCGGTACTGACCAGTTCGCCGTGCCTGTATGAAGGCAGCCTGCTCAGCGAACCCAGCCTGTTGGTGCATTCCGGCGAAGCCGGGCTGCTGCTGGAAATCGCCAGCATCGATTTCAAGACCATGCTCACCAAGGCCAGCGCCGGGCACTTCGGCGAACCGCTGAGCAACATCCGCCCCAACCTCGATCGCCCGAACGATGACCGCGAGGAAATCACCCAGGCGATGCAGGCGTTCACCGCCCGCCGAATCCAGCAGCGTCTGGAAGCGACCATCGAGATTCCGCCGCTGGCCGACACCGCGCAGAAAATCATCAAGCTGCGCGTCGACCCCAACGCCACCATCGATGACATCACCAGCGTCGTCGAAACCGACCCAGCCCTCGCCGCCCAAGTGGTGAGCTGGGCAGCGTCGCCGTACTACGCCTCGCCGGGCAAGATTCGCTCAGTGGAGGACGCCATCGTGCGCGTGCTGGGCTTTGACCTGGTGATCAACCTGGCGCTGGGCCTGGCCCTGGGCAAAACCCTGAGCCTGCCCAAGGACCACCCGCACCAGTCCACGCCGTACTGGCACCAGTCGATCTATACCGCTGCTGTGATCGAAGGCCTGACCCGCGCCATGCCCCGCGCCCAGCGCCCGGAAGCTGGCCTGACCTACCTGGCCGGCCTGCTGCATAACTTCGGTTACTTGCTGCTGGCCCATGTGTTCCCGCCGCACTTCTCGCTGATCTGTCGCCACCTGGAGGTCAACCCGCACCTGTGCCACAGCTATGTCGAGCAGCACCTGCTGGGCATCAGCCGCGAGCAAATCGGCGCCTGGCTGATGCGCTACTGGGACATGCCGGACGAACTGTCCACCGCCCTGCGCTTTCAGCACGACCCGACCTATGACGGGCAATATGCTGAATATCCCAACCTGGTGTGCTTGGCGGTACGTTTGCTGCGCAGTCGTGGAATTGGTTCCGGGCCGGATGAGGCGATACCCGACGCCCTGATCGAACGTTTGGGCTTGAGCCGGGAAAAGGCTGAGGAAGTGGTCGGCAAGGTACTGGATGCCGAGGTGCTGCTACGCGAACTCGCGTCCCAGTTCAGCCAGGCATAAGTCTGTCGCCTGCTCCATAGCTTTCGCAGGCAAACCAGCTCTCACACTTAACTGCGTTCCAACTGTAGAACGCGGTCGAATGTGGGAGCGGGTTGCCCTGATCTGGATGGTCTGATCCTGAATCGCATCATAATGCCAGTTAATTACTCCTCGCCTTTTGAGCGGCGAAGGCGAAAGTGACATACCTACCCAACGAAATCATGGCACTCTAACAACTTACAAATATAAAGTAACATCTGATACGGAACTGTCCCGCCCAACTAATCCACATAGAGCATGTCGGTAAGTTTTCTTACCATTAAAACTCTGGATTCTGCCTATGTCTATTTCATCCACCGTTAGCAACTTTATAACTAACAACCCAATAAGCGCCTACCCTTCACCTACAGCTACCGAACCCTCTGTAAACATCAACGGCAGTCTTACACCTCGCAGAGACCAATATGGGACCGTACTGGTTGTAACGACGCCTGACCCAGGCGCACCACAAAACGTCAATGGCCGCACTTATCACCCCGCCTCCGAAGTAAGAATTTATACGGGACATGCGGATGATAAAATCGATATAAAAGTTATTAATGATCGCGTCGTCGCCATTATCAATGGGCAAGCCGTCAAGCTGGACATCGACGCCTCTAACCCCGAGGGCAATCAAGGCAAACTGTTCATAGACAGCGGCGGTGGCGATGACAGTGTAAAGATAGCCCCTGACGTCAAGACCAGTGTAACCATTCACACTGGCCCAGGCAAAGACACCGTGAGCACGGGTGGCGGCTACGCTCAAGTATATCTGGGCGACGGCAATGATACCGCTGAACTAGCCTATGGCGGCGGAGAATTATACGGTGAAAACGGCGATGATACCTTGGCAGGAGGCACAGGCAGTAACTTCATTAATGGTGGCGCGGGAAAAAACACTATAAGGGGTGGTACGCCCAGCGATTCATCTCGAACGGCGATCTCCGCCGAAGGTACAAGTGACACTATTATTGGCCGCTCTGACAACACGTATATCCAGACCAAGGCCCAATTCACCTCTATAAAACTTTACCGGCAATTTGATAGCGAAGTCGACATTCATGAAAGTGCCGGAAATACCGAAACCAACGAATATAAGAGCCGGCAACATGTGACCGATGGAGACATACGGTTTTCAGGCAGATTCGACCCAGCCAAAGACCGTCGTATACGTGTGAACCAAGAGGACTAACGACCTACTTACAGGCGCTCTCCTCGGGGTTTTCAGTGCCCCGAGGACTCCAGAAAGCTAACCAGCTGTTTTTTTACGCGGCTTCAAATACTTGGTCAGCCCCTGGAACCAGATCACCAACGCCGGGTTGCCCTTGATCTGGATCGACTTGTCCTGAATCCCCGTCATGAACGCCAGTTGCTTGTTCTTCGCCTGCATCGTGGCGAAGCCGTAGGCGGCATCTTTAAAGGCGATAGCAAAGGCTGGCGCCGGGTGAACACCTGAGCGGCTGGTGATGCGCTGGTCTTTGACGATGAAGTGACGGGCAACCTTGCCGTCGAGGGTCTGCAACTGGAACGCCAGGTCTTTATCACCCAGCTGTTGCTGAAAGGCAGGATTGGTGCGGCTGGCTTTGCCCATCATCAGGCCCAGCACCCACAGCAGAAGACGAAATTTCATGCACACAGCCTCAGTGTATTTATTAAGTGGCCGCAGCAGTGTAACGATTTACCGGCAGAACGCCACCGATCTCGCGCTTTAGCAGGAGATCGGCAGGCGTTTAACGCTTATAGCAACATGTTGCTTAAACGTTAGGGCACGGCACTGGCGCCCAGTCGGCCAGGTTCGGATCGCGGCAGGTGCCTTCGATCTGCGCCTTGCCAGCGCTGGCGACCTGCTTGCTTTCAGCCTGCTTGGTTTGCACGGTCTGAATACTCTTCTCGGTGGTCACCGCTTCTTTCGGCACGGTTGGCAGCACCGGTTTTTTGGCGACTTTGGCAGGCGTCTTGCCTTTCTTCGCCGGCACCACCTGCGGCGTCGTGTCGGCCTGGGCCACGGTCACTACGTCAGCACGCTGCACACCCACTTGTTTCAGGTCTTGCTCGTAAGCCTGGGTGTAGTTGTTCAAGTCTTCGCTGGCCTTGCCGTTCACTGCAACGATCAGGTCATTGGACTCTTTCAAGCCAGCCACGATTTCCGCCAGGCGCTTGCGGCCTTCAGTGTCGTTAACGGTCTTGGCCTTGCGGTCGGCCACCAGCTTGGTGAATGCGCTCTGATAGCACTGCTGGGACGCCTTGGCGTAGGCCGTGCTGCGGTCGATGTCGGACGCGCTTTTATTGAAGTCGGTGGAGTAGGACGCGATGCGCTGGTTGTCATCGGTGATCTGCTTCTGACGCTCGGTGTAGTAACCCGCTGCGCCACCCGCCAGGGCGCCGCCCGCTGCACCGATGGCGGCATTACGGCCACGCTTGTCGGAGTCGCCGGTCAACGCGCCCAGCAATGCACCGCCGGCTGCGCCAAGCGCCGCACCGGTGACGACCGACTTGGTCATGTTCGAATCGGTTGCACGCAAGTGCTGCACCGGCTCGTAGCAGTTGGGGTAGTACTCGACCTTGGTGCTCGACGCGACCTTGGAAGCCGGCGACGTGGCGCAACCTGTCAACACGGTGCTGAAACCTGCTGCGATCAGCAGCAGGTGACGCTTGGAAACCGCCTTACGGGAAAAAAGCATAGGTGTGTTCTCTTTTAAGTTTGACTTGCCCAGCACGGCCCACCGCCGCCTGAGTCCTTTCCAAGCTCGCCATACAACCAGCGGTCAAGACCGCTGACCGCTCGCTGCGAGCAATTCCTTCAAGATCGTTGCCGGGTCGGCCCGCTGTTGCTTGCGGTAGTTGCCGACATGGCGAACGAACAGTGTCGCGCGCGTCACCAGGCTCTTGCCGAGCACTGGCTTGCGATCCAACTCTTCCTTGATCCTTTGAAACTGGGCCTGGATCACCGCATCGGTGTAGCGCGTGCCGGTGGCCAGGTTGTCGATGTAAATCGCCACTGCGCCGTCGAGGGCGCTGCGGCCATTGGTGATGGCCATGTCGAACAGCTGCGCGCTGGCCTCATCCTTGTTGTCTTTGGCCTGTTGGCGGCTCTTCTGCAAGTTGGCCAGGCGGATGTTGTAATTGCTGATGGTCTCGGCCACCAACGCGGCCGACTGGATCAGGTTGCCCGCGGCCTCTTCGCGCTGCTGGGCGATCAATGAAACGTTGCGTTTCAGCTCTTCGTTGACCAGGCCGAGTTCGGCTTGCAGCTTGGGGTCGACACTGGCGGCAATGATGCTGTCCAGGCGCTTGGTCGGGTCCTGGGCGTCATCGATGGCGTCAGTCAGCGACGCCAGGCGGCCTTCTTTCTGCCACTGGGCGAACAGCTCCTTGTAGCGCGAGCGCGGCGCCGACAACGCGCCGATCGCTACGCGAAAACCGGTGGTTTCGTTGCTTTGTTCGGTGCCGTCAGCGGCGAATAACGGGTACTCACGGCGCATGCCGGTAAACAGCGTGCCCTCGCCTTCCAGGTAGTTGCCGCCCTTGACCACAAAGCCCCCGTAGGTGCCCTGGCGGCGCCCGGCATGCACCAGCTGGAACGATTCCTGGACCATTTCCGCTGCGTTGCCGATCACGTCAAACAGGCCGATGGGGTTGGGCAATTTGGTGCCGATGGGCATCAAGCGCGCAGCCTGACCGGTGCCGCCGGCGACCTGGTTGAACACCGCGTAATCACCCAGCGGGCCGTCGCTCTCGCTGCCGTCGACGCGGCGCGGGAACAGTCGCCCTTCCAGTTCCTGACGGCTCACCGCCTGGCCACCGCGTGCGGCGTATTCCCATTCCACTTCGGTGGGCAGGCGCACAAAACCCAGGCCGCCGTCGTCGGCCGAAGAGCCGCGGCCGCTCACCGGCAGCAGCTCACGGTGGTATTTCATCAGCCAGGCGCTGTACACCGCCGAGAAACGTTCAGCTTCGAAACGCGATAGTTTTACCTTGGGCAAACGCGCGGCCATGCCGGTCGGCGCATCACAGGCTGGAGCTGGTTCGCCGCTGGCCAGCGACTGCGCCTGGGACATCACCTGCGCATACTGGCGGGCAGTCACTTCGTACTTGCCGATGAAATACAGCATCGGCTTGAGCGGAGTTTTGGCGTCGGTTTTCGGCATCAACGGCGCGATGACTTTGTTCCAGTCCTTGGGCAGATCCTTGAGCGTGAACTGGCCGTTGATAAAGTCGCGGCGGTAGCCGGAAATAAACGATTGCTGATAACCCGCCTCGCCTTCGGCAAAGGGGTAACCGAGGCTGATCTCGCGGTCATCCAGCGTGCCTTGGGCCAGCACGTAGGCGTAGCGGAACACCATATTGCCTTCGCAGGGCAGCGGCAGGCTCACGTCATCCGGCAACGGCTTGGGGTTATCCAGTTTGTCACTCGCTTCATCGGCCCAGGCCAACGAGGCCAGGCTCAGCGCCACACAGGCGCCCAGTAACTTATACATCTCTGATTCCTTCAGAAGCCTGGATCCGCGCCACTCGCCAACCGCCACAGGCCGCCGCCACGGCGCTGACGCCGAGGATTGCAACCAGGGCCAGGACGTAGTGACGCGCCAGCAGGTGACTGGCATATTCGCCCGCCCCTTGCACAAATAGTTTATTCAAAGCAGCCTCGGCCAGGCCATACAGCCCGGCGCTTAGCACGGCGGCAAACCCCGCGCTGTAGAGCGCCTGCAACACCACAAACAACAACAGTGCGCCGGTGGAAAACCCCAACAGGCGCAACACCGACAATTCCCGCCGCTTGCGCGCGACAGCCGCCAGCGCCCCGGCGAAGATCGCTGCAAACGCCCCGACCAAGGCCAGCCCGGCAATAATCCAGAACACCAACGACAGGTTACGGCTCAACGACTGCACCTGGGCGATGGTCTGTGCCTGGGTCGACACCAACAGATTCTGCCCGGCGAAATACACCCGCAGCGGCTCCACATCAGTAAGGTTGCGTGCGTAAAGACGAAACGCCGGGTACACACGCTGCTCGTTCAACCCGACCTCATCCCCGTCCCAGCCCAACACCGGCACGGCACGGCCATCGCGGTAATCTTCCGCCGCTTCCAGCAAGCCCAAATCAGCAAACAAGCCGTCACGGGCGAAGGCTTCCAACGGCAACACCGCCAGCACCTGCAGGCGCGCGTTGCGGGCTTCGACGCGCCCCGCCACTTGCCGCGCAAAGCGGGTTTCCAGCCAATCCCCAGGCCGCGCCGCAAGCTTTTCGGCTGCGGTGTGGCTCAGCACGATCTGGTCCAGGCCCTTGGGCATTGGCAAACCACTGAGCAACGGGTCACCCGCCGCCGTCGGCAGCATTTCCAACGCCAGCGTGCCCACCTGCGCGGTCGCCGCAATTTGTCGGGTACGCGGCACGGCAAAGGCCACATCGCTGCGCCGACCTAGCTGCTGGATAAATTCGCTGCTGAATCGACCACCGCCCAATGGGATAATTTCACGGGTGGCCGGATCGGTCTCCAAGCGTTCGGTCAAACTGCCAACCAGTCCAAATTTCAGGCCGAATAACACCAGCAGCGGCGCGATCACCGCCACCAGCGCCAGCACCGAACAGGCCGACAGCCAGGCGTCATTGCGGTAATCCTGCCAGGCCAGCGAGGCCACCAAGCCGATGCGCATCAGCACACCTCCCCGAGCGTGGCCGTGACGCCGCCATCAGGGTCGCGGCGGCAACCGATGCGCCGTACCTGCAAGCCGCTGGCGCGGGCCAGGGGTTCGTCATGGGTGGCGATCACGCAGGCGGCACGGTGTTCGCGGGCCTGGGCCAGCAACGCCTGCATCACGCGCTCGGCATTCAGTGGGTCCAGCGACGCGGTCGGCTCATCCGCGAGCACCAATTGCGGCGCATGGGCCAAGGCACGGGCGCAACTCACGCGCTGGCGTTGGCCTACCGACAGGTCCGCCGGTTTCTTCGCCAACTGGTCACTGATCTCCAGCTGTTCAGCCAGGCGCGCCACGCTGCCGTCATCCTTCAAACCCAGCAATTGCCGCGACAAGGCGATATTGCCGCGCACATCGAGAAAACCCAGCAGGCCGCCGGTTTGCAGCACGTAACCCAAGTGCTGGCTGCGCAGCGCAGCCAGGGTAGATTGCTGATCGGCACGCCATAGCCCGCCGATATCGGTGTTGTCGAATTCAAACCGGCCCACCTGATCCGGCGCCAACACCAGCGCGAGCAAATCCAGCAAAGTGCTTTTGCCGCAGCCACTGGGCCCGATAATCGCCAACTGCTCACCGGCACGCAGCTGCAAGGCCGGAATCACCAGGCTGTAACGCTGGCTCCCCGTGCCCCGGCTTTTGTGCACCGCGCTCAAGTTCAGCATTACGGCAGCGTCGACAACGGTACGCGGTACAACGCATCGCCCGGCTCGGCATCGCCGAAACGGACCCAGTTGGCCACATCATTGTGAAAGGTTTCGTAGAGCCGGATTTTCGAATCCAGCTCGTCGATAAAGTCTTCCTGCTCGGCCACACTCAGCGACAACCACAAGTCCTGGGTCATGTTCAGCGACTTGCTGCGGTACGGCAGGCCTTCCAGGTACTCACCGAGCAGGCCGCCATCGGCCAGGTTACCGCCCTTGCGCAGGGCCTGCGGGTCACGGCTCATATAGGCTGAAGCGCTGGCAATTTCCTGGAAGAAATCCTTGGGCGAGGTCTGGGTTTTACGCGCGGCATCCACGATCAGTTTCAGCGATTGCTGCAGGTCGTTTAGCTGCAATTTTGTGAGCATCACGCACACCTGGAACGCCGGCAGCGCCGGGTTGGTCAGGTCACGATCGGCGGTCCAGGCGCTGACCAGTTGCGGCGCCTG
Organism: Pseudomonas sp. IPO3747; assembly: GCF_013385245.1. Classification (NCBI taxonomy): domain Bacteria; kingdom Pseudomonadati; phylum Pseudomonadota; class Gammaproteobacteria; order Pseudomonadales; family Pseudomonadaceae; genus Pseudomonas; species Pseudomonas sp. IPO3747. Next base: position 86,701 of record NZ_JACAQL010000026.1, read on the forward strand.
GCTGGCGGTTTTACGGCCGAGGAAGTCCATGTGCATGGCGTAGCCGACTGCTGCGGATTTATCCGCCAGGCTCGGCGCGCTACTCAGCAGCGGAACCGGTTGCGGCGTGTCGCTACGGACCTGGTGCACCAGGTTGGCGAACACTGTGCCAATCTCATCAACCCGCTCGCCCAGCTTGTGTACATCACCCCCGGGCACCGGCGTGTAAAGGTCGCCGATCTGCGGGTTGGCGTCTGCGGTCAGCACGCGGTACTGGGTTTCGGCACCGGCGTGGGTTTTCTTGCCGGCATCGGTACGCAGGTGCAGGGCGTAAATCTTGATCTGCTTGCCGAGTGCCGCCTGGCGCACTTCGGCTTCGTTCATCTGGGTGGCGGCGAACGGGTCGTTCTTGCGCAGCGCGCCGGCATCGGTGACCAGCAAAATGATGCGCCCGCCGTAGCCAGACCAATCCATGCCATCGACCGCCTGCATCACCCCGGCAAACGCGTCCTCATTGAACGAGTGACTGGACACCGTGGACGCTTTGACCTGACGCGCCATATCGAGGAAGCGCTGCGGGTCGCGGCCCTGATCAAGGCTGATGAGCGTCTTGGCGACGTATTCCAAACCAGGGGTTTTCTTGATGCTGTTACGAAAGCCCACCAGCCCGAAGCTCACGCTATCAAGCTCACCGCGCTCGGCAATGCGAGTTTGCAACTCATGCACCACATCGCGAACCTGGTCGATGTAAGGCTGCATCGAAACCGTCGTGTCGACCACCAACACCACGGCCGTGCGGAAAGCGTCTGCGGCGATTGCTTTGGTGGCCGGCTTGGCCGCCGCGCTGCCCGGGTCGATGGACGCCACATTGAGCAACTGCACCGGCTGGCCGTTTTCGTCGAAGCTCTCTTTGGAATCAAAAATCGGCAGCAGGTAAAACTGGTTTTGCGGCACAGCACTGGCTGTCGGCTCAAGCGCCAGCACCTGTTGATTGTCTTCGCGGTTCTTCTGCGCCTTGGCCAACACGTTTTTGGCGGCGGCGGGATCAGCCAACAGCTTTTCCACCTCCGCCGATTGGCGCAGGAACATCACCGGCGCCCGGCCCGAGCGCTCGGTAAACTTAAGCACCAGGCTTTGCTTCCAGTCGCTGACTTGAGCGGCGGGCAACCAACCATCGCTGCGCCCATCGGTTGCGGCGCCGACACGCACCCACGGGCTGCCGTCGATGTCTTTGCGCTGGTAAACATAGAGCACCGAAAACGCCGGCAGGGCTTCGTCTGCTGCACCACCGGCATCATGGGACAGCTTGGCGCCCGGCTTGCTGAGCACGCGCTGGAACAAGGTCTTTTTACCGGCCATCAGCAACGGCCGCTGGCCGCCATCCGCCTCGGCCACCACCGGCTTTACCTCCGGCGGTGGCGTGGTCTTGGGCACCACGGCGACAGGCGGTTTGGCAGGTTCATCGCTGCCGCTCAGCCACCAGTAACTGGCGCCACCAATAGCCAGTGCAACCGCCACAGCGACAGCGGCCAGGGCCAGCACCGGGCCACGGCGCTGCTCGGACACGGCGCGGTGTTGCGTGGGAGTTACCACCGGTCGACGCACCGGTTGCGGCTGGGGTTTGTCGGTCGGAATCTCGATGGACACTGGCGTCATTCCGGCCAAGTCAAAACTCAGCGGAATCGGTAACGGCCGCACCAGCGTGGCTTCCGGCGAATCTGCGGGCAGTTGGTCGAGCGCGCGCAGCAACGCCGCCGCATCCGGAAAACGCTCGGCCGGGTCTTTGGCCAACAGCTTGCGCAGCACCTCCTGATAACGCCCGTGGTGCACCGGCAGTTCCGGCAGCGGCTCGGTCAGATGCGCCAGCGCAGTGGACAGCGCATCGGTGCCGTTGTACGGCAACTTGCCGACGAGAATTTCGTAGAGCACCACGCCCAACGCATACAGGTCGGCGCGGCCATCAATTTCCTGGCCACGCGCCTGCTCCGGGCTCATATAGCTCGGCGTGCCCACGGCAAAACCGGCTTGGGTGAACTGGGTGCGATCGTCCAGGGACTTGGCGATGCCGAAGTCCGACAGCACGGCGGTACCGTCAGCGCGAAACAGAATGTTCGCTGGTTTGACGTCGCGGTGTACCAAACCCTGTGCATGCGCATAGCCCAACGCCGAAGCGATTTGGCGAATCAGCGTCACGCCCTGCTCCGGCGTCAGGCCGGCGGCGATACGCTCCTTCAGCGTGCCGTTGGGCAGGTATTCCATGGCCATGTAGTACAGCTCACCGACATTGCCGATGTCATGGATGGTCACCGTGTGCGGATGCGACAGGCGCGCCAGGGTCTTGCCCTCGCGCAGGAAGCGCTCGCAGAAGCTCGGGTCGGCCGCCAGCGCCGCCGCCATCACCTTCAAGGCCACCTTGCGCTCCAGCGAGCGCTGGGTCGCCAGGTACACGCTGGCCATGGCGCCTTCGCCGATCTCGCCTTCGATGTCGTAGCCAGGGATCACAATGTTCATGGCGAGACCTTCACGACAATGGCAGTGATATTGTCCGGCGCGCCACGGTTGAGCCCCAGGTGCACCAGGCTGCGCACGATTTCGTCCGGCGCGTCGTGGCTCAGCACTTCACGTATTTCATGGTCTTCGACGGTCTTGTTCAGGCCATCGCTGCACAGCAGGTAGCTGTCGCCGGGGGAAATCAGCAGGTCAGTCACCGCCACTTCCAGCTGCGCCTCCACGCCCACGGCGCGGGTGACGATATTGGCGCGAGGATGCACGCGCGCGTCGGCTTCGCTGAGCAGGCCGCTGTCTTGCAGGTCCTGCACGTAGCTGTGATCGCGCGAAATGCTGTCCAACTGCCCTTCGCGCAGGCGGTACAGGCGACTGTCGCCGGCCCATAAACACACGCCACGTAGGCCACGTGCGGCGAGCACCACCACGGTGCTGCCCATCATGCTCACGCCACGGTTGGCGGTTTCTTCACGCACCGTGGCGTTGATGCGGATCAGGTCATTGCGCAAGGCCGCCGAGTATTCATCGAGAGAGCGCCCCACCGGCACGTTGCGCAGACTGTCGACGATCAAGCTGCTGACGTAATCGCCGGCCGCATGCCCGCCCATGCCATCGGCTACCACCCACAGGCGGTTTTCCGGCAGGTCCAGGCACGCGTCTTCATTGACCTGGCGCACCATGCCCACATGGCTTTTGCTCGCGGATTTAAACGTCGCCCCCATCTACACCACACCTTCTTGTCCGAGCAAAAACTGCGCAAAATCGCCGGCAGCCGGCAAACCCTGGCACCGCAATAAACCTGGGGAAATACGTTGTGAGCCACGGCCCCACCACAGGCTGGCACCCTCACAAGCCTGCTCGGCCAGTGCGGTCATGCGGCTGTGGGGCACGGTGGCGGCGACCCGCTGCAGGCCCGCGAAGCGACTGTCTACCGCGCGCGGTTCACTGGCCGGGATGCCCAGGCTGTCAACGCCATCGTTAAAGCCTTCAAACGTAGCGCCAGTATCCAGGGTGCTGAGCAACAGCTCTTCAGCCTGCTCAAACCACGTATCCGGGCCACCCACCAATGACGCCGGGTTAGTGTCGTGATCAAGCAACGCCACCACGGCCAACGGGAAATAGCGCCCGACCCGATCAATACTCGGCATCACCACGCCTGCCGCCGCGTCCGGCCCGCACACGCCCGGCGCCAGCACAAAACGCCACAACGGGCTGACCAGATAGACATTTAGCCAATCGCCACCCAGGCTGCTCTGGCTGGCGAGCAAACCTGCGGCCAGCCAGCTGTCCCACGGGCCGATAAAACTCTGGGGCAAGGCGCGGCTGACAAAGTCACCGCGGCTGGCCAACTTGCCGTAGAAGCCCAGCGTGTTCATAGCCGCTCCGGCAGGCTGAAGCCACTGAGTACGCGGCTCTTGAACGGGTTGAAGGCGCTGTTGGCGCGCAACTCGTAGGCGATGCTCGCGCCATCAACCCGCAAACGCAGGTTGAAGCGGTCCGGCGAATTGCCGGCGCTCAGGTCCGATTGCTCCAGCAGACGGAACCATGCCCATGGGCCGTCCAGGGTCACGCCGGAACGGCCACTGGCCGACGGCGGCGTGATCGAAATACGCACCACGCCAATGCTGCCGGGGTTGGGCCATTGCATCGCCACCGGGCGGCTTGGGCCGTGGTCGTAGCTCAGTTGCTGGCCGTCGAGGTCGAGCAGGAACTGGGTGATGGTCGGGTCCATCGACACCGGCTTGAGCTCGAAACGCACGATCGGCTGGGTGCCCCCCAATCTAAAGAACGCGTCACGAATAGCCGCCGCACGCTGGAAGGTTTGCAGCACGCCCGGCGCGATCCCAAGCTTCTGCGCCGCGCCCGGCTGCCAGCGCCAGGTCTGTGCGGACGTATCCACGTAAGGCTGCAGGTATTTGCGGAAATAGTTATCCATCACCCCGCCAACGCCGAAGAACTGGCCGAAGTCATCGAGCGTGGCGTCCCGCGCGCTGCCCGGCGACATCGGATAACGCCCCGCCAGAGACTGGCGATACACGTTGACCACTTCACTCACCCACGCCGCATTCAGCTGGTTACGCACCCCGCCCATCATGCTGTTGGTGGTGGAGTTGACCACCGACTTGACCATGCCCTGCACCAGCGGCGGCTGGCGCTCGGCATTCAAGCTGACCCGCGTGGCCGCAGCGGCCGCCTGGTTCTTGGCCTCGCCAAGCAAGGCGTCGCCACTGGCGCCGACCATGGCGCTGACTTGCACATACAGCGCGTTCATGTCCGCCAACAGGCCGTCGATGGCCGCCGGTTCGCCTTCGTTTTTGCTGACGATGCTATTGAGTTCGGCAAAGTGCGCGGTCACCGGATCGTCCGCCGCTTGCGGTGCATTAGCGCTTGGTTGCTCCTGGCCGAGCAGGCTGCCGAGACGTTCCTTGAGCTTGTCGACACCGCCTTCCACCGGCACGCCTTTGGCGGCCAATTGGCGTTCTTCAGCTTGCAGATCGGTCTCTTTGGCCACGGCTACCAGCAGCTTTTTAAGCGGCGAAGTGGGGCCGGAAATCACCCGCAGCACATCGGCCGCCTGGGCCACGCTGGTGATCGGCACAAAGTCGATGTCCGCGAGCAAGGCGTCCCATTGGCGCTGGTAGTCCTGGAAGTACAGGCGGCGCACGTCGGCGGCCAGGCTCACCACGTTCTGCTGATCGGCTTGCTCACGGCCCAACACCCATTGTTCTTCCGCGAGCGTGCCAGTCTGGTTCAGGCTGCTGAGCAGGAACGCCTGACGATAGCCTTTGGCAGTGAAGAACCCACTCAACGGTTCGCCCAATGGCTTTCCGCTTTTACGGCTGAACACCAACGCAGCATCACGGCCGGCGGCTTCGTTGAGGCGAAAGTCGGGGATGCCCTCGGGCAGCTTCTGGCGCTTGACCCGGTCGTACACGCGTTGCGCCACCGGCAGCTGTTGCAGTTGGCGACGCAGGTCATCGATCAGGCGTGGGTCCAGCCGCGCATTCGGCGGGTGACGGTCGAACAGCGCCTGCAAGTGCCCGGTCAACGCCTGGCGCTGATCGGCCGGCAGGTCACGCGGCAGGTTGCGGTCCCAATCCAGGGCGACCCAGGCCTTGATGAAGTCCGGGTCGTAGTGCTCGTTATCGGCGAGCATCAGGTAGGCCTTGAGGCCCTCGTAGAGGAAGTCGGAATTGCCGCCGCCATGCAGTTGCTCTTCGATGCGCGTCACTAGTCGCGGCGCGAACACGGCGATCAAGAGCTTGCGATAGACACTGGCAGATTCGGCTTCGAGCATATCGCCCTGATACAGGCCCAGGCCTTCGGACCAGCTCGGCGAATCGCCCGAGAGGTTCTTCACCGCGTTGAGCAGCGGCAACACTGCCAGCACTTCACGCTGCGCCGGGCTGAGGTTTTGTACGGTCTGGCCCAGCGGCGCAACCTTCTGGTCAACCTGGGCGATATACGCCTGGTTGGCACGATAACTCACCCACCACAGGCCACTGACCACCACCACAAGGGCGATGGTAGCGGCCAGCACACCGCGTGCAATCCACTTGCGGCGGCGCTCGACTTTCGGGTTCACACCCACCAACCCACGCTCGGCAAACGCCACGGCGGTGAACAACTTTTCGATGAAATAACTGCGCCCGGTGCCGCTCTGTCGTGCCAGGTGCTGGCGGTCCAGGTTCATGCTCTGGGCCATGGCGCCGATCAAGCGATCAATCGGGCTGCCTTCCTGGGTGCCGCTGGTGAAATAGACTCCGCGCAGCAACACGCGCTCTTCGAAGGCGTTGGGTTTGAACACGCCTTCGAGGAAACCTTGCAGGCAATCTTTCAACGCACCGAACTGCTGCGGGAAGCCGTAGATCAGGTCACGCCGCGCCGGGTCACGCTCCTGTTGCAGGCGCTCCACCAGCCGTTCATTCAGGCGCTGCTCAAGACCCGCAAACTCGCTTTGCAGATGGGCCAGCGGGCTGTCGCTGTTTTTGCCGTCGTCCAGGGCGAAGGTCATGCCCCACACCTGGGCGCGGTCTTCCTTGCTCAGGTTGTCGAAGAACTCCATGAAGCCCGGCACCAGGTCGAGCTTGGTCAGCATCAGGTAGATCGGGAAACGCACGCCCAATTGGGTGTACAGCTCCTGGATCCGCAGGCGAATCGCCGCCGCATGGGCGGCGCGTTCGGCCTCCGTACCGAGCAGCAGATCCGAGAGGCTGATGGCGATAAACGCGCCATCAATGGGCCGACGCGAACGCTGCTTTTTCAACAGATCGAGAAAGCCCAGCCACGCGGCTTTATCCACTGTGGAGTTGCTGTCCTGGGTGGTGTAGCGGCCAGCGGTATCGAGCAAAACGGCCTGGTCGGTAAACCACCAATCACAATTGCGCGTACCGCCAACGCCGCGCACAGCACCGGCGCCCAACTGCGCAGCGAGTGGAAAGTGCAGGCCGGAATTGACCAGCGCGGTGGTCTTGCCCGAACCCGGCGGCCCGATGATCACGTACCACGGCAGCTCATAGAGATTGCGGCGCTCATCACCGCCGAGCTTGGCCTTTTTCAGCAATGCCAGGGCTTCGTCCATGCGCTGGCGCAAGGTCGACAACTCTTCGGCCGTGGCGACGCTGTTGGGGTCGGCCGGGGTTTCGGCGGCGAGGCTGCGCATCACTTCGGCGGCCTGGCGGCGCGCCTGGATAATGCGCACTACGCGGTAGGCGATCCACAGCGCAAACACCAAGATAATCAACACCCAGCGCCGCCCTTCCGGCACCAGCACATCGAGCAACGGCCCCACAAACCAGATGATCAGGCTCAGGGCAATCAGGCCCAGCACGGGGATCACCCAGCGAATCATGAAACTGAAAAACGCCTTCACTCGACGCCCTCCGCCAATACGGTGATTTCAACCCGACGATTGCGGGCACGGCCTTCGGCGGTGGCGTTGGTCGCCACCGGCTCGGTGTCGCTGCGGCCTTCAGCGCTGAAGCGATCCGCCTGGCCGGTCTTGGCCGCCAGGATGTCCAGCACCGACTTGGCCCGCGCTTCGGACAATGCCCAGTTGGACGGGAAGCGCAGCGTGGCAATCGGGCGGTTATCGCTGTGCCCGGTCACGCGGACCTGGCCCTTTACCTTACGGATGGCGTCAGCGATGCGCAGCATCAGTGGCTCGAAGTCATCGCGGATGCTGGAGCTGGCAGACGCGAACAGTTCATCGCCGCGAATCGTCACCACGGAGCGGTCGACCTTGTCTTCCACGGCCACGCGGCCCGCCTTGATGTCTTCCACCAGGAAGCCGGCCAGACGCGGCCGCTCGATGACCTTGGGCTGCGCCACCGGGCGGTCGATGGCCTGCACCGGAATCTCGCCCAGGGCATGGATATTCTTGAATACCGGCTCCGCATCCGACGCCAGTTTCATGCGCAAGCCAAACAGCAACGCCAGCAGCAGCGCCAGGCCGATGGCCACAGCGATCCACGGCGGCATGAATTGCGCGAGGCGATCACGTGCCACCGTCACGCCGCGCCAATGCGGCGAGAGTTCGCGTTCGTGCTCACCACGCGCACTGCGAATCGCTGCGGCGGTGCGTTCACGCAAGGCTTCCAGCTGGCTGCGACCGTCATTCATCACGCGGTAGCGGCCTTCAAAACCCAGACACATGCACAGGTACAGCAGCTCCAGCAGGTACAGGCGCTCACGCGGGCTTTGCAGGCAATGGTCGAGCAACTGGAAGACTTTTTCGCCGCCCCAGGCTTCGTTGTGCACGGTGATCAACAAGCTCTGCTTGCCCCAGTCACTGGCACTGCCCCACGGCGTGCTGAGCACGGCTTCATCGAGCGCCGTACACAGCGCGTAACGCGCCAGCAGCACTTCGTTGCGCGCCACACCGGCGGCTTCGGCGCGCTCTTCGAACTGGCGCAGGTAGGCCAGCAACTGCGCACGCAAACTGGCCGGCGCCGGATGGGCGATGGTGTTGCGCAGGCGCGTCAACAGCGCCAACAGCGGCCCGGCGGCGCTTTCCAACGGGTTCAGGCCCTGGCTTTTGCCGGTGAGGATCGGCGCGGCCGGCATCGACAAAGGCGCCGGTTCGGCACGTGCAGGTTCCGGTGCACGACCACCTGGGCGAGGCATGAACTGGGTGCGGTCATCATCATTAGGATGCATCGCCAATTATCCTCGGATCGCCCAGAAGGCCAGGTTCAAGCCCGGGAACTGCCCGGCGATATGGAAGGCAAACCCGCCGGAGTTGTTCAGTTGCTGCCAGTGCTCGCTGCCACGGTCCAGCTCGTAATAGGTGCTGCCTGCGTGGTACGGGATCTGGCGTGGCGCAACCGGCAACGGCAGCAGGCCGATACCTGGCAATTGCAGGTTGACCATGTCGCGGATGTGCTCCACCGAGCCGACTTTGCTCTGCTGGCCGAAGCGCGCGCGCAGGGTTTCGCCGGGCACGTCGGCGCGTACCACGAGGATGAAACTGGCGCTGTCGAGCAGGGTTTTGTCGGCGAGCATGGCCACGTGGATGCCATAGGCTTTTTCCACAATCGGGATCGGCGTGGCTTTGCTGTCGATCAGCATCGACAGCGCTTCACGCAGGGCCGCCATCACCGGGGCGAAACTCAGGATCAGGTCATCGTGCTGGTATTGCGGGTATTCCTGAGGGCGGCGACCCGAGGTTGAGAAGGTCGAAAACTCACCGGCCAAGCTCACCAGCTCGCTGAAAAACCGCTCAGGGTGCAGCGGGCTTAACTGGCTCAAATGCTGGATCAGCGGCTGCGCCCGGTTGACCAACTGCAGCAGCATGAAGTCGGCAATTTCCGAAGCACCACCCGCGCCCGAGGCGACCACGCGGCCCGCCAGGGCTTCGCCGCGCTGGTGCAGCAGGCCGAGCAGTTCACTGCGAAAGGCGGTGAGTGGTTTGCTCGCGGCCACGTCCAAAACCGGTGGGATATACGTGTCGTCGAGCACCAATGCACGGTCGGCACGCTTTTCCTTGATGCGCACCAGGCCGATGGCGGCGTAGTCACTGATGCCATCCTGCGCGGTCAACAGGCGCAGCGCTCGGGAACCCACAGCCACTGGCGCGCGGTTTTCAAACGGCGCGTTGTCGTCGCGTACTTCGCGCACCTGGCTGACGTACCGTGCCGCTTCCAGCGCTTCGCCTTCATCCACCGTGTCTCGCGCACCGGCGCGCTTGAGCGGCAAGGCCAGGTACACCAGGCCGTCGCGCAGGTTGTCGTCGATATTCAGCGGGCTCGGCGCCAAGTCGTCCTGGGGAATATTGAACGGCGTGCCGTCGGGCAACAGGCCACGCGCCGACACGATCGCCAGCTTGCCCTGGGCCAGCAGGCCCTGATCAATAAGCAACTCGGAAAAGCCCCAGGCACCGGCGGACAACGGTCGGCTGCGCGCGTCGATGAGGTTTTCCAGGTAACGGTCATGCTGCTGGAAGTGCTGCGTTCCGATGAACATGCCTTCCGACCAGACCACGCGATTGTTCCAGGACATGGGGGCTCCGAGGGTTTTATTGGGCAGGGCTGGATGGGGGAACCACGACGTCGGCGCGTACGGCGCGCACATCGAGGCTGATCTGATATTCGGTGTATTGGCGCGCCGGAACCGTGAGCACCGTGCGCCATTGCGCGCGGTCCAGCTCGCGATAGCCCACCAACAAGCCGATCTGGCGTGTGGAAGGGTCAAGGTCGCGCTGGATGCTCAGTTGCTGGCCGGGTTGGATCATCACTTCATCCTGGTCCAGCAGGTCCAGGCCAAGGGTGGATTGCGCGCGATCGGCCAAGGCGAAGTAGTCGGAGCGACTGAAGGTGGCGGCGTTTTTCAGTTCGAAAATGCGCACCCGCACCGGAGCAGCCTGGCCGTTGGCGCCGGGGTTGAGCCCGGCAATGGCGTGAAAGTGCAGCTCGACGGCGGCAGTGCCCGCTTCGGCTTCAGCGGCAACCTCGGGTTTGACCGCGTCCTTGGCACACGCCGTCAGCAACAGCGCGGTGGCGGCTGCGAGTAAAAACCTGGGAATCATCCTGCGTCCTCAATGACGTACTTAGCTATCCGTTTTATCCATTATTGCGGCGCGTTTTAGCGTCGCTGTCGTGCGCTGTGTTCTTCGTATGCTCGGCTGAATTCGCGACCGAACAGGTCCTGGAAATCTTCCTGGGCCTCACGGGAAATATTGCTGTAGAGCTCGGTGAACTGCTGCCAGTACTGCGCCTGGCGAGAGCCGTTGAACAGGCTCGACAGCCCGGCGGGCTTGCCCATGCGCTCTTCCAGCTGTGCCGGTTCAAAACGCGTGAGCAGGTGTTTGATCGCCGCTTCCACACCGGCCATTACCGCCAGTTGGTGAGCGCGCAGGTCGTCGAAACTCTCGCGCACGGCGACGTCCGGCGCCATAAACGCTTGGTTGCCATGACGAAGCAGCAGCAGCAAGGCTTCGTCAGCATTCGGCGCAAATTTCAACGGATTGTTTTCAGCCGGCTGGATCATCGTCTGCTGCATGCGGAACTCGCCCTTGAGGCTCGCGCGGGCACGCAACACGTCGATCAGGCCTTCGACCATAAGGCGGTAGCTGCGGCCGATGCTTTCCATTTGTGCTTCGGCTTGAGCCTTGTCGAGGCGCAATTGGTCCAGCCCGGCGCCGCGCAGGAAGGCTTGCAGCAAGTCGGGCTGTTGGGTGATGGCCGGGGCGGTTGGCTGGACGACCGGCGCTGCTGGCGGTTCAGGTGGTGCAACCGGCTGTGGCGCTGCAACAACGGGCGCGGGCGTGTCGCCGAACAAATCCCAGTCTTCAGGAATAACCGAGCCCGACACCACGGGTTGCTCGACCACAGGCACCGCGACCGGCGTTGGCGGACGAAAATCGTGCTGCTCGCTGGGTACGTGGTCCGCCACAGTTGGCGGCGGCACGGTGGTCGGAGTGAGGAAGTCGAACAGGTCCGGCAGCGTGTCCATCGACGAGGCGCCCTGGAACTGCGGCGCGATCACAGGTGCAGGTGCAGGCTTGTTCGCCACCGCGCCCATCAGCGCTTCAAAACTGTTCGGCGAATCGCCGCTGAACGGCTGGCTATCAAGCGCCTGCACGTTGAAGTCGATACGTGCCTGGATCTCGTAATCGCCGATGCGGATCAACTCGCCATCTTGCAACGGCTCGCTGTTCCCTCTACGCATTCGGATGCCGGCGTTAACCAGCTCCACTCCGTTCGTACTGTTATCGGTTAGGTAGTAACGGCCATCTTTGTATTGAATAACGCAATGTTGCGAGGAGACTAACCGCTCTGGGTCAGGCAGTACCCAGTCATTGTCGGAATTGCGGCCAATAGCCATCACGCCCTGATCCATGGACTTTTCAGGGCATTGCCCAGGGGTAATCTTGTGATAACTAGTGATAGTCAAACACAGCGACATCTTGCCTCCTTGCTGATACATCGCGCGCGGCCTATTCCAAGGGAGGGCGCCTCCCGCAAGCGCCCTGCCAAGTCGTGCAAACGACCGTAAAATCTGCTTTTGTCAGCATGATTGCTGATCTTAACCGGCTTCTGTGACAAAAACCCTGTCCTGGGCCGCCGTCAGACCCGTCAGTCGCGCAGTGTGTTAAACACCGCACATCTGTCACAGAGGGCGAGTAGCTTACCTTGACAACGCGTAACTACTACACCAAAAATGCACAACTTCTTGAACATAAGTGATGGCGCAATAGTGGCGCACTGAGTATATGACCAAGAAAACATGCAAAGTTCATTGCGTAACTTATGCATGCATTGCCCGCCGTCTAACGGGCTGATAAGGAGATCGAATCAAGTGGATGTGCCGTTGCTGCTCGCCGCCGTTTCCGCGACTTCGCCCTGTGGTGAAGACATGGAATATGACGCGCAATTCCTTCAATTGGAACGTGACGCCAAGGGCCAACCCGAGCGCAGCATGGGCGACTCGATCCTGCCCGCCGAACCCCCGCAGTGGCGTAGCATCCAGCAGCAAAGCCTCGATTTGTTGCAACGCAGCAAAGACCTGCGCATCACCCATTTCCTGTTGCAAAGCTCCCTCTCCCTCCAGGGTGTGGCCGGGCTTGCCGAAGTCCTTACGTTGATCAACGCGCTGCTGCGCGAATACTGGGCCGACCTGTACCCGCGCCTGGATGCCGACGACGATAACGACCCCACCGTGCGCATCAACGCCCTGTCCGGCTTGACCAGCGACGCAACCATACGCTTGCTGCGCGAGAGCATCCTCACGCGCTCGCGCACGTTTGGGCCAGTGAGCCTGCGCGCGGCGCTCAACGCCAGCGGCCTGTCGAACTTCCCGGATGAACAACTCGGCGCCCAGCAACTCAACGCCGCGTTCCTCGACAGCGACCCCGAGCAGCTGCAAGCCACGCGCGACGCCTTGAGCGCCGCGCGTGCCGCCTGCGAGGCCATCGAACAACAGGTCAGCGACCAGGTCGGCTCGGCCCAGGGCGTGGACCTGAGCCTGCTGAAGCAACCGCTCAAGCAGGCGCTGCAGATCCTCAATCAAGCCGTACCCGACCCTGCAGGCAGCAGCGAACCCGAGGCTGTCAGTGAAGACAATGCCCCCTCGGTCGATTTCGCCGCCGCCCCCGCAGCACCGCGCCCAACGGGCGACATCGCCACCCGCGATGACGTGCTGCGCAGCCTCGACAAGATCCTTGCGTACTACACCCGGCACGAGCCTTCGAGCCCGCTGCCGGTGCTGTTGAACCGGGCGAAGCATCTGGTGCACGCCGACTTTGCGGCCATCGTGCGCAATCTGATCCCCGACGGCATGTCCCAATTTGAAAACCTGCGCGGCCCGGAAAGCGAATAAGCCGCCGGACTGTGCAGTAACAACACCGTCGCTCAAGCGACCAGGAGCAGCAACGTGGCGAAGCAAAGTTCTCAGAAATTCATCGCGCGCAACCGTGCGCCTCGAGTGCAGATCGAGTACGACGTCGAGCTTTACGGCGCCGAGAAAAAGGTCCAGTTACCCTTCGTGATGGGCGTGATGGCCGACCTCGCCGGCAAGCCTGCCGAGCCGCTGGCGCCTGTGGCTGATCGCAAGTTCCTTGAGGTAGACGTCGACAACTTCGACTCGCGCCTCAAGGCCATGCAGCCACGCGTAGCCTTCCACGTACCGAATGAGCTGACCGGCGAAGGCAACCTGAGCCTGGACATCACCTTCGAAAGCATGGACGACTTCAGCCCGGCCGCTGTGGCCCGCAAAGTCGATTCGCTCAAGCAACTGCTCGAAGCCCGCACCCAGTTGGCCAACCTGCTGACCTACATGGACGGCAAGACCGGCGCTGAAGAAATCATCATGAAGGCGATCAAGGACCCGGCACTGCTTCAGGCACTTGCCAGCGCGCCTAAGCCAGCAGGGGACCAGTAATCATGACCGACAATACCGCCCGCGAAGGCAGCCAGATCCTGGGTGCTACCGAAGAAGCCAGCGAGTTCGCCAACCTGCTGCTGCAAGAATTCAAACCCAAGACCGAGCGTGCCCGCGAAGCCGTGGAAACTGCCGTGCGTACCCTGGCCGAACAGGCTCTGGCGCAGACGGACCTGGTCTCCAATGACGCGATCAAATCGATCGAATCGATCATCGCCGCCATCGACGCCAAGCTCACCGCCCAGGTCAACCAGATCATCCACCACCCGGATTTCCAGCAGCTGGAAAGCGCCTGGCGTGGCCTGCACTACCTGGTCAACAACACCGAAAGCGACGAGCAACTGAAGATTCGCGTGCTCAATATCGCCAAACCTGAACTGCACAAGACCCTGAAGAAATTCAAAGGCACGGCGTGGGACCAGAGCCCGATCTTCAAGAAGATGTACGAAGAAGAATACGGCCAGTTCGGCGGCGAACCGTACGGTTGCCTGGTGGGCGATTACTACTTCGACCAGTCTCCACCGGACGTCGAGCTGCTGGGTGAGTTGTCGAAGGTCTGCGCCGCCATGCACGCGCCATTCATTGCCGCTGCTTCGCCCACCGTGATGGGCATGGGTTCGTGGCAGGAACTGTCGAACCCGCGCGACCTGACCAAGATTTTCACCACCCCGGAATACGCTGGCTGGCGCTCGCTGCGTGAATCGGAAGACTCGCGCTACATCGGCCTGACCATGCCGCGCTTCCTGGCGCGCCTGCCGTATGGCGCCAAGACCGACCCGGTGGAAGCCTTCGCCTTCGAAGAAAACACCGACGGCGCCGACAGCTCCAAGTACACCTGGGCCAACGCCGCCTACGCGATGGCGGTGAACATCAACCGCTCGTTCAAACACTACGGCTGGTGCTCGCGCATCCGTGGCGTGGAATCCGGCGGTGAAGTGGAAAACCTCCCGGCCCATACGTTCCCTACCGATGACGGTGGCGTGGATATGAAGTGCCCGACCGAAATCGCCATCAGCGACCGCCGTGAAGCAGAGTTGGCGAAGAACGGTTTCATGCCGCTGCTGCACAAGAAAAACACCGACTTCGCCGCGTTCATCGGCGCCCAGTCGTTGCAGAAACCGGCCGAATACGACGACCCGGACGCCACCGCCAACGCCAACCTGGCCGCGCGCCTGCCGTACCTGTTCGCCACCTGCCGCTTCGCCCACTACTTGAAGTGCATCGTGCGCGACAAGATCGGTTCCTTCAAAGAGAAGGACGAGATGCAGCGTTGGTTGCAGGACTGGATCCTCAACTACGTCGACGGCGACCCTGCGCACTCCACCGAAACCACCAAGGCCCAGCACCCGTTGGCCGCCGCCGAGGTGATCGTGGAAGACGTCGAAGGCAACCCGGGTTACTACAACTCCAAGTTCTACCTGCGCCCGCACTACCAGCTCGAAGGGCTGACCGTGTCGTTGCGCCTGGTATCGAAACTGCCTTCGGCAAAAAGCGCATAACTAACGGTTGAACCGGCTCTTCTGTGGGAGCCGGGCTTGCCCGCGATGCAGGCACCTCGGTTTGTCAGTCAGACCGCGGTGATGCAATCGCAGGCAAGCCAGCTCCCACAGAACAGCATTGCCCCTTTGGGCATCACCAAATTCAGTGGCCCGTGCCACACAGGGAGAAAACATGGCTGTTGATATTTTCATCAAGATCGGCGACATCAAGGGCGAGTCCATGGACAAGGCCCACAAGGACGAAATCGACGTGCTGAACTGGAGCTGGGGCATGGCCCAGTCCGGCAACATGCATGTGGGCGGCGGTGGCGGCGCGGGCAAGGTGAATATCCAGGACCTGTCGCTGACCAAGTACGTCGACAAGGCTTCGCCCAACCTGATGATGCACTGCGCCAGCGGCAAGCACATCGACAAGGTCAAGCTGACCGTGCGCAAGGCCGGCGGCGAAAGCCAGGTCGAGTACATGGTGATCAACCTGGAAGAAGTGCTGGTCACGTCCCTGAGCACCGGCGGCTCGGGCACCGATGATCGCCTGACCGAAAACGTCACCCTGAACTTCGCCCAGGTGATGGTCGACTACCAGCCGCAGAAAGCCGACGGCACCAAAGACGGCGGCGCGATCAAGTTTGGCTGGAACATCCGTTCCAACACCAAGCGCTGACAGCCCTGGCGGCCGCAGCACCGTGCTGCGGCCCCTGGCACCTTGTCCCTCTCTTAGCCCGTCCGTGGAGCTGCTTTGGTGGTAACTGAAATCGCTTCCCGCGACCGTCTGCAACCGTCCCTGCTGGACCGGCTGACCGACGATGACCCGACCAACCTCAAGGAAAGCGCCGACAAACGCGTGCTGTCCCTGACCCAATTAAAAGCCTCGGTGCTGCGTGACCTGGCGTGGTTGCTTAACACCACGTCGCTCCTCGACGCCGATGCCACGTTGCACACCCCGGCTGGCACATCGGTGGTCAATTACGGCCTGCCTGCGCTGGCGGGCAACAGCGTTTCCAGTGTGGATATCAAAGCCCTGGAAGCCTTGATCTACCAGGCGATTGCCACTTTTGAACCACGTATTTTGCGCCACACGCTGCGCGTAAAAGCCCGCGTGGGCCATGGCGAGATGAACCACAACGCGCTGAGTTTCGAGATTGAAGGCGACCTGTGGGCGCAGCCGGTGCCGTTGCGCCTGCTGCTGCAAACCGACCTCGACCTGGAGTCCGGGCATGTGCGTGTGGTCAATGCCGACCAGCGGAGGCGCCCATGAACCCGCGCCTGCTGGAGCTGTACAACCAGGAACTGCACCACGTGCGCGAAAGCGCCGCCGAGTTCGCCAAGGAATACCCGAAGATCGCCAGTCGGCTGACGTTGTCCGGCATGGACTGCGCCGACCCGTACGTCGAACGCTTGCTCGAAGGCTTTGCCTACCTGACTGCCCGGGTGCAGCTCAAGCTCGACGCAGAGTACCCGACCTTCACCCATAACCTGCTGGAAATCGCCTACCCGCACTACCTGGCACCCACGCCGTCGATGACCGTGGTGCAAATGCAGACCGACCCCGACGAAGGCTCGCTGGCCAGTGGTTTCCTATTGCCGCGCGACACAGTGTTGCGCGCCGCCTTGGGCCGCGAAACCCAGACCTGCTGCGAGTACCGCACCGCGCACCCGGTGACGCTGTGGCCGTTGCAAGTCAGTAATGCTGAGTACTTCGGCAACCCCGCCGCTGTGTTGGGACGCCTGGCCGCCAGCGAGCCCAAAGCCAAAGCCGGCCTGCGCCTGACTCTGCGCACCGGCGCCGAATTACCCTTCAACAGCCTCGACCTCGATAACCTGCCGCTGTACCTCAGCGGTGCCGATGAGCAGCCGTTTCGGCTCTACGAACAGTTACTCGGCAACGCCTGCGCCGTGTTTGCTCGCAAACCCGGTGGTGATTGGGTCGAGCGCCTGCCGCAAGACACGCTGCGCTCCCGTGGTTTTGACGATGCCGATGCGGCCATGCCGGTGGTGGCGCGCGCGTTTCAGGGTTATCGGCTACTGCAGGAATACTTCGCCCTGCCCCACCGCTTCCTGTTCGTTGAATTCGCGCAGCTGAGCCGTGCGGTGAAACGCTGCGACGGCCAGGAGTTGGAGCTGATCGTGCTGTTCGACCGTCACGAGCCGAGCCTGGAAGGCAGCGTCGGCGCGGCCCAGTTCATGCCGTTCTGCACGCCGGCGATCAACTTGTTTCCCAAACGCGTGGACCGCATTCACCTGTCGGACCGTGTCAACGAACACCATGTCATCGCCGACCGCACGCGGCCGATGGATTTCGAAATTCACTCGTTGAGCGGCATCACCGGCCATGGCACTGGGCCGGAGCAGCCGTTCCTGCCGTTCTATGCGGTGCGTGATCCATCGCGTTATGGCCGCGACCAGGCGTACTACACCCTGCGCCGTGAACCTCGCGTGTTGTCCAGCGACCAACGCCGTAACGGCCCGCGCTCTACCTATGTGGGCAGCGAAACTTTCGTCAGCCTGGTCGACAGCCAGCAAGCGCCGTACCGCCATGATTTGCGCCAGCTCGGCGTGACCGCGCTGTGTACCAACCGCGATTTGCCGCTGTTCATGAGCGTGGGCAACGGCAAGACCGACTTCACCTTGGCCGACAGCGCGCCGGTGTTGTCGGTGCGCTGCGTGGCCGGGCCGAGTCGCCCGCGTGCCAGCCATGCCCATGACGCCAAGGCCTGGCGCCTGATCAGCCAGTTGTCGCTCAACTACCTGTCGCTGAGCGAACAAGGCCAGGGCGCCGGCGCCTTGCGCGAACTGTTGCGCTTGTATGGCGACAGCAACGACGCGGCGCTGCAATTACAGATCGAAGGTTTGCGTGAGGTCAGCAGCAAAGCGGTGACCCGGCGCCTGCCGATGCCCGGCCCGATCGTATTTGGGCGCGGTCTGGAAATCACCCTGGAATTCGATGAAAACGCGTTTCGCGGCACCGGCGTGTTCCTGCTCGGTGCGGTGCTGGAACGCTTCCTGGCACGTTATGTGTCGATCAACAGCTTTACCGAGACGGTGATCCGTACCACCGAACGCGGCGAGATCATGCGATGGAAAGCCAAGCCCGGTCGACGTCCGACCCTGTGAACACACTGGATGCGATGCATCAGGAGCCCTGGGAATACGATTTCTTCCAGGCGCTGCGACGTATCGAGTGCGAATCGCCAGCGCTGCCGCGCCTGGGCCATTCCCTGCGCCTGGCCGATGACCCGCTGCGCCTGGGGCAGCAGGCGGACTGCACCTTCGCACCGGCCACATTGGCCTCGGTCGACCCTGGCGGCGATGGCAAACCAGCGCGGCTGGAGCAATTCTTTTTCGGCCTCGGCGGCCCCAACGGCCCGTTGCCGCTGCATATCACCGAGTACGTGCGCGAACGCCAGCGCAACAACGCCGACAGCACCAGCAAACAGTTTTTGGATGTGTTCCACCATCGCCTGCTCAGCCTGTTTTACCGGGCCTGGGCCGAGGCGCGACCGACCGTCAGCCACGACCGCCCGGATGATGACTACTGGTCCGCGCGCCTCGCAGCGCTGTGTGGTCGAGGCATGCCGAGCCTGCTCAACCAGGGGTTGATTCCGGATACCGCGAAGCTGCACTACAGCGGTCACCTGTCGGCGCAAACCCGCTACCCGGACGGCTTGAAGGCCATTCTCAGCGAGTACTTCGGCCTGCCGGTAGAGATTGAAGAATACGTCGGCCAGTGGCTGGAACTGCCAGAGCGCAGCCGCGTGAGTGTCAGCGCCAACCAGTTGGGCGTGGACTTTTGCCTGGGCAGCCATGTGTGGGATCGCCAGCATAAATTCCGCATCCGCCTCGGCCCGCTCAAGCTGGACGATTACATGGGCATGCTGCCCGGCAGCCAGCCGTTCAACGAGCTGGTGGCGTGGGTGGCCGAGTACCTGGGCCATGAACTGGACTGGGACTTGAACCTGGTTTTGCAACAACCCGAAGTCCCAAAGCTGCAACTTAATGGCCAATTCCGCCTGGGCTTCAACACCTGGCTCGGCCAACCCGAGCATGACGCCAACGACCTAATCCTGGCCCGGCATTACGCCGATCACGCCACTACCTCAAGGAATCCAGAGCATGGGTGAAATCAGTCGCGCCGCACTGTTCGGCAAACTCAACAGCGTGGCCTACAAGGCCATCGAAGCCGCCACCGTGTTCTGCAAACTGCGGGGCAACCCGTATGTGGAACTGGCCCACTGGTTTCACCAGTTGCTGCAACTGCAGGACTCGGACCTGCACCGTATCATCCGCCAGTTCAACGTGGAGCCGGCGCGTCTGGCCCGTGACCTGACCGAAGCGCTGGACCGCCTGCCGCGTGGTTCGACGTCGATCACCGACTTGTCGTCGCATGTGGAAGAAGCGGTAGAGCGCGGCTGGGTCTATGGCAGCCTGATGTTCGGCGAAAGCCAGGTGCGTACCGGCTACCTGGTGCTGGGTATCCTGAAGACGCCGAGCCTGCGCCATGCGCTGCTGGGCTTGTCCGCCGAGTTCGACAAGATCAAACCCGAAGCCTTGAGCGAGCGTTTTGACGAATACGTCGGCGACTCACCGGAGAATGCGTTGAGCGCCAGCGATGGCTTCAACGCCGGCGTGCCTGGCGAAGCCAGCGGTGCCATGGCGCCGAGTGCGATGGGCAAGCAGGAAGCGCTCAAGCGCTTCACCGTCGACCTGACCGAACAAGCGCGCAGTGGCAAACTCGACCCGATCGTGGGGCGTGATGAAGAGATCCGCCAACTGGTGGACATTCTGATGCGTCGACGTCAGAACAATCCGATCCTCACTGGCGAAGCCGGCGTGGGCAAGACCGCTGTAGTCGAAGGGTTCGCCCTGCGCATCGTCGCCGGTGACGTGCCGCCTGCGCTCAAGGATGTGGAACTGCGCAGCCTCGACGTGGGCCTGCTGCAAGCCGGTGCCAGCATGAAGGGCGAGTTCGAACAGCGCCTGCGCCAGGTCATCGAAGACGTGCAGGCTTCGCCCAAGCCGATCATTCTGTTTATCGACGAAGCCCACACCCTGGTAGGTGCCGGTGGCGCCGCCGGGACTGGCGATGCCGCCAACCTGCTCAAGCCTGCACTGGCCCGTGGCACCTTGCGTACCGTGGCCGCCACGACCTGGGCCGAGTACAAAAAACACATCGAGAAAGACCCCGCGCTGACCCGCCGCTTCCAGGTGGTACAGGTGGCCGAGCCGTCGGAAGACATAGCGCTGCTGATGATGCGCGGCGTGGCCTCGACCATGGAGAAACACCATCAGGTGCAGATCCTCGATGAAGCGCTGGAAGCCTCGGTGAAACTGTCGCATCGCTATATTCCGGCGCGCCAGTTGCCGGATAAATCCGTGAGCTTGTTGGACACCGCCTGCGCCCGCGTCGCCATCAGCTTGCACGCCGTACCAGCCGAAGTGGACGACAGCCGCCGTCGCATCGAAGCGCTGGAAACCGAGCTGCAAATCATCGCCCGCGAGCATGCCATCGGTATCGCCATTGGTGCGCGTCAAACCAATAGCGAAACCTTGCTGAGCGCCGAACGTGAGCGCCTGGCGACTCTGGAAAGCCGCTGGGCCGAAGAAAAAACCCTGGTTGATGAGCTATTGGCAACTCGCGCGACCTTGCGCGAAAAAGCTGGCGTGGTAGACAGCGGCAACGATGAGTTGCGCGCCCAACTGCTCGACCTGCAACAACGCCTCACTGCGCTGCAAGGCGAAACCCCGCTGATCTTGCCGACCGTGGATTACCAGGCCGTGGCCTCGGTGGTCGCCGACTGGACCGGCATCCCGGTGGGCCGCATGGCGCGCAACGAGTTGGAGACAGTGCTCAACCTCGACCAGCACCTGAAGAAACGCATCATCGGCCAGGACCATGCCTTGCAGATGATCGCCAAGCGCATCCAGACCTCCCGCGCCGGGCTCGATAACCCAAGCAAGCCGATTGGCGTGTTCATGCTCGCCGGCACCTCGGGTGTGGGCAAGACCGAAACCGCCCTGGCCCTGGCCGAAGCCATGTACGGCGGTGAGCAGAACGTCATCACCATCAACATGAGCGAGTTCCAGGAAGCCCATACCGTGTCCACACTCAAGGGCGCGCCACCGGGTTACATCGGCTACGGCGAAGGCGGCGTGCTGACCGAAGCGGTACGGCGTAAACCCTACAGCGTAGTGCTGCTGGACGAGGTGGAAAAAGCCCACCCGGATGTACACGAGATCTTCTTCCAGGTGTTCGACAAGGGCGTGATGGAGGACGGCGAAGGCCGGGTGATCGACTTCAAGAACACCCTGATCCTGCTGACCACCAACGCCGGTACCGAGCTGATTTCCCACGTGTGCAAAGACCCGGCGAACATCCCGGAGCCGGAAGAAATCGCCAAGGCGCTGCGCCAACCGCTGCTGGAGATTTTCCCGCCGGCACTGCTGGGCCGTCTGGTGACGATTCCGTATTACCCGCTGAGCGACGAAATGCTCAAGGCGATTACCCGCCTGCAACTGGGCCGCATCAAAAAGCGCGTGGAGAACACCCACAAAGTCGCCTTCGATTACGACGACGCTGTGGTCGATTTGATCGTCTCGCGCTGCACCGAAACCGAAAGTGGCGGGCGCATGATCGACACCATTCTCACCAACAGCCTGCTGCCGGACATGAGCCGTGAGTTTCTTACGCGCATGCTCGAAGGCAAGGCACTGGCGGGTGTGCGTATCAGCAGCCGGGATAATGAATTGCACTACGACTTCAGCGATTGACCTGACGAAACGCAATTCAACTGTGGGAGTGGGCTTGTGTGGGAGCTGGCTTGCCTGCGATAGCATCACCTCAGTGCGCCTGCCACACCGAGGTGCCTGCATCGCGGGCAAGCCCGGCTCCCACACAAGCCAGCTCCCACAGTTGGATTCGGTTTCTTCAGTTATTTAGGTATTTACGGGACTACCGATGCTATTCAACCAAGCCTCACGCCTGGCCAAGATCACCAGCCCGCTCGGGCCGGATGTGCTGCTGCTCAATGAAATGGGCGGCGGCGAAGAGCTGGGCAGGTTGTTCAACTATGAGCTGCGACTGACCTCTCTGGACGCCAACATCGACCTTAACCAGTTGCTGGGCAAGCCGATGAGCGTTGGCGTGCAGCTGGCGGACGGTGGCGAGCGGCACTTCCACGGCATCGTTGCGCGTTGCAGCCAGAATATCGACCAAGGCCAGTTCGCCAGTTATCAGGTGACCCTGCGCCCATGGTTCTGGCTGCTCAGCCGCACCTCGGACTGCCGGATTTTCCAGAACCTGAGCATCCCGCAGATCATCAAGCAAGTGTTCCGCGACCTGGGCTTCTCCGACTTCGAAGACGCGCTGAGCCGCCCTTATCGCGAGTGGGAATACTGCGTGCAGTACCGCGAGACCAGCTTCGATTTCGTCAGCCGCTTGATGGAACAGGAAGGTATCTACTACTTCTTCCGCCATGAACAGGACCGTCATGTGCTGGTGTTGGCCGATGCTTATGGCGCCCACACCACGGTGCCGGGCTATGCGTCGATCCCGTACTACCCCAAGGACGAGCAGCAGCGCGAACGCGACCATATGCACAACTGGCACCTGGCGCAGGAAGTGCAGCCTGGGTCGCTGGAGCTTAACGACTACGACTTCCAGCGCCCCAGCGCCAGTATCGACGTGCGCTCGGCCATGCCGCGCCCGCACACCGCCGGCGACTACCCGCTGTACGACTACCCCGGCACCTACGTGCAAAGCGCCGACGGCGAACACTATGCGCGCACCCGCATCGAAGCCCTGCAAACCCTGCATGAGCAGATCGAGTTCAACGGTAATGCGCGGGGCTTGGGCTCAGGCCATTTGTTCAGCCTCACCGGTTTCAGCCGCCAGGACCAGAACCGCGAATACCTGATCGTCGGTTGCCGCTATGCCATCGTCCAGGAAAGCCTGGAAAGCGGCGGCGGCTCGGGGTCGGCGCAGTTCGAAAGCAGCCTCACCTGTATTGACGCCCAACAAAGCTTCCGACCGCTGGCCAGCACCTATCGGCCCATCGTCAAAGGCCCGCAGACTGCGCTGGTGGTCGGCCCCAAGGGCGAGGAAATCTGGACCGACCAGTACGGCCGCGTGAAGGTGCACTTCTACTGGGACCGTCACGACCAATCCAACGAAAACAGCTCGTGCTGGATTCGTGTGTCGCAGTCCTGGGCCGGCAAGAACTGGGGTTCGATGCAAATCCCACGGATCGGCCAGGAAGTGATCGTGAGCTTTCTGGAAGGTGACCCGGACCGCCCGATCATCACCGGCCGTGTCTACAACGCCGAACAGACCGTGCCTTACGACCTGCCGGAAAACGCCACCCAGAGCGGCATGAAAAGCCGCTCCAGCAAAGGCGGCACGCCGGCCAACTTCAATGAAATCCGTATGGAGGACAAGAAGGGGCTGGAGCAGCTGTATATCCACGCCGAGCGCAATCAGGACATCGTGGTGGAGGTGGATGAAAGCCACTCGGTGGGGCATGACCGCAACAAGAGCATTGGGCATAACGAGACGGTGATGATTGGTAATAACCGCACGCGCATGGTCAAGCAGGAGGATGTGCTGGTGGTGGGCCAGCGCAAGACCGACAGCATCAGCCAGAGCTACGTGATTGAAGTGGGGGAAAACCTGCGCCTTGTGTGCGGCGAAAGCATCCTGGAGTTGAATGCCAGCGGGCAGATCAACCTCACTGGGGTGAATATCAGCTTTTATGCCAGCGGCGATGCAGAGTTCAACACCAAGGGCGTACTGCACCTGAACAACGGCCACGGCCCCGGCGCCACCCCCGAGGGCCAGGGCAACAAAAAAAGCATCGACGCCAATATAAAAGCGGTCTTCCCCGCGCCTAAAAGCTCCTGACGAGACCTGTTTGCCATGACGTACCGAATCAACGAATTCCAGTTTCAACTGCCGACCACCGAGCTGCTGGACGCGACGATCAATATCCTCAAGTTCCCCGAGCTAGGCACCTCCTTGATCATCAGCCGCAGCATGCTCACCGAAGGCGAAACCCTGCACAGCAACTTCGACGACCAGCTCAAGCGTCTGGAAAAACAGGTGCAGGACTTGCGCTGCCAGCCCGGCATCGATGTGCGCCTAGGTGCGGCACAGGAAGTCGACGCTATCGAGCTGCGCAGCCAGTTCAACAAGGGCAATGACAAGGTTTTCCAGTATCAGCTGGCGTTGGTAATACCTGGCACCCGCAAGATGCTCGCCTTGAGTTACGTAAAGGCGCAGGCGCTCGGCGATGCCGAGGCGGCGCACTGGGCATTGATAAAAAGCTCGTTGTCGTTCGACGCCATTTCTTGATGAGCCACCTGTATGTCTGACCCGTTATGGGCAGCCCGGATGGGCGATGCGCTGTCCCACACTTCGATGATGGCGGACATCCTCGGCGGTGTGCTGGAGGTGGCGGCCAATATCGCGATCACGGCTGCGGCGACGGTTGCCGTGGTGGCGGTCACCGGTATCACCGTCGCCACAGGCGGGCTTGGGTGCATCCTGCTCGGCGCGGTGGTGGGCACGATTGTCGGCCTGCTGATGAGCAAGAGCGGAGCAGACAAAGGGCTGACCCATTTATGCGACGCTTTTAGCAACGCCCTGTTTCCGCCCACGGTGCAGGCGAACATTCTCACCGGCTCCACCAACACCCTGACCAACAAGATGCCAGCCGCCCGCGCTGCGGGAGCAATCAGCTCCCATGTCGAACCGGCCGGTACCGAGCTGGAAGCCCCCCCGCCCGCACCAGAACCCAGCTTCCTGGACATGGCCGAGGGGTTCTTCTCGCAGATGTGGCGTCCTACCGTTGCCACCCCTGCGCCAGGCGCTGTGCCCAAGCCGTTGGACCTGGTGGTGTGTATGAAGCACCCGCCCATGCCGCCGCAGTTTCTGGCCGAGGGGTCGGAAAAAGTCACGGTCAACGGCCAACCCGCCGTGCGCAGTGGTGATCGCAGTACCTGCGATGCGACGGTGGTGTCGTCCGGGCTGATTTCCTCCAACGTGACCATTGGTGGCGGTTCGGTGGTGGTGCGTGAGATTCGCAGTGGCAAGACGCCCGGAGTCGGGCTGGCGGTTGCAGCGCTGTTGATGCTCAAGGGTGGCAAGGGCAAGTTCTTCAGCAAGTTGCCGTGCATGTTGGTCAGCGGCGCGACGTCGATGGCCATCAGCAGCGCGATGGGCGCTGCGGCCAACGCCGCGATGGGCTCGTCGAATCCGGTGCATGCCGCGACGGGCGCGAAGGTACTGGGTGATGTCGACGACCTGGATTTTGTGCTGCCGGGTATCCTGCCGATTGACTGGCAGCGCTTCTACAACAGCCGCGATGAACGCCCGGGCAGCCTGTTTGGCGCCGGTTGGAGCGTGCCCTACGAGGTGTGCGTCGACATTCAGCCGCATCCCGAGGGCGGAGAAACGCTGGTCTATACCGATGAGCAGGGGCGGCCCATCGACATGGGCTCGATTCCGTTGGGCGGCGCGGTGTTCAGCGCCGGTGAAGGGCTTGCGGTGCGGCGACACCTCAATGGGCAATTGCTGATCGAAAGCGACGACGGCATGTACCGCTTGTTCGAAGCTGCGCCAGCAAACCCGTCGCAACTGCGTCTGAGCCAACTGGGTGATCGTAACGACAACCGCATCTACCTCGACTATGACGAAGCCGGCCACCTGGTGCGCCTGCGCGATACGTTCGATCTGGTTCAGGTTGAGCTGATCCGCGATCAGGGCTATCTGAGCCGCATCGAACGCCTGTACCCGGATCAACGTCGCGAAGTGCTGGTGAGCTACGGCTACGACGCGGCGGGCAATCTGGCGCAAGTGCGTGATGCAACCGATCAAGTGCAGCGGCGTTTTGCCTACGATGCCGGGCGCCGAATGGTGGAGCATCAATTACCCACCGGATTGCGCTGTTTCTATGAGTGGGCGTTGATCGAAGGCCTGGAATGGCGCGTGGTTCGGCATTGGACCGATGAGGGCGACGCTTACCAGTTCGACTATGACCTGCAGGCTGGCCTCACGCGCATCATCGACGGCCTGCAGCGCGTGAGCACGCGGTACTGGAATACTCAGCATCAGATCATTCAGTACAGCGACAACCTCGGCCAGACTTGGCTTTTCGAATGGAACGACGAACGTCAGTTGCTCAGCGCGACTGATCCGCTGGGTGGGCGCTATGAGTACAGCTACGACGAGAGCGGCAACGTAATCGGCGAAACCGACCCGTTGGGCCGTAGTGATTCGACCTTGTGGCTGGAGCATTGGGCTTTGCCGCTGGTGGAAACCGACGCTGCCGACAACAGCTGGCAGTATCGCTACGACCCTCGCGGCAATTGCATCGCCGAGACCGATCCGCTGGGCTATATCACCCGTTACCGCTATGACGCCCACGGCCAGCCAGTAGAAATCATTGATGCCACTGGCAAAAGCAAACAACTGCGCTGGAATCCGTTTGGGCAGTTGGTCGAACATATCGACTGCTCGGGCTACCCGACGCGTTTCAGCTACGACGACCGTGGCTATTTGCAGGTCATCACTGATGCCTTGGGTGAACGCACGCAGTTCAGCTACGACGCCCAGGGGCGTTTGCTCAGCAGCCAATTACCGGATGGGCGCACCGAGCAGTATCAGCGCGACGCCAGCGGGCAGTTGGTGGGCTACACCGACCCCGCCGGGCACACCACACTCTACCAACACAACCGGCGAGGCCAGGTACGCCAACGCACCGATGCCCATGGGCGGCAAGTGCAGTTTGGGTATGACAGCTACGGGCGGTTGCAAGCGCTGGTCAATGAGAACGGTGAAAGCTATCGGTTTGCGTGGGACGCCGGGGATCGGCTGACCGAGCAGCAAGACCTCGACGGCAGCGCCAAACGCTACGACTACGACTTGCTCGACAACATCACGACGGTGACTGCTCATCCTGCACCTTATGGCAATGGACTGGCGGTGGTGCCCGAGACGCCACCCGCGCCCATCGTTCATCGGCTGGAGCGTGATGCGGTCGGCCGACTGGTCGCCAAAACCACCGACGATGGCCGCACCGACTACCGCTACGATGCGGTAGATCAGCTCACGGCTGTGACCTTCACTGATCTGCAAGGCAATTCCCAAGCCTTGGGTTTCGCCTACGACGCTGTCGGCCAGTTGCTTGCCGAACAGAGTGAAGGTGGCAACCTGCAACACCACTACGACGAACTCGGCAACCTGATCCAGACCCAGCTGCCGGACGGCCGCTGGCTCAACCGCCTGTACTACGGCAGCGGCCACCTGCACCAGATCAACCTCGACGGCCAGGTCATCAGCGATTTCGAGCGAGACCGCCTGCACCGCGAAGTGCTGCGCACCCAAGGCCAGCTCAGCACCCGCAGCGAATACGACCGCAGCGGCCGCCTGCGCTCGCGCCAACGGCGTCTTGCGGCTCAGCCATCGTTGATGCCGGCGACAGCGCAAAAACAGTTCGAATATGACCCCGCCGACAACCTGATCGGCAAACTCGACCAGCAACCCGCCGCGCAACATCGCCAACTGCTGCACTACGACGCCACCGGCCGCATTATCGCGAGCCAGGACAGCCTGCATGGGCAGCGCGAAACCTTTGCCTACGACGCCGCCGCCAACCTGCTGGATGGCCCGCGCGCAGGCGCCGGGTTGGTGGTGCATAACAAGCTGCTGACGTATCAGGACAAGCGTTATCGCTACGATGCGTTTGGGCGGATGATTGAAAAGCGCAGCGCCAAACGTGGGCTGCAGCGGTTTGCGTATGACGCTGAGAGCCGGTTGGTTGAGGTGCGTAATGACGATGGTAGCGTGGTCAGGATGGCTTACGACCCGCTGGGGCGCAGGGTTGGGAAAACCGAGCATGACGGTGATGGTTGTCCGCTGGGGGAAACGCAGTTCATGTGGGATGGCCTGCGCTTGTTGCAGGAGCATAAACACAGCCAGACCAGCCTGTACGTTTATGAGGATGAAGGCTATCAGCCTCTGGCTCGCGTGGACGGTGCCGGGCCGTTGCAGAAGATTCGTTACTACCACAACGACCTGAATGGGTTGCCGGAGCAGTTGACCGAGGCTGATGGCCACATGCTCTGGCAGGCGACTTATCGGGTGTGGGGCAACACGCTGGAAGAGGTGCGTGAGCCTTATTACATTGAGGAGCAGAACCTGAGGTTTCAGGGGCAGTATCTGGACCGGGAGACGGGGCTGCATTTTAATACGTTCAGGTTTTATGATCCGGATATGGGACGGTTTACGACGCCGGATCCGATTGGGTTGCAAGGTGGCCTGAATCTCTACTTGTACGGCGCAAATCCCTTTACTTGGAGCGATCCACTAGGCTGGGTTCAAACACCGCTGAACAAACCTGGTTTTTATGTATACGGACTCTACGCCCCCAATGCCAAAACACCGTATTACATTGGTCACACAGAGCAACTTCCCGCCGCACGTGAAAAACAGCACGACAGGTCCACACGTCTCGGAAAAGGGGAGCTTAAAGTGTTGAAGGGCCAGGATGGCAAGATGACTTACACTCAAGCCAAGGGCTATGAACAAGCGTATCGCGAGAAATACAAAACGAAGGGCAAATTCCCAGGCAACGTCATTGAACCCATTAATAAAGGCCGCACTGATGCGCGTGGAAAATCTCACTATAAAAACTATAAAGTTGCGGCGAAGGCGCTGGGCCTCAAACCAAGCAAAGTCAAATCCTGTACATAAATGAGGCCATTGCATGAAAACCCTGAAGTCACCTAAACCGGGCGATCTTTTTTATATCCCGGCCCTCAATTCTTCAGATGAGACTGGGTTTGTTATTGCCCGCTATATCGAGCTCATTCCCCCTGCGCTGGGGCATCTGATCGAGGTTTTTGCGAAATTTTATACGCAAATACCCGTGTCATTGAGCGAGGTAGACACCTCCACACGTCTGTTCCGACCGATTTTCTGCAGCATGCTTTTCTCGGAAATTCCTCGATGGAAGATCCTTTTCAGTGATCCGGACTACAAAAAAGAGTCCTCTGGATATGACGAAATTCAATTCGCGTTCGAGTCAGAAATCTGGGTAGGCGGTGTCAGCAAGCCCGCTACAGAGCAACAGCTGAACAACATTGAGCCATCCATCTGCTGGCGCATGCATCACATTATTTTCAGGGTGATCGCACACTTACGTGGAGCGATCTCTGATGCTGAGCCGATGGACTATGAGAAGTTACCCCCCGACTTGCGCATTGATAGCACCATCGCCTCAGAACGAGTAAATAAGGCCGCACTCAGCGCACAAGCATTATTCGCCGCCCAATAAAAACGGGAGAAAAGAGGGCAGGTTTTATGGCTATACCGACCCCGCCGGGCACACCACGCTCTACCAACACAACCGGCGTGGCCAGGTACGCCAGCGCACCGATGCCCATGGGCGGCAGGTGCAATTTGGTTACGACAGCTACGGGCGGCTGCAAGCGCTGGTCAATGAGAACGGTGAGAGCTATCGGTTCGCATGGGACGCCAGGGATCGGCTGACCGAGCAGCAAGACTTCGACGGCAGCGCCAAACGCTACAACTATGACTTGCTCGACAACATCACCGCGGTGACTGCTCATCCTGCACCTTATGGCAATGGACTGGCGGTGGTGCCCGAGACGCCACCCGCGCCCATCGTTCATCGGCTGGAGCGTGATGCGGTCGGCCGACTGGTCGCCAAAACCACCGACGATGGCCGCACCGACTACAGCTACGATGCGGTAGATCAGCTCACGGCTGTGACCTTCACTGATCTGCAAGGCAACGCCCAGGCGCTGGGTTTCGCCTACGACGCCCTCGGCCAGTTACTTGCCGAACAGAGTGCCGGTGGCAACCTGTAACATCACTACGACGAACTCGGCCACCTGCACCAGATCAACCTCGACGGCCAGGTCATCAGCGATTTCGAGCGCGACCGCCTGCACCGCGAAGTGCTGCGCACCCAGGGCCAGCTCAGCACCCGCAGCGAATACGACCGCAGCGGCCGCCTGCGCTCACGCCAACGGCGTCTTGCGGCTCAGCCATCGTTGATGCCGGCGACAGCGCAAAAACAGTTCGAATATGACCCCGCCGACAACCTGATCGGCAAACTCGACCAGCAACCCGCCGCGCAACATCGCCAACTGCTGCACTACGACGCCACCGGCCGCATCATCGCCAGCCAGGACAGCCTGCATGGGCAGCGCGAAACCTTTGCCTACGACGCCGCCGCCAACCTGCTGGATGGCCCGCACGCAGGCGCCGGGTTGGTGGTGCATAACAAGCTGCTGACGTATCAGGACAAGCGTTATCGCTACGACGCGTTTGGGCGAATGGTCGAGAAGCGCAGCGCCAAGCGAGGGGTGCAGCGGTTTGCGTATGACGCGGAAAGTCGGTTGGTTGAGGGGAAAAATGGGGACAGATTTATTTCTCATCTCACTCTAGCTCTTAAATAAATGCGTCCCCTTTTCCGCTAACACCTACCCTGCAACAACAACGGAAAAGGAGACAACTTTATTAAACTCAGCAAAATTAAATAAATCTGTCCCCTCCTCCCTTTCTTAAAAAATCTTATTCCGCATCATCCTCTTTATCGATTTCCTTGGCAGCTTTCAATTTTTTAACCATTGTATTCATATACTTGTAGCGCTGCTCAATAGTCTCTACACGAGACTTATCTGTCGGTGCTTGCGAAGATTCAGGTTCGGAATAGGGGCAGTAGACAAGTCCGTATCGTTCAGCGATGCCTTCCATCTGCCCCTCTATTGTGTCCATCCTCTTCTCAAGGCCGGTCAATCGCGCATTGATGTCGGTTGACGCCGCGGGGTCTTTACCTACCGCGTTAGCGTCTGCCCCTTCGTTGATGGACAGAATGGTGTTGGCCAATAACTCTGTTTTTATTTCAGCACCTTCCAGGCGTGCTTCTATTTTTTGTTGATCTGTCGCGGACGGATCTACAGTACTCTTTGTTCCGTCTACGTTCTTTTTCTCTGCGCCGGGCATTTTCGATTGCGCGTCAATTCTATCCGTCATGGCTTTCGACGTTACATGCTGGGCAACGCTGAGTGGAAGGTTGATCAGGGTACTTACACCCGCCTCAACGAACGAGTTTCGCGCCTGAGTGGCCAGTGAGGAGGCAATGGGAGGGAACTGCAAAGCGCCAACAGCCCTGGCGGTATTGGCAGCACTCGCAACACTGCTTGGCCTACTCGCCGAGGGTGCGGGCCTAGGTGGTTTAGGTGGCGTTAGCGGTTTTGGCGGTTTGAGTGGCCTTGTTGCAGGTATTCTGGGGCGAAACCTAAAACCCCTGATCGTTCTATTACTATGCTCCTCAGCGGTACCTTCAGGGTAAGCATTTGGATCTAATGTATGCGCGCCCGGTTTAGTCGGTTGGGAGGACTGATCGAGTAGTCCTGGTGGCACCGGTAGTTTTGGTTGTGCCACATCGACGTTAGTCAGGGGCGGAAGGAGGGGAACATAGGCTTGATTGGATAGTTTCATTTTTTCTCCAAGTAAGTTATCGACTTAAGGAGGGCTCCCTGCAACCTCAGCCTATACGTGGTTGCATAAAGCAAAACCGTTCCAACTCAAATAGCAGCCTAACTCCGTACGCGTGACTGCTGCGCTGAATCTGAACATTTAAATAGTTATAAAAAACATCGAGACGACCCGTTGCTTTGCCCCCCACCTTTAGAGCCATTGAAGTGCCGGTGCCATCACCCGCTTTAACGACGCCCAACAAAAATGGGCACCCAACCCAGTCGGCGTGCCCATTTTCTTACCAACCCGCCTCCCTTCAGACGGTCCTGCTATTACGGGTTGACGCTGTCTTTGAGCGACTTGCCCGGCTTGAATGCAACGGTGTTGCTCGCCTTGATTTTCACTGGCTCACCGGTTTGCGGGTTTTTGCCGGTGCGGGCGCCGCGGTGGCGTTGCAGGAAGGTGCCGAAGCCCACCAGGGTGACGCTGTCCTTGCGGTGCAGGGCGCCGGTGATTTCTTCGAGAACGGCGTTGAGGACGCGGTTGGCCTGCTCTTTGGTCAGGTCTGCTTTTTCTGCAATAGCGGCTGCGAGTTCTGGTTTACGCATAAGTGAAGCCTCTTTGACGGTTTTTTGTTGTTATGTCCGTGCTGCTCTCTGGTGGAGCAGCGCCCAAGGCGCCGCAGGCTCTACTCTGCGGCAGACGGGAGTGAGGATGGCATGCCCTCGCACGCTCCGCCAGTCTCGCGGCGACCTTTCTGGGGGTAAGAAGGTGCTGATTCCGACAGAACGACCGGCATTTACGCCAGCAATGGCGGAAGTTCTTTGTTAAGGACAAGTTTTTCCATGACGGCGCTGCCGGTCAGCGCATAACCCAGCAGGCGGCCGCTGGCGTCGCGGCACAAGGCCTTGATGTCGGCGCCCTGCCCTTCGACGCTCCACACGCCTTCGGTGCCGCGTGGCGGCGGCGATACCACCAGAGGGCAGATCGGGGTTTTGACGGTGATCGGCATCGGCCCATAGCTGACGGCGGTGGCGTTGCCGGCAAGGGTTTGGGCCAGGGCGCGGGCGCAGCTCATCAATGGCATCACGTACAGCAGGTTGAGGCCATCGACCTCGGCGCAGTCGCCCAGGGCGTAGATGTTGGCGTGGGAGGTCTTGAGGTGGCGGTCCACCATGATTCCACGGTTGATCTGCAGGCCGGCGGCAGCAGCCAGGTCCACGCGCGGACGCAGGCCGATGGCCGAGACCACCAGGTCGCAGTGGATCACTTCACCATCCGACAGGTGCGCTTCCAGGCCATCCGCCGTGCGCTGCAAGCGGTTGAGCACCGGGCCCAAGTGGAACCGCGCGCCGAGGCCTTCCAGCCCGGCTTGCACAGCGCCAGCCGCTGCTGGGTGCAGCAGAGTCGGCATGACTTGCTCGCAGGGTGCGACCAGATCAATTTCATAGCCGCCAAGTATCAGGTCGTTGGCGAATTCACAGCCGATCAGGCCCGCGCCCAGCAGCAGCACACGGCGCTTACCGGCAGCAGCGGCACGGAAGCGTGCGTAATCTTCAAGGTCATTGATCGGGAAAATCAGTTCCGCCGCATCGCCTTCTACCGGCACGCGCACGGCTTCTGCGCCCCAAGCCAGGATCAGGTCGCGGTAGGCTACCGCTTCCTCGCCGATCCACAGGCGTTTGTGGCCCGGGTCGATGCCGCTGATGCGCGTGTGGGTGCGCACTTCGGCCTTGAGTTGCTCGGCCATGGCGCCCGGTTCAGCCATGCTCAGGCCATCGGCTTCCTTGTTCTTGCCAAAGCCGGTGGAGAGCATGGGCTTGGAGTAGGAGCGCCCGTCATCCGCAGTGATCAGCAGCAACGGGGTCTCGCTGTCGAGCTTGCGAAATTCCCGGGCCACGTTGTAACCGGCCAGCCCTGTGCCGATGATCACGACAGGTGCGTTCATTCCTTTCTCCTTGTAGTACGTTTCTTAAACCGATGTTTAGCCGATTTCGATCATTTCGAAATCCATTTTGCCCACGCCGCAGTCCGGGCACAGCCAGTCTTCCGGGACGTCCTGCCACAGGGTGCCCGGTGCGATACCGTCATCCGGCCAGCCGTCTTTTTCGTCATAGATCAGGCCGCAGACTACACATTGCCACTTCTTCATTACTTGCTTCCTCAGGGTCCAGGCATCTTGGCCGACGGTCGATAGACCAACGTTGCCGTGCGGCTCAGGGCGTTTTGTACTGATCGAGGCCGGCAGATGCAAGCATGTTCGGCGCAAACGGCCGGTTCAGCCCGGCAAAAGTTCAGGACGCCATGGTAAGCTCGCCGCCTCTTTTACTGCCAAAACTGACTCACCGTGCCGCACTCAATCGCCTGTCCCGATGCTTGCCAATGGCTGACCCAGAGCCTTCTGAGCCCAATGCCCGCGCCATTGACCCTCAACTGGCTGTTCGACGAAGGCTCGCTGACGCGCCGGCTTACGTGGCTGTCCAACGACGGCTTCAGCGTGACGCCACTGTTCGAAGGCTGGCAGCCACTGCGCGAGGATGAATGTGCAGCGCTGGGTATGGCCCCGGCCACGGTCGGCTGGGTACGCGAAGTGTATTTGCGCGGGCATGGCCAACCGTGGGTGTTTGCCCGCAGCGTGGCGGCGCGCAGTGCCTTGCAGGGCGATGGCTTGCACATGGACGAATTGGGCAGCCGTTCGCTGGGCGAGTTGCTGTTCTGCGATCAGGCCTTCACTCGCCAGGCGATCGAGGTATGCCATTACCCACGGCAATGGCTGCCGAGCGCCGACCAGGCCAATGGCCTGTGGGCGCGCCGCTCGCGCTTTGATCGCGGGCCGTTGAGCGTGCTGGTCGCGGAAATTTTCCTGCCCAGCTTCTGGCATGCGCTGCATGACCATCCGGAGAACTGCTGATGTATCAACGTCTGCTCAAGTCCTTGAACCGCCTGAACCCCAGGGCGTGGGATTTCATTCAGTTGACCCGCATGGACAAACCCATCGGCATTTACCTGCTGTTGTGGCCGACGCTTTGGGCGCTGTGGATTGCGGGCAAGGGCTCGCCGTCGTTGCTCAATATAGTGATTTTCGTGCTGGGCGTGGTGCTGACCCGCGCCGGCGGCTGCGTGATCAATGACTGGGCCGACCGCAAGGTCGACGGCCATGTGAAACGCACCGAGCAACGGCCGCTGGTGAGCGGCAAGATCAGTTCCAAAGAGGCCTTGGTGTTTTTTGCGGTGCTGATGGGCATCAGTTTTCTGCTGGTGCTGCTGACCAACGCGACCACCATCCTACTGTCCTTGGGCGGCCTGGCGCTGGCGGCGAGCTACCCGTTCATGAAGCGCTACACCTATTACCCACAAGTGGTGCTGGGCGCGGCGTTTTCATGGGGCATGCCGATGGCATTCACTGCCGAGACCGGGCATTTGCCGGCCACGGCGTGGCTGCTGTACATCGCCAACTTGCTGTGGACGGTGGGCTACGACACGTATTACGCGATGACCGACCGCGATGACGACTTGAAGATCGGGGTGAAATCCACCGCCATTCTGTTCGGCGATGCGGACCGCGTGATCATTCTGACCCTGCAAGGTTTATCGCTGGTGTGCCTGCTATTGGCGGGGCAGCGGTTCGAGCTGGGTGGCTGGTTCCATCTGGGGTTGCTGGCGGCGGCGGGCTGTTTTGCCTGGGAATTCTGGTACACCCGGGACAAGGATCGGATGAAATGCTTCAAGGCGTTTTTGCATAACCACTGGGCGGGGTTGGCGATTTTTGTCGGGATTGTGGCGGATTACGGGTTTCGGTAAGTCAGTGCTGACGCCATCGCGGGCAAGCCCGCTCCCACATTTGGAACGCATTCCCCTGTGGGAGCGGGCTTGCCCGCGATGGTTTCAGCCGCACTGCGTGGTCAGGGCTTGATTACGTGCCACGCCCCGCCCTTGCCATCACCGGTCTTGTCACCCGCCTTCTTGTCATCCTTGTAGGTGTAGACAGGCTTGCCTTTGTAAGCCCACTGACTGGTCTGGTCGTCGCGGGTAATGACTGTCCAATCACCCATCGACTTGTCAGTAGACTCAGCCTTCAGCGGCGGCCAGTTGGTCGCACACTGGTCTTTGCACACCGACTTGCCGTCGGCATCCTTGTCAAAGGTGTAGAGGGTCAGCCCCTTGTGATCCACCAACATTCCGTCGTGAGTCATCGCCGGCTCCGCCGCAAACGCCAGGCCCGGCAGCGTCAACGCCGCCGATACCAACAGGGCTTTCCATGAAACAGTGCTGTAAGTCATCGGAACCTTCCTTTTGTGGTTGTCAGGATTCGGACCCAAAGGGTAGTCCAGAGTGCCGTGAATTGCCCGATCGTCTAAATTACTGTCACACGACTGCAATAATTCCGTTATCTAATGCGGCGCAAGACAGTTAAATGACAAGAGGATTTTGAGCATGGTTGGCAGGAGCATTCTGATCGTTGACGACGAAGCGCCCATTCGCGAGATGATCGCCGTTGCGTTGGAAATGGCCGGCTATGACTGCCTGGAGGCGGAGAACTCCCAGCAGGCCCATGCCATTATTGTCGACCGCAAGCCGGACCTGATCCTGCTGGACTGGATGTTGCCCGGCACCTCCGGCATCGAACTGGCCCGTCGCCTCAAACGTGACGAATTGACCGGGGATATCCCGATCATCATGCTCACCGCCAAGGGTGAAGAGGACAACAAGATCCAGGGCCTGGAGGTCGGCGCTGATGACTACATCACCAAGCCATTTTCCCCACGTGAACTGGTAGCGCGCCTGAAGGCCGTACTGCGCCGTGCCGGCCCTACCGATGGCGAAGCGCCGATCGAAGTCGACGGGCTGATCCTGGACCCGATCAGCCACCGCGTGACCATCGACGGCAAGCCGGCCGAGATGGGGCCGACCGAATACCGCCTGCTGCAATTTTTCATGACCCACCAGGAGCGCGCCTATACCCGTGGGCAATTGCTGGACCAGGTGTGGGGCGGCAATGTGTATGTGGAGGAGCGCACGGTTGACGTGCACATCCGCCGCCTGCGCAAAGCCTTGGGCGATGCCTACGAGAATCTGGTACAAACCGTGCGCGGCACCGGCTATCGCTTTTCCACCAAAGGTTGAGCCGGCCCTTCCTTTCCTTAACAGCTGACAAGGACGCATGTTTAAGTGAACCAGAACTGGCATGGCACCCTGATTCGCCACATGCTTCTGTTGATCACCGGTTGCTTGGTGGTGGGTTTGATCAGCGGTTATTACGGTTGGAGCCTGGCCGTTGGTATCGGCCTGTACCTGGGCTGGACCCTCAAACAATTGCTGCGCCTGCATGAATGGCTGCGCCAGCACAAACCCGACGAAGCACCACCCGACGGCTACGGCCTGTGGGGCGAAGTGTTCGACAGCATCTACCACCTGCAACGCCGCGACCAAAGGGTTCGCGGGCGCCTGCAGGCGGTGATCGACCGGGTGCAGGAGTCTACCGCTGCGCTCAAAGACGCGGTGATCATGCTCGACAGCGACGGCAACCTGGAGTGGTGGAACCGCGCTGCCGAGACCTTGCTGGGCCTCAAGACGCCCCAGGACAGCGGTCAGCCGGTGACCAACCTGGTGCGCCACCCGCGCTTCAAGGAGTACTTCGAACAGGAGAACTACGAAGAAGCGCTGGAAATCCCCTCGCCTACCAATGACCGCGTGCGCATCCAGCTGTACCTGACGCGTTATGGCAACAACGAGCACCTGATGCTGGTGCGCGACGTAACGCGCATTCACCAGTTGGAACAGATGCGCAAAGACTTCGTCGCCAACGTCTCCCACGAACTGCGCACACCGTTGACGGTGATCTGCGGCTACCTGGAGACGCTGCTGGACAACGTCGACGAGATCAACCCGCGTTGGAGCCGTGCCCTGCAGCAGATGCAACAGCAGGGCTCACGCATGCAAACCCTGCTCAATGACCTGCTGTTGCTGGCCAAGCTGGAAGCCACCGATTACCCGTCGGACAACCATCCGGTGGCGGTGCAAAGCCTGCTGCAGACCATCAAGAATGACGCCCAGGCGCTTTCCGGCGAGCGCGGGCAACAGATCACACTGGAAGCCGACCCGCAGGTATTGCTCAAAGGCAGCGAAGGTGAGTTGCGCAGCGCCTTTTCCAACCTGGTGTTCAACGCCGTGAAGTACACCCAGGACAAGGGCAATATCCGCATCCGCTGGTGGAGCGATGAGCACGGCGCACACTTGAGCGTGCAGGACTCCGGCATCGGTATCGACGCCAAGCATCTGCCGCGCCTGACCGAACGCTTCTACCGCGTCGACTCAAGCCGCAACTCCAACACCGGCGGCACCGGGCTGGGCCTGGCGATCGTCAAACACGTGCTGTTGCGCCACCGCGCACGGTTGGAGATCAGCAGCGTGCTGGGGCATGGCAGCACCTTTACCTGCCATTTCCCACCGGCGCAGATGACCCGCTCGCGGGTGATCGGCACAGATGAATAACCCGAAAACAACGTAAATCTAAGTGTGGGAGCTGGCTTGCCTGCGATGGCGGTGGGTCAGCTGAAATCAACTCAACTGGCAGGCCGCTATCGCAGGCAAGCCAGCTCCTACATTGGATTTGCATGGTTTGGCAGAAGGCTTTCCAGGCTCCGCCCGGCAGCGGGCACTAGGCAAGCGCCCCGTCAGCCGCTACATTGGCCGACTTGCGCCTGCCTTTCAGGCCTGTCTGTCACCCCTTATTGAACACACGGAACCTGCAAAACCCCATCATGGACCCTTCCCCTGGTATCACCCTCGCTACACTCTTCGCCGATTTCGGCATGATTCTTTTTGCACTGATCCTGGTACTGCTCAACGGTTTCTTCGTTGCGGCGGAATTTGCCATGGTCAAACTGCGCGCCACCCGGGTCGAGGCCATCGCCCACAAGAACGGCTGGCGCGGGCAGATCCTGCGCACCGTCCACAGTCAGCTCGACGCCTATCTGTCGGCCTGCCAATTGGGTATTACCCTCGCCTCCCTGGGCCTGGGCTGGGTCGGTGAGCCGGCCTTTGCGCACATCCTCGAGCCATTGCTGGGCGCCATCGGCGTGCAATCGCCTGAAGTGATCAAAGGCGTGTCGTTTTTTGCCGCCTTCTTCGTGATTTCCTACCTGCACATCGTGGTCGGTGAATTGGCCCCCAAGTCCTGGGCAATTCGCAAACCCGAGCTGCTGTCGCTGTGGACGGCGGTGCCGCTGTACCTGTTCTACTGGGCCATGTACCCGGCGATCTACCTGCTCAACGCCAGCGCCAACGCCATCTTGCGTATCGCCGGCCAAGGCGAGCCCGGCCCGCACCATGAGCACCATTACAGCCGCGAAGAACTCAAGCTGATCCTGCACTCCAGCCGTGGCCAGGATCCAAGCGACCAAGGCATGCGCGTACTGGCTTCGGCCGTGGAAATGGGCGAGCTGGAAGTGGTGGACTGGGCCAACTCCCGCGAAGACCTGGTGACCCTGGACTTCAACGCCCCGCTCAAGGAAATCCTCGCGTTGTTCCGCCGCCACAAATTCAGCCGTTACCCGGTGTATGACGCTGATCGCAACGAGTTTGTCGGCTTGCTGCACATCAAGGACCTGCTGCTGGAACTGGCTGCCCTGGACCACATCCCCGAGTCGTTCAACCTGGCCGAGCTGACCCGCCCGCTGGAGCGTGTCTCGCGGCACATGCCGCTTTCACAGCTGCTGGAGCAGTTCCGCAAAGGCGGCGCGCACTTTGCCCTGGTGGAAGAAGCCGACGGCAAAGTCATCGGCTACCTGACCATGGAAGACGTGCTGGAAGTGCTGGTCGGCGATATCCAGGACGAACACCGCAAGGCCGAGCGCGGCATCCTCGCCTACCAGCCAGGCAAACTGCTGGTGCGTGGCGACACGCCGCTGTTCAAGGTGGAGCGCCTGCTGGGCGTGGACCTGGACCACATCGAAGCCGAAACCCTGGCCGGCTTGATCTACGACACGTTGAAACGCGTGCCGGAAGAGGAAGAAGTGCTGGAAGTTGAAGGCTTGCGCATCATCATCAAGAAGATGAAAGGGCCGAAGATCGTCCTGGCCAAGGTGTTGCTGCTGGATTGACGCCTCAATTGCCCAACGCAAAGTTGGGCAATTTGCCAAGCGGCTGGTTGAACTCATACGGAATCGAAACCAGCCCGGCCTCGGAAGCCTTCTGCACCACAAAATGCAGATGCGGCCCGCTGCTGTTGCCGGTATTGCCCGACAACGCCAGTGGGCTTCCCACCACCACACGCTGCCCTGCCCTTACGCTGACCGAACCTTGCTTGAGGTGCAAATACACGCCCTCGGTGCCGTCATCGTGGCGTATGCGCACGAAATTCCCGGACGCGTCATTACCGCGCCCGGCCTGGTTATTTTCGGTCTTCACCACCATCCCGC
The DNA here is from genome assembly GCF_013385245.1 of Pseudomonas sp. IPO3747. Lineage (NCBI taxonomy): Bacteria > Pseudomonadati > Pseudomonadota > Gammaproteobacteria > Pseudomonadales > Pseudomonadaceae > Pseudomonas > Pseudomonas sp. IPO3747. The sequence goes on from NZ_JACAQL010000026.1 coordinate 126,984, forward strand.
TACGCGCCGCAATGATTGGTGTGCCTTCGGGCATGGCGATGTCCATGGCGTAGCGGCTCTTGGCGTCGGTGTGGCTGAAGCTGCCGTTAGGGCCTTGGGTCAAGCGAAACGGCCCACCACGCCAAGGCAAAGGATAGCGATAGGCTTGCTGTGGATAACTTGATGTGGGCATATCCAGCACCGGCCGTTTGGTCCGTTCCACCCGGCGCTCCTGCATCATAAATGCCTGGGCGCCCGGCGTTTGCCGGTCGCTGAAAGACACCACGCCATTGGCATCGGTGGTTTTGTAGAGGGTCATGGCCAGGGTCGAAGTGCAAACCGTGGCCAGCCCACAGAACAGGACTAGGCGAATGAACATGACGTACCTGCCGGGATGACTGTTCGGCAGGCTAACAAGGGTTGATGACAACACTGCGTGAAGCACAGAAGATCAACTGTGGAGCGGGCAAGCCCCACACTGGTTAAGTGTTGCTCTGTAGCTCACGCACCCGGCACAAAATGCTTCTGCGCCGTACCGCGCGCGATCAGGCGGGAGATGTAGTCGAGCTTCTGCGCATCCTGGTCAATAAACCGGAAGGTCAGTTGCAGCCAGTCGCTGTCAGGCCGTGGCTCATAGGCGACGATGGCGTGCAGGTAGCCGTTGAGGCGCGCGACTTCGGCGTTCTCGCCTTGCTCAAGGTCGAGCACGGCGCTTTCCAGCACCTGGGGCAGCACTTCACCGCGACGGACCACCAGCAACGCTTCCTTAATGCTCAGCGCCTTGATCACACATTGCTGGTTGCCGCTGGACAGCCGCAGTTGGCCCTGGCCGCGACCGCCGGCAGGCGAGGCAGCAGGCGCTTGCACCGGTTGGCTGTTGAGCAGGCCTTTGCTCGGCGCAGCTATCGGCGCCGGTTTGGCCGCCTCGGGCTTGCCGCCGGTCAAGGCATTGAGAGAGTCGTTGCCGAAGGCCGAGTTCATCTTGGTCGGCGCGCTGGCGATAAGGGCGTCGAGACGGCCGATCTTGTGCAAAGCCTGCTTGACCTTGTTCAGCAGTTGCTCGTTGGTGAACGGCTTGCTGACGTAACCGGAAACCCCGGCCTGGATCGCCTGCACTACGTTTTCCTTGTCGCCACGGCTGGTCACCATCACGAACGGCATGGCTTTGAGATGGGCTTGTTCACGGCACCAGGTCAACAGCTCAAGGCCAGACATCTCAGGCATTTCCCAGTCGCACAGCACCAGGTCGAAGGTCTCGCGCATCAGGATGGATTGCGCCTTTTTGCCGTTTACCGCGTCTTCAATCTTGATGCCTGGGAAGTAGTTGCGCAGGCACTTCTTCACCAAATCGCGGATAAACGAGGCGTCGTCCACCACCAATACACTGACTTTACTCATCGACCCTTCATCCTATTAAAACTTCGGCATGCAAAACGCCTGACTGATGGCATTTTGCCAAAACTCGCTGGTCACAGAAGGACTTATTGCTCCTGCTGCGCAAATAAATTCAGATGCCACAAACGAAAACGCCCGACCAAAGGCCGGGCGTTAATGTCTCGGGCAACCTTACTTATCGTCAGTTTCGCCCGGAACATTAGGGATTTGATCGGCCGTGCCTTCAACTTCGGCTTTCATGCGCTTGAGGCCCATGTGCCGCACGTCGGTGCCGCGCACCAGGTAAATCACCAATTCCGAGATATTGCGCGCGTGGTCGCCGATCCGTTCCAGGGAACGCAATACCCAGATGATGTTCAAGACCCGCGAGATAGAGCGCGGGTCTTCCATCATGTAGGTGGCCAGCTCGCGCAGTGCGGTCTTGTATTCGCGGTCGATGGTCTTGTCGTATTGCGCCACCGACAACGCCAATTCGGCGTCGAAGCGGGCGAAAGCGTCCAGCGCATCGCGCACCATATTGCGCACTTGGTCACCGATGTGGCGCACTTCCACGTAACCGCGTGGCGCCTCGCCTTCTTCGCACAGCTGGATAGCGCGGCGGGCGATTTTGGTGGCTTCGTCGCCGATGCGCTCCAAATCGATTACCGACTTGGAGATGCTGATGATCAAACGCAGGTCGGAGGCCGCCGGCTGGCGACGGGCCAGAATGCGCAGGCATTCTTCATCGATATTGCGTTCCATCTGATTGATCTGGTCATCAATCTCGCGCACTTGCTGGGCCAGGCCAGAGTCGGCCTCGATCAACGCAGTAACGGCATCGTTGACTTGCTTCTCCACCAGCCCGCCCATCGCCAGGAGGTGGCTGCGCACCTCCTCAAGCTCGGCGTTGAACTGCGCGGAGATGTGGTGGGTAAGGCCTTCTTTGCTAATCATGGGTTTGCTCCGCAAAAGCTGTAAGCCGCAAGCTACAAGCTGCAAGCTGATGTGTGTCGTTGATCAAACTGCTTCCACTTGCCGCCTGAAACTTGCGGCTTGCAGCTGGGGCTAGCCGTAACGACCGGTGATGTAGTCTTCGGTCTGCTTCTTCGCCGGGTTGGTGAACAAGGTGTCGGTGTCGCCGAACTCCACCAGCTTGCCCATGTACATGAACGCGGTGTAGTCGGAAACCCGCGCCGCCTGTTGCATGTTGTGGGTCACGATGACGATGGTGAACTTGGACTTGAGTTCGTAGATCAGCTCTTCGACTTTCAGCGTCGAGATCGGGTCGAGTGCCGAGCAGGGTTCGTCGAGCAGCAACACTTCCGGCTCCACGGCGATGGTGCGGGCGATCACCAGACGCTGCTGCTGGCCGCCGGACAGGCCGAGTGCCGAGTCGTGCAGGCGGTCTTTAACTTCGTCCCACAACGCCGCGCCTTTCAAGGCCCACTCAACGGCTTCGTCGAGGATGCGTTTTTTGTTAATGCCCTGGATGCGCAGGCCGTAAACCACGTTTTCGTAGATGGTCTTGGGGAACGGGTTCGGCTTCTGGAACACCATGCCCACGCGACGGCGCAGCTCGGCCACGTCTTCGCCCTTGCGGTAGATGTTAGTGCCGTACAGGTTGATCGCGCCTTCTACGCGGCAACCGTCAACCAGGTCGTTCATGCGGTTGAAGGTGCGCAGCAGCGTGGACTTGCCGCAGCCGGACGGGCCGATAAAGGCGGTCACGCGCTGCTTGGGGATGTTCATGCTGACGTCGAACAGCGCCTGCTTTTCACCGTAGTACAGGCTCAGGCCCGGAACTTCGATGGCCACGGTTTCCTGGGCCAGGCTCAGGCTCTGCTTGTCGCGACCCAGGGCCGACATGTTGATGCCGTGGGTATGGGTTTCATGTTGCATGGGATGCTCCCTGTGCTACCAATTCGTTTGGTTGAACCGCCGGGGCGGTTTACTCAAAAATCTGTGTCTGTCTCTGGACCCTTGAGGAGCTGGCTTGTGTGGGAGCTGGGCTTGCCCGCGATGCAGGCACCGCGGTGTGTCAGCCACACCGCGATGATGCTATCGCAGGCAAGCCAGCTCCCACACAAGCCGGCCCCACAGGGGATCGCTTTAGCTGTCCAGCGCCTTGTATTTTTCGCGCAGGTGGTTACGAATCCACACCGCCGACAGGTTGAGCGTGGCGATCACCAGCACCAGCAGCAAGGCGGTGGCGTATACCAGCGGTCGTGCGGCTTCGACGTTGGGGCTCTGGAAGCCAACGTCATAAATATGGAAGCCCAGGTGCATGATTTTCTGGTCAAGGTGCAGGTAAGGGTAGTTGCCATCCAGCGGCAGCGACGGTGCCAGCTTGACCACACCCACCAGCATCAGCGGCGCCACTTCACCGGCGGCGCGGGCCACGGCGAGGATCATGCCGGTCATCATCGCCGGGCTGGCCATCGGCAGCACAATCTTCCACAGCGTTTCCGCCTTGGTTGCGCCGAGTGCCAGGGAACCCTCACGCACGGTACGAGGAATCCGCGCCAGGCCTTCTTCAGTGGCCACGATCACCACCGGCACCGCCAGCAGCGCCAGGGTCAGCGAAGCCCACAGCAGGCCAGGCGTACCGAAGGTCGGCGCCGGCAGAGCTTCAGCGAAGAACAAACGGTCGACCGAGCCACCCAGTACATACACAAAGAAGCCCAGGCCGAACACGCCGTAAACGATGGCCGGTACGCCGGCCAGGTTGTTCACCGCGATACGGATAATGCGGGTCAGGGTGTTCTGTTTGGCGTATTCACGCAGGTACACCGCCGCCAGCACGCCGAACGGGGTCACGATCATCGCCATGATCAGCGTCATCATCACGGTGCCGAAGATGGCCGGGAAGATCCCGCCTTCGGTGTTGGCTTCCCGTGGGTCGTCGCTCAAGAATTCCCAGACCTTGCTGAAGTAGAAACCCACCTTGGTCAGGGTGCCCATGGCGTTCGGCTGGTAGGCGTGCACCACTTTGCCGATGCCGATTTCGATTTCTTTGCCGTTGCCGTCGCGGGCCGTCAGGCTGTCGCGGTTGAACTGGGTGTGCAGGTCGGCCAGGCGCGCTTCGATGTCCTGGTAACGGGCATTCAGCTCGGCGCGGCCGGAGTCCATGTCGGCCTGGGCCGCAGCGTCGAGCTTGCCTTCCAGCTCCAGCTTGCGGCCGTGCAGGCGGATGCGTTCCAGGCCAGCGTTGATCGCGCCGATGTCGGTTTTCTCAAGGCTCTTGAGCTGGGCCGCCAACTTGTTCACACGATCGACGCGGGCTTGCAGCTCCGGCCATGCGGCTTCGCCTTCGGCGATCACCTTGCCATCTTGCTTGACGTTGACCAGGGTGCCGTAGAAGTTGCCCCACTCACGACGCTCGATGGCCATCAGGTTCTTCGGGGTGGTCTGGTCTTTCAACCACTCGCCGACGATCCAGGTGAAGTCGTTGCCATTCAAGTCGCGGTTACCGACCTTGATCAGCTCGCGGGTCATGAATTCCGGGCCTTGGTCCGGCACCGGCAGGCCCGCGCTTTTCAGGCGTTCGCGCGGCACTTCTTCCTTCTGCACCACTTCGCCGATGACGATATGGTTTTCCTGGCCAGGCACGCTGTAGTTGGCCTGGATCAGGTCGGCCGGCCAGAAGTGGCCCAGACCACGCACGGCAATCACGGCCAGCAAACCAATGGTCATGATGACCGCGATGGACACCGCGCCACCGCTGATCCAGACGCCGGGGGCGCCGCTCTTGAACCATCCATTCAGGGAGTTCTGTTTCACAGACTTCTACCTTTCTTAAAGCGACGAGTATTTCTTGCGCAGACGCTGACGGATCAGCTCGGCGAGGGTGTTCATGATGAAGGTGAACAGCAGCAGCACCAGCGCCGAGAGGAACAGCACGCGGTAGTGACTGCCACCGACTTCCGACTCAGGCATCTCCACCGCAACGTTGGCCGCCAATGTGCGCAGGCCTTCGAACAGGTTCATCTCCATCACCGGGGTGTTGCCGGTGGCCATCAGCACGATCATGGTTTCACCCACTGCGCGGCCCATGCCGATCATCAGTGCGGAGAAGATGCCCGGGCTCGCGGTCAGGATCACCACGCGGGTCATGGTCTGCCATGGCGTGGCGCCCAGGGCCAATGAGCCCAGGGTGAGGCCGCGCGGCACACTGAACACGGCGTCTTCGGCGATGGAGTAGATGTTCGGGATCACCGCAAAACCCATGGCCAGACCGACGACCAGGGCGTTGCGCTGGTCGTAGGTGATGCCCAGGTCGTGGGAGATCCACATGCGCATGTCGCCGCCAAAGAACCAGGTCTCCAGGTACGGGCTCATGTACAGCGAGAGCCAGCCCACAAACAGGATCACCGGAATCAGGATCGCACTTTCCCAACCATCCGGAACGCGCAGGCGCAGCGATTCAGGCAGGCGGCTGAAGACAAACCCGGCGACCAGGATGCCAATCGGCAGCAACATCAGCAGGCTGAAAATCCCCGGCAAGTGCCCTTCTACATAAGGCGCCAGGAACAGGCCAGCGAAGAAGCCGAGGATCACCGTCGGCATCGCTTCCATCAGTTCAATCACCGGCTTGACCTTGCGGCGCAGGCTCGGGGCCATGAAGTAAGCGGTGTAGATTGCCGCGGCAACTGCCAGTGGCGCCGCCAGCAACATGGCGTAGAACGCAGCCTTCAGGGTACCGAAGGTCAGCGGGGCCAAACTCATTTTGGGTTCGAAGTCGGTGTTGGCGGCGGTCGATTGCCAGACGTATTTAGGCTCGTCGTAGTTTTCGTACCAGACCTTGCTCCACAGCGCGCTCCAGGACACTTCCGGGTGCGGGTTGTCGAGCAGCAGCGGTTGCAGCTTGCCGCCGGCTTCGACGATCACGCGGTTGGCGCGTGGCGACATGCCGAACAGGCCTTGGCCATCCACCACCGGATCGACCAGCAGCGTGCGGTGCGCGGTACTGTGGAACACGCCGAACTTGCCGGATGCGTCCAGGGCGGTGAAGCCTTTGCGACGCTCCTCGGCGGTGATTTCAACGATTGGCGCGGTGCCCATCTGGAAGGTGCGGATCTGCTTCAGGCGTTGCTCGCCGTCCGGGTCACGGGCCATGAACCATTGGGCCAGGCCGCCCTTGGAGTTACCGACGATCAGCGAGATACCGCCCACCAGCTGGGTGCTGGCAGTGATTTCGGCGTTGCCGTCTTCCAGCAGTTTGTAACGACCGTTGAGGCTCTTGTCGCGCAGGCTGAACACATCGGCGAGCGCACGACCGTTGATCACATACAACCACTGCTGGCGTGGGTCGATGAAGATTGCCTTCACCGGTTCGGTCATTTGCGGCAGCTCGATACGCTTCTGCTCGCTGGTGACTTCACCGGTCATCATGTTTTCTTCGCGGCTCAGGCTCAGTACGTTCAAGTACGAACCCGCGGAACCTGCAACCACCAGCGACGAGTCAGTGGCGTTGAGGGCGACGTGCTCCAGCGGGCGGCCCTGCTCGTCGAGGACGATGGGCGTTTCGCCGTAGGGGTATTCAATGGCCGGCGTAATGGTCTTTTTGCCTTCCGGGTACGACACTTTATAAGTGTGGCGGAACACCAGGGACTGGCCATTGGACAAACCGAGGATCACCAACGGGCTGCCTGGCTGGTCCTTGCCGATCGAGACCACAGTGGCGCCAGCAGGCAAAGGCAGGTCGACACGTTTGAGCTCGGCACCGGTGCTCACATCAAAGAACAGCGCCTGGCCCTTGTCGGAAACCCGCATGGCAACTTGGTTCTGTTCTTCGAGGGAGATCATCAACGGCTTGCCGGCGTCCTGCATCCAGGCGGGTGTCAGCGCGTCTTCCTTGGTCAGCGAAGCACCTTGGAACAAAGGTGCAACGACATAAGCCAGGAAGAAGAAGATCAGGGTAATTGCGCCGAGCACGGCGAGGCCGCCGATCAACACATACCAACGGGTCAGGCGATCTTTGAGCGCGCGAATGCGGCGCTTGCGTTGCAGCTCAGGCGTATTGAAATCAATACGCTTGGGGGGAGAAGTCGTCGTCATGGTGGAATTGGCCAGATCATTCATGCGCACACCCTAGCGATCCTGTATGACAGAAAGATGACAATGCAGTGACGCAAGAAATCCGCCGCGTAGCAGGGCTGGCAGCGGATTAAAGAATTAGAGGTGTAGACGGGCTTGAAGAGTAAGGGGTTACTGTGGCGAGCAAGCTTGCTTGCGCTGGGGGCCGAAGCGCCCCCAAGGCTTGCGACTGCTACGCAGTCGAACGGGAGCAAGCTCCCTCGCCACAGCAAGCCCGCTTCCACAGGGCCCGCTGCTACACCGGTATTGCAGGCTTAGTTGCCTTCTTTCAGGCCCAGGTCAGCCAGTGCCTTGGCGGCAACTTTGGCTGGCAGTGGGATGTAACCGTCTTTCACTACTACTTCCTGGCCCTGTTTGGACAGAACCAGTTTCACGAACTCAGCTTCCAGCGGGGCCAGAGGCTTGTTCGGGGCTTTGTTGACGTACACGTAGAGGAAACGCGACAGCGGGTATTTACCGTTCAGGGCGTTTTCTTCGCTGTCTTCGATGAAGTCAGTGCTGCCTTTCTTGGCCAGGGCCACGGTCTTCACGCTAGCAGTTTTGTAGCCGATGCCCGAGTAACCGATGCCGTTCAGCGAGGAGCTGATCGACTGCACGACCGAAGCCGAGCCTGGTTGTTCGTTCACGTTTGGCTTGTAGTCGCCTTTGCACAGGGCTTCTTCTTTGAAGTAGCCGTAGGTGCCGGATACCGAGTTACGACCAAACAACTGAACCGGCTTGTTGGCCAGGTCGCCGGTCACACCCAGGTCGCCCCAGGTTTTAACATCGGCTTTAGCGCCGCACAGACGAGTCGAGGAGAAGATCGCGTCGACTTGTTCCATGGTCAGGTGCTGGATCGGGTTGTCCTTGTGCACAAACACAGCCAGGGCATCCACGGCAACCGGGATAGCGGTTGGCTTGTAGCCGTACTTCTGCTCGAAGGCCGCCAGTTCGGTGTCCTTCATCTTGCGGCTCATCGGGCCCAGGTTGGAGGTGCCTTCAGTCAGCGCAGGAGGTGCAGTGGCGGAGCCGGCAGCCTGAATCTGGATGTTGACGTTCGGGTATTCCTTTTTGTAACCCTCGGCCCACAGGGTCATCAGGTTAGCCAAGGTATCGGAACCGACGCTGGACAAGTTGCCCGACACACCAGTGGTCTTAACGTAAGCCGGGATTGCCGGATCAACACCAGCGGCCACCGCGTTGGCGGTCGCAACGCCAGCAGCGACAAAAGTCATTGCCGCCATCAAACGTTTCAGTTTCATGCCTTGCTCCTAGCAGATAGGGATAGTTGGATCGGGGCCAAGTATCGGTAGGCCGTGTGAACACTCTATGTCTGGAATATGACAATTAGATGAAAGGCCAGTATTTATGAAAAACCTGACAGGAAGGGGGAAGTGCAATAAATCCGGGGCTTGCGAGGAGGTTTAGGCGGCTGGAGCGATGTTTCGGAAACACTCTGTAATCGTTGCTGGCATTGATCCTTCCCACGCTCTGCGTGGGAACGCATCCAGTGACGCTCTGCGTCACGACCTTCAAAAGCGGACGCAGAGCGTCCAGGCCGGCATTCCCACGCAGAGCGTGGGAACGATCATTCAGCGCCCGCGCTTCCACAGGTAGCCGCCCACCGCCATCCCCATTACACACAGGACAGCCACGTAGTAAGCAGGCCCCATCGGGCTTTCCTTCATCAGCAGCGATACCGCCAGTGGCGTCAAACCACCAAATACGGCGTAGGCCACGTTATAGGAGAACGACAAACCGCTGAAACGCACCACTGGCGGGAATGCTTTCACCATCACGTAAGGCACTACACCGATGGTGCCCACAAACAGGCCGGTCAACGCGTACAGCGGGAACAACCAGTCCGGGTGGGCCATCAGGCTGTGATACAGCGTCCAGGAAGTGGCCAGCAGCAACGCGCAACCGGTGACCAAAACGCGACCGGCACCAAAACGGTCAGCCAGCGCGCCGGACGCAATGCAGCCCAGGCTCAGCGTAACGATCGCCAGGCTGTTAGCTTGCAGCGCAACCGTCGGGCTGAAGTGGTAGACGGTTTGCAGCACGGTCGGGGTCATCAGGATGACCACAACCACACCCGCCGACAGCAACCACGTCAACAGCATCGACAGCACAATGGCGCCACGGTGGTCACGCAATACCGCGCGCAATGGCAACTCGGCAGCCAGGGTTTTGCGCTGCTGCATCTCAGCGAAGATCGGTGTTTCGTGCAGCCAACGGCGCAAGTACACCGACAGCAGGCCGAACACACCCCCCAGCAGGAACGGGATACGCCACGCGTAATCCGAGACCTGCTCCGGGGTATAGAGGGTGTTGATGGCGGTAGCCACCAGCGAACCCAGCAGGATACCGGCGGTGAGGCCGCTGGTCAGGGTGCCGCAGGCATAGCCGATGTGGCGCGGCGGCACGTGTTCGGAGACAAACACCCAGGCGCCAGGTACTTCGCCGCCAATGGCGGCGCCCTGGATGACGCGCATCAGCAGCAACAGCAGCGGCGCCCACAGGCCGATCTGTGCGTAGGTCGGCAGCAGGCCCATGATCAGGGTCGGCACGGCCATCATGAAGATGCTCAGGGTGAACATTTTCTTGCGGCCCAGCAGGTCACCGAAGTGCGCCATGATGATGCCGCCCAGCGGGCGTGCCAGGTAACCGGCGGCGAAGATGCCGAAGGTCTGCATCATGCGCAGCCATTCGGGCATGTCGACGGGGAAAAACAGCTTCCCGACCACGGTAGCGAAAAACACGAAGATGATGAAGTCGTAGAATTCCAGCGCCCCGCCCAAGGCAGACAGCGAAAGGGTTTTGTAGTCGTTGCGGGTCAGCGGGCGCGAAGGTTGCGCGCTGCTTGCGGGCACGGAGGACATGGCAAGGCTTCTCTTATAGTAATCAGAACAGCAAGCCCGGGACTTGCGGCAGGTTTGGCAAGATAGCAAATCGTTTGAAAAAGCACAGCGTCTACCGAATCACAGTTCAAATGGGCGAAATATTCCCCATTCGTGCGCTTTCCCTGCAATCAGAAACACAGTTGCGCGAAAAAGCCGCATAACAGCCGCGATTTGCCGACCAAATGAGCGCCGGGAGGTCGTCGCGGCGCCAGCGTCTCGATATACTCGGCCCTTGCAAGCGCCAAACCCGCTGTCTTGAGGGGCTGCTGTGCCAAAACGTCGTTGGGTGCCACCCAGCCGTTTTGGCAGAGTTTCCCTTTAGTGCGCCTTACGAGAAACGTATCGAGCGGTGTATGTTGGTGCTGAAACGTTTTTCCCGAAGACGGCTATCCACTTGAAACACCCATGAAGCGTTACGGGTCAGAGGCACCCTTGGCATGATCGAACTCGAACAAGAAGATCCTATCCCGCAAGGCGATCTCGCCCTGCAAATCACCGCATTGCCACGTGAAACCAATGGTTTTGGCGATATTTTTGGCGGCTGGCTGGTCGCGCAGATGGACCTGGCAGGCACGGCAATGGCCAGCAAGGTCGCCGGCGGCCGCGTGGCTACCGTGGCCATTGATCGCATGGCCTTTCTGGTGCCGGTCGCGGTCGGTGCGCAATTGTCCTTCTATACCCAAGCCCTGGAAATTGGCCGTAGCTCGATCCAGATGATGGTCGAAGTGTGGAGCGACGACCCGCTGTCCAGTGAATGGCGCAAAGTTACCGAGGCGGTGTTCGTGTTCGTCGCCATCGATGGCAGCGGCCGCACGCGCTCGGTACCGTCGCGCGCGCGTTAAACCTCGTCGGGTTTTGACGGTCAATTGCCCCATTGCCTGCCATTAAAGAGTGCTTCGTATGCCTGTGCCCCACGTTGAAAGCGTAAAAATCGACGAACTGGACTGCTGGCGCATTCGCCACAACGGCGCTGAATTGATGGTGGCCCAACAGGGCGCGCACATCTTCAGTTACCAGCGCAAGGGCGAGCAGCCGCTGATATGGCCAAACCCTGCGGCGGTGTTCAAGCAAGGCAAAGGCATCCGTACCGGCGTGCCGGTATGCTGGCCATGGTTTGGCGTGTTTGACCGCAACCCGCAGAGCGTCAAGGCAATGCGCCAGAGCGAGCAACCGGCCGGTGCCCATGGTTTTGTGCGCACGGCACAGTGGGAGTTGGCTGCGAGCGAACTCGAAGGCCAGGCGCTACGGGTGGACTTGGTTCTGCCGGTTCCCGAGGGCGGCTTCCCCGGCTGGCCGCATCAGGTCAACCTGACGTTGAGCCTGCTGCTTGACGATCAACTGCACATCCGCCTGACCAGCCACAACCGTGGCACCGACACTGTGACCCTCAGCCAGGCGCTGCACACTTACTTCGCCGTGAGTGACGTACGCAAGGTGCAGGTCGAAGGGCTGGATGGGCTGGCGTATATCGACACCGCCGATGGCTGGGCCGAGAAGAAGCAGTCCGGCCTGCTGCACTTCAGTGCCGAGACTGATCGTATCTACCTGGATACGCCGGCGCAGTTGAATATTGTCGATAAGGATTGGCAGCGCCGCATTCAGCTCACCAGCCAGGGTTCGAGCTCGACCGTGATCTGGAACCCATGGACCGAACGCGCCAAGGCGTTTGACGACATGGCCGATGATGGCTGGCAGGGCATGCTGTGCATCGAAACGGCGAATGTGCTGGATGATGTGGTGAGCTTGGCGCCGGGTCAAAGCCATACCTTGGGTGTGAGCATCGCCAGCTTCGCTCTGTAAAAACCAATCAACATGTGTGAGCACGCTTGTGTCTTGATCTGGGAA
>NZ_JACAQL010000027.1:0-31359 GCF_013385245.1 Pseudomonas sp. IPO3747
GATTGCGGGCATGCCGAGCCTAAGCGAGGCACCGAGTGTTGGGGCGAAGACCTTTTGCTTACTTTTGGGTCTTTCCAAAAGTGAGCCGCTGTAAGAGCGGAACCATAAGCAGCCATCACCCAAATAACGGATATGTACTCCGCAGCCCCGCAGCCTCCCACAAACCTCACAACTGATAACTGAAACTCAAGGTATACCGCGGCCGCCGGTTAAAGCTGTCCAGGGCGATGTCCGACATCGGCTTGGCCGCTTCCAGGGCGATGTTGTAGTACTTGTTGTCGCCGAAGCGCAGGCCCACGGCCGCCGAGGACATGTCGTTGCCTTTGACCGGCAGTTCGTTGAACCAGGTCTTGGCGCGGTCAAGCACCACATACGGTTGCAGGATCTTCACCCAGTCGCCAGCGCGGTTGAAGCTGTAGTTGACCTCATACGCCACGCCCCAGCCCTTGTCGCCCGAAGCTTGATCATCGGGGTAGCCACGGCCGAAGTTCTGCCCGCCAAAGGTGGCGCGCTCGCTGTCGGGCAAGGTGGCGTCGCTCCAGTAGAACGCACCCGAAAGCACGCCTTGCCAGTTGTCGAAGAACTTGTCGCTCTGCACACCGGAAAGGCGCAGGCGGAAGAAGTCCAGATCAGGTTTAGCCGTGCCCAGGTCGCTGTGGGCTCTGGCACCCAGGCCGTTGATGCCTTGGTACAGGCCGGCGCTGAGGATGCGCAACTGGCGGGTGTCGGACTTGCGCCAGTCACCCTCGAACGCAAGGGCGCGCAGGTCGCTTTCGATGTCGAAACGGTTAGGGTAGCCCACGAGTTGATAGCGCGTGGTCTGGTCCACCGCATACAGGCGTGTGGCCAGGGTCAGCGACTCATTGGGTGAGGCAATCAGCGGGTGGCTGAGGCCAATGGTGTAGCGGTCGATCGACTGGTGCGGCTTGAGCTCGAAGCCGCCGTCCAGCTGGATATTGCTTTTGGGGTCGGCGCGATAACGCTCGGCGCCCAGTATCAACTGGCTGCCCTCGGCATTGATGAATTGGCTGTAGCCCACGCGGTAGTAATGTTCTTTGTCGTCTCCCGGCGGGAACAGGCCGCTGACGTAAAGCTGCTCGCCCATGGACGTCTGGGAATTGCTGGTGGCGGTGAGCAACGCTTGGGTGCCGTTACGGTTGTTATCGACCAGGCTCATGCTGGTGGTAAACGGTTTGCGCGAGGCTTCGATCTTCATGTGCGTGGCGCCATCGGTAGTGCCCGGCGGCGGCACTTGCGCCTGCAGGGTCACGCCGGGAATACGCCCCATCAGCGTGGTATAGCGCTCGAACGTTTTGCGCGTGAGCGGTCGCTCGGCCAGCAGTTTGTTAGCCAGCTTGTCGACGTAGGCCGAGACTGAGCCGATGTCGCCGCTTTGCTCGTAATCCTTGATGTAACCCTCCACTAATACCACGCGCACCAGGCCGTTTTCGAAGCTCTGTTGCGGCAGGAACGCGTAGGACAACAGGTAGCCGTCCTGCTGGTAGCGACGCGTGATCGTGCGGGTGGCTTCGATCAGTTGCGCGAGGTTGGTCTCACGGCCAATCAGGGGCGCATAGGCCTTGGCTGTTTCGTCCAGCGGGTAGATCGTACCGCCCTCGATCTGCAGCTTGCGGATGGTGACTTTGGTGTCCATCAGCAACGGCTGGTTCTGGGTGGCAGGCGCTTGCGGCAACTGGGTCTGGGGTGTGGTCGGCCGATAAGCGTCGGCGGGCAGGTTGGGCACCGGCAAGTTGCGGATGGTGTCGTTGCTGTTGAGGAAGCTGGGAAGGGTCTCGGCCTGAACGTAAGCACTGAGGGTGAGCAATAACAACGGCGTCAACACGCGCATAGGACACTCCATGGTCAAACTGCAGCAGCGTTTCGGGCCCGCCGGGTTCTGGGACGCGGTTCGGGAGGGCCAGGTTTTTTAGATAAGACCGGCCCATAAAAAAGACGAGAGACTTATAAGGGTCTCTCGTCTCAACCAAGCGTAGGCGCTGTAGGGGAGGCCGTCTAATCGGCCAGGTGCAATTTATTTTTTGCCGGTCAGGCCGTTCAGCAAACCGCCCAGACCCCCGCTTGTAACCGTGGTTGTAGTGCCACTGCCCGATGTGCTGGCGCCGGTGCCGCCGGTGAGGCCGCCGAGCAAGCCGCCGCTACTGCCACTGGTGCCACCGGTGACCAAACCACCTACCGAGCCTACGGTGTTGCCGACTGCGGTGACGGTGGTACCTACCGCGTTGGTGACTGGGTTGGCATTGGCTGCGGTCAGGTTAGTGCCGATACCGCTCACTGCACCGCCGACTTGAGTCACCAGGCCGTTGACTGGAGCGCCGAGGCCGGTAGTGGTGCCGACGTTTTGGGTCAGGCTGGTTACACCGGACGTTACTGGGTTAAGCGCCGCGCCCACGTTAGTGGCCAGGCCTGCCACCGGCGCAGTGGCGGCGGTGTTGGCGACGCCCGTGCCACCGAGAACGGTGCCGAGCGAGGCGACCGTGTTGCCCAATGCGCCACCGGTGACACCTGCTGCACTCACAGTGCCGTTGGTGTTGCCGGCGTTCAGGCCGCTACCCACGTTGGCCACCAGGCCACCGACCAGTTCAGGCAGGCCGGGCGCTGCTGCGCCACTGGCTGGAGCGACATAGCCGCCGGATTTATCGAGTGTGCCGCCTACGCCCGTCAGAGCGCTGCCGACGATGGTGGTAACAGGGTTGCCGGTGCCGCCAGCACTGGCGACTTGGGTGCCCAGGCCGGTGACGGTGCTGCCGACTTTATCCAGCAGCCCATTCACAGGGGTGCCCAGGCCGGTTGCCTTGCCGAGGTTGCCGGTAGTGTTTTCCACCAGCGACACCACAGGCACCAGTACTTTGCCGCCCACTGTGTTAGTTAACGAGCCCAATGGGCCAGTGGTGCTGGCAGTGCTGACGGTATCGCCGAGCATGGTGACGGCTTGACCGACTTTATCCACTACACCACCTACCGCTCCACCGACGCCACCGGTCAAACCGCCCACTACGGGTACGCCGCCGAGGGTGGTCGAGAGCGATTTCCCAGTGGTCGACAGGCCAGAGCCCAGATCGGCAACGCCATTACCTACACCTGCGACCGTGATGCCCAGGGAGTTGCTGTTAGTGCCCAGCGAACCAAGACCGTTGGTGACGCCAGTGCCGATGCTGGTGACTGCAGTGCCGGTCGCCGTAACCAGGCCGCCTGCTGTTGTGCCGACGATAGGCACATTGTTCAAGGTCGAACCGAGGTCACCGACCGCTGCGCCTACGTTACCGACAGTGCCGCCCAGGGTGCCGGCAATCTGGCCGGTAACCAGAGGTGTAGTGGTTGAACCTGTGCCGCCGCCGGTTCCGCCACCTGTGCCGCCGCCAGTGCCGCCACCTGTGCCGCCACCTGTGCCACCGCCGGTTCCGCCACCAGTGCCGCCACCGGTTCCACCACCTGTGCCGCCGCCAGTGCCGCCGCCGGTTCCGCCACCTGTGCCGCCGCCAGTGCCACCACCGGTACCGCCATCTGTACCGCCGCCAGTGCCACCACCGGTTCCGCCACCTGTACCACCGCCAGTACCACCGCCAGTACCACCACCAGCGCCGCTACCTGCACCTGCATCAGGAGAAGATGCCGCCACACTGCTGTGATGCCCGCCACCACCGCTGCTGCAGCCACCGAGGCTCATCGCCATGACCAGGGCCAGCGCGGTACTTGCTTTCCAAAGCACTACTTGAGTTTGAGTTTTCATGATTGAGTTTCCTTGCACCTGTACAACCTGGGTTGTTTTCAAACGCTCGCTATTTCTAGGGATAGCGATACGTTTGTCCGTGTTGTCATCACAGACCCGGGCACTCTTTCGCGCAACGCTCAACTTGGTATTAACGATTTATATACACCGGGCTGCAGTCGGCTTAATGACTAATACGAAGGGTGTAATCGAGGGATGTATCAAGATATTTATATTTTAAAAATCATGGGCTTGAATAAACAAACGGACGCAGAGGCGTCCGCTATAACTTAGGGTGTATATATACAATTAATGTGCTTTTTTCAGGCGATGGGTTGCCACTTGCCGAGCATATGTTGAATATCGCCGGCGCCGTTCAACTGTAACTCTCCGCTCGAGCCTGCGGCACTGCTGAGCAAAACAACTTCACTGGGCAGGCGTACCGGTTTTTTGAACTCGACGTCTATTTCTACATTGGCGGCAGGCAAGTGCTCGTGTAGCGCGGCCAATGTTCGGGCGGTATTCCACAGCCCATGAGCGATAGCCTGGGGAAAGCCGAACAGCTTGGCCGTCAGCGCGCTCAGGTGGATCGGGTTGTAGTCGCCGGATACCCGCGCGTATTGGCGGCCGATATCAGCGGGCGCCTTCCACCGCGCCAGTTCGCTGACATTGCCGAAGACGGACAAGGGCTCCACTTGCGCCTCGCCGTCCAGCTTCACGCCTCGACACAGCATGCGGCTGTTGGCTTCCCACAACAGTCCCAGCGCATCCTCGACCGTGGTCACAATGTCAAAGGTCGCACCTTTGGCGTGGGGCTGCAGATTGTGCGCGTATACACCGACCAGCAGGTTATTCACGCCGCCCAATGGCCGGTGGATACGAATGCGATTGCTCAGGTGAATCAACCCCAGCAGTGGAAAGGGGAATTTTTTGTCGGTGAGCAATTGCATCTGCAAACCGAACGCCAGGATATGCGGGTAAGTGCCCGGCAGCACCGGGCTGTCGGCAAACCCGCAGACCTTGCGATAAGCCGCGACGTCGGCCGGGTTCACGCGCACATGGCAGCGCAACCCTTCATCCGGCAAGGTGCTGCCGCTGACCTTGCGCTTGAGCGCCGCCCGCCAATACAGCGGCAACAGAAACGGGGTGCTGTCCAATGTCTGCCACTGCATAGTCACGCTCCCAGCAGGCTTTGCCCACATACGCGCAGCGTCTGGCCGCTGACGGCCCCGGAACCCGGCTGCCCGAGCCAGGCGACGGCTTCGGCCACGTCTTGCGGCAAACCACCCTGGCCCAAGGAACTCATGCGCCGCCCGGCTTCACGCAGGGCGAAGGGAATGTGCGCGGTCATCTGGGTTTCGATAAAACCCGGCGCGACCGCGTTGATGCTGATGCCACGCTCGCCCAGCAGCGGCGCCCACGCCTGTGCCAGGCCAATCAGCCCGGCCTTGCTCGCGGCGTAGTTGGTTTGCCCGCGATTACCGGCAATCCCGCTGATCGACGCCAGCAGCACCACGCGGCAGTTGTCGTGCAGGGTGCCGCTATCAAGCAGGGCTTTGGTCAGCACTTGGGGCGCGTTGAGGTTGACCGCCAATACGGCGTCCCAATATTCCGGCGTCATGTTGGCCAGGGTTTTATCGCGGGTGATGCCGGCGTTATGCACCACGATGTCGATGCCGTCCGGCAGGTGTTCGATCAACTGTGTGGCCGCGTCTTCGGCGCAGATATCCAGCACCACAGTGCGCGCACCCAAGCGAGCGGCGAGGGCTTCGAGGTCGGCCTTGGCCTGGGGCACATCCAGCACGATCACTTCGGCACCGTCGCGCGCCAGGGTTTCGGCAATGGAGGCGCCGATACCACGCGCAGCACCCGTGACCAGCGCCTTGCGCCCGGCCAGCGGGCGCGTCCAGTCTTCAACCGGGGTGGCGCAGGCTTGCAGGCGAATGACCTGGCCAGAGATATACGCACTTTTCGGTGACAGGAAGAAACGCAGCGCGCCTTCCAGCTGATCTTCAGCGCCGTCGCCCACATACAACAGTTGCAACACGCCGCCGCTGCGCAATTCCTTGGCCAGTGAACGGCTGAAACCCTCCAGGGCACGCTGTGCGCTGGCGGCAAACGGGTCGCTGAGGCTTTCCGGCGCGCGTCCCAGAATCACCAGATGTGCGCTGTGATCGAGATTTTTCAGCAAAGGCTGAAAGAATTCGCGCAGTTGCTTGAGCTGGTCGGTGTGCTGCAAGTCGCTGGCGTCAAACACCACGGCCTTAAGCTTGGGGCCGTGGCCTGGGATCCAGGTCGACGATTCGGCGCCGTAGGTGTAAATCGCGTCGGTCAGTTTGTGCGCAAATACCTGCACCTTGGCGGCCAGCGCGCCACCGCCCAGCAGCAGAGTACCTTCCACCGGGCGCAGGCGCCCAGCTTGCCAGCGTTCCAGGCGTACCGGTGACGGCAGGCCAATGGCGGCGACCAGGCGATGGCCGAGGCTTGAGTTGGCGAAGTCGATATAACGGTCAGACATGGAACGCTCTCCGAGTGCTGGGGTTCAAACGGTGGACCATCAATAGGTGAAAGTCGTTCGATTGAGCCTAGGCTAGGCTCAGAGATTAACCCCATAACCTTCAGGGAGCTTTCCATGACTCAATTGCGCCGTGTAGCGATCATTGGCGGTAACCGCATCCCCTTCGCCCGTTCCAATGGCCCATATGCCATGGCGAGTAACCAGGCGATGCTCACCGCTGCCCTCGAAGGCCTGATCGAGCGCTACAACCTGCACGGCCTGCGCATCGGCGAGGTGGCGGCCGGTGCGGTGCTCAAGCATTCGCGCGACTTCAACCTCACCCGCGAATGCGTGCTGGGCTCGCGCCTGTCGCCGCAAACCCCGGCCTATGACATTCAGCAGGCGTGCGGCACCGGGCTGGAAGCGGCGTTGCTGGTGGCCAACAAGATTGCCCTGGGGCAGATCGAATGCGGGATTGCCGGCGGCGTCGACACTACGTCCGATGCGCCGATTGGTGTGAATGAAGGCCTGCGCAAAATCTTGCTGCAAGCCAACCGCAGCAAGTCCATGGCGGATAAATTAAAAGTCCTGTTACAACTTCGTCCCCATCACCTTAAGCCGGAGCTGCCGCGCAATGGCGAGCCGCGCACGGGCCTGTCCATGGGCCAGCATTGCGAGCTGATGGCGCAGACCTGGCAGATCCCGCGTGCCGAGCAGGATCAACTGGCGTTGGAAAGCCATCAGAAAATGGCCGCGTCCTACGCCGAAGGCTGGCACAACGATTTGCTTACGCCGTTTCTCGGCCTGACCCGCGACAATAACCTGCGCCCCGACCTGACCCTGGAAAAACTCGCCAGCCTTAAACCGGCGTTCGAGCGCAGTGAAAAGGGCACGCTCACCGCCGGTAACTCCACGCCACTGACCGACGGCGCCTCCTTGGTGCTGCTGGGCAGTGAAGCCTGGGCCAAGGAACGTGGCTTGCCGATTCTGGCTTACTTGCGTGATGGCGAAGCGGCGGCTGTGGATTTCGTCAACGGCGCCGAAGGCCTGCTCATGGCGCCGGTGTACGCGGTGCCACGCTTGCTGGCGAGAAATGGCCTGACACTCCAGGATTTTGACTACTACGAGATTCACGAAGCCTTTGCTGCCCAAGTTTTGTGCACGCTCAAGGCCTGGGAAGACCCGGAGTATTGCAGGACGCGTCTGGGGCTCGACGCGCCGCTGGGCGCCATTGATCGCAGCCGGCTCAACGTCAAAGGCAGCTCATTGGCGGCCGGCCACCCGTTTGCCGCCACAGGCGGGCGCATCGTCGCCAACCTGGCCAAATTGCTCGACGCGGCGGGCAAGGGCAGAGGGCTGATTTCGATCTGCGCCGCTGGCGGCCAGGGCGTGACGGCGATTATCGAACGCTGATTGCCGCCGAAATTGGCATATTGAGTGCATTCTTCAGCGGTCAGAGGTCGGTAGCCCCTCCCACCGGCGCGCCGATTGCCGTATAACGAGTGCCATACGCGTATTTGGTAATAAAGGACCCACAATAAAAGCTGATGAAGACTCCTAAACGCATTGAACCCCTGATCGAAGACGGTCTGGTCGACGAAGTGCTGCGCCCTCTCATGAGCGGTAAAGAAGCAGCTGTTTATGTGGTGCGCTGCGGCAATGAATTGCGTTGCGCCAAGGTTTACAAGGAGGCGAATAAACGAAGTTTTCGTCAGGCATCCGAATACCAGGAAGGCCGTAAGGTTCGTAACAGCCGCCAGGCCCGGGCCATGGCCAAAGGCTCCAAGTTCGGCAAGAAAGAAACCGAAGACGCTTGGCAAAACGCTGAAGTGGCGGCGTTGTTCCGCCTCGCCGGCGCGGGCGTTCGCGTGCCTCAGCCGTTCGACTTCCTGGAAGGCGTGCTGCTGATGGAACTGGTGGCCGACGAGTACGGCGATGCAGCGCCGCGTCTTAACGACGTAACGCTGGAGCCGGACCAGGCGCGCGAATATCACGCCTTCCTGATTTCCCAGATCGTGCTGATGCTGTGTACCGGCCTGGTGCACGGTGACCTGTCCGAGTTCAACGTACTGCTCACGCCGACCGGCCCGGTGATCATCGACCTGCCCCAGGCAGTGGATGCGGCGGGCAACAACCACGCATTCAGCATGCTGGAGCGGGATGTGGGCAACATGGCTTCCTACTTCGGGCGTTTTGCCCCGGAGTTGAAGAAGACCAAGTACGCCAAGGAAATGTGGGCACTGTACGAAGCCGGCACCTTGCACCCGGCCAGCGTGTTGACCGGCGAGTTTGATGAGCCGGAAGAGCTGGCGGACGTGGGCGGTGTGATCCGCGAAATCGAAGCGGCGCGGCTGGATGAAGAGCGCAAGCAAGCGGTTCGGGCGGCGGATGATGCGCCACCGAGCAAGACTGCGGAAGAACCGCCGCCGCCTTGGATGCAGTGATCTCCCGGCAATTGGAGATCTAAAAAGTGTGGGAGCTGGCTTGTTGTGGGAGCTGGCTTGCCTGCGATGCAGACACCTCGGTATGTCAGTTAAATCGCGGTGATGCAATCGCAGGCAAGCCAGCTCCCACATAAGGCAGCCGCCACATAAGCCTGTTCCCATATTTGTTTTGTGCAGGTCTGATCAGGCGCAACAGCTGCCCGACGCCAACTCCTTGAGAATCGGGCAATCCGGCCGATGGTCACCCTGGCAGTGTTCCACCAGGTCCTGCAACGTGTCGCGCAATTGCCCCAGCTCCAGAATCTTCTGGTTCAGTTCCTCGATATGCTGGCGCGCCAGGGCTTTTACGTCGGCGCTGGCCCGCTGGCGGTCTTGCCACAGGGTCAGCAGCTTGCCGACTTCTTCCAACGAAAACCCCAGATCCCGCGAGCGTTTGATAAACGCCAACGTGTGCAAGTCATCGCTGCCATACACGCGGTAGCCGCTGTCGGTGCGGTGCGCGGCTTTGAGCAGGCCGATGGATTCGTAGTAGCGAATCATCTTGGCGCTCAGCCCGCTCTGGCGGGCAGCTTGGCCTA
Organism: Pseudomonas sp. IPO3747; assembly: GCF_013385245.1. Lineage (NCBI taxonomy): Bacteria > Pseudomonadati > Pseudomonadota > Gammaproteobacteria > Pseudomonadales > Pseudomonadaceae > Pseudomonas > Pseudomonas sp. IPO3747. The sequence goes on from NZ_JACAQL010000027.1 coordinate 9,247, forward strand.
TGTTCATGGGCGCTTGTCCTCCAATTGCTCCGGTTTCCAGGTTTTCAACAATAACGCATTGCTCACCACGCTGACGCTGGACAAGGCCATGGCCGCACCTGCGAGTACCGGGTTGAGCAGGCCAAAGGCAGCCAGCGGAATGCCGATCAAGTTATACACAAAGGCCCAGAACAGGTTCTGGCGGATTTTTGCGTAGGTCTTGCGGCTGATCTCCAGCGCGGCCGGCACCAGGCGCGGGTCGCCACGCATCAGCGTGATCCCGGCGGCGTGCATAGCCACATCGGTACCGCCGCCCATGGCGATGCCGATATCGGCGGCGGCCAGGGCCGGGGCGTCGTTGATGCCATCGCCGACCATGGCGACGACGCCGGTCTTTTTCAGCTCGGCCACCGTCGCGGCCTTGTCGGCTGGCAGCACTTCGGCGTGTACATCATCGATGCCCAGCGCCAGGGCGACCACGCGGGCACTGCCGCGATTATCGCCGGTGAGCAAGTGGCTGCTGATGTGCTGAGCCTTGAGTTGTTCCACGGCTTCCAATGCGCCGGGCTTGAGGGTGTCGCCAAACGCAAACAGCCCCAACACGCGTGGTTGTGCGCCTTGTTCAATCAACCACGACAAGGTGCGGCCTTCGGCTTCCCAGGCGTTGGCAGACTCGGCCAGCTCACCTGCGCTCAAGCCGTTCTCTTCGAGCATGCGGCGGTTGCCCAAGGCCAGTTCACGGCCATCCAAAGTGCCAGCAATGCCGCGTCCGGTCAGCGATTGGCTGGCGCTCACGTCCGCCACGATCAGCCCTTTTTCACCACACGCATCCAGCACGGCCTTGGCCAACGGGTGCTCGCTGCCGCGTTGCAAGGCGCCAGCCTGTTGCAGCAATAAATCTTCATTGCCATCCACCGCGGCCAGGTGCGCAATTTTTGGCGCGCCGGAGGTGAGTGTGCCGGTCTTGTCGAACACTACCGCGCTGACGGCATGGGCACGTTCCAGCGCTTCGGCGTCCTTGATCAGGATGCCATAGCGCGCCGCCACGCCGGTGCCGGCCATGATGGCGGTCGGTGTGGCCAGGCCCAGGGCGCATGGGCAAGCAATCACCAGTACCGCGACGGCATTGATGATCGCGGTTTCCAGTGAAGCGCCGTACAACCACCACCCCACCAGCGTAACCAAGGCCAGCACCAGCACGGCCGGCACAAAGACCTGGCTGACTTTATCCACCAGTTTCTGGATCGGTGCCTTGGCAGCCTGGGCGTCTTCCACCAGACGGATGATTCGCGCCAGCACACTTTCTGCACCCAGCGCCTGGGTGCGTACCAGCAAGCGGCCTTCGCCATTAATGGCGCCGCCGGTGATCTTGTCGCCCGGCTGTTTCGGCACCGGCAGGCTCTCGCCGCTGATCAAGGCCTCGTCGGCATGGCTTTGGCCGTCCACCACTTCGCCGTCCACCGGGAAGCGCTCGCCGGGTTTGACCAGCACCAGGTCGTCGAGCTTCAGCGCAGTGATGGCGACGTCTTCTTCACGGCCTTCAAACACGCGAATCGCGCGTTCCGGGCGCAGGGCTTCGAGGGCACGGATGGCGCTGGCGGTCTGGCGCTTGGCGCGGCTTTCGAGGTATTTACCCAGCAACACCAGGGCGATCACCACGGCTGAGGCTTCGAAATACAGGTGCGGCATAGTGCCCACGGGCGCCGTGAGCCATTCATAAATGCTCAGGCCATAACCGGTGCTAGTGCCGATGGCCACCAGCAGGTCCATATTGCCAGCACCGGCGCGCACGGCTTTCCAGGCGGCTATATAGAAGCGTGCGCCAAAGATGAATTGCACGGGAGTGGCCAGCGCGAATTGCACCCAGGCCGGGAGCATCCAATGCAGGCCGAACGGCTCCACCAGCATCGGCAGCACCAATGGCAGCGCCAACGCGATGGCCAACAACAACGACCAGCGCTCGTGGTGCAGACGCTGGGCCTGTTTAGCGTCGGTGACGGTCTCGCTTTGCGGCAGGGTGGCGGTGTAGCCGGCCTTGTCGACGGCGGCGATCAGCACGCCGGGGTCCATCTGACCGAGAACTTCGATGTGGGCACGTTCGTTGGCCAGGTTGACGCTGACGCTTTGCACCCCCGGCACCTTGCCCAGCGCGCGCTCGACACGCCCGGCACAGCTGGCGCAGGTCATGCCGCTGATGGGCAGGTCAAAGGTGGTGGATCCATTCATGGGGCAGTCCTCCAGAGAAGTTGCCCCTAGCATCAACCTTGACCTATTGGGAAGGTCAAGCGTGTTCAGTAATCCAGTGCGGCGTTCTTCAGGTACATGCCATCCGGGCCTTGCGCGATGCGTACTTTGCGCACGTCGCCGGCTTTAAGCGTGATGTTCTGCGCAGGCGGTGCGAGCATGCCCGGCAGGCAACCTGGCGATTGACCCGGCAGCAGCTTGAGGCGCAGCGACACATTGCCCGCCGGCAAGTTGAACGAGGTGGCCTGTTCCTGGAACAGGCGCCCGGCCAACTGGTCCTGGATATACAGGCCGATTTCGCAATTGGTCGGCACTTCCAGGCGCTCGCGGGAAATGATCAACACCGCATAGTCCTGGTCCGCGTACGCCATGGGCGCAGCGGCGGACAAGCTCAACAGGCCGATAAGGCTAAAAAACGACCAGCGCATGGCGAATGCTCCGTGGTTCAAATCCAAGATGCATGAAGCTTGGCCGAGGCAACGCTGGAATACCAGCCCGGTCGCAATTTTGAGCGCTTGACCTTGCCATCGTGGCAAGGTCGAGACTGGCGCCAACCTCATCAAAGGAGTCATGTCATGCAAGTATTCAGTGTTGAAGGAATGACCTGCGGCCATTGTGTTCGGGCGGTCACTCAAGCAGTACACAGCCAGGACCCGGCGGCGAGCGTCAACGTCAACCTGGCCGCCGAGGAAGTCGGGGTTGAAAGCCGGCTGTCCGACGAGCAAGTCATCGCGCTGATCACCGAAGAAGGCTACAGCGCCAAGCTCGCGTAAAATTTCCGATAGTTAGCGAGCTATCGTAATGTTCATCACACCCAAGCGCGGCTAGACTGTCGGGCTGCCGACTCACTTGGGTGTCTGATGAACCTCCGCATAATCCTGATTCTGGGCGCCTTGAGCGCCTTCGCGCCGTTGGCGATCGATTTTTACCTGCCGGGCTTTCCGGCGATGGCCACCGCTTTTGCCACCGACGAAAAACACATCCAGCTGACCCTCGCCGTGTATTTCGGCGGCCTGGCCATCGGCCAATTGATCTACGGGCCGCTGGCGGATCGCTTTGGCCGGCGCGTGCCGCTGCTCAGTGGCGTGACCCTGTTTACCCTGGCGTCCTTCGCCTGCGCCTACGCGCCGTCCCTGGACTGGTTGATCGGCGCGCGTTTTGTGCAAGCCCTTGGCGGCTGCGCGGGCATGGTGATTTCGCGGGCGGTGGTCAGCGACAAATGTGATGCCGTGGGCTCGGCCAAAGTCTATTCGCAGCTGATGCTGGTGACCGGCCTGGCGCCGATCCTCGCGCCGTTGGCGGGTGGGGTGATGGTCGGCCTGTGGGGCTGGCAGTCGATTTTCCTCGCGTTGTCGATTTTCAGCGTGATGGCGGCCATCGCCGTGGCGGTCGGGTTGCCGGAAACCTTGCCGGCCGATAAGCCGCGTCAACCGCTGTCCGGCTCGCTGAGCCGCTATGTCAGCCTGTTGTCGGACCGGGTTTATCTGGGCTACGCCCTCACCGGTGGTATCTCGATTGCCGGGATGTTTGCCTACATCGCCGGTTCCCCGTTCGTCTTTATCAAACTCTATGGCGTGCCCGCCGAGCATTACGGCTGGGTATTTGGCTCCAATGCCGCCGGCTTTATCCTGGTAGCGCAGCTTAATGCGCGGTTGCTGGCCAAGCGTGGCCCGGCGTTTCTGCTGTCGCGCACCGTGTGGGTCTACGTGGCGGCGGCGTTGACGCTGTTGGCCATTGCCGCGCTGCGTACCGAGGCGTTATGGCCGTTACTGGTGCCGCTGTTTATCTGCATCGCCAGCCTGGGCTGCATTTTGCCCAACACCTCGGCGTGTGCCATGGCCGGGCAGGGTGCACGGGCCGGCAGCGCCTCGGCATTGCTCGGTTGCATTCAGTTTGGTGTGGCGGCGGGTGCGGCGTCGTTGGTCGGCGTGTTGCACGACGGCACGGCGATGCCGATGGCGATGGTCATCAGTTTGTGCGGTGTATTGGCGGTGACGATTGCAGTGTCGACCCAGCGCCTGCAACGGGCGAGAGCCGCACAGGCGCAGGTCTGAGGTGCGGATCAGCCGGCGGCGGAACGTTGCTGGCTGAGGGGAATGCGGTGGGGCGCCTGGATGCGGGCTTGCAGGGTGTCGGCAAAGGCGCGGGCCTCGGCCTCACTGCGGAAGGTGAAGGCGTCGCCGTCGAGGCTGACCTGCCATTTGTTGCCTGGGGATTTTGCTAACGCTCTTATCAGGATCTTCATTGCTGACTTCCTCACGTAAAAGAATCGTGGCAAAGGCGGCCAATATAAACCCGAATGCGTTCACAAATATGACAAAGATCAACTCTCTGACTAGCGGTGTCGTCCATTACTCACATGAATAATGGACGACGCTGACAGACGTTTTTTAGAACCCTTCCAGTACGATCTTGCCCTTGGCCTGGCCGCTTTCCAGCAGTGCATGGGCGCGGCGCAGGTTGGCGGCATTGATCACGCCAAAGTGCTCGCCCACCGTGGTTTTCAAGGTGCCGGCGTCGATCAGTTCGGCCACGCGGTTAAGCAGGTTGTGCTGTTCGATCATGTCCGGCGTTTCGAACATCGAGCGCGTGTACATGAACTCCCAGTGCAACGACAGGCTCTTGCGCTTGAGTTTGCTCACATCCAGCACCTTGGGGTCGTCGATCAACGCCAGCTTGCCTTGCGGCTGCAGGGCTTCGACCAGTTGGTCCAGGTGAAGGTCGGTCTGGGTCAGGCTGGCGACGTGGGTCACTTGGGGCTGGCCGGCGTTTTTCAGGGCTTCGCTGAGCGGCTGGCTGTGATCGATCACCACATCGGCACCGAGCGCCTTGGCCCATTCCTGGGTTTCCGGGCGTGAGGCGGTGCCGATGACGTTCAGCGCGGTGAGCTGCTTGGCCAGTTGGGTCAGGATCGAACCCACACCACCGGCAGCGCCGACGATCAGCAGGCTCTGGCCTTCATCTTCTTTACCTTCACGCACTTGCAGGCGCTCGAACAGCAGCTCCCAGGCGGTGATGGCGGTCAGTGGCAGTGCGGCGGCTTCGGCAAAACCCAGGCTCTTGGGCATATGGCCGACGATGCGCTCATCCACGGTGTGCAGTTCGCTGTTGCCACCGGCGCGCACCAGGGAGCCGGCGTAGAACACCTTGTCACCGGCCTTGAACAGTGTCACGTCGCTGCCGACCGCCTTGACCACGCCAGCCACATCCCAGCCCAGCACCTTGGCGGCGCCGTTTTCCGGGGCGACGTTCTGGCGAACTTTGGTGTCCACCGGGTTGACCGAGATGGCTTTGACTTCCACCAGCAGGTCACGCGGGCCGGCGACCGGCTCCGGCAATTGGATGTCTTGCAGGGATTTTTCGTCGCTGATCGGCAGTGAGGCGTAGTAGGCAATGGCTTTCATATTGGCTCCGAGTAAAGAAGGTGGTCGAGAGTCAGGCTAAATGTGGCGAGGGAGCTTGCTCCCGCTGGGCTGCGAAGCAGCCCCAAAACCTGTCGGTAAGCGCTTCGCACTCCAGCGCAAGCAAGCGTACTCGCCACAAAAACTTGCTGATGGGGTGATCAGGCAAGAAATTGCAGGCGCTTGAGTTCGAAATGTTCGAGCACATCCGCAGCCTTGGCGCGGAAGCTTTGGATATGCGCGCTCTGGTCGTGGTCGGCCAGCGCCGCGTCGTCGCTCCAGCGTTCGAGCATGTAGAAGGTTTCCGGGTGTTGCAGATCCTGATGCAGGTCGTACTGCTCGCAACCGGCTTCCAGGCGAGTCGGTTCCAACAGGCCGCGCAGCAGGGTTTCCAGCGTGGCGTGCTGGCCGGGTTTGGCGATCAGCGTGGCGATGACGTTAAAGGCAGCGGACATATTCAACTCCAGACACGTGATGAACGGGATGGGCAGATGATTAGCTATTTCCAGCGCCGATAAAAGCGGCTAAAACAGCAGTCTGTTTCAATAGAATTTTGATAATGGGCGAGGGTACATGCTGCGTTTTGATGATTTGCAGTTGTTTGTGCGGGCGGCGGACCTGGGCAGTTTGTCGGCCGCTGCACGCATCATGGACCTCTCGCCAGCCGTGGCGAGCGCGGCGCTCAAGCGTATCGAACTGCAACTGGGCACGCGCTTGCTGGCGCGCTCCACGCGCAGTTTGCGCCTGACCGCCGAAGGCGAGGGCTTTTTGGAGTATGCCCGCGCCGCCTTGAGTTCGCTGGACGAAGGGCGGCGCTTGTTGGCCAGCGGCCAGGACCACGTCAGCGGTGTGCTGCAACTGTCGGCGCCGTCGGATTTCGGGCGCAACCAACTGTTGCCGTGGCTCGATGAGTTTCAGCTTGAATACCCGCAATTGAACATCCGCCTGCTGCTCGGCGACCGCATCGCCGACCTGTTTCGTCAGCCGGTGGATATCGCCCTGCGCTACGGCGAGCCTGAAGATTCCAGCCTGGTTGCGCTGCCCATCGCCCCGGACAACATTCGCGTGCTGTGCGCCGCGCCCAGCTACCTGGCACGGCATGGCGAGCCCCGGCATCTTGAGCAACTGGCGCAGCACAATTGCCTGTTGTACATGCTGGGCAGCCGCGTCCATGACCACTGGGGTTTTTACGACGGCAAGCGCGAGGTCGGCCTGACGGTCAGTGGTGACCGCTTCAGTGACGACGCCGATGTGGTGCGCCGCTGGGCGGTGGCGGGTGTGGGCATTGCCTACAAGTCCTGGCTGGACGTGAGCACCGACGTGCTGGCGGGGCGTTTGCGCTTGGTCTTGCCGGAGCTGCGCGGTGAGCGCACGCCGCTCAATCTGCTGTGCGCCCACCGCGCGCAGTTGAGTAAACCGATCAATCTGCTGCGGGAAATGCTCGTGTCCCGTTGTGCGGCGTTGACCGCGCAAATGCCGGGGCGATAGAGCGCTAGGCAATAACCTCCACCAAAGCCAGAAATTTCACTCAGAGCCTGTCCCCATTCGCGATGTCGGACGCCGCGGATTGGGCGGTTTGCGCCCCTATACTTTGGTTCCAACCGCAGCAGACAAATGATTTACAAGGAGTGAATACATGGAAGAAGCACCTTGCATCAGTCAGATCGCCAGCTTGCTCGCTGAGCCCAAGCGCACCGCCATGCTCTGGTCACTGATGGACGGTTCGGCGAAAACCGCAGACGAACTGGCTATGCTCGCCGGGCTGTCCGCCGCGTCGGCCAATGCGCATCTTGCGCGCCTTATCGGCAGCGGTTTGCTGCGCAGCGAGGCCAAGCGCGGCAAGCGCCTGTTTCGCATGGCCGCCGTGGATGTCTGTGCGGCCGTCGACGCATTGGCCTGTACCACCTTGGCCTGTGCCGCACGCAACGCTCCGCAGGTTTCCCCGCGAGTATCCCTGGCGCCGCCGCCGTTGCGGCGCGCGCGTTTGTGCCAGGGGCATCTGGGCGGTGAACTGGCAGCGGGGCTTTATCAGCGCATGCTGGAGGCCGGCTGGATCGACCGCTACGAACAGCGTACCGACGTGACCGTCACCGGCGCGCAGCATTTCGCGACCCTGGGCATCTTTATCCAGGCACTGTCTGCGCCGTTGGCCTGCGACTGTTTTGACTGGAGCCAGCAGCAGCCGCACCTGGGGGGTGCATTGGGGGCCGGGTTGTTGCAGTTGTTTTTGCAGTGCGGCTGGATCAACGCGGTCAACGAGTCGCGTGCCTTGCTGGTGACCGACCTGGGGCTTGCGGAAATCAACCGTCTGGCCACGGCGTAGGTGCGTGCGTCGTTCAGAGTTTCAGTCAGGTCGTATCCAGCAATAATCGGGTAAAACGATGCCGCACACTCGCCTTGGGGATTTTTCACTCGGGGGGTATGGCATGGGTATGCAAGGCTATAGCGCAGCGGAACGGCTGGAACGGTTGCCCATCAGCGGTTACCACCGAATCATTTTCATCATCATCGCCTTGGCGTTTTTTTTCGACTCCATGGACCTGGCGATGATGACCTTCCTGTTGGGCTCGATAAAAACCGAGTTCGGCCTGAGCACGGCCCAGGCCGGGTTACTCGCCAGTTCGAGTTTTTTCGGCATGGTGGTCGGTGCGTCCTTGTCCGGCATGTTGGCTGACCGTTTCGGGCGCAAGCCGGTGTTTCAGTGGAGCATCGTGTTGTGGGGCGTCGCCAGTTACCTGTGCTCCACGGCGCAGACGGTGGAAACGCTGACGCTGTTTCGCATCCTGCTGGGGATCGGCATGGGTATGGAATTCCCGATTGCGCAGTCGATGCTCTCGGAGCTGATTCCCGCCAAGGGCCGTGGGCGATATATCGCCTTGATGGATGGCTTCTGGCCGCTGGGGTTTGTGGCGGCGGGTGTGCTGTCCTACTTTTTGCTGCCGGTGATTGGCTGGCGCGACATCTTCCTGGTGTTGGCGGTACCGGCGGTGTTTGTGCTGGCGATTCGTTTTTTTATCCCGGAATCGCCACGCTGGCTGGAACAGGCCGGGCGGCATGCAGCGGCGGACAAGGTGTTGCTCGGCATTGAGCAGAAGGTCCGCGACTCGCTGGGGCGAACGGACTTGCCGGAGCCGATTGCCTTGCCTCGGGTTGAGAGCGTGCCGGGCACGTTTTTCTCGGCGTTCCAGCAGTTGTGGTCGGCGCAGTATCGCCAACGCACGATGATGATCTGGAGCGTGTGGTTTTTTGCCTTGCTGGGTTTCTACGGGCTGACCTCCTGGCTGAGTGCGCTGTTGCAGCAGTCGGGTTTTGCCGTGACGCAATCGGTGTATTACACGGTGATCATTTCCCTGGGCGGGATACCGGGCTTCTTGATGGCGGCCTGGCTGGTGGAACGTTGGGGCCGTAAACCGGTGTGTGTGGTGACATTGCTGGGCGGCGGGGTGATGGCGTTTCTGTATGGGCAGAGCGCGGTGTTTGGCGGCAACGTGGGGCTGCTGATTACCTCGGGGTTGTTGATGCAGTTCTTTCTGTTTGGCATGTGGGCGGTGCTGTACACCTACACGCCGGAGCTGTATCCCACTTCGGCGCGGGCCACCGGTTCCGGGTTTGCCTCGGCGATTGGCCGGGTCGGGTCATTGCTGGGGCCGTTGGTAACCGGGCTGGTGTTTCCGATAACCGGGCAGGGTGGGGTGTTTGCCTTGGGGGCGCTGTGTTTTGCGGTGGCGGCGCTGGTGGTGGGGGTGTTTGGGATGGAGACCAAGGGCAAGACCCTGGAAGAACTGACTCAATCTCAAGGCTGATGAGATCAATGTGGGAGCTAGCAAGCCAGCTCCCACATTATTTGAACTGCGTTTATGCAGTTATGGCTTCACGAGCCGCGCATCCAGGCTGTTCTGCGCCAGGCGTTTGGCCTGGTCCTGGGTCATGCCCAGGGAGGTGTACAGCGCGTGGAAGTTCTCGGTGACATAGCCGCCGAAGTACGCCGGGTCATCCGAGTTCACCGTTACCTTCACGCCACGCTCAAGCATGTCGAGGATGTTGTGTTGGGCCATGTCGTCGAACACACAGAGCTTGGTGTTGGACAGCGGGCACACGGTCAGCGGGATCTGCTCGTCGATGATGCGCTGCATCAAGCGTTCGTCTTCGATGGCGCGTACGCCATGGTCGATACGCTGGATTTTCAGCAAGTCGATGGCCTCCCAGATGTACTCGGGCGGGCCTTCTTCGCCGGCGTGGGCCACGGTAAGGAAGCCTTCATGGCGGGCACGGTCGAACACGCGCTGGAACTTGCTCGGCGGGTGGCCCATTTCCGAGCTGTCCAGGCCGACGGCCACAAACGCGTCACGGAACGGCAGCGCCTGGTCGAGGGTTTTCTCGGCTTCGGCTTCGCTCAGGTGGCGCAGGAAGCTCAGGATCAAACCGCTGGTGATGCCCAGTTGCTGCTCGCCATCTTTGAGCGCAGCGGCGATGCCGTTGAGCACCACTTCGAATGGCACGCCACGGTCGGTGTGGGTCTGCGGGTCGAAGAACGGTTCGGTGTGGATCACGTTCTGTTCTTTGCAGCGCAGCAGGTAGGCCCAGGTCAGGTCATAGAAATCCTGGGACGTGCGCAGCACATCGGCGCCTTTGTAATACAGGTCGAGAAACTCTTGCAGGTTGTTGAAGGCGTAGGCCTTGCGCAGGGTTTCGACGTCATTCCACGGCAGTGCAATCTTGTTGCGTTCGGCCAGGGCAAACAGCAACTCAGGCTCCAGCGAGCCTTCCAGGTGCAGGTGCAATTCAGCCTTGGGCAGGGCGTTGAGCCAATCGTACATGTTCTAAATTCTCATCAGGTGCAATGGCGGCATTCTACAGGCCATGGCTGAAATAGTCGGCAAAACCTGACCAGCAGGAGAGTATTGGTTTTATTCGCGCAAGGGCCATCTGAACTAAGGTGTAACGAAACGTTAGCGACGTGGTGCAGTCTGTACCCCATCAATGACTGATTTGCTGCACAAAAAGGCCCGGAATGCTCACATCCCTCAAGCAAGAAAAATTCATGTGGCTGGCGTTGATCGCCGCCATCGCCGCCTACCCGTTGGAGCACTGGATGCTGCACAGCGGGCAGATGATCGCCCTGCTGGGCGGCTTGGCGCTCATCGCTTTTATTGTCATGGCGTCGATGCGCGTCGCCCACCACGCCGAGCAACTGGCGGAAAAGGTCGGTGATCCTTACGGCACCATGATCCTCACTCTCGCCGCCGTGCTGGTGGAAGTGGTGATCCTGGCGATAATGATGAGCAACGAGCCCTCGCCGACTTTGGTACGTGACACGATCTATTCGGCGGTGATGCTCGATATCAACGGCATCCTTGGCCTGGCCGCGCTGATGGGCGGCATCAAGCATGGTGAACAGTCCTACAACGATGACTCGGCACGCAGTTACAGCGTGATGATCCTCACCGCCATGGGCGTATCGATGGTGGTGCCGGAGTTTATTCCCGAGGCTGACTGGAAAATTTACTCGGCCTTCACCATCGGCGCGATGGTGTTGCTCTACACCCTGTTCCTGCGCATGCAGGTCGGGCCACACAGTTACTTCTTCAGCTATAGCTACCCGGAAAAACGCCGAAAAAAGCAGCCGGAAGAACAGCAGGAGCCGTCGATCAACCTGGCGTTTTCCATCGGTACGTTGGTGTTTGGCGTGATTGTGATTGGCGCATTGGCCGAGGTGATGTCCAAGACCCTCGACCTGGGCCTGGAAGGTACGGGCGCACCGCCGGTGATTACCGCGATTGTGGTGGCGGCGATTTCGGCCGCGCCGGAAATTCTGACGGCGTTGCGTGCCGCCTTGGCTAACCGCATGCAGTCGGTGGTCAACATCGCACTGGGTGCATCGTTGTCGACGGTGATTTTGACGGTGCCGGTGATGGAAGCCATGGCGCTCTACAGCGGCCAGCCGTTCCAGATGGCGATGACGCCGGTGCAGACCGTGATGGTGTTGATCACACTGGTGGTGAGTGCGATCAACCTCAATGATGGCGAAACCAATGCCATCGAAGGGATGACGCACTTTGTGTTGTTTGCGACCTTTATCATGTTGTCGTTGCTTGGGGTGTAACCGGCCCTCAAGCACACCTTAAAACCCATGTGGGAGCCGGGCTTGCCCGCGATGGCATCCACTCGGTATGGCTGATAGACCGAGGTGTCTGCATCGCAGGCAAGCCAGCTCCCACATGTGTTGTTTGCGACCTTTATCATGTTGTCGTTGCTTGGGGTGTAACCGGCCCTCAAGCACACCCTAAATCCCATGTGGGAGTCGGGCTTGCCCGCGATGGCATCCACTCGGTATGGCTGATAGACCGAGGTGTCTGCATCGCAGGCAAGCCAGCTCCCACAGTTGGCTTTGTGCAGGGCTCAGGTGCCGGCGATCAGCTGTTTCGCCGCCTGGCTGTGATCGGCAATCAAGCCTTTAAGGTCCAGCCCTTCAACCTGCCCATCGATCACCCGCCACTTGCCGCCGATCATCACCCGGTCCGCGCGGTCGGCGCCGCACAGCAGCAGCGCCGAAATCGGGTCATGGCTGCCGGAAAAGCGCAGCTCATCGAGTTTGAACAGCGCCAGGTCAGCCTGTTTGCCCACGGCCAACTCACCGATATCCGTGCGCCCCAGCAACTGCGCCGAGCCTTTGGTGGCCCAGCCCAGCACGCCTTCCGGGGTGATCTTTTCTGCGCCGTAACGCAGGCGCTGGATGTACAGGGCCTGGCGCGCTTCGAGGATCATGTTCGAGGCATCGTTGGAGGCCGAACCGTCGACGCCCAGGCCAATCGGCGCGCCGGCGGCGAGCAGGTCCAGGGTCGGGCAGATGCCGGAAGCCAGGCGCATATTCGAGCTTGGGCAATGGCAGATACCGGTGCCGGCGGCGCCCAGGCGGGCGATCTCATCCGGGTTGAAGTGAATGCCGTGGGCCAGCCAGGTGCGTGGGCCGAGCCAGCCAACGCTGTCGAGGTAGTCCACCGTGCGCAGCCCGAAACGCTGCAGGCAGAAGTCTTCTTCGTCGAGGGTTTCGGCCAGGTGCGTGTGCAGGCGCACGTCGAGGCTGTTGGCCAGTTCGGCGCTGGCTTGCATGATTTGCGGGGTGACCGAAAACGGCGAGCAGGGCGCCAGGGCGATCTGGATTTGCGCGCCATCGCCGCGCTGGTGGTATTCGCGGATCAGGCGCTGGCTGTCTTCGAGGATAACCTGGCCTTGTTGCACGGTTTGCTGCGGCGGCAGGCCGCCATCGGCTTCGCCCAGGCTCATGGAACCGCGGGTGAGCATGGCACGCATGCCCAGTTCGCGCACGCTTTCTACTTGTACATCGATGGCATTTTCCAGGCCGTCAGGGAACAGGTAATGGTGGTCGGCCGCCGTGGTACAGCCGGAGAGCAGCAACTCTGCGAGGGCGACTTTGGACGCCAGCGCGAGTTTTTCCGGGGTCAGGCGTGCCCAGACCGGGTACAGGGTTTTCAGCCACGGGAAGAGCGGCTGGTTCACCACCGGCGCCCAGGCGCGGGTCAGGGTTTGGTAGAAGTGATGGTGGGTGTTGATCAGCCCCGGCAGGATCACATGTTCGCGTGCATCGAATACTTGTCCGCACGGCACGGTGGGCTCTTTTCCCCAGCCCAGCACTTCGGTGATCACACCGTCTTGCAGCACCAGGCCACCACGGGCGTCGAGGCCATTGGCGGTGAAAATCGCGAGGGGGTTTTTTAACCAGATACGGGTCGCAGGCATTGGCCGGCTCCTCTGAATGATGGGTTCAGGTTTGCCAGCTCAGTGTTGCCCTGTCTGCTGATCCAGGGTCGCCGGTGAGGGCGAGGAGCAGAGTTTACGTGTAGTCCATGATCAGGTCTATCTGTAGGAGCGAGGTGCTCTTGAGACCATCGCGGGCAAGCCCGCTCCCACAGGTTGGACCGAGCTGTTACCAGGCGATGGTGTCGCCCTTGTAGTCCACGAAGTGATGGCCGCCTTTGCCGGTGTAGGCATTCACCTGATCCACCAGGCCGCGCACGCTGGTGTCGACATCGATGTGCGCGTTTTCGCCGCCCATGTCGGTTTTCACCCAGCCCGGATGCAGCGACAGCACGGTGAGCTTATGGTCGCCCAGTTGCGTGATAAAGCTGTTGGTCATGGAGTTGAGTGCAGCCTTGCTGGCCTTGTACAGCGCCAGGTCGGAGCCATCGGGAATAGTCACGCTGCCCAGCACCGAACTCATGAACGCCAGCACGCCGGTGTCTTTGCGGATCTGCCCGACAAAGCGCTGGGCCAGGTTGATCGGCGCCACGGCGTTGGTGAAAAACAGCTGGCCGACTTCCGCCAGGGTGGCGTGGCCCGGCTCCTGGTTGGCAGGGCCTTTGACGCCGGCGTTGACGAACAGCAGGTCGAAGGTGCGCTCCTTCAGGCGTTGGGCCAAGGCGATCACGGCTTGTTGATCGTCCATGTCCAGCTTCTCGATCTGCACCTGGCCCACGGCTTTGAGCGCATCGGCCTTGTTCGGGTCGCGCACGGTGGCGGTCACCTCCCAGCCGTCCTGCAGCAGTTGCTTGACCAGGCCAAGGCCCAGGCCGCGCGAGGCGCCGATGATCAGTGCGGTTTTTGGCGTAGACATGAAGGGCTTCCTTTGGAGTGGAGGTTCACGGATTCAGTGGACAACGTTGCCCGAGCCTTTGCTGCAACTCCTGGCGCAGATGGCCGAGTTCAGTGATGCGGGTGTCGATCAGGTTGAGCTTGTCTTGCAGCAATTGTGTGACGGCAGCGTCGGGATCGGGCGCCTGCCATAAGGCGGCGACGCTGGTGCCGATCTCGCCGAGGCTGAAACCCAGGCGCTGCGCAGTCTTGATATAGAGCACCAGTTGCAGCATGTCCGGCGGGTAGTCGCGGTAACCGTTGGCGCTGCGTTGCGCGGCGATCAACCCGCGCTGCTCATAGAAGCGCAAGGTGTCGCGGCTGACCTGGCTGGCCTTGGCTAATTCGCCGATACGCATGGGACGGGCTCGAGAGGGCTTGACCCTGGAGCATACTCCAGGCTTTAGCCTGCTGGCTTCTTGAATTGAAGGAGCTTGCTGCTATGTGGACACAAAAACGCTACCGGACATTGGTGCGGGCCAGTGCCTGGTATGACTTGATCATCACCGCCGCGTTTGTCACGCCGTGGAGTTTTGCATTAGTACACGGCCTGTTGCAGGGCTTGAACCTGCCGGGCGAGCTACCGCCGTTTCTGCCTGCGCACGTATTGATGGCCAACCTGCTCGGCTCGATCGTGTGCGTGTGGGCAGTGCTGCGTATTCGCGACCCTCAACGCCAATTCGGGCTGTATGACGCGGCCGGCCGTGGTCTGTTTGCGACCTGGCAGCTGTACGCGCTGACGCAGGGCGCCACGTCGGTGCTGTGGATAATTCTGCTGTTGGAAGTACTGTGGGGCGTTGCGCAAATATTGCCGATCAATACTGATCAAAAAATGACCGGCGCCCGTAAGCCCTTATGACAAAAGGGTTACAGACGGGTGTGCTCAGGTTATCCACAGGCAGGTGCACAGTAGATGTGGGCAGTTTCAGCGTTCGAGCAGGATGCGCCCACGGCTGAGGTCGGCGAGCTGGGTTTGCAGCGTGTCGATGTGCGCCTCGCCGAGTGCGAGCTGTAGCTCGACGCCGTTGGCGGTGAAGGTTTCTTCCACCACCAGCCCGCCCAGTTCGGCCACGCGCAGTTTCACCAGGTTCAATTCCGAGAAACTGCAGGCACAGCTCAGCGGCACGCGGCTGATCAACTCGATGCGTTCGGCATTCTGCAGGCATTTGTTCGCGCCGCCGCCGTAGGCGCGAGCCAGGCCGCCGGTGCCCAGCTGGATGCCGCCGTACCAGCGAATCACCAGCACGGCGACCTGATCAAAGCCTTGGGCTTCAATGGCGGCCAGGATCGGTCGCCCGGCCGTGCCGCCGGGTTCGCCATCGTCGTTGCTGCGGTACTGGTCGGCGAGCTTCCAGGCCCAGCAGTTGTGCGTGGCGTTGAGGTCGCTGTGCTGCTCGAAAAACGCCTGGGCGTCTTGCGCGCTGGTGATCGGCGCGGCCAGGGTGATAAAGCGGCTTTTGCGTATTTCTTCACGAAATTCGCAAAGGCCGGTCAGCGTGAAAGGCATAAGTCGCTTCGTTTATAGGGCCGGCTTGATGCCGCAGCCTTTGAGGATGATATGGATCAGGTTGGTGCCGGCGTCTTCCATGTCCTGCTTGGTCAGCTTGGTGCGACCGGTGACGCGGCAGATCTGGGTGGCGAAGTCGGCGTAATGCTGGGTGCTGCCCCACAACAGGAAGATCAGGTGTACGGGGTCGATGGGGTCCATCTTGCCGGCTTCGATCCAGGCCTGGAACACCGCTGCGCGGCCACTGAACCAGGCGCGGTAGTCCTGGCTGAAATATTCGGTCAGGCATTCGCCGCCACTGATGATCTCCATGGCGAAGATCCGCGAGGCTTGGGGGTGGCGCCGGGAGAATTCCATCTTGGTGCGGATGTAGCGTGTCAGCGCGACGGCGGGGTCGTCCTCGGCGGTCAGCGCGTTGAAGGTGCTGTCCCACAGTTCGAGGATATTGCTCAGTACCGCGATGTACAGGCCGAGCTTGTTGGTGAAGTAATAATGCAGGTTGGCCTTGGGCAGCCCGGCACTCGAGGCAATGGTGTTCATGCTGGTGCCTTTGTAGCCATGACGCGCGAATTCGTCTTCAGCCGCCTGGAGAATCGCTTGTTCATTCTTTTGCCGAATACGGCTGGCAGGTTTACCGGCGTGGTTGCTGTGGGCAGGAACTTCGAGGCTCATGGAGGTTTCCGTGCTGATCGATAGAGACGACGTGTGCACAGATAACCCACCCTCAAGCCTCAGACAAGTCCCGATGCAATAAAACCGTCAAAGCGGTTCCAGTGTGTCGCTTTCCGGCGCGTGGTTTGCGCCTGCGGTATTCGCTTTGGCCTCGGGTAATAACAGGCACAACACGATGGCCGTCAGGCCGCCGCTGGTGATGGCCGAATCGAACAGGTTTTGCACCAGAGGCGGCATCAAGTGCAGCAACTCAGGTTGGGCGGCGATGCCCAGGCCAACGCCGAACGAGGTGGCGATGATCAACATGCTGCGTCGGTCCAGCGGCGCCTGGGCCAGAATGCGCACGCCGGCGGCGGCCACGCTGCCGAACATCACCAGGGTTGCGCCGCCCAATACCGGTTTGGGGATTTGCTGCAGCACCGCGCCGATCAGTGGAAACAGGCCGAGACAGAACAGCAGCACACCAATGTATAAGCCGACGTAACGGCTGGCCACGCCGGTGAGTTGGATCACGCCGTTGTTCTGCGCAAACGTGGTGTTGGGGAATGCGCTGAAGGTGGCGGCGATCATGCAACTGACGCCATCACCCAATACGCCGCCCTTGAGTCGACTTATATAAGAAGGGCCGCTGATCGGCTGGCGGGCGATCATGCAGTTGGCGGTCAGGTCGCCAACGGTTTCGATACTGCTGATCAGATAAATCAGCGCGATGGGCAGGAAGGCGCTCCAGTCGAAGTTGAAACCAAAGCGAAACGGCATCGGTACGCTGATCAATGGCAAGTCGGGCAAGGCTTGGGGCACCAGCTTGCCGCTGAACCACGCGGCCAGGCTGCCGAGGGCCAGGCCGATGATGATTGCCGAGAGGCGTACCCACGGCGTGTTCGAGCGGTTGAGCAAGATGATCGTCAACACGACGAACAACCCCAAGGCCAGGTTGGTCGGCGCGCCGAAGTCAGGCGCATTGAAACCGCCACCCAGGTCGGTGATGCCGACTTTGATCAGGCTGATGCCGATCAAGGTGATGACAATGCCGGTGACCAAGGGCGTGATCACACGGCGCAATTGGCCGATAAAACGGCTCAACACGATCTGCACCGCCGCGCCGAAAAAGCACACGCCAAAGACCATCGCCATGATGTCTTCCGGGCTGCCGCCGCGTTGCTTCACTAGAAAGCCTGCTGACAACACCGCGCCGAGAAACGCAAAGCTGGTGCCTTGCAGGCAGATCATGCCGGCGCCGATACCAAATGGCCTGCGTGCCTGGATGAAAGTGCCTACGCCGGACACCATCAACGCCATGCTGATCAGGTAGGGCAGGTGGGCGGTGAGCCCCAACGTAGAACCGATGATCAGTGGCGGGGTGATGATGCCGACAAAGGCGGCCAGCACATGTTGCAAGGCTGCCAGTAGGGCCGGCAGTGGTTTCGGTCGGTCGTTCAGGCCGTAGATCAGGTCGTTGGGGCTCAAGGTTTCTGGTGGCATGGCGGGCAAACTCAGGGCGGACGGTTCAAGGTCCTGGTTCCCTTGCAAAAAGCTGTCCAGTTGCTCAGCTTTTAGCGAGAGGCCCGAATTAGCGCGTTGCCGCCAGACTCTCCAGAAAGCTTTCCAGCACCAAATGAGGGCGGCGACCCTTGCGCGTGACCGATGCGAGGCTCAAATCGTAAAAACGTGTAGCCGGTTTCAGCGCGCGCAGTCGGCCTTGTTGTACCCACAGGCTGGCGTAGTGGTCGGGCAGGTAGCCGATATAGCGGCCGGTGAGAATTAGGAACGCCATGCCTTCGCGGTCCGAGGCGCTGGCGGTGCAATTGAGTGCCTGGTAATGGGCCTGGATTTCGGCGGGCAAGCGAAAGGTCGGGGCGATGGCGTCCTGGCTGTCGATACGTGGGTCGTCCAGTTGCTTGTCGTCCGCGTAAAACAACGGGTGGCCAACCGCGCAGTAGAGCAGTGAGCGTTCGCTGTATAGGGGTTGGTATTCCAGGCCGGACAGCGCGCTCGCCTGAGGTACTACGCCGACATGCAGGCGACCATCGAGTACACCTTGTTCCACCTCGTTCGGCGCGATCATGCGGATCTGGATTTGTACGTCGGGGCCGCGTTCCTTCAACTGCGCCAGGGCGTGGGTGATGCGCATGTGGGGCAGGGTGACCAGGTTGTCGGTGAGGCCGATGATCAGTTCGCCGCGCAAATGCTGATGCAGGCCGTTGACCTCGGTGCGAAAGCTTTCCAGCGCACTTAATAGCTGCAAGGCCGATTGGTAGACCTCGCGGCCTTCTTCGGTCAGGGAGAAACCGGCACGCCCGCGCTGGCACAGGCGCAATCCAAGGCGTTGCTCCAGGTCGCTCATCTGCTGGCTGATGGCCGAGCGGCCGATGCCGAGCACGGTTTCGGCCGCCGAGAAGCCGCCGCACTCCACCACGCTGCGAAAGATGCGCAACAGGCGGATATCGAAGTCGCTGACTTGGGCCAGGGGATCGGGTCGACGGCTGCTCATAGTTTAGTGAAGGCCTGACTGAAGGTTAGAAGAGTTGGATTTCACCGACTTTATCGCCGTGGCAATTTAGCTGCAACAACGCTTTTCAATCCCGACGCTGCCTTTTGCCCTGCGAGGTTTTGCTGATGAACATGCCCGAAAACGCCCCATCGTCCCTGGCCAGCCAACTGAAGTTGGATGCGCACTGGATGCCTTACACCGCCAACCGCAACTTCCAGCGCGACCCGCGCCTGATCGTCGGCGCTGAAGGCAGCTGGTTGATAGATGACAAGGGCCGCAAGGTGTACGACTCGTTGTCGGGCCTGTGGACGTGTGGCGCCGGGCACACCCGTAAAGAGATTCAGGAAGCAGTCTCCAAGCAACTGGGCACCCTGGACTACTCCCCGGGCTTCCAATACGGTCATCCGTTGTCCTTCCAGCTGGCGGAAAAGATCACCGACCTGACCCCAGGCAACCTGAACCACGTGTTCTTCACCGATTCGGGCTCCGAGTGCGCCGATACAGCGGTGAAGATGGTGCGTGCGTACTGGCGCCTGAAAGGCCAGGCCACCAAGACCAAGATGATCGGCCGCGCCCGTGGCTATCACGGTGTGAACATTGCCGGAACCAGCCTGGGTGGCGTGAACGGCAACCGCAAGCTCTTCGGTCAGGGCCTGATGGACGTTGACCATCTGCCGCACACGTTGCTGGCGAGCAATGCCTTCTCCCGTGGCATGCCGGAGCTGGGCGGCATCGCCCTGGCCGATGAGCTGCTCAAGCTGATCGAACTGCACGACGCGTCGAACATCGCAGCGGTGTTTGTTGAACCGATGGCCGGTTCCGCTGGCGTGCTGGTGCCGCCACAGGGTTATCTCAAGCGACTGCGTGAGATCTGCGACCAACACAACATCCTGCTGGTGTTCGACGAAGTGATCACCGGTTTCGGCCGTACCGGCTCGATGTTCGGCGCCGACAGCTTTGGCGTGACCCCGGACCTGATGTGCATTGCCAAGCAAGTCACCAACGGCGCGATCCCGATGGGCGCGGTGATTGCCAGCAGCGAGATCTATCAGACCTTCATGAACCAGGCGACGCCGGAATACGCGGTGGAGTTCCCCCACGGCTACACCTACTCGGCGCACCCGGTGGCTTGCGCGGCTGGCTTGGCGGCATTGGACCTGTTGCAGAAGGAAAACCTGGTGCAGAGCGTAGCCGAAGTCGCCCCGCACTTTGAGAATGCGTTGCACGGGTTGAAGGGCAGCAAGAATGTGATCGACATTCGTAACTACGGCCTGGCCGGCGCGATCCAGATTGCCCCGCGTGACGGTGATGCCATCGTGCGTCCATTTGAGGCCGGCATGGCCTTGTGGAAAGCGGGTTTCTACGTGCGCTTTGGCGGTGACACCCTGCAGTTCGGGCCAACCTTCAACAGCAAGCCGCAGGACCTGGATCGTTTGTTCGATGCGGTCGGCGAAGTGCTGAACAAGATCGACTGATTTCTCCTTCTATATAGAACAACTTTTCAGGAGCCCTGCATGAGCCTTATCCAGCATTTGATCAACGGTGAGTTGGTCAATGACAGCGGCCGTAGTGCCGACGTGTACAACCCGTCCACCGGCCAGGTGATTCACCAAGTGCCATTGGCCAGCCGTGAAACTATTCAACAGGCGATCGACTCGGCCAAGGCGGCGTTCCCTGCCTGGCGTAATACCCCACCGGCCAAGCGTGCCCAGGTGATGTTTCGTTTCAAGCAATTGCTGGAGCAGAACGAAGCGAGAATTTCGCAGTTGATCAGCGAGGAGCATGGCAAGACCCTGGAAGACGCCGCCGGTGAACTGAAACGCGGCATCGAGAACGTGGAATACGCCTGTTCGGCGCCGGAGATTCTCAAGGGCGAGTACAGCCGTAACGTGGGGCCGAACATTGATGCGTGGTCGGACTTCCAGCCGTTGGGTGTGGTGGCGGGTATTACTCCGTTCAACTTCCCGGCGATGGTGCCGCTGTGGATGTACCCGCTGGCGATCGTGTGCGGTAACTGTTTCATCCTGAAACCATCGGAGCGTGATCCAAGCTCCACGCTGCTGATTGCGCAGCTGTTGCAGGAAGCCGGTCTGCCCAAAGGCGTGCTGAGCGTGGTGCACGGGGACAAGGGCGCAGTGGATGCGCTGATTGAAGCGCCGGAAGTGAAAGCCCTGAGTTTTGTGGGGTCGACGCCGATTGCCGAGTACATCTATTCCGAAGCAACCAAGCGCGGCAAGCGCGTGCAGGCGCTGGGCGGGGCGAAGAACCATGCGGTGCTGATGCCGGATGCGGACCTGGATAACGCGGTCAGCGCTCTGATGGGCGCGGCGTACGGTTCCTGCGGTGAGCGTTGCATGGCGATTTCGGTGGCCGTGTGCGTGGGTGACCAGGTGGCGGATGCGTTGATCGCCAAGTTGGTCCCGCAGGTCAAGGCACTCAAGATTGGTGCGGGCACCTCTTGCGGCCTGGATATGGGGCCGTTGGTGACGGGGCAGGCGCGGGACAAGGTCAGTGGCTATATAGAAGACGGTGTGTCTTCTGGCGCTGAGCTGGTAGTCGACGGCCGCGGTTTGAGTGTTGCCGGGCATGAAGAGGGGTTCTTCCTGGGTGGTAGCTTGTTTGATCGCGTGACCCCTGAAATGCGCATCTATAAAGAGGAGATCTTCGGGCCGGTGCTGTGTGTGGTCCGCGTTGACAGCCTGGAAGCCGCGATGCAACTGATCAACGATCATGAGTATGGCAACGGCACCTGCATCTTTACCCGTGACGGTGAAGCGGCGCGGCTGTTCTGTGATGAGATCGAAGTGGGCATGGTTGGCGTAAACGTGCCGTTGCCCGTGCCGGTGGCGTACCACAGCTTTGGCGGCTGGAAGCGTTCGCTGTTTGGCGACTTGCATGCCTATGGGCCGGATGGGGTGCGTTTCTATACCCGTCGCAAGGCGATTACCCAGCGTTGGCCGCAGCGGGCCAGCCATGAAGCGTCGCAGTTCGCCTTCCCGAGTCTGTAAGGCGTAGTAGGTGAAGGCCGGCCCCTTGGGGCCGGCTTTTGTGCTTTTGCGGCCTTTTTGACCTATATGACAGAAAAGTGAAAGAAAGGGATTGACGGCGTTTTATATCTGTCTATAATTCGCCCCACTTCCGGCGCAGTCGAAACGGAAAACTCCTTGGTA
>NZ_JACAQL010000003.1:0-17826 GCF_013385245.1 Pseudomonas sp. IPO3747
GCTGGCTCGATGATCGTTCCCACGCTCTGCGTGGGAATGCCGCCCTGGACGCTCCGCGTCTGCTTTGAGGTCGTGACGCGGAGCGTCACTGGATGCATTCCCACGCGGAGCGTGGGAACGATCTAGCGTGGGTTTCAGGCCAGTTCGGTCGCGGTGTTTTTGACCACCGCCAACTCCGGGTGCGCCACTAACTTATCGATGTGCAGCTCATCGTTGTTCAACCAGGTCTCCGTCAGCACCCGGTAATGCTCCATATCCCGGCAGCGCATGCGCAAGCTGTAGTCGAACGGCCCGCTGATCAGTTGGCACTCGAACACCTGCGGGCAGGCTTTGACGCAGGCCTCAAAGGCCTTCTGCGCCGAGCGCCCGCTCTGATTGGACAAGGCCACCAGCACCAGCAGCGACAGCCCTGGCGAGACCATCTGCACATCGATGATCGCCCCATAACCACGGATCACCCCGCGTCGCTCCAGCTTGCGCACCCGTTCCAGGCACGGCCTGGGTGTCAGGTGTACAAGCGAGGAAAGCTTTTCGTAGGTGATACGCCCCTGGTGGCGCAACACGTCGATGATCGCCTCATCGATGCGGTCCAGCGTGGGCGAAGAGTGGGGTCCGTTGGCCTTGGTATCCATGAGTTCACTTCAAACGGTTGGAAAGAAATTGCTGCAAGCGTTCGCTGTTGGGATGGTCGAGGATCTCGGCGCCGCCTTGTTCCTCGACTCGGCCCTGGTGCAAAAACAGCACTTGGCTGGACACCTGGCGGGCAAAGCCCATTTCGTGGGTGACCATCAGCATGGTACGACCTTCCTCGGCCAACGTCTGTATGACTTTGAGGACTTCTCCTACAAGTTCCGGGTCCAGCGCTGAGGTCGGTTCATCGAACAGAATAATTTCCGGCTCCATCGCCAATGCCCTTGCGATGGCCACGCGTTGTTGCTGGCCGCCGGACAGAAACGCCGGGTATTGATCGGCCACGCGGCCGGGCAGGCCGACCTTGTCCAGGTACAGGCGTGCGCGTTTTTCCGCCTCTGCCGCGCTCACGTCCAACACCCGGCGCGGGGCCATGGTGATGTTTTCCAGCACGGTCATGTGGCTCCACAGGTTGAAGTGCTGGAACACCATGGCCAGGCGTGTGCGCAGGTTTTGCAGTTGTTCCTGGTGCGGCGCGCGGGTGCCGGCGCGGCCCTGGCGCATTTCGATGCTGATGCCATCGAGGGTGATGACCCCGGCGTCCGGCTGTTCGAGAAAGTTGATGCAGCGCAGCATCGTGCTTTTGCCCGAACCGCTGGCGCCGATCAGGCTGATGACGTCGCCGTTGCGTGCATTGAGGGACACGCCCTTGAGCACTTCGTGGTCGCCGTAACGTTTGTGGATGCCTTCGACTTGAAGCTTGATCGCAGCGGTTGCCGGTTTGGCAACGGGGGCGTCAACAGGGTAAGCGGCCAGGGCCTGCGCGGACTGATTCATGGGTTAGCCTCGGGTAGGAACAAGAAAACGCATCCAGCGACGTTCGGCCAGTCGGAACAGGCCCACCAGTGCAAAGGACAGCAGCATGTAGAGCAGGGCGGCGATGCCGAAAGCCTGGAACGTCAGGAACGTCTCGGCGTTGGCGTCGCGGGCGACCTTGAGGATATCGGCGACGGTGGCGGTAAAGGCCAGCGAGGTAGCGTGCAACATCAGGATCATTTCATTGCTGTAGGCCGGCAGCGCACGGCGCAGCGCGGCGGGCACCACCACAAACAGGTTGAGGCGCCAGCCGTGCAGGCCATAGGCACGCGCGGCTTCGATTTCTCCGTGGGGAATGTTGCGGATCGCCCCGGCGAAGATTTCCACGGTGTAGGCGCAGGTGTTGAGCACAAACGCCAGCAACGTGCAGTTGAGCGCATTACGGAAAAACTGATTAAGTAGCGCGTTGTCCTGCACCACTTCCAGGCTGTAAAGCCCGGTGTAGCAAATCAGCAATTGGATATACAGCGGCGTGCCACGAAACAGATAGGTGTAGACCTCCACCGGCCAGCGCAGCCAGACGTGCTGCGAGACGCGCGCCAGCGCCAGCGGGATCGACAGCACAAAACCTGCGACCACCGAGATGATAAACAGCCACAAGGTCATGGCGACTCCGGACAACCCTGTGCCATCGCTGAACAGGTAGGCCAGGCCGTATTGCTGGAACAGTTCGATCATCGCGCCATCCCCTTGATGCCGAGGTTGTAGCGCCGTTCGAGGCGCTTGAAGATGCGGTTGGAGAGGGTGGTGATCACCAGGTACACCAGGCCCGCGAGGATCAGGAAGTACAGTGGCTCATTGGTGGTCTTGCCCGCGTTTTGCGCAGCCTTGACCAGGTCCGACAGGCCGATGATCGACACCAGCGCCGTGGACTTGAGCAGCACCAGCCAGTTGTTGCCCAGGCCCGGCAGGGCAAAGCGCATCAGTTGCGGGAACAGCACCAGGTGAAAACGCTGCCAGCGGCTCAGGCCGTAGGCGGTGGCGGCTTCCAGTTGCCCGGCCGGCACACTGAGAATGGCGCCGCGAAAGTTTTCGGTGAAATACGCGCCGTAGATAAACCCCAGGGTGATCACCCCGGCGGTAAACGGATCGATTTCAAAGTAATCCCAGCCGAACACTTCGCTCAGGTCGTTGAGCCACAGTTGCAGGCTGTAGAAAATCAGCAGGATCAGCACCAGGTCCGGCACGCTGCGGATCAGCGTGGTGTACAGGGTGGCGGGCACGCGCAGCCATTTGGCGCTCGAAAGCTTGGCGCCGGCGGCGATCAGGCCCAGGGCGAGGCTCAGGGTCAGCGCCAGCAACGCCAGCTTGAGCGTCATCCAGGCACCCTGGGCCAGCATCGGGCCGTAGCCTTGCAGGTTGAGGAGTTCGTTCATTGAGGAGATCTCGATCAAGCACAGAGATTAACGGTGGGAGCTGGCTTGTGTGGGAGCTGGCTTGCCTGCGATGGCGGTCGCCGCCTCCAACATCTACAGTGGCTGACCCACCGCTATCGCAGGCAAGCCAGCTCCCACAGGGGCCGGCGTAGGCCTATTCGTTGTAGATATCCTGATCGCCGAAGTACTTCTTCTGGATCTGTGCGTAGGTGCCATCGGCCTGCACGGCGGCGATGCCCTTATTGATCAGCGCACGCAGTTCGGCGTCGTTCTTGCGCAAGCCCATGGCGATATCCAGCGGCAAGGTCGGGTCTTTGAAGGCCGGGCCGGTCTTGTAGTCGGCGCCTTCAGGCTTGGACAGGAAGTTGAGCTGGGCTTCGAGCTTGTCGGTCAGGGTGGCGTCGAGGCGGCCGTTTTGCAGGTCGGCGTAGTTCTGCTCCTGGGACTGGTACGCCTTGATCTGCGCGCCGAGCCTGGCCAGGTGCGCACGTGCATAGGCTTCCTGCAGTGAACCTTGCAGCACGCCCACCTGCTTGCCTTTGAGCGACTCCGGCGTGTCGCCGAACTCGGCGTTTTTACGGGTGATCACCGAGGTGGGGCTGAGGAACAGGCGGTCGCTGAAGTCGATGACTTTTTCGCGAGCCGGTGTGACCGCCATGGACGACATGATCGCGTCGAACTTGCGCGCGCGCAGGGCCGGGATCATGCCGTCGAATTCGTTGTGCACCCAGGTGCATTTGACTTCGAGCTTGGCGCAGATGGCGTTGCCCAACTCGATATCAAAACCTTGCAGGCTGCCGTCGGCGGCGACGGACTCAAAGGGCGGGTATTCGGGGAACACGCCGAAGCGGATTTCTTTCCAGTCCTGGGCGTGGGCGGTGCTGGCGCACAGTGGCAACAGCAACGCGGCGAAGAGTGATCGCAATGGAGTCATGTGACAGTCCCTATATTTTGTAATTGATGTAAGGGCGGTGAATAGCTGGGAGCAGAGAATGCTTCATGGTGGTGCGTTTTTTGTGTCGTTTACCCCGTGCATAAAGCGCAAATTGCGCTGTTAAAAAGCGCAATGCAGCGGAATCGGCTGCGGCACGCGCAAAATCGGCTTTTAACTGATGTAAATCCGGCCTGCCTTGGGCGCAAAGCGGCAGGCCAGAGCGGTTTCAGGCGCGCTTTTTGTGCTGTACGCGTGGCTGTTGGGCCAGGCGTGCAAACAGGTCTTTCGGGTCGGCGAGGTCCGGCACCAGCTCAAGTGTGCTGCCCACATCCAGCGCCTTGGCCACGTCCAGCACGTAACGCAGGGCCGAGTAGTCTTCGATGGCAAAACCCACCGAGTCGAACAGCGTGACTTGGCGCGCGTTCTCGCGGCCGGGCTGCTGGCCATTGATCACTTGCCACAGCTCGGTCACCGGCGAATCGTGCGGCATGTGCTGGATTTCACCTTCGATGCGGCTTTGCGGTTCGTACTCGACGATCACCCGGGCGCGCTCGACGATGCGGCGGTCCAGCTCGGTTTTGCCGGGGCAGTCGCCGCCCACGGCATTCAGGTGCATGCCCGGTTCGATCATGTCGTCGGTGAGGATGGTGGCGTAAGCCTTGTCCGCCGTGACGGTGGTGACGATGTCCGCGCCTTTGACCGCTTCGGCCACGCTGGCGGCCAGGATCACCTTGATCGCCGGGAACGCCTTGAGGTTGGCCGCCAGCTTGGCAGTGGCCTTGGCGTCGATATCGAACAGGCGGATTTCGGTGATACCGAGCATGGCGTGGAAGGCCAGGGCCTGGAACTCGCTTTGCGAGCCGTTGCCAATCAACGCCATGCTGCGGCTGTTGTCGCGCGCCAGGTAGCGGGCTACCAGGGCAGAGGTGGCCGCGGTGCGGATCGCGGTGGTCAGGGTCATTTCGGCCAGCAGCACCGGCTTGCCGGTGTCGACATCGCCCAGGGCGCCAAAGGCCATCACTGTGAGCATGCCGGCCAGGGTGTTCTTCGGGTGGCCGTTCACGTACTTGAAGGCGTACAGCGAGGCGTCGGACACCGGCATCAGCTCGATCACGCCGTCCGGCGAATGGTTGGCCAGGCGCGCGCACTTTTCGAAGTCCTGCCAGCGCAGGTAGTCGGCGCGGATGTATTCGGCCATTTCGCTGATGCAGGTTTGCAGGCCTTTTTGTGAAACCAGGTAGCTGAGGTCGTTGACGTCGATATAACGGGTCATGGCAAGACTCCTTATTGAAATGAGGCGCGGGCGGGCAGGTGCACTTCCGCCAGCATGCAGCGGGCACTGCCGCCGCCGATGCGTTCGATGTTGTCGATGTTCACCACCACCGGGCGGGTGTGGCGTTCTACATGCGTGCGCTGGGCCGGGTGCAGGGCGCTCCAGGCGCTGGCCGACATCACCAGCAGCGGCTGGCCGTCACGGTCGTGGACTTCAAGCATGTTGCCGGCGAAGGCTTCGAGCTGGTCGAAGTCGAGGGCAAGGATGTCTTTGCCGGTGTCGCGCAGCGAGCGCTCCAGGGCCTGGCGTTCGCTGGCATCGGGCAGGGCTTGCAGGCACACCACCGAGAGGTCGCGGCCGACACTCATCATCACGTTGCTGTGGTAGATCGGCGCGTGGTGGCGGTCGACGGCGTGGAAGACGCAGAGTTGGTAGTCGAGGCGTTCGGCGAACTGGCGCAAGGCGTCTTGGTGGGTACGCCCGGAGTGGCAGGCATAGCTGATACGGTGCTGGCGGTCGAGCACCATGCTGCCGGTGCCTTCGAGGAAGATGTTCTGTTGTTCGAGGGGGCTGAGGTCGATGGTGCTACGGATCGCAAAACGCTGCTCCAGCACTTGCAGCACACCTTTGTTGCGCTCCAGTCGTCGGTTCTGGCCTTCCATCGGGTACAGCACCAGGCTGCCATCGGCGTGGCTGCTCCACCAGTTGTTGGGGAAGATCGAGTCGGGCGTGTGGGGCGCCGGGGTGTCTTGCACCACCAGCACCTCTACGCCATGTTGGCGCAGGGTATCGACATAGCCGTCGAACTCCTGCAGCGCTTTTTGCTGCGCGCTCAGCGGGTCAAGTGGCTGGCGTTGGAAGTGGTTGTTGATCGCGGTATCCGGGTTGAAGGCAAAGCGCGCCGGGCGAATCATCAAGACAGTGTTGGTGGTTTGCATGGGGGCACGAATCCATGGGGTGAGCAGTGGGGCTATTTTGTGCGCTGTGGCGGGTGAATCCCGGCTGATATAGCGGGGCGGCTCAGCCGGGAAAGCTGAAAAGTGGGGTAGGGCAGCCGAATCGGCTGGCGAGTTGAAATGCAATCAAACTGTTGGAGCTGGCTTGCCTGCGATGGCGGTCTGTCTGCGCCAGATGCGCTGACTGACAGACCGCTATCGCAGGCAAGCCAGCTCCCACATTAGTATGGTGGCGGTCGCGAAACCCGAGCCAGGAAGGAGAATGCATGTCTACCGCTGTTCGTCTTGCCCAACCCACCGATGCCGAGGGCATCAGCCAGGTCATCCTGGCAGCCTTGCACAGCAGCAATGCGCGGGACTACCCGGCAGATGTGATTGCTCGGGTTGCCAGCAACTTCACACCCGACGCCGTACTGGCCTTGCTCCAGCGCCGGGTGGTGCTGGTGGCGACCCAGGATCAGATGATCGTCGCCACCGCCGCCCTTGATGGCAATGTGGTGCGCTCGGTATTCGTCAACCCGGCATTGCAAGGGCAGGGCATTGGCCGGCTGCTGATGATCGAGATTGAGCTGCGGGCCGTTGAAGCCGGGGTGACGGTCCTGAGCGTGCCGTCATCGCTGACGGCCGAGCCGTTTTATACCAAGCTGGGCTTTCACACGGTACGCGACGTTTACCATGGCAATGAGCGCACGCTCGTGATGGAGAAGGCCTTGTTATCGCGCCATCCCATCGGGCCATATCGCGATCGTCCGCACCGATCCCAGGTGGTGGCGCTGTGGCAGCAGGCGTTTGGCTATGACACCGCGCACAACCTGCCAAGCCTGGCAATCGACAAAAAACTCGCGGTAAACGATGGGTTGTTCTTTGTGGCGACGGATAAAAAGGCCGTGATCGGCACTATTCTGGCCGGCTATGACGGGCATCGCGGCTGGTTGTATTCGGTGGCGGTGCACCGCGATTATCGTCGGCAGGGCCTGGGTGCTTCGCTGGTGCGCTATGCCGAGCAGGCGTTGACTGCGTTGGGTTGCGTGAAAATCAACCTGCAGATTACGGGCGGCAATGACGCGGTGGTGGGGTTCTACGAGGCGTTGGGGTATGGGGTGGAGCCGAGGATCAGCATGGGCAAGAAGATTGCGGTGAATATTCCCAAGGACTTGTGAGCACACCGAAATCAAATGTGGGAGCTGGCAAGCCCACTCCCACATTGGGTTTTGCGTTTTTTGGGGTTAGACCTTGACGATCCAACCCTCTGGCGCTTCAACGTCGCCGGTCTGCACGCCGGTCAGTTCTTTGTAGAGCGCCTGGGTGATCGGGCCCACTTCGGTTTCGCTGTGGAACACGTGCAGCTTGCCGTCGTACTGGATGCCGCCGATTGGCGAGATCACGGCAGCGGTGCCGCAGGCGCCGGCTTCCTTGAACTGGTCCAGTTTGTCGATGAACACGTCGCCCTCGACCACTTTCAGGCCCAGGCGGGTCTCGGCCAGTTCGATCAGCGACAGGCGGGTGATGCCTGGCAGCACCGAAGGCGACTTCGGCGTGATGAACTGGTTGTCGCGGGTGATACCAAAGAAGTTGGCCGAACCGACTTCCTCGATTTTCGAGTGGGTCATCGGGTCCAGGTAGATCGCGTCGGCGAAACCGGATTTCCTTGCTTCAGCGCCCGGCATCAGGCTGGCGGCATAGTTGCCACCGACCTTGGCGGCGCCGGTGCCCTGTGGCGCGGCGCGGTCGAACGTGGAGATCTGGAAATTGTGTGGCACCAGGCCGCCCTTGAAGTAGGCGCCGACCGGGATGGCGAATACCGAGAAGATAAACTCCGGTGCGCTACGCACGCCGATGTTTTCACCGGTGCCGATCACGAACGGGCGCAGGTACAGCGCGCCGCCACTGCCGTACGGCGGGATGAACCGCTCGTTGGCCTTGACCACTTGTTTGCAGGCTTCGATGAAGTCTTCGGTGGTCACATGCGGCATCAGCAAGCGTGCGCAGCTGCGTTGCATGCGGGCGGCGTTCTGGTCCGGACGGAACAGGTTGATCGAGCCGTCCTTGCAGCGGTAGGCCTTGAGGCCTTCAAAGCACTGCTGGCCATAGTGCAGGGCGGTGGAACCCTCGCTGATGTGCAGCACGTTATCGTCGGTCAGGGTGCCCGCTTGCCACTCGCCGTTTTTCCAGGTTTGGAGAAACCGTTTGTCGGTCTTGATGTAGTCAAAACCCAGCTTGTCCCAATTGATGCTTTCGTTACCCATGACACCCTCTATCTCTGGTCAACCGCCTGGTCGAAGGCAGGCTTGTCGGTTTTTTACTGGATGGGCGCAACAATACTTCATTCTTGGCCGGTGTGGGAGCAGGTGGGCGGACCATTGAGCGTGTGTATTGGCTGATACACCGCTATCGCAGGCAAGCCAGCTCCCACATTTGGAATACATTGCCCTGTGGGAGCTGGCTTGCCTGCGATGGCCTCACCCCGGTTTTACAGGTGCAACGCGTGGCCCAATGCTCTTAAAGCCGCTTCCTGAACCGCTTCGCCGAGGGTCGGATGCGCATGGATCGTGCCCGCCACATCTTCCAGGCGCGAACCCATCTCCAGGCACAGGCCAAAGGCCGTAGACAGCTCGGACACACCAACCCCCACCGCCTGCCAGCCGACAATCAGGTGGTTGTCACGCCGCGCGACCACGCGCACAAAGCCGGTTTTAGACTCCAGGGTCATCGCCCGGCCATTGGCCGCGAACGGGAAGCTCGACACAATGCAGTCGAGGCCAGCCGCCTTGGCTTCGTCCGGGGTCTTGCCGACCACCACCAGTTCCGGGTCGGTGAAGCACACCGCCGGGATGGCGGCCGGGTTGAATTCGCGGTGTTTGCCGCTGATCAGTTCGGCGACCATCTCGCCCTGGGCCATGGCCCGGTGCGCCAGCATCGGCTCACCGCTCAGGTCGCCGATGGCGTACACATTGCGCATGCTGGTCTGGCAACGGTTGTCGATCTTGATCGCCGCGCCGTTCATCGCCAGGTTCAGCGCTTCGAGGTTCCAGCCCTGGGTGTTGGGTTTGCGGCCCACGGCCACCAGCACCTGATCGGTTTGCAGCGACAGCGTGTCGCCGTTCGGGTCACGTACCTGCAGGCTGTTGTTTTCGAAACCGGTGACGCTGTGGCTGAGGTACAGCTTGACCCCCAACTGCTTGAGCGATTCGGCCACCGGCAGCGTCAGTTCGCCATCGTAGGCCGGCAGGATACGCTCCTGTGCCTCGACCACACTGACCTCGGCGCCGAGCTTGCGATAGGCAATGCCCAGCTCCAGGCCGATATAGCCGCCGCCCACCACAATCAGGCGCTTGGGCACGCGGGTCGGCGCCAGTGCTTCGGTTGACGAGATGATCGGCCCGCCAATCGGCAGCATCGGCAGGTTGACGCTTTTCGAGCCGGTGGCCAGCAGCAGGTGCTCGCACTGAATGCGCTGGTCGCCGACGTCGACGGTCTTGCCGTCCACCACCTTGGCCCAGCCGTGGATCACCTGCACTTTATGCTTCTTGAGCAAGGCGGCCACGCCGGTGGTCAGGCGATCAACAATGCCGTCTTTCCATTCCACGCTCTTGCGGATGTCCAGGGTCGGCACATCCACTTCAATGCCCAGTTGCGACCCTTGGCTGTGGTGCACGGTTTGCTGGAACTGCTCGGCCACGTGGATCAAGGCTTTGGAGGGAATGCAGCCGATGTTCAGGCAGGTGCCGCCGAGCGCCTGGCCCTCGACCAGAATGGTCGGGATGCCCAGTTGGCCGGCACGGATCGCCGCCACATAACCGCCAGGGCCGCCGCCGATAATCAGCAGCGTGGTGTTCAATGTCTGAGGCATGCCTTACTCCAAAAACAGGCTGGCGGGTTGTTCGAGCAGGCCACGAATGGCCTGGATGAATTGCGCCGCGTCCATGCCGTCGACCACACGGTGATCGAAGGAGCTGGAGAGGTTCATCATCTTGCGCACCACGATCTGGCCTTTGATTACCATCGGCCGTTCAACGATGCGGTTGACGCCGACAATGGCGACTTCCGGCAGGTTCAGCACCGGCGTGCTGACAATGCCGCCCAACGCGCCGAGGCTGGTCAGGGTGATGGTCGAGCCCGACAGTTCATCGCGACTGGCCTTGCCATTGCGCGCGGCGCTGGCCAAACGTGCGATTTCCTCGGCGTTGCCCCACAGGCTGCGGGCTTCGGCGTGACGTACCACCGGCACCATCAGGCCCACATCGCTTTGGGTGGCGACGCCCACATGCACCGCGCCCAGGCGGGTGATGACTTGGGCTTCGTCGTCGTAGCGTGCGTTGATCTGCGGGAAGTCACGCAACGCCACGACCATGGCGCGCACGATAAACGGCAGCAAGGTCAATTTGCCGCGCGTGGCGCCGTGCTTCTCATTAAGGTGCACGCGCAGCTCGTCCAGCGCCGTGACGTCGATTTCTTCCACGTAGCTGAAATGCGCGGCGCGGCGGGTGGCGTCTTGCATGCGCTGGGCGATCTTGCGGCGCATGCCGATCACCGGGATCTGTTCTTCGCTATTGCGTTCGGCGTAAGGGTTGGCGGTTGCCGAAGCCTGGGTTGCACCTTGTTGCAGGTAAGCGTCCAGATCTTCGTGCAGCACCCGACCTGCCGGGCCGCTGCCCTGTACCAGACGCAGCTGAATGCCGGCATCCAGCGCGTGTTTGCGCACGGCAGGCGAAGCTAACGGGCGTTCGTTCGCGTCACGCGCAACCGGTGCCGCAGCAGGTTTGGCAACTGGCTTTGCTTCAGCCACAGGCGCAGGCGTTGGCTTGGCTTCAACCACTGGCGCTGGCGCAGCTTTCACCGGCTCAGCCACCACCGGCGCATCCTTGGCATTCCCGGCGCCTTCGACTTCAATGCTGATCAAAATACTGCCCACCGCCATGACTTCGCCGGGCTCGCCGCCCAGAGAAATCACTTTGCCGTGCACCGGCGAGGGAATGTCCACCATCGCCTTGTCGGTCATCACATCCGCCAGCACCTGGTCCTCAACCACCAGGTCGCCGACTTTTACATGCCATACCGACAGTTCAACTTCTGCAATGCCTTCGCCAATGTCCGGCATCTTGATAACGTGCGTGCCCATTCAGACCTCCATGACCCGTTTCAACGCCGCGCCCACGCGGGACGGCCCTGGGAAATACGCCCACTCTTGCGCGTGCGGGTAGGGCGTGTCCCAACCGGTGACGCGTTCGATCGGCGCTTCCAGGTGATGGAAGCAATGCTCTTGCACCAGCGACACCAGTTCGGCACCAAAGCCGCAGGTGCGGGTGGCTTCATGCACCACCACGCAACGGCCGGTCTTTTTCACCGAGTTGACGATGGTTTCCAGGTCCAGCGGCCACAGGCTGCGCAGGTCGATGACCTCGGCGTCGATGCCGGTTTCTTCGGCGGCGACTTGCGACACGTATACGGTGGTGCCGTAGGTCAGCACCGTCACCGCCGAGCCCGGACGCACGATGGCGGCCACGTCCAGCGGTACGGTGTAGTAACCGTCCGGCACTTGCGCTTGCGGGTGTTTGGACCAGGGTGTGACCGGGCGATCGTGGTGGCCATCGAACGGGCCGTTGTACAGGCGCTTAGGCTCGAGGAAGATCACCGGGTCGTCGTTTTCGATCGAGGCGATCAACAGACCCTTGGCGTCATACGGGTTGGACGGCATCACCGTGCGCAGGCCGCAGACCTGGGTGAACACCGCTTCAATACTCTGGCTGTGGGTCTGGCCGCCGTAGATGCCGCCGCCGCACGGCATGCGCATGGTCAAGGGTGCGGTGAACTGGCCGGCCGAGCGATAACGCAGGCGGGCGGCTTCGGAGATGATCTGGTCGGTGGCCGGGTACACGTAGTCAGCGAATTGAATCTCGGCGACCGGGCGCAGGCCGTAGGCCCCCATGCCCACGGCAACGCCGACGATGCCGCTTTCGGAGATCGGCGCGTCAAACACCCGCGAGCTGCCGTACTTGTTCTGCAAACCTTCAGTGCAACGGAATACGCCGCCGAAGTAGCCGACGTCCTGGCCGAACACCACCACGTTATCGTCACGCTCAAGCATCACATCCATGGCCGAGCGCAGGGCCTGGATCATGGTCATGGTGGTGGTGGTCATGGCGGTTTCCAATTCGATGCTGTTGTTGTGATCGTTCATGTCAGACCCCCAACTCTTGACGCTGGCGCTTCAAGTGCTCCGGCATCTCTTTATAAACGTCTTCGAACATGGTCGCGGCGCTTGGAATCTGGCCGCCGGCCAGGGTGCCGTACTGTTCGGCTTCTTTCTGCGCCTTGACCACTTCGGCCTCAAGCTCGGCACTGACTGCCGTGTGCTCTTCTTCGGACCACTGGCCAATCTTGATCAGGTGCTGCTTGAGGCGCGCAATCGGGTCGCCGAGCGGGAAGTGGCTCCAGTCATCGGCTGGGCGGTATTTGGACGGATCGTCCGAAGTGGAGTGCGGGCCGGCGCGGTAGGTGACCCACTCGATCAGGGTTGGCCCAAGGTTACGGCGCGCACGCTCGGCGGCCCAGGCAGACGCCGCATACACGGCGATAAAGTCGTTGCCGTCCACACGCAGGGAGGCGATGCCGCAACCCACGCCGCGTCCGGCGAAGGTGGTGGCTTCACCG
This sequence comes from Pseudomonas sp. IPO3747, assembly GCF_013385245.1. NCBI lineage: Bacteria > Pseudomonadati > Pseudomonadota > Gammaproteobacteria > Pseudomonadales > Pseudomonadaceae > Pseudomonas > Pseudomonas sp. IPO3747. The sequence continues at coordinate 12,697 of NZ_JACAQL010000003.1, forward strand.
CCGGCGATAGCCTGGAAGGTGGAGATGGCCCACTGGTTGTTGACCACGTTGAGAATCACCGGCGCGCGGTAAACGTGGGCGAAGGTGAGGGCGGTGTGGAAGTCCGATTCGGCGGTGGCGCCGTCGCCGATCCAGGCCGAGGCAATCTTGGTGTCGCCCTTGATCGCCGAGGCCATGCCCCAGCCCACGCCTTGCACGAATTGGGTGGCGAGGTTGCCGGAAATGGTGAAGAACCCGGCGTCCTTGACCGAGTACATGATCGGCAACTGACGGCCCTTGAGCGGGTCGCGCTCGTTGGACAGCAGTTGGCAGATCAGGTCCACCAGCGGCACTTCGCGGGCCATCAGGATGCTTTGCTGGCGGTAGGTGGGGAAGCACATGTCGTCGATATTCAAGGCCAGGGCCTGGGCGCTGCCGATGGCTTCTTCGCCAAGGCTTTGCATGTAGAACGACATTTTTTTCTGACGCTGGGCGACCACCATGCGGTTGTCGAAGATGCGCGTCTTGAGCATGGCGCGCATGCCTTTACGCATGATCTCGGCGGATACCCCTTCAGCCCACGGGCCAAGAGCCTGGCCCTGGTCGTCAAGCACGCGGATCAGGCCCTTGGCCAGGTCAGCGGTGTCGGCGGGTTCTACGTCGATGGCGGGTTTGCGCACCGTACCTGCGTCAGTCAGGCGCAGGTAGGTAAAGTCGGTCTTGCAGCCTGGGCGGCCCGAGGGTTCGGGAACGTGCAGGCGCAGTGGTGCATACGGCTGGTTCATGGCTTTCTACGCTCGATCTTGTGAATTTCTTGTAGTGGGCGCGCTAGCTGACAGTCAGTCTCCGGATAGGAGAAATCTTGTCCTACAAACATCATAGGCGTGGCGTAGAAGAATATTTATCTGTGTTTCATTGCGCTCAAGACCATTTGCGGATAAAAAAACTGCATAAACATAATAAACAGGTGATTTTGTCTCATGCGCAAACTGGACCGTACCGATATCGGCATTCTCAATGCCCTGCAGGAGAACGCCCGCATTACCAACGCCGACCTGGCCCGTTCGGTCAACCTGTCGCCCACGCCATGCTTTAACCGGGTGAAGGCCATGGAGGAATTGGGGCTTATCCGTGATCAGGTCACGTTGCTGGACGCCGATCTGCTGGGGCTGCACGTGAATGTGTTCATTCATGTGAGCCTGGAAAAGCAGAATGAACTGGCATTGCAGCAGTTCGAAGGCGCGATTTCTGACCGGCCGGAAGTGATGGAGTGTTACCTGATGGCGGGCGACCCGGATTATCTGATCCGGGTGCTGGTGCCGACGATCCAGTCGCTGGAGCGTTTCATGATGGACTTTCTGACCAAGGTGCCGGGCGTGGCCAATATTCGCTCGAGCTTTGCGCTCAAGCAGGTGCGCTACAAGACCGCGCTGCCGTTGCCGGCTAATGGCATCAGCCTGGGTTCCTGACACAACACAGGACAATTGTGGGAGCTGGCTTGCCTGCGATAGCGGTGGGCCAGTTGACACACGGGTTACTGATGCATCGCTATCGCAGGCAAGCCAGCTCCCACAAAGGAATCGGCGCTTTTTATAGTTGGTTAAGCGGAATCTTCAGATACGTCACCCCGTTTGCTTCCGCCGGCGGCATATTCCCCGCCCGCACATTCACCTGAATCGCCGGCAGCAATAGCGTCGGCATTCCCAACCCGGCATCACGCTGGGTGCGCATCTCTACAAACGCCGCCTCATCCACCCCGTCATGCACATGAATATTGCCCGCGCGCTGCTCGGCGACCGTGGTCAGGCACTTGGCCTCGCGGCTTTCAGGCGGGTAGTCATGGCACACGTACAGTTCAGTCTCCAATGGAAAGGCCAGCAGCTTGCGCATCGACGCATACAACTGTCGCGCGTCACCACCAGGGAAGTCGCAACGCGCGGTGCCTACATCCGGCATGAACAGCGTGTCGCCTACCAGAATCAAACGACCGTCGATCAGGTACGCCATGTCGGCCGGGGTGTGGCCAGGCACATGCAGCGCCTGGGCCTTCAAGTTGCCGATATGAAAGATTTCATCCGGCGCAAACAGGTGGTCGAACTGCGAGCCATCGACGCGGAATTCCGGCTCCAGGTTGAACAGGCTCTTGAAGACATCCTGGACCTTACTGATGGATTGGCCGATGGCGATTTTGCCGCCGAGCGTGCGGCGCAGGTAAGGCGCAGCGGACAAGTGATCGGCATGCGCATGGGTTTCCAGCAGCCACTGCACCTGCAAGCCGTGCTCACGCACGAACGCGATGACTTTATCGGCTTGGGCGGTATCCGTGCGCCCGGACGCGGGGTCGTAATTGAGTACCGAATCGGCGATGGCGCAGGGGCCGCCATCGTGTTCATAAATGACGTAGGTGAAGGTCGACGATGCCTCGTCCAGAAAGGCTTGAATCAACGCTGGCATGGCGGCGGTCCCCGGAAGCGAAAAAAGTGGTTACAATCAGTTTACGTTTACACATAATGTTTTGAGCTTAAGTGACATAAAGGACCCGAGGCAAATGGAATCTACTCTGAGTGAGGGCGAAGTCGCCCAGTTGCGCGCATCGGCGTCCAAGGCGTGCTCCTTGCTCAAGGCACTGGCCAATGAGGACCGCCTGTTGATCCTGTGCCAGTTGACCCAGGGCGAGCGCAACGTCGGCGAGCTGGAAACCATGACCGGCGTGCGTCAGCCCACACTGTCACAACAGTTGGGCATTTTGCGTGACGAAGGGTTGGTCGCCACCCGTCGGGAAGGTAAATACATTTTCTACGGGCTGGCCAGCCACGAAGTGATTCAAGTGATGAAGACCTTGTCCGGCTTGTACTGCGGCGCGGTCATAAAAAGCTGGGCGTGACGCCATACGGCAACGACCCTTGTGTGCATTGACGATAAAAGGCAAAAGACCATGACCGAGCAACACTGGGGACCGACCATCAGTGGCGACATCGTAGTCATCGGCGGCGGCTCGGCAGGCATCGGCCTGCTGGCCAGCTTGCTCAAACGCGACCCGCAGCTGAACATCACCCTGATCGAACCTAACGACTATCACTGCTATCAGCCGGCCTGGACGCTGGTCGGTGGCGGCGCCTACGACCTGAAAAAGACCCGACGGCCGTTGGCCGACGTACTGCCCAATGGCGTCGCCTGGGTGCAGGCCGCTGTCGCCGAGTTGCTGCCCGACGAGCAAACCCTGGTGCTCGACAACGGCCAGCGCGTGAGCTGGAACAACCTGATCATGTGCCCCGGCCTGCGCCTGGCCTGGGAAAAAATCGACGGCCTGGAACAGACCCTTGGCCAGAACGGCGTGACCTCCAACTACAGCTACGAGCACGCGGCCTACACCTGGCAGCTTGTGCAGCAGTTGCAAGGCGGCAAGGCGATCTTTACCCAGCCGGCCATGCCGATCAAATGTGCAGGCGCGCCGCAAAAAGCCATGTACCTGTCCTGCGATCACTGGCTCAAGCAGGGTAACCTGAAAAACATCGACGTCGAATTCAACCTGGCCGGCGCCGCGCTGTTTGGCGTGGCGACCTTTGTGCCGCCATTGATGAAGTACGTAGAGAAATACAACGCCCGCCTGGCGTTCAACGCCAACCTGGTCAAGGTCGATGGCCCGGCGCGCAAAGCCTGGTTTGAAGTCAAAGACGCCGAAGGCAAGGCCACCGTCGAAGAAAAATCCTTCGACCTGTTGCACGTGGTCCCGCCGCAAGTGGCCCCGGATTTTATCCGCCAGAGCTCGTTGGCCGACCCCGCCGGTTGGTGCGAGGTGAACCCGCACAGCCTGCAACACCTGCGCTACCCGCATATCTTCGGCCTCGGCGATGTGTGCGGCACCACCAACGCCAAGACCGCAGCCGCCGTGCGCAAGCAGATCGTGGTGGTGGCCGAAAACCTGCTGGCCCTGCGCAAACAGGCGCCGCTGCCGCTCAAGTACGACGGCTATGGTTCCTGCCCGTTGACGGTGGAGAAGGGCAAGGTGGTGCTGGCCGAGTTCGGCTATGGCGGCAAGCTGCTGCCGACCTTCCCGCTGGACCCGACCCAGGCACGTCGCTCGATGTGGTTCCTCAAGGCCACGCTGCTGCCGTGGTTCTACTGGAACGGCATGCTCAAGGGCCGCGAGTGGCTGACCCGCCTGAGCAAGGTGGATTAAATGCTGCTGGCAAGTCTGTTGGGTTTATTGATGGGCCTGGTCATGGGCCTGACCGGCGCGGGCGGTGGCATCCTCGGGGTGCCGGCGTTGGTGCTGGGGCTGGGCTTGACCATGACCCAGGCGGCGCCGGTGTCGTTGCTCGCCGTGGGCGCGGCGGCGGCGGTCGGCGCCATTGACGGGTTGCGCCATGGCCTGGTGCGTTACCGCGCCGCGTTATTGATCGCCTTGCTCGGTGCGCTGTTTTCGCCACTGGGTGTGTTTATTGCGCACCAGTTGCCCGAACACCTGCTGATGGGCCTGTTCAGCGCCTTGATGGTGCTGGTGGCGTGGCGCATGTTGCAACGCGAAAAGGTCGAGGCCGGGCCAAGCGACCATGGCGCCGCGTCCTGGGGCCAGAAAAACTGCATGCTCAACCAGCAGACCGGGCGCCTGGCCTGGACTGCCAAATGCAGTGCCACGTTGGCGGCTTTGGGGGCCGTGACTGGCGCGGTGTCGGGCTTGCTTGGCGTGGGCGGTGGCTTCCTGATCGTGCCGGCGTTCAAGCAACTGACCGATGTGCAGATGCGCGGGATTGTCGCCACCTCTTTGATGGTGATCAGCCTGATTTCGCTGATCGGCGTGGCTGGGTCGATGCAGGCCGGTGTGAGTATTGAGCCGATGGGCTGGGTGTTTATCGGTGCGAGTATTGTCGGCATGTTGGCCGGTCGGCGTTTGTGTTCGGTGATCCCGGCGCGGGCGTTGCAGGTGGGGTTTGCCAGCCTGTGTGTGGTGGTGGCTGCGGGGATGCTGGTCAAGGCTGCGCTTTGATGCTGATGTGCAACACAGTCCGACTGTGGGAGCTGGCTTGTCTGCGATGGCGGTCTTTTGGTGGTGTACATATCCGTTGCTGCGGTAACGGCTGAGTAGGGTTCCGCCCTTACGGCGGCTCACTTTTGGAAAGACCCAAAAGTAAGCAAAAGGTCTTCGCCCCA
>NZ_JACAQL010000003.1:17927-115542 GCF_013385245.1 Pseudomonas sp. IPO3747
GCCGGAGCAACAGCAACAGCAGAGCCATACTCGGTCTAATGTGGGAGCTGGCTTGCCTGCGATGGCATCAACTCGGTGTACCTGACACACCGAGGTGTCTGTATCGCAGGCAAGCCCGCCCCCACAGTTTTGACCGTGCCCGCACGAGACATGGCAAGATGAACGCCTCTCAGGTTTACTGGTCCCTGAGTAACGGATTTACCGACCTTGCACGTCGGCTCATCAAGGTCATGCGATGGATAAATACACCCCCCACACTTGGCAACCCCACGAGCGGCCGAGCCTGCCCGGCTCGCCGTCGACGCCGCTGCACCCTACGCACAAGCGTTGGCTGTTTGCGTTGGTCGGGATCCTGGTGGCAATTACCGGCGGGCTCGGCAATGCCCTGGTGATTGCCAACCTGCAATATCTGCAAGGCGCACTGGGCGCCACCACCGCAGAAATGGCCTGGCTGCCGGCCGCCTATGTGATGACCAACGTGTGCATGAACCTGCTGCTGGTGAAGTTTCGTCAGCAGTTCGGCCTGCGCGCGTTTACCGAGGTGTTCCTGGTGCTGTATGCGCTGGTGACCTTCGGCCATTTGTTCGTCAACGACTTGAGTTCGGCGATTGCAGTACGGGCAGCTCACGGTATGGTCGGTGCGGCGCTGAGTTCGTTGGGCTTGTACTACATGATCCAGGCGTTCCCGGCCAAGTGGCGGCTCAAAGCCTTGGTGCTGGGCTTGGGCACCGCGCAGTTGGCGCTGCCACTGGCGCGATTGTTCTCTGAAGACTTGCTGCAAATTGCCGAATGGCGCGGGCTGTACCTGTTCGAGCTGGGCATGGCGCTGATCTGCCTGGGCTGTGTGTTCATGCTCAAACTGCCGCCCGGCGACCGTTTTAAAACCTTTGAAAAACTCGACTTCCTCACCTTTGCCATCCTTGCCAGCGGCGTGGCGTTGCTCTGTGCGGTGCTGTCGTTGGGGCGTATCGACTGGTGGCTGGAAGCGCCCTGGATCGGCGTGGCCTCGGCCTGTTCGCTGGTGCTGATCATGGCCGGCCTGGCCATTGAGCATAACCGCGCCAACCCGATGTTGATGACGCGTTGGCTCGGCAGCGGGGCGATGATTCGCCTGGCGCTGGCGGTGGTGCTGATTCGCATGGTGCTGTCCGAGCAGTCCACCGGTGCGGTGGGCTTTATGCAGATGCTGAACATGAGCTACCAGCAGATGCACACCCTCTACGTGGTGATGCTGGCCGGGGCGATTGCCGGGCTGGTGGTCAGCGCGCTGACGATCAACCCGGCGCACCTGCTGATGCCGTTGATCATCTCCCTGGCGTTGATGGCCACAGGCTCCGTGATGGACAGTTTCTCCAGCAACCTGACCCGCCCGCAAAACCTGTATATCAGCCAGTTCCTGCTAGGCTTTGGCGGCACCTTCTTCCTGGGGCCAACCATGGTGCTGGGCACAAAAAACGTATTGACCAACCCGCGCAACCTGGTGAGCTTCTCGGTGATGTTCGGCATCTGCCAGAACCTCGGCGGCCTGATTGGCGCGGCGTTGCTGGGTACGTTCCAGATCGTGCGCGAGAAATACCACTCCAGCATGATCGTCGAACACCTGACCCTGCTGGACCCACGCGTGGCGGCACGGGTGCAGAGCGGCGGCTCGGCCTATGGCGGCGTAATCGCCGACCCGGAACTGCGCAACCTCATGGGCATTCGCAGCCTGGCCACGGCGGCCACGCGTGAGGCGAATGTGATGGCCTACAACGACGTATTCATGCTGATCGCGATCATCGCGATCCTCACCATGCTCTGGATCTTCACCCGCAGCCTGTGGCTGATGAGTACCACCAAAGCAGCAGCCCCTCCCGTTCAACCCAGCGGCGTTACTTCATGACCGAAACCACCACCACGACCACGACCAACGCCATCGCCTCCACTCCGGAAGGCACGCCACCACCGGGCTCGACCGTCACGGAGCCGCGCTCGCTGCGAGTGCGCATCATCTCATCGCTGGGTTTTGCCGCGATTGCCATCGTCGGTGTGTTGATCGTGCTGTATGCCTGGCAATTGCCACCCTTCAGCAGTGCGGTGGAAACCACCGAGAACGCCCTGGTGCGCGGCCAAGTGACGATTATCGGCCCTCAATTGAGTGGCTACGTGTATGAAGTGCCGGTGCAGGACTTCCAGTACGTCAAGGCCGGCGACCTGCTGGTGCGCCTGGATGACCGCATCTACAAGCAGCGTCTTGACCAGGCGCTGGCGCAATTGGCAGTGCAGAAAGCCTCCTTGGCCAATGTGGTGCAGCAGCGCAACAGCGCCGAAGCCACCATCAAACTGCGCCAGGCCGCGCTGGTGGACAGCCAGGCCCAGGCGCGCAAAAGCACCGCCGACTTGCGCCGCAATGAAGAGTTGATCAGCGATGGTTCAGTGTCCAAGCGCGAGTTGGACGTGACCCGCGCCGCGAATGCGCAGACCGTCGCGGCGGTGGCTCAGGCCCAGGCCAACCTGGAAATCGCCCGTCAGGACCTGCAAACCGTGATCGTCAATCGTGGTTCCCTCGAAGCGGCGGTGGCCAGTGCCGATGCGGCCGTGGAGCTGGCGCGTATCGACCTGTCCAACACCCGCATCATTGCGCCGCGTGACGGCCAGTTGGGGCAGATCGGTGTGCGCCTGGGCGCCTACGTCAACTCCGGCGCGCAGTTGATGGCGCTGGTGCCGCCGCAGTTGTGGGTGATCGCCAACATGAAAGAAACCCAGATGGACAATGTGCAGGTCGGCCAGCCGGTGACGTTCACCGTGGACGCGCTCAACCACCGCAAGTTTCACGGCACGGTGCAGCATATTTCCCCGGCGACCGGCTCGGAGTTCAGCCTGTTGCAGGCGGATAACGCCACCGGCAACTTTGTGAAGATCGCGCAGCGGGTGCCGGTGCGGATTACGGTGGACCCGGATCAGGCCGAGAGCGAGCGCCTGCGGCCGGGGTTGTCGGTGGTGGTGAGTATCGACACGGCGGGTCGCCTGAAAAACAGCCCGCCTTGACACCATGCGGATCAAAAATGTGGGAGCTGGCTTGCCTGCGATAGCGGTTTGTCAGGTCCAGGTGTGCAGGCTGACACACCGCCATCGCGGGCGAGCCCGGCTCCCACAGGGTTTTGTGGGGTTACAAAGGTTGGTATTTCAGGGTGAAATTGAGGTGAGTTGACTGGCCGTTTTCCAGCAGCTTCAGGCCGGGCCTGCCCGGCAGGTGATGCGCATTCACCGGATGACTCACCGGCTCGATGCAAAAGAACCCCAACCCCGGCGGGCAGAACAGCAGGAAGTAATCGGCGCCGCTGGCCTGGCATTCCAGTGCATAGCCCAGCTCCGGCTGTTCGATGCGGCAACGCCCGTCCCACTGGCAAAACCCATTGTCCACCAGGCCTTGCGGCAGCCCCTTGAGCTGAGTGAAATCCCATTCGGCCGGCACCGGCGCCAGCCCGGTTGGCAGCTTGGACGCATCGCTCATCCACACCTGATCGGCCTTGGCCTGCAACCGCGTGCCGGGCCTTCGTGGCAAATACGGATGCAATCCCAAGCCATGCCACGCGGCTTTTTCGGCCAGATGCGTTACGCGCAACTCGATACTCAGTTCGCCGCCACGTAAGCGAAACCGCTGCTCGGCGCGATAGGCAAACGGCGTGTCGCACACCACCTCCAGCACCACTTCATCCGCCGTCTGGCTTACCACCTGCCACGCCTGTTGCCAGGCCGAACCGTGAATCGGCAGCGGGTCGAGCGGGCTGTTGGGCGTGAGTGCCAGCCAGCCGCTGGGGTTGTCGAAACCGCCGTGGGCAACTCGATTGGACCATGGCGCCAGCGGGTAACACGCCAGCTTGCCCGGCAGCCCAGTGTTCAGCGCAGCTTCGTCGCTATGGCGCAACAGCGGCTGCCCGGTCGCGCGCACCGTCCAGTTGACGAGGCTGCCACCCACGGCCGGGGCGAGGGTGAGATGGGTCAGGCTGTCTTCCAGTTCAATCATCAGAGCACCAGCCCGGGAAGCCACAGGGACAACGCGGGAATGTAAGTCACTGCCATCAATATCAGGAACAGTACCGCATAAAACGGCAGCAGCGCCGCCACGGTTTTCTCGATACTGACCTTGCCCACCGCCGCACCCACAAACAGCACCGCACCCACGGGTGGAGTGATCAGGCCGATCCCGAGGTTCACCAGCATGATCATGCCGAAGTGCACCGGGTCCACGCCAATACCGAGGATCACCGGCAGCAGAATCGGGGTGAGGATCAAGATCAGCGGCGCCATGTCCATCACCGTGCCGAGCAACAGCAGCATCACGTTGATGCACATCAGGATCACGTAGCGGTTGTCCGACAGGGTCAGGAACAGCGTGGTGATTTTTGCCGGGATCTGCATCAGGGTCATGATGTAGCCGAAGCTGGCGGCGAAGGCGATCAGGATCATCACAATGGAAATGGTGCGCACCGTGCGGTGCATCAGCTTGGGCAGCTCACGCCATTTGTAGTCGCGATAGATGAACATGGTCACGAAAAATGCCCACAGCACGGCAATCGCGGCCGACTCGGTGGCAGTGAAAATGCCCGAGAGGATGCCACCCAGGATGATCACCATGGCCATCAAGCCCCAGAGCGCGTCGGCGCAGATCTTCAGCGCTTGTTTAAGCGGGATGACCTCGCCCTTGGGGTAGTTGCGCTTTTTCGCGAAGATCAGGCACAGCACCATCAGGCATGCACTCATCAGCAGCCCCGGCACCACGCCGGCCATGAACAACGAGGCAATCGAGACCGTGCCGCCGGCCGCCAGGGAGTAGAGCACCGAGTTATGGCTGGGCGGCGTCAGCAAGGCTTGCACCGAGCCGCTGACAGTGACGGCGGTAGAGAACTCACGCGGGTAGCCACGGCGCTCCATTTCCGGGATCAACACCGAACCGACCGAGGCGGTATCGGCCACCGACGAGCCGGAAATCGCGCCAAAAAACGTCGACGCCACGATGTTCACCAACGACAGGCCGCCGCGCACAAACCCCACCAGCACCCCGGCAAATGCAACCAGTCGCCGCGACATGCCGCCTTCGGCCATGATCGCCCCGGCCAGTACAAAGAACGGAATCGCCATCAGCGAAAACTTGTTCACCCCGCCCGCAACCTGAATCATCAAGGCCTGGAACGGGATGTCGATCCACCACGCGCCGATCAGCGCCGACAGCCCGAGGGCGTAGGCCACCGGCATGCCGATCAGGATCAAGGCGATAAAACTGCCCAGCAGCATCAATGCGTCCATCAGGCAGCCCCTTCGTTTTCTTCAACCAGATCAAAGCGCACCACGCGGCGCTGGCTCTGGTCACCGAGCAAGAGTTTTTCCAGCACGAACACCAGCGTCAGCAGCCCGCCGATCGGGATTGGCATATAGGTCATGCCCACGCGCAGGGTGGGGATCGCACTCATGAACTGGTTCCAGGTGGACAGGCACAGCTTGCTGCCCCAGACGGTCATGAACAGGCAGATGGTGGCCATCAGCAGTTGCGTGATAACGCCGACGATTTGCCGTTGGCGCGCTGGCAGGCGGTCGGTGACCACGGCCACCGACATATGCGCGCCGGCACGGTAACTGGCGGCGGCGCCGATAAAGGTGAACACCAGCATCAGCAGGATGGCGGTGGGCTCCGGCCAGCTTGCGCCGGTGCCGAGGATGTAGCGGGCGAAGATGCCCCAAGGAATGATCAGCGCGACCCCGAGGACCGAGAGGCCGGCGACCCAGATGCAGGTCATGTAAATGCGGTCGTTGATGCGCAGCACTAAATTCTTCATGGCGTTCACCGTAACCGGGCGCGTCGATGCCGACCGCGCCGGGCCTGACTGAAGGGAAGGGTGATTACTCGACTGCGTCGATGCGCTTGATGATGTCGGCGTAAGCCGCACCGTACTTGGCGCGAACCGCTGCGGTGGCGTCATAGAAGGGTTTTTTGTCGACGCTGATGAACTCGACGCCGGCAGCCTTGAGCCTGGTTTCGCTGCTGGCGGACTTGGCGTCCCACAGCGCGCGCTCATCGGCCTGGGCGACCTTGGCGGCTTTTTTCACCAGGTCTTGCTGGGCGGGCGTGAGTTTGTTCCAGGTGATTTTTGACATCACGATGGGTTCGGGCAGGATCAAGTGTTCGGTGAGCGTGTAGTACTTGGCGTTCTGGAAGTGATTGTGTTCGAGCAAGGTGGGCGGGTTGTTTTCCGCGCCGTCGATGACGCCGGTCTGCAAGGCGCTGAAGATTTCGCCGGTGTCCATGGCAATACCGTTGGCGCCCATCGCGTTGAAGGCTTCGATGAAGATCGGGTTGCCCTGTACACGAATTTTCATGCCCTTGAGGTCTTCGATCTTGCGCACCGGCTTCTTGGTGTAGAGGTTGCGCGTGCCACCGTCCATCCAGGCCAGGGCCACCAGGCCGAACTCGGAGTCGGTGATCTTGGCGAGGATTTCATCGCCGATCTCGCCGTCGATGATTTTGCGCATATGCGCCTGGTCGCGGAACACGAATGGTAAGTTGAACACGTTCACGTCCGGCACCACTGGCCCGACGATGCCGAGGCTGACGCGGGTCATCTGCACCGCACCGACCTGGGCCTGTTCTACCACTTCTTTTTCGGAACCCAGGACACCGCCCGGGAAGTATTTGAAGGTCAGTTCGCCGTTACTTGCCTGAGTCAGGGCCTTGCCCATGTTCTGTTCAGCGACGACGGTGGGGTAGCCGGCGGGATGGATGTCGGCGAATTTGATTTCCAGCGCGTGGGCGGCGGTACTGAGGGTAAAAAATGCAGCGGCGAGCAAAGTGCGTTTGAAGTCCATGGGGTGTCACTCCTGTCTTATTGTTGTTGTATTCAAGGCACATCGATGCAGCTAGAGGGTGAACGTGGGCTCCGGCAATCCGCTGACGCCGGGGTTGAGGGCAAACACGCCGCCGGCGACCGACTGCTCACTGTGGTCATCACGAATCGAGGTGACGAACAAGGTGTCCAGCCGGCTGCCGCCGAAGGCGCACATGGTGGGTTTTTTGACCGGCACGCTGAGGGAGCGGTCCAGACGGCCATCCGGGGTGAAGCGGTGAACCAGCCCCGCGTCGTTGGCGCAGATCCAGTAGCAACCCTCGGCGTCGACTGCCGCGCCATCGGGGCGCCCGAGGAATTGATGCATGTCGATAAATACGCGGCGGTTGGATGGCGTGCCGGTGTCGATGTCGTAATCGAACGCCCAGACCTGCTGCACCAGCGGGTGTGAATCCGAGGCGTACATCGTGCGGCCGTCAGGGCTGAAGGCCAAGCCATTGAGGGTGATGAACCCGTTCAGTTGCGCATGCGGCGCGGCGCCTGACGCATAGCGGTACAGGGTGCCTTCGGCCGCATTCAAGCCCATGTTCAGCACCATGCTGCCAGCCCAGAAACGGCCCTGGCGATCGCAGCGGCCATCGTTGAGGCGCATGTCCGGGCGTGGGTGCTCGATGCTCGCCAGAGGCGTGGTGTCGAGGCTGCCGTCGTTATGTGGGGTGAGTTGGAAAAACCCGCTTTCCATGCCCGCGAGCCAATTGCCCGCGTCGGTGCGGGCAATACAGGCGAGCATCTGCGGGGCTTTCCAGGCGGCGACGTGGCCGGTGGCGGCGTCCCAGCGTTGCAGGCCACCGTTGGGGATGTCCACCCAGTACAGCGCGTTTTCCTGCGGCAGCCACACCGGGCATTCACCCACGGCATTGCGGGCGTCGACGATCAGTTCAGCGGTCATGGCAACTCATTCCCTTGGGTTGATGTACGTTCAGTCACCAAACGGCCCCGCCGCGCAGAACGCGCCGCCCTGGTAGACCGCGGCCGGGTCATCGGCGGCCACTGGCGGCTGGGTTTCGACCTTGGTGCGGAACACCTCGGAGCTGTCCTTGGGCACAAAACCCAGGTGCGCGGCGTAGCGGTTGTCCCACCAGGTGTCGAGGTTATCCGACATGCCGTAGACCACGGTGTGGCCGACATTGGGCGTGTACAGCGCGCGCTCGAGCAGTTGGGTCAGGTCATCGAAACTCAACCAGGTGTGCATCATCCGGCGGTTCTGGGGTTCCGGGAACGAGGAGCCGATGCGGATGCTCACGGTCTCGATGCCGTAGCGGTCGAAGTAGAAGCTGGCCATGTCTTCGCCATAGGATTTGGATAAGCCGTAGTAGCTGTCCGGGCGACGTGGGGAGTGGGCGTCGATCTGTTCGTCTTGCTTGTAAAAGCCGATCACATGGTTGGAGCTGGCGAAGATCACGCGTTTCACGCCATGGCGGCGGGCGGCTTCGTAGATATGGAAAACACCGCTGATGTTTGCGCCCAGCACTTCTTCGAAAGAGCGCTCCACCGACACACCGCCGAAGTGCAGGATGGCATCGACGCCTTCCACCAGTTGGCGCACAGCCTGTTTGTCGGCCAGGTCACAGGGTTGCACTTCTTCGAACTCACCGGCCGCCGGGGCCATGTTGGCGATGTCCGACAGGCGCAATACCTGGGCATAAGGGCGCATGCGTTCGCGCAAGACTTTGCCCAGGCCGCCGGCGGCGCCGGTGAGCAGCAGGCGGTTGAAGGGGACAGGCGTGGTGGTGGTCATGGGAATTCCATTGTTGTTGTAGGTTGTCGTATGACTTGGTGGAAGTATCGTTTTGGACTCCCTGGGTTGTCAACGCCCTTGCAGGCAAGTGATGCTCAAAAGGTGGGAGCTGGCTTGCCTGCGATTGCGGTCGGCTAACTGACATTTCTTTTGCTGATCCTGCGCTATCGCAGGCAAGCCAGCTCCCACACAAGCGGGCTGCTACAAATGTCAGTGCCTGCAGGGAGCGCGTTACAGCAACGAGATCGGGTAGCTGACAAAGATCCGATTCTCATCAAACTCGTTGTTGCTGAAATCCCGACGCATGGTCGAGTTGCGCCAGCGCACATTCAAATCCTTCAGTGTGCCGCTCTGCACCGTGTAGGCCAGCTCCGACTCGCGGCCCCATTCCTTGCCGTCGGTGATGGCGCCAGTGTGTACGTTATTGCCGCTGATATACCGGTTCATCATGGTCAGCCCCGGAATGCCGAGTACCACGAAGTTGAAGTCATGGCGTATCTGCCAGGATTTTTCCTTGGCATTGTCGTAGCTGGCGTTGTAGCTATCGTTGGCCAGGGTGCCGCCGCTGGTGCCGTTGACCCTCATCCACAGGCTGTCGCCGGTGAGTTTTTGCAGGCCGACATAGAAGGCGTTGCCTTTGTATTTGGCCGAGAGCAGGGCGGAATAGGTTTTGTTATCGAGGTTGCCGGCCAGGGCGCTGCCGTCCTCCTTGCCATTGAAGAACCCCAGGTTGGCGCCAAACGTCCAGTCGCCGACCGGCTGGCTGTGGGTCAGGTTCAGGTATTGCTGCTGGTAGATGTCGGTGAGTTCGGCGTACCACACGCCGACCTGGGTGCGTTTGTCGTTGAAGGTGTATTCGCCGCCGCCGAAGTTGAAACGGTCCGAGGTGAACGCGGCTTTGCCGTTCATGAACATGTCTTCCATGCTCCCATCGTTGCGTGGGCTATTGCCGCGAAATTGCCCGCCGTAGAGCGTCAGCCCGGCGATTTCATTGGAGGTTACCTGGCCGCCACGAAAGGTCTGCGGCAAGGAGCGGCCGTCGTCCGAGCGCAGTATCGGCAGTACCGGCATCCATTCGCCAACTTTCAGTTCGGTTTTGGACAGCCGGGTTTTCAGTGCCACGCCCAGGCGTCCGAAATTGTCGGCAGGGCGGCCATCTCTGTCGAGCGGCAACAGTTGGGTGCCGCCGGTGCCTTTACCGCCATCGAGCTTCTGAGAATACAGGCCGAGTACGTCAATCCCGAAGCCCACAGTGCCTTGGGTAAAGCCGGATTTGGCGTCGAGAATGAAGTTCTGCGTCCATTCTTCGGCCTTGGCCTGTGGGTACGTGGGGTTGGTGAAATTGCGATTGAAGTAGGCATTGCGCAGGTTGAGCGTGGCTTTGGCATCGTCGATAAAACCTTCTGCCTGGGCGCTGAGGGGCAGGGCGAGTGCCAGGCTGCTGAGGCTGATAAGACCGAGACGCGAGGAGGAATTGCGGGCGAATTGAGGCACAGTGAAGCTCCCTTCCATTTTGTTGTTTTTATTATTTGTTATACGTTGTCGTACAACATTGCGAGGGATATTTGCGAGGTTTTCGGGGGCTGTCAAGCAGAAGTTATACGATGACCAAGTGCGCATCGATGAAAAGCGGGCACGGTCCATGTGGGAGCTGGCTTGCCTGCGATGGCATCGACGCGGTGTAACTGTGGGGCCGCGGTGTCTGCATCGCAGGCAAGCCAGCTCCCACAGAGATCTTCAGCCGGCCATCACCATGGGCGGCAAGGTACCCAGCAGGGACACCGCGGCTACTGCTGAAATACCCAGCACCCATTCGAGCATCACACTGGCTTTCAAACTGCCCACTCGCTCCTCACAGCGCTCGATACGCAACCGGTTTAACAGCGCCAGCGCTAACATACCCAGCACCAGCAGCACCTTGATCAACAGAATCAGCGCAAACCCGTTAAACAGCGGCGTGGGCCACAGCTGCCCGGTCAGCACGCGAACATTGATCAAACCCGTTACCAGCAAACCGGCAACCAGGCCATAACCCACGCCGCTGAAGCGCTTGAGGATCGGCTCCAGCGCAGGCTTTGGCGACAGCCGCAGAATCAGCACCAGCAGCAACAACCCGCCCAGCCAGGCGCCGACGCACACCAGGTGCACCACTTGATTGAGGATCAGCAATTGGCCGCTCAGCCCATTGAGCATGGCGCCATGGCCGACCGGTGCCAGCGTCGCCAGCTGCAGTGCGGTCAACGGCAGGCGCAAGGCCGGCCGGGGTTTGAGCAACACCACTACCAGCAGCAGGTTCAGCAACAGATGCCAGACCCACACCTGGCCGAAAAAGGTTTTGCCCAGCACCAACTGCACGGTGGCCGGTTGCAGCGCCGCGTCCCAGCTGCCCGCCATGCTGGCGGTGATCAACAGCAGCCAGGCCACGCCGGAGAACAACCCCAGCCAGGCCAGGGCGCGGGTGATGCGCAGCAGTTGCCGGTCGAGTGCCGGTTGCACTTCGTTGCCCAGCAGCCAGGGCCTGAAGGCACAGGCCCCGAACATCAACAGCACGACGATGAAATGCACGAAGCGGCACAGCACCAGCAGGGTTGCCATGGGTTATTGGCCGACCTTGAAGCTGTATTCACCGTTGCTCTTGTGGGTGTCGACCGAGACGGCGTTCCACACCACTTTGTAGTTGCCGGCGGCCAGCGGCGCGGCGGGTGTGACCACCAGGGTTTTCTTGTCGGCGTCCGGGGTTTCCAGGCCTTTGATGGCGAGTTCGGTGCCGTCTTTGCTCAGGGACACTTTGGTGAAGGTGGCCTCGACGCCTTCGCTGAAGGTCAGGCGCAGGTCGGCGGGCGCAGCAACCGTGCTGTCTGCCGCCGGTGTCGAACTTTTGAGATGGGCGTGGGCAAATGCCGCAGAGGCGCCCAGCAGGGAAGCGAGCAGGGTGACAGTGGTGAGGGCTTTCTTGATCAGCATTGTTCAGTACCTTCAAGTGAGTGAGTCGGTAATGCCATGTGCAACAAGGGAAAGGGTTTGCCTTCGCCATCCAGCGGCGAGCGCGCGACCTGGATAAAACCATAATGCAGATAGAAACCCACGGCCTGCGGGTTTTGTTCGTTGACGTCCACGGTCAGCGTGTCATGACGGGCGCGGGCGTGGTCGAGCAATTGGCGGCCGACGCCCTGGCCGCGGCGCTCGGGGTCGATAAACAGCATTTCGACGTTATGCCCGCCAGTGCCGATAAAACCGGCGATACCGTGGTGGTCTTCATACACCCACACGTCGAGGGCCGGCATTGGCAGGTAGGCGTCGCGCACCAGCGGCAGCAAACGCTGGATGTCGTCCTCGGGGAGGAAGTCATGGGTGGCTCGCACCGAGCGCTCCCACAGTGCGCCCAGCACCGGGTCGTCGGCAGCCACGCGAGGTCGAATAGTCATTGCAATGATCCTTCAAGTGGACCGCGATCCTAACCAATCCGTTTTTGGCGGGAAAGGTTCGCGTAGGAAGTTTCATCACTCGGCGGCCAACCGCAGCCTTTTTATGCGGTACATATCGCTGTCTGCGTGGCTGAGCAGGGTATCGGCGTCTGCACCGTCGGCCGGATAAAACGCCACGCCCACACTGCACGACGGCATCTTGACCGGGCCAAACTCAGCGCCCAGCGGCTCGGCCATGGCCGCGAGAATTTGCGCGACTTTGGCGCTAACCGTTTCGTGTGACTGCACATCGGTCAGCAACACCGTGAATTCGTCGCCGCCCATGCGCGCCACCAGGTCGCTGTCACGCACGCAACGTTCCAGCCGCCGTGCAATCACGCAGAGCACGCGATCGCCCACCGCGTGGCCATGCACATCGTTGATGCCCTTGAAGTCATTGACGTCCAGAAACAGCAACGCCAGCCGGGTGTTATGACGCTGTGCGGTGTGCAGGGCCGACGCCAGGCCATCGTTGAACAACGAGCGGTTGGTGAGCGCCGTCAGCGGGTCATGGTGGGCGAGGAAACGCAGTTCCTCCTCGGCCTGGGTGAGCGCCGTCACGTCGCGCGCCACGCCGATGCGCGCGCCGACTTCTTCGGACCAGAACGCCGCCCACAGGATGTGCACCACGCTGCCATCCTTGCGCAGATAACGGTTGCGAAAATCCACATGGGGCCGGCCATTCATCACCCGCACAATCGAGGCCCGGGTGCGTGCCAGGTCTTCGGGGTGCATGTAGTCGGTAATGGGCGTGCCGGTCAGTTCATCGGCGCGGTAACCGAGCAGGGCTTCGCAGGCATCGCTGACAAACACGATCAGGTTGTCACTGTCGACCACGAAGACCGTGTCCAGCATCAGGTGGATCAATTTTGGGTAGAGGGCGTGCAGGTCAACGGCCATAGGTCAGGGGTGTCCGGTTCAGATGCGCCGATCATAGCTCGATCACGCAGGCTGACGCCTTGGAATACTGCGGGCTTTGAAGCGCTGGCGCCGATCTGGCGATCAATGGCGTGTAGCCTAATGAGGCGGTTCATGATGTGATGGTTGAAAATGAATTGTATTTAAAAGTGACTGGGGCTCCATCATCCATGGGCAATCACAAGATCGGTATCCGGCGCAGCAACGTCGAGAAAATCCTGCTGGCGGCAGAGAAAGTCTTTGCCGAGAAGGGCTATGGCAGCACCGCCATGGCCGATATTGCCGAAGAAGTGCAACTGCCGCGCTCCAACCTGCATTACTACTTCAGCACCAAAAGCGAGCTGTACAGCGCCGTGCTGTTCGACCTGCTGGACCTGTGGAAGCAGGACGCCCTGAGCTTTGAAACCTTCGATGACCCGCGCGTGGTGCTCAGCAGTTACATCCGCGCCAAGATGCAGCGCTCACGCACGCGGCCGCATGGTTCGAAAGTCTGGGCGAATGAAATCATCCACGGCGCGCCGACCCTCGGTGAGGCGCTGGACGAAAGCCTGTACGACTGGGCCAAGATGAAGGAGGCGAAAATTCGTCAGTGGGTGGAAGACAAACGCATCCTGCCGGTGGAGCCGTCGAGCCTGCTGTATATGATTTGGGCCTCGACCCAGCACTATGCGGACTTTGATCACCAGGTGAAGATCTTGAATGATCACCAGCCGTTGTCGGACAGGCAGTTCGAGAAGGCAATCCAGACGGTGACCAGTGTGATTTTGCGTGGGATTGGCTTGGAGCCTTGATGATCGTTCCCACGCTCTGCGTGGGAATGCCTCACTGGACGCTCTGCGTCCGCTCTTGGGACGCGGAGCGTCCCTGGCTGCATTCCCACGCGGAGCGTGGGAACGATCATTTCAAAAGGTAACTTACACAGCCTCGCGGTAAGGGTTACGCGGATCCTGCGTCCAGTTCAAAAACGGCTTGCCCGTTTCTATCGGCACCATCTCGATGCAATCGGCCACCGGGCAAGTGATCTGGCACAAATTGCAGCCAACACACTCATCATCGATCACCTCGTATTTGTGCGTGCCGTCCGCCTGCTTCAAGCTGGCAATCGCCTGGTGTGACGTGTCCTCGCAGGCAATATGGCAACGCCCGCAGCCGATACACGCCTCCTGATCGATCTTGGCAATTACCTGATAGTTGATGTCCAGGTACTTCCAATCCGTGGTATTGCCCACCGCCCGCCCGGAAAACGCCTGCAGGCTGGCGTAACCCTGGCTGTCCATCCACCGCGACAGCCCGTCCTTCATCTCTTCCACAATCCGAAACCCATGCAGCATCGCCGCCGTGCACACCTGCACCGCGCCACAGCCCAGTGCGACAAATTCCGCCGCGTCACGCCAGTTGCCAATGCCACCGATGCCGCAGATCGGCAGGCCCTGGGTCTGTGGGTCGCGGGCGATTTCAGCCACCATGTTCAACGCAATCGGCTTGACCGCCGAGCCGCAATAACCGCCATGGGTACTTTGCGTGCCGACCACCGGCAGGGCGACCATGCGTTCCAGGTCCACACTGGTGATGGAGTTGATGGTGTTGATCAGCGACACCGCATCCGCACCGCCGCGATACGCCGCGCGTGCCGCCACGCGGATGTCGGTGATGTTCGGCGTGAGCTTGACGATCACCGGCAGCGAGCAGTAGGTCTTGCACCAGCGCGTCACCTGTTCTACATACTCCGGCACCTGGCCGACCGCTGCGCCCATGCCACGCTCGGGCATGCCGTGGGGGCAGCCGAAGTTCAGCTCGATGCCATCGCAACCGGTGGCCTCCACCAACGGCAGGATATTTTTCCAGGATTCTTCAACACACGGCACCATCAGCGACACGATCAGGGCGCGGTCGGGCCAATCCTTTTTCACCTGGGTGATTTCCTTGAGATTGATCTCCAGGGAGCGGTCGGTGATCAACTCGATATTGTTGATGCCCAGTACCTCGCGGTTGGCGCCATAGTGCGCCGAGTAACGGGAAGATACGTTGACCGCCGCCGGGTCTTCACCGAGGGTTTTCCACACCACGCCGCCCCAGCCGGCTTCGAAGGCGCGGACCACGTTGTAGGCCTTGTCGGTGGGCGGCGCGGAGGCCAGCCAGAACGGGTTGGGGGCTTTGATACCGGCAAATACAATCGAGAGATCGGCCATTACGCAGCCTCCACGTTCAGCATGAGTTGGGCGTGCATGGCTTCGGCGGCCAGCTTGCCGTGTTGCACCGCCTGCACGGTGAGGTCCTGGCCGAGGCTGACGCAATCGCCACCGGCATAGACGCCTGGGATACTGGTTTGCAGCTGCTCGTCGACGAAGATGCGTTCGCCCACGCGGTGCAGTTGCTGAGCCAACGGGTCGTGCAGCGCCTCGTTGTCAAAAACCTGGCCGATGGCTTTGAAGATCGCGTCGCAGGCCAGTTCAAAGGTCTCGCCAGTGGGGAGCAGGCGACCGTTCTCCATGTGCGTGCGCAAAAAACGCATGCCGCGCACACGGCCTTGATCATCCAGCAACACTTCATCCGGTTGAGCCCAGGTCAGCAGCCGTACCTGATTGGCCTTGGCAATCTCTTGTTCATGGTGAGTGGCGCCCATGTCGGCCAAGCCACGGCGGTACACCAGGTTGACATCGCGGGCGCCCAGGCGGGCCATTTGCACGGCCATGTCGATGGCGGTATTGCCGGCGCCGAGCACGATGCAGCGGTCGGCCAAGGGCAGTTGGCTCAAGTCATCGGCCTGGCGCAGTTCGCGGATATAGTCGGTGGCGGCGAGCAGGCCGGGCGCGTCTTCATGGGGCAAGCCCAGCTGTTTGCTGGCGGCAAGGCCGAGGCCCAAGAATACCGAATCGAATTGCTGATGCAGTTCGCTCAATGTCAGGTTGCCACCCAGGCGCTGGCCGTGGCGGATCTCGATGCCGCCGATCTGCAGGAGGAAATCCAGCTCCTTCTGGGCGAAGTCATCCACCAGCTTGTATTTGGCGATCCCGTATTCGTTCAGGCCGCCAGCTTTTTCCCGTGCTTCGAAAATCACCACGTCATGGCCATGCAGGGCCGCGCGGTGTGCGCAAGCCAGGCCCGCAGGCCCGGCGCCGACCACGGCGATGCGTTTGCCGGTCGGTGCAGCGCGCTGGAACGGGTGTTCGCGAAAGTGCGCGTTGTCGATGGCGTAGCGCTGCAACAGGCCGATCAGCACCGGCGCGCATTCTTCGGCGTTATTACGCACGCAGGCTTGCTGGCACAGAATCTCGGTGGGGCACACGCGGGCGCAGCTGCCGCCGAGGATATTGGCCGAGAGGATTTTCTGCGCGGCGCCCTGCACGTTCTCGGTGTGGATATTGCGGATGAACGACGGGATGTCGATTTCGCTGGGGCACGCATTCACGCAAGGCGCATCGTAGCAATACAGGCATCGCGAGGCTTCCAGTTGCGCCTGGCGGGCGTTGAGGGGCGGCGCCAGGTCGGTGAAGTGGCTGGCGAGTGTCGGCCCATCTTCATGGGGATGGGGGAGGTGGGTCAGGGTCTGGATCACGGTTTTGGCCTCACGGTTTTTTTGGGATTGCCTCTGGCGGGCATTTTTTTTGCCTGTACCGGCCTCATCGCAGGCAAGCCAGCTCCCACATTTGAATGTGTTCGCACATCAACATGTGGGAGCTGGCTTGCCTGCGATAGCGGTCTCAGCGCTTTACAGCAGTGGGCCTGGAATGCTCAGCCCGCTTGCTCAACTGCTCAAACACCGCCGGGTACGCCGGCCGTTCCACATACCGCCCGGCACCGCGCTCGGCGCGCAAATCACCATCGGCCCATACCAGCTTGCCCTGGCTGATGGTGTGGCTCGGCACGCCGCGCACGGTCTTGCCTTCGAAGATGTTGAAGTCGACTTTCTGATGGTGGGTCTTGGCCGAAATCGTGCGCGTGCCCTCGGGGTCCCACAGCACCAGGTCTGCATCGGCACCCACGCGGATCGCGCCTTTGCGCGGGTAGAGATTGAAGATCTTCGCGGTGTTGGTCGACGTCAGCGCGACGAACTCCTGCATCGACAACCGCCCGGTGTTCACGCCCTCGTGCCACAGCAGTGCCATGCGGTCTTCGATACCGGCGGTGCCGTTGGGGATCTTGCTGAAGTCATCACGGCCGGCAGCTTTTTGCTCGGCGCAGAAGCAGCAGTGGTCGGTGGCGGTGGTGTGCAGGTTGCCGGACTGCAAGCCGTGCCAGAGTGCTTCCTGATGCCCACGCGGGCGGAACGGCGGGCTCATCACGTAACCGGCGGCGGTTTGCCAGTCGGGGTGCTGGTACACGCTGTCATCCAGCAGCAAGTGCCCGGCGAGCACTTCGCCGTAGACCGGCTGGCCTTTGCCACGGGCGTAGGTGATCTCATCCAGTGCTTCCTGGGTTGACACATGCACCAGGTACAACGGCGTGCCGATGGTCTCGGCGATGCGAATGGCGCGGCTGGCTGCTTCGCCTTCCACTTGGGAAGGACGCGACAGTGGATGCGCTTCCGGCCCGGTAATGCCCTGGGCCATCAACTTGCGTTGCAGGTGATACACCAGCTCACCGTTCTCTGCGTGCACCGTCGGCACCGCGCCCAGTTCCAGGCAGCGTTCGAAGCTGGCGACCAAGGTGTCATCCGCCGCCATGATTGCGTTCTTGTAGGCCATGAAGTGCTTGAAGCTGTTGATGCCATGGTGGCTGACCAACTCGGCCATCTCCTCGCGCACCTGCTCGCTCCACCAGGTGATCGCCACGTGAAAACCGTAGTCGGAGGCGGATTTTTCCGCCCAGCCGCGCCACTGGTGAAAAGCCTCCATCAGCGATTGCTGCGGGTTGGGAATCACGAAGTCGATGATCGAGGTGGTGCCACCTGCCAGACCCGCCGCCGTGCCACTGAAAAAGTCTTCACTGGCCACAGTGCCCATGAAGGGCAGTTGCATGTGCGTATGCGGGTCGATGCCACCGGGCATCAAGTATTGGCCGCTGCCATCGAGTGTTTCAGTGCCGGCGGGCACCTCCAGATTAGTGCCAATAGCGCGAATTAGACCGCCTGCGCATAACACATCGGCGCGGTAACTTTCATCATGGGTAATAACGGTGGCGCCACGGATCAACAGCGACATGTCGAGTTCCTCACAGGCTTGACCGGCTTGTGCCAGTTCTAAGTGTTGTAATGCTGCTTGCCGATGCAGGGTTTAATCCTGTCATCGGTGACAGGAATAGAAACTAGCCCGAGTTTTTCGAATGGGCAAGAAGATTTTTTATAAGCATATATCGTTATTAATTTATTGATTTATAAGGATAAAAACTAAAAATCACCAAAATGTAGCGTCCCTTCACCATTTTGACGCACTTGACAGGTTCTTGAATTGAGCAACATTTCTTATTGCAAATCAGGCGCTTGAGACATGCCGCTTGACGGCGTGGGTAAATAAAAATAATTGTGTTGCACCAGATTGAGTCCTGACAGTTCGGGCAACTTTCGCATTATTTAGCCTGAGTAAGGCGACAAGTACCCAGGGCACAATCGGAAAGCTGATAAACATCAGCGAGTTATATAAGCGGTGCGGGTTCAGATGCGGTTGTCGGCACGGATTTTGAGTGCAGTGGCGGCTGGCCGAGCCCGTGATGTCATGTTGTTTACGAGGTACTCCGGCCATCCGGCGCCACGCGCTGGATGAGCAACAATAATTTTAAAAAAAACCGTGGAGCGGCCATGCAACAGAACAGATCGCAAGTCATTGAACGCAACGGCCTGTACGAACTCGACGCCGGCCCCGACGTCCTCGACAGCCCGCGCTACAACCACGACATGGCACCGACCAAGGTGCATGAACGCACCTGGAACAAGTGGCACATCACTGCGCTGTGGGTCGGTATGTCGATCTGCGTGCCGACCTACACCCTGGGCGGGGTGCTCACCGCCTATTTCGGGCTGTCGGTGGGCGAGGCGCTGATCGCGATTTTGCTCGCCAACATCGTGGTGCTGATCCCTCTGACCCTTAACGCCTTCCCGGGTACCAAGTACGGCATTCCGTTTCCGGTGCTGTTGCGTTCGTCCTTCGGCATCCTCGGCTCCAACGTGCCGTGCCTGATTCGCGCGCTGGTGGCCTGTGGCTGGTTTGGCATCCAGACGATGTTCGGCGGGCTTGCGATTCATCTGTTCCTGGGCTCGATTTTCGAAGGCTGGAAGTCCCTTGGTGGCACCGGTGAAGTGATCGGCTTCATGATTTTCTGGACCCTGAACCTGTGGGTGGTGCTGCGCGGCGCCGAGTCGATCAAGCGCCTGGAAACCTTGTCGGCGCCGCTGCTGGTGGCGGTGGGAATAGGCTTGCTGGTGTGGGCGATGCCGAATGTGTCGCTGAGTGAACTGATGGCGATTCCACCCAAGCGCCCCGAAGGCGCAAGCCTCACCGGTTACTTCATGGCCGGGCTGACAGCCATGGTCGGGTTCTGGGCCACCTTGTCGCTGAACATTCCCGACTTCAGCCGCTACGCCAAAAGCCAGAAGGACCAGATTCTCGGGCAGATTTTCGGCCTGCCGCTGACCATGTTCCTGTTCGCCGCCCTCGGCGTGATCATGACCGCGGCGTCGGTGAAGCTGGTGGGCGTCAGCGTCTCCGATCCCGTCACCCTGATCGGGCACATTCAGAGTCCGGTGTGGGTGGCTATCGCCATGGCGCTGATCATCATCGCCACCTTGTCCACCAACACCGCCGCGAACATCGTCTCGCCCACCAACGACTTCCAGAACATCGCGCCCAAGCTGATCAACCGCACCACGGCGGTGATTCTTACCGGCCTGGTCGGGCTCGCGTTGATGGCCCACGAACTGCTGAAAAAACTCGGGCTGATCGTCTCGAATGTGAGCCTGGAAACCGTGTATTCCAACTGGTTGCTGGGCTACTCCAGCCTGCTCGGCCCGATCGCCGGGATCATGGTGGTGGACTATTTCATCACGCGCAAACAGCAGTTGGACCTGGCCGGTTTGTACCGCGATGACGTGTACCCGGCGTGGAACTGGAGCGGCTTTGTTGCCTTCGGCGTGCCGGTGGTGCTGACCTTGCTGTCGCTGAGCAGTGATGTGTTCAGCTGGTTTTACAGCTACGGCTGGTTCACCGGCTCGGCGTTGGGTGGGGTGCTGTATTACGGCCTGAATGCCAAGCGTGGCATCAGACCGGTCGCCGCCAAATCACCTGTGTAAATGCGGTCACTGTGGGAGCTGGCTTGTCGAGTCGTCGCACCGCTGCGATTGCATCACCACGGTTCGGCGGGAATACCGAGTCGCCTGTATCGCAGGCAAGCCAGCTCCCACACAAGCCAGCTCCCACACAAGCTCGGTTCACATTGGATCGAGTTAAATCATAAGAAACACAGCCTGAGGAGATCCCCATGAACGCTGCCCTGGACGTTCTGCAATCGACCCATCAGCACATCAACCGCGACCGCCTGTGGCAGTCGCTGATGGACCTGGCCAAACTTGGCGCCACGCCCAAGGGCGGTGTTTGTCGTCTGGCCCTTACCGATCTCGACCGCAAGGCCCGCGACCTGTTTGTGCAGTGGTGTGAAGACGCGGGTTGCACCGTGACCATCGATGGCATCGGCAATATTTTCGCCCGGCGCCCTGGCCGCAATCCCAACCTTCCACCGGTGATGACCGGCAGCCATATCGACACCCAGCCTACGGGCGGCAAGTTCGACGGCTGCTTCGGCGTGCTGGCGGGCGTGGAAGTGCTGCGCACCCTCAATGACCTCAAGATCGAAACCGAAGCGCCGCTGGAAGTGGTGGTGTGGACCAACGAAGAAGGCTCACGCTTCCCGCCGTGCATGATGGGCTCGGGCGTGTTTGCCGAGAAATTCACTTTGGCCGATACCTTGGCCAAGGTTGATGTGGATGGCGTCAGCGTGGGCGATGCGTTGAATGCGATTGGCTATGCGGGCACGCGTGCTGTCAGTGGCCACAAGGTGGGCGCGTATTTCGAAGCGCATATCGAGCAAGGCCCGATTCTGGAGGACGAGAAGAAAACCATCGGCGTGGTGCTGGGGGCATTGGGGCAGAAGTGGTTCGACCTGAAACTGCGCGGTGTTGAGGCGCATGCGGGGCCGACGCCGATGCACCTGCGCAAGGATGCTTTGGTGGGTGCGGCCGCCGTGGTGGCGGCGGTGAATGCCGCGGCGTTGGGGTATCAACCGCATGCGTGCGGCACTGTCGGTTGCCTGCAAGCCTATCCAGGTTCACGCAATGTGATCCCCGGTGAAGTGCGCATGACGTTGGACTTCCGTCACCTGGAACCGGCGCGGCTGGATTCGATGATTGCGCAGGTGCGCAAGGTGATCGATGAGACCTGTGCCAAGCATGGGCTGACGTTCGAGCTGGAACCCACTGCTGACTTCCCGCCGTTGTACTTCGACAAAGGCTGCGTGGACGCGGTGCGCGATGCGGCGAACGGGTTGGGTTTGTCGAACATGGATATCGTCAGCGGGGCAGGGCACGACGCGATCTTTGTCGCTGAACTGGGCCCGGCGGGGATGATCTTCGTGCCATGTGAAGGAGGTATCAGCCATAACGAAATCGAGAATGCCGCGCCGGATGATTTGGCGGCAGGGTGTGCCGTCTTGCTGCGGGCGATGCTGGCCGCGTCGGCGGCGATTGCCAGTGGGAAGCTTGCTGCCTGATAGGGGGCTATCGCAGTACAGGTATCTAAGCAACTTCTGTTGAATACAAAGTCTGTGGCAAGCGGGCTGTTGTGGCGAGCAGGCTTGCCCTGCGTTGGGCTGCGCAGCAGCCCCAAAAAACAGACGCAGAGTTGCAGATCGTTCCCACGCTCTGCGTGGGAATGCCGCTCTGGACGCTCTGCGTCCGCCCTTAAAGTTGTGACGCGGAGCGTCACCGGCTGCATGCCCACGCGGAGCGTGGGGACGATCTACAGGGGAGTCTCAGGCGCCGGGTTGCCAGCCACCGCCGAGGGCCGTGACTAACCCTACACTCGCCTGCAATTGCCGCGTTTGCACCGCCTGCAAGGTCCGCTGCGCCTGCAACGCCGCGGTTTGCGCGGTCACCACATCCAGATAACTCACGGCCCCGGCCTGATAGCTGTTCATCGCCAATGCCTGCGTATGCTGCGCCGCATCCGCTGCCGCTTGCTCATCCTGGGCTTCCTGCTGCAGGTCCCGCAATTGCGCCAGGTTATCTTCCACCTCACGCACCGCTTTGAGCACATGGCTACGGTACTGCGCCGACGCCTCTTCAAACTCGGCCTTGGCCTGCCGTTCATTGGCGCTCAGCCGCCCACCATCAAAGATCGGCAGGTTCACCAACGGCCCCAGCGCCCAGTAGCGGTTGCCGGCAGACAGCAGGTTGCCAACCCCTTGGGTCTGCCCACCGATTAACCCGGTGAGACTGAAATCCGGATACCACGCCGCCTTGGCCACGCCAATATTGGCATTGGCCGCGAACACCCGCCGTTCCGCCGCCGCAATGTCCGGACGACGTTGCAGCAGGTGGCTCGGCAGTTGCGATGGGATGCCCGGAAGGGCAATCAATTGCCGGCTTGGCGGCAACGTGAAGTTGCTGGCTGCCACACCCACCAATTCACCAATGGCGTGCTCGGTAAGGTTGCGTTGCCCGCGCACTTCATCCAGCTGGGCTTTGGCTTCGGCCAACTGGTTTTGCGCACGGGTCAGGTCGAGTTCGGAAGCAATCTGGCCTTCGTATCGGCTGCGCGTCAGTTGCAGCGCCTGGCTGAAATCCTCCAGCGAGCTATTGAGGATCCGACTCTGTGCATCCAGCCCATTGAGCTGCACATACAGGGTCGCCAATTGATGCTGCAGGCTCAGGCGCGCCACTGCCAGGTCATCCCCGGAGGCTTGTGCCTGGGCGTCACCCGCTGCGACCTGGTTGCGGATCTTGCCCCACAGGTCCAGGTCGTAGCTCAGCGAAAACGCCGCGGTATTGCTGTTGTACACCGATGGCTGCGTATCGCCACGCAGCGGCCGCGAATCCGATTGCCGCTGGCGCAATGGCTGCGCGCTGGCGGTGATTTGCGGGAACAGCCCGGCATGCAATTGGCTGGCATACGCCTGGGACGCATCAAAGTGCGCCAGTGCCGCCGCCAGGTCCGGGTTGGCCTTGAGCAGTTGCTGTTGCAGGTCATTGAGGTGCGAATCGTTGTAGAGCTTCCACCATTCGGGTGCCAGTTGGTCGGACGGTTGTGCGCTGTGCCACGGGCCATCGCTGGTCTGTTCGCGGTAGCCGGCCGGCAGGTCAACGGCGGGCACCTTGTAGGTGGGCGCCATCGAGCAACCCTGCAAGGCCAATAGTACCAACGCCGCTAGGGGGTTAAACCTTGCGCGCATGCGCACCTCCGGCTTGGGCAAGCTCTACCGGGTCGCCTTCGCGCAGGGCGTCGGGCGGGTTGTCGACCACGCGGTCGGCGGGTTTGAGGCCTTGGTCGATCACCAGGCGCTCGCCCAGGTCCAGGCCGATGTGGATGTCTTGCAGGTGCACATGGTTCTGCGCGTCCAGCACCGCCACTTGGGTGCCTTGGGCGCGGAAGATCAAGGCGCTGGCCGGGATGCTCACGCCGTGGGTGTCGGCCGGAATCGGCAGCGTGGCTTCGGCGTAGTCACCGGGCAGCAGTTCGCCGTTGGGGTTGTCGGCGACAAACTGCGCAAGCAGGGTGCCGGAACGGCGGTCGATGGCGGTGGAGTCGCCGATCAGGCGCGCCTTGAAGTGCTCGCCAGGGTGCTCGGGTACGGTCAGCTCGGCCTCAAGCCCAGGGTGGATCACCGACGCGTAGTTCTGCGGCACCGGCACATACAGACGCAGTTGGTGAGTGTCGGCGATGTTGAACAGTTCCGGGTCGCTGTCGGTGTCGGCCTTGATCAACTGGCCGATATCGGTGTTGCGCGCGGTGATGGTGCCGGCGAACGGAGCGCGGATGGTCTTGTAGCTTTCCAGCGCCGACAGCCGCGCATAGTCGGCAGCGGCGGCCTCGGCGTTGGCTTTGGCGGCAGCGGCGTTGGAGGTTTTTTCATCCGCCTCCTGACGCGACACCGAATGGCTGGCGAGCAGGTTCTGCCAGCGTGTGGCGGTGGTTGCGGCCAGGCGTGCGTTGGCCTGTTCCTGGAGCAGGCGCGCGTGGGTTTGCGCCAGTTGCTGGTCGAGGTCCGGGCTGTCGATTTCAGCGAGGATTTGCCCGGCTTTGACCTGGCTGCCGATGTCGACTTTCCAGTCCTTCAAGTAACCGCTCACCCGCGCATGGATCGGCGCCTTGCTCCAGGCGTCGAGGTGCGCGGGCAGGCGCAGGGTATCGCCGGCCGCGTTCTGCTTGGGCTGGAACACCATCACCTGAGGGATGGCGGCGGTTTCGGTCCAGGCCGTAACCGCCTCTTCGTGGGTGGTGCGGGCGTGCAGGCCGTTAGCGACCAACAGGGCGGCCAAGGTGAGGCCGCCGACACCCAGGAGCATCAGACGCTTGCGCGAGGGTTTGTGATCAGACGACATGTGAAGTTTCTCCAGCAGCTGCGCGAGTAGGGTGACGACCGTGGACCAGGCTGAAGACCACGGGTACAAACAACAATGTGGCGATGGTGGCGAAGATCAAGCCACCGATAACGGCGCGGCCGAGCGGGGCGTTCTGCTCCTCGGAAATCGCCAGCGGCAACATGCCGATGATCATCGCTAGGGCGGTCATGCACACCGGGCGGAAGCGCGTGTAACCGGCTTCCATGGCCGCCTTCAGCGCGTCGCCATGTTCGGCCAGGCGTTCACGGCAGAAGCTCACCACCAGGATTGAGTTGGCGGTAGCCACGCCCATACAGAGGATGGCGCCGGTGAGTGCCGGCACCGACAACGAGGTGCCGCTGAGGAACAGCATCCACACAATCCCCGCCAGTGCGGCCGGCAGTGCAGTGATGATCACAAACGGGTCAGCCCACGACTGGAAGTTGACCACGATCAGCAGGTAGATCAGCACCACGGCGCCGAGCAAGCCGAAGCTCAACCCGCTGAACGCTTCATGCAGCGCATCGATCTGCCCGTGCAGGCTGATCACCGCGCCTTTGGGGCGCATGGAGGCGGTGTCATCCAGCACCTTTTGCACGTCACGGGCCACGCCGCCGAGGTCGCGGCCTTGCACGTTGGCATACAGGTCCAGGGTCGGCTCGATGTTGTAGTGGGTCACCACCGCCGGGCTTTGCACGCGAGAGATGCTCGCCACGCCGCCGAGGATTTGCGATTGCCCATCGGCACCGGTCACCGGCAAGGCTTCCAGTGACGGCAAGCTGTCGAGGCGGTATTGCGGGGTGGCGGCGACGATGGAGTACGACACGCCGTTGGCCGGGTTAAGCCAGAACGTCGGCGCCACCTGTGAGCTGCCGGCGAGCGAGGCAACCATGCTGTTGGTCACGTCACGCTCGGTGATGCCCAGGCCATTGGCACGCATACGGTCGACGTTCACTTGCAACGACGGGTAGCCGGTGGACTGCTGGATGCGCAGGTCGGCAATGCCCGGAATATGTTGCAGGCGGCGCTCCAGTTCGATGGCGTAGGCGCGGTTTTCCGCATCGCTGCGCCCGGAGATTTTCACGTCCAGCGGCGCCGGGGCACCGAAGTTGAGAATCTGGCTGCTGATGTCGGCAGGCAGGAACGCAAAGTGGCTGCCGGGGAAGCTTTGCGGCAAGGCTTCACGCAGTTTTTTCACGTAGTCGGCGGTCGGCGCGTGGTCCTTTTTCAAGCTGACCTGGATGTCGCCGTCCTGCGGGCCGATGGTGCCGCTGCTGCTGTAGGCCATGTCGATGCCGCTGAGCGGGATGCCGATGTTGTCGACGATGGTGTCGAGTTGCTCGGCCGGGATCACTTCGCGAATCCGCGCTTCAATGCGGTCGAACGCCGCCGCGCTTTCTTCAATACGCGTGCCCAATGGCAGGCGCACATGCAGGGCAAGCGCTCCGGCGTCGGTGGCCGGGAAGAAGTCCTGGCCCAGGCTCGGCAACAGCAGGAACGAGGCCAGCACGCAGGCCAGGAAACCGACGATAAAGCGCTTGCGTGCGCCCAGCGCCAAGGTCAGCAGGCCGTGGTAGGTGTCACGGATATTCGAGAAATGGCGTTCGAAACCCTGCTGGAAGTTCAGCACCGATTGCAGCACACGGTTGCGCGGTTTCTTGTGCTGTTCACCTTCGTGATGGTTGATGAATTCATCTTCCGGGTGATGCCCTGGCCCTTGTTCCGGCACATGCGGCTTGAGCAAAAACATCGCCAGGGTCGGCACCAGGGTTCGCGAGAGAATGAACGAGCTGGCCATGGCGAAAATCACCGCCAGCGCCATCGGCCGGAACAGGTAACCGGCGATGCCTTGCAGCAGGAACATCGGCACAAACACGATGCAGATACACAGCAGCGACACAAACGCCGGGCCGACGATCTGCGCGGCGCCGTCGAGGATCGCGGTCTTCACCGCCTTGCCTTGTTCCAGGTGCCAGTTGATGTTTTCGATGGTCACCGTGGCATCGTCCACCAGAATCCCCACCGCCAATGCGAGCCCGCCGAGGGTCATCACGTTGAGGGTTTGCCCGGTGGCCGCCAGCAATGCAATGGCCGACAACACCGCCAACGGAATCGAGGCGGCGATGATCAAGGTGGAGCGCCAGCTGCCGAGGAACAGCAGGATCATCGCACTGGTCAGCAGCGCCGCGATGATGCCTTCCTGGGCCACGCTACCCACCGATTGTTTGACGAACACCGAGGCGTCGCCCAGCAGTGAGGTCTTCAGCGACGGCGGCAGGGTTTCATTGATGCGCGGCAGCATCTGGCGGATGCCGTCGATGATCGACAGGGTAGAGATACTGCCGTTTTTCAACGCTGGCATCAGCACCGCGCGGTGGCCGTCGACGCGCACGATGTTGGTCTGCGGCGGCGAGCCGTCACGCACGTGGGCCACTTGGCCGATGGTGATGATTGCGCCGTCGACCGTCTTGATCGGCAGGTCGTTGAGCTCATCAATCGCCTTGGGGCTGTTGTTGAGCAGGATCGTGTATTCGTTGGGGCCGAGTTTGGCGGTACCCACTGGAATGATCTGGTTTTGCAGCGCCAGGGCGTTGCCCACGTCCTGTGCCGACAAGCCTTTGGCGGCCAGCGCCTGCGGGTCGAGGTCGAGGGTGATCTGGCGTTGCTTGCCACCCATTGGCGTGGGCATGGCCAGGCCGGGCAGGGCGCTCAAGGGCAGGCGGATATTGTTCTGTACCAGGTCGCGGATCTTGGCTTCCGAGAGGCTGGGGCTGGAAAACGCCAGTTGCAGGATCGGCACCGTGGAGGCGCTGTAGTTGAGGATCAGCGGCGGCGTGATGCCCGGTGGCATCTGCTTGAGCACGGTCTGTGACACGGCCGTGACTTGGGCGTTGGCGGTGCGGATATCCACACCCGGTTGGAAGAAGATTTTGACGATGCCCATGCCGGGCAGCGATTGCGATTCGATGTGTTCGATGTCGTTGACAGTGGTGCTCAAGGAGCGTTCGTAGGTGTAGATCACCCGACCGGCCATGGCGTCCGGCGACAGGCCGTTGTACTGCCAAACCACAGCGACGACGGGGATGCCGATATCGGGAAAAACATCCGTGGGGGTTCGTAGGGCCGCCATCGGCCCGATGATGCAGATGAATATGGCCAACACGATAAACGTGTAGGGCTTTTGCAGTGCGGTCTTTACCAGCCCGAGCATGCGTGAACCTCCGAGGGAGCAGGATTGCAAACCCCGGCAGTCTTGCCCGACCCACCTAACACGCACCTTTCAGCCAGGTGAAGGAACATTTAGTTAACGGCTGAAGATCGTTTCATATGTATTCATTTGTTCTACATAGGGCAGCTCT
Source organism: Pseudomonas sp. IPO3747 (assembly GCF_013385245.1). NCBI lineage: Bacteria > Pseudomonadati > Pseudomonadota > Gammaproteobacteria > Pseudomonadales > Pseudomonadaceae > Pseudomonas > Pseudomonas sp. IPO3747. The sequence goes on from NZ_JACAQL010000003.1 coordinate 45,809, forward strand.
CCAAGCTTGTAACCCATCGGCGGCGATACATTTGAATCGCCTTCAACGTTTTTACTGATGCCCTTTGGAGCCCTGCCATGTCATTCAAACCTCTGTTGTTGATCCCCGCGCTTGGTGTTGTTTTGTTGTTGTCAGCCTGCGCCGGCCCCATCCCTAAAGCTGACCCGAGCGAGGCATGGATTGGTCTGAAGGAAGAAGCGCCAAATGACCTGATGGCCGAGCGCGTCGACGGCCACCGCGTGGATGACGGTCGCTATTTTGAAGTGACGCCGGGGGACCATCGTTTGGATGTGACACTGTTTGAAGAAGAGCCGGGCGACGACAACCAGCAAGACTGCCAGGGCCGGGTCGAGTACAAGAACTTCAAGGCGGGTGAGCACTACACGCTGGTGGAATCCAGCCTGGGCACTACCGTGCGTGCCGTGCTCAAGGACGGTCGCGGCAAGGAAGTGGCCGCGACTCAAGACTTCAGTTGCATGCCTGGCTAGGCGTGATGCACCGCGGCCTTGTGCGGCTTGGCGGGTGCAGCCGGTGTGACATGGGGGTGGTGATGCCGACGCGTTACGCGCATCACGCCCCACAGCATGGCGGCGGCTACTGACAGCCAACCGCAGACCAACAGGAAAATCGTTGTTGCAAGGCTCATTCTGGCCTCCTTTCGCCCCGCTGGGGGCACACACAGTCTTCTCAATGGACAGTCTAGCCAGCTGACGGTTGCGTGCTATTGACCAATGGTCGAATCGGTCCAACTTGTTGGCTATATCAGCAGCCTGTCGCTACTCCCTAAACGCGATTGGGCTATGATCTGGGCCCTTACCGGCCGTTGATCAAGAGAGTAAAAAATTGCGCTTACGCTCGAACGTTAAAACCTCCTTGCTGCTGGCGTGCGCCCTCGGGCTGGCGGCGTGTTCCGGGCACCCGTCGAAACTGGCGGGGTTGCCGGAGCGCGTTGAACTCACGGGTGTGCCGGCGTATCGCAGCGAGGCCTATCAGAGCGGTCCTTCAGCTTTAGCCAGCATGCTGTCGCAACAAGGCATTGTCATGACACCCGGCTTGCTGGACAAACCGCTGCACTTACCGGGTGGCGAGGCGAACCTTGAGCGCAATATGCAGGTGCTGGCGCGTGAATACGGGCTGATGGTGTACCCGCTGGACAGCCAGCTGACGGCCGTGCTGGCGCAAGTGGCGGCGGGTTACCCGGTGATGGCGCGGATCAACCCGAGCATGTGGTCGGGCACGCGTTATGTTGTGGTGGTGGGGTTCAATCAGCAGAAAAGCACCGTGCTGCTGCGCTCGGGCATGGACCGACGGCTGTTGATGAGCTTCAGTAATTTTGAGTCGGCGTGGAAGAGCGCGGGGCACTGGGCGATTTTGACCCAGCGCCCGAGCCAGTTGCCGGCGAATGTGGATGTGCAGCGCTGGCGCGATTCTGCCAATGCCACGGCGCAGGCCGGGCAGGAGCAGGCGGCGGCGCAGGCGCTCAAGGTGCTGGCGGAAAGAAAGTAAAAACGCTGAAGGCTATAGCCTGTGGGAGCTGGCTTGCCTGCGATGCAGGCAACTCGGTTTATCTGTTGCACCGCGTTGATGCTATCGCAGGCAAGCCAGCTCCCACATTATTCAGCGGCGTACTTCAGCCGCGTTCGGGCGATTCTTCAGGTTCTTGTCGGCCTTGTAGCGCAAGGCCACGTCCGGCACCGAACCGCCGCGCCCCGTTTCGACCCAGTTGCGGATACGCGTGGCATCGGCAAAGTGGGTGAACTTGCCGAACGCATCAAGGATCACCAGCGACACCGGGCGGTTGCCCATGCTGGTCACCAGCACCAGGCAGTGGCCGGCCTGGTTGGTGAAGCCGGTCTTGGTCAGCTTGATATCCCAGTTGGCGCGGTTGATCAGGTGATCGGTGTTGGAGAAACCCAAGGTGTAGTTGGGCTTGCGGAACGCCACGGTCTTTTCCTTTGTGGTGCTCAGTTGGCTCAGCATCGGGTATTTACGCGCGGCGGCCAGCAGCTTGCTCAGGTCGCGGGCGGTGGACACGTTGTGAATCGACAGGCCGGTGGGCTCCACGTAGTGCGTGCTGGTCATGCCCAGTGCCTTGGCCTTGGCGTTCATCGCTGCAATAAACGCCGGGTAGCCGCCCGGGTAGTGGTGGGCCAGGCTGGCGGCGGCGCGGTTTTCCGAGGACATCAGGGCGATCAGCAGCATTTCCTTGCGCGGCATTTCGCTGCCGATTTTCACCCGGGAGAACACGCCTTTCATTTCTGGCGTGTCCTTGATGTTGATGTCGATGTACTCATCCATGTTCTGTTTGGCTTCGAGCACGATCAGGCCGGTCATCAGCTTGCTGACGGAGGCAATTGGCACCACCACGTCGGGGTTGCTGGAATAGATGACTTTGTTGGTCTGCAGGTCGACCAGGATGGCGCTGCCGGAAGCAATCTGCAGTTTTGAAGTATCACGCGGGGCGAGGGTGGTTTCGCTGGCGTGCGCGAAGGTGCCTGTAAATGCAAAAAATAGGCTGACAAGAGAGAGACGAATTTTCACGCGGGTGAACTCGCTAAAAAAGTAAGGAAAATGCCGTTCGAGAACGGTTTTTTGATAAATGCCGTTACATTTTAGGAGTATGGACGAAGAACTGTCGAATGTTCTTCTAGATCCAGACGAAAGTGCTTAAAAACTAAGAAAAAAGGGTTTTTAGCCGTTCAATAAAAAGCCCTGCGATAAGGCAGGGCTTTTTCAGTACGGCAGGTTATTAGCCGTGCAGGCTTTCTGCGGCATACAGGGTGTTTTCCAGCAGGCACGCACGGGTCATCGGGCCGACACCGCCGGGTACCGGGGTGATCCAGCCGGCACGGGGCAGGGCGGTTTCGTACACCACGTCGCCGACCAGCTTGCCGTCGTCCTGACGGTTGATGCCCACATCGATCACGATCGCGCCTTCCTTGATCCACTCGCCCTTGACCAGGCCCGGCTTGCCCGCGGCAACCACCACCAGGTCGGCACGGCCAACATGGCCGGCGAGGTCTTTGGTGAAACGGTGGGTGACAGTCACGGTGCAGCCGGCCAGCAGCAGCTCCATGGCCATCGGGCGGCCAACAATGTTGGAGGCACCAACGACTACGGCATCCAGACCGTACAGATCGACGCCGGTGCTCTCCAGCAGGGTCATGATGCCCTTCGGGGTGCAGGGGCGCAGCAGCGGGATGCGTTGGGCCAGGCGGCCGACGTTATAGGGGTGGAAGCCGTCGACGTCTTTGTCCGGGCGGATGCGCTCCAACAGTTTGGAGGCGTCCAGGTGCTCGGGCAGTGGCAGTTGCAGCAGGATACCGTCAATGGCCGGGTCGTCGTTGAGGCCGTCGATCAGGTCGGTAAGCGCCTGCTGGGTGGTCTCGGAAGGCAAGTCGTAGGCCTTGGAAATAAAGCCGACCTCTTCACAGTCTTTACGCTTGTGCGAGACATAAACCTGAGAGGCAGGATCGCTGCCGACCAGGATCACCGCGAGGCCAGGCGTGCGCAGACCTTGCAGGCGGCGCTCGGTGACTCGTTTGGCGATCTGCTGGCGCAGGCTGGCGGCGATTGATTTGCCGTCGATAAGTTGTGCAGTCATTACGCGTGATTAACCATCGAGAGGGGGAAGAAAAGTGCGCGCATTCTCGCACGCCATGACGTGAGGGCAAAGGCGCTTGGTCTGCAAATTGCCCTAACCCCTTAAATAAAATCAGTTTTTTTCAAAAAAGATTTGACGGGTATCAAGGCCGTCTATACTATTCGTCGCACTTGTCGGGCACAGCCTAGCACTGGTTAAGAAGGTCGAGCAGATAGAGCTGTTCTGCAAGGCTGGAAGCACTTAGTTTGTAATCTTCAACGAGTACAGATTAATAAGGCGCCCGTAGCTCAGCTGGATAGAGCATCCGCCTTCTAAGCGGATGGTCGCAGGTTCGAGTCCTGCCGGGTGCGCCATTAGGCAGCTTTGGCACAAGTAGCGCTATATGGTGGGCGTAGCTCAGTTGGTAGAGCACGGGATTGTGACTCCCGTTGTCGAGGGTTCGATCCCCTTCGTCCACCCCATATTTAGAAAGGCGCCAGATTAATCATCTGGCGCCTTTGCTTTAAGAGTTTCAAGCGCGGATGTGGTGGAATTGGTAGACACACTGGATTTAGGTTCCAGCGCCGCGAGGCGTAAGAGTTCGAGTCTCTTCATCCGCACCAATTAAGCGTCACCCAGCCATCAGGCAGGGTGAGGCCAGACAAGGAAGGTGTTCGAGTTCCTTGTTGAAGCAATATGGTGGGCGTAGCTCAGTTGGTAGAGCACGGGATTGTGACTCCCGTTGTCGAGGGTTCGATCCCCTTCGTCCACCCCATATTTTAAAAAGCGCCAGATCAATGATCTGGCGCTTTTTTTTGCATCCAAAAAATGCCCTGCCGCGTATGTACTGACGAGGATGGCCGTGGATGGGCCTGGATCCTCATCCGCTGCTACGTGGAGGGTCTGAAAAATGTTGGCACAACAGCAGGATCAAAGTCAGGGAATGGCGGTTGGCGAGGCGCATTTGCTCGGGCGCCTGCTGTTGGGGGAGCAATCGGCCTATTGCGACCTGGTTAAAACCCATCAGGGCGCCATGCGTGCGGTGGCTTCGGCGATCGCCGGGCATCGGCATGTCGATGATGTGGTGCAGGATGCCTGGTTGGCGATTGTGCGCGGGCTGAGTGGTTTTCAGGGGCGCTCCAGCCTCAAGACCTGGGTGCTGACGATTACGGCCAATAAAGCCAAGGGCCGCTATGGCCGGAGTCGGCGCGAAGTGTTTTTCGATGACTCGCAGGGTCAGGAGCGCTTTTGCGCCGCCAGTGGCCAGTGGCTGTCGGCACCGGCGGGCTGGCATGAAGATACGCCCGAGGCGCTGGTCAGTGAAGACGAACTGCGCGCCTGTATCGAGCGCGCGTTGCAGGAACTGTCGACGCTTCAGAGCGCTGCGCTTGTGCTGCGTGAGCGGGTAGGGCTTGAGCTTGAGGAGATTGCCGAGTTGCTGGGCGTCAGTCTGTGCAATGCGCGGGTGCTGCTGCACCGGGCGCGCAGTCGGGTTTTTGCCGCCATCGACCGGCATCAGGCCTGTGGCGTTGATTGACGTCAAGAAAAAACAAGCATTCTCAATGCCTTGGCGTTAGAATCGTTGCCGGTTTTGAGCGTGTAGAACTGATCCGCGGCTATATAAGGGTCGGTACAGCTATTTAATAGCGAATAACGGCGCAGTACCTGAAAAAGGGCTGTGCCGTTTTTGTTTGAGTGTTTTGAGTTTCCAGGGTAGGGCGTTTCATCGTATTTGTGTTTCTCGATGCTGCTGCCACACCCTTCGACCTTGCTTGCAGGGTCGCTCGCCGGGGTGTGCATCCAACCTCTTCTATATATAGAAGGGCTGGCGCTAGAGCCCTGGCGTGATGCGCTGTATTTGCTAACGGGATGAGGTGCATGCGTGCACTTGAACCTATAAATGGCCTGCTGTTTTTCCACCCGTTTTCAGTAGGGTGACTTCTTGAGTTTGACCCACTAGAATGCATGCCCTTGATTCTGGGGTCGGAAACGGCCGGCTAACGTCTGTGCAACGAGGAATATCCATGCAAGTTTCTGTTGAAAATACTACTGCCATCGAGCGCCGCCTGAGCATCACCGTGCCGGCAGAGCGTATTGAGACTGCGGTCAACAAGCGTCTGCAGCAGACTGCCCAAAAGGCCAAGATCGCTGGTTTCCGTCCAGGCAAAGTGCCAATGAGCGAAATCAAGCGTCGTTTTGGTGCCGATGCGCGTCAGGAAGCTGTTGGTGACGTGATCCAGGCTTCCTTCTACGAAGCCGTTGTCGAGCACAAGCTGAACCCAGCGGGTTCGCCTTCGATCGAGCCTAAGTCCCTGGAAGCCGGTAAAGACCTGGAATACGTTGCCGTATTCGAAGTGTTCCCGGAATTCACCGTTGCCGGTTTCGAAGACATCGCCGTTGAGCGCCTGAGCGCTGACGTGGCAGATGCCGACCTGGACAACATGCTGGAAATCCTGCGCAAGCAGAACACCCGTTTTGAAGTGGCCGACCGTGCCGCCCAGAACGAAGACCAGCTGAACATCGATTTCGTTGGCAAGGTTGACGGCGAAGCATTCGCTGGCGGCTCCGCCAAGGGCACCCAGCTGGTGCTGGGTTCCAACCGCATGATCCCGGGCTTCGAAGACGGCCTGGTTGGCGCCAAGGCCGGTGAAGAGCGCGTTCTGAACCTGACTTTCCCTGCTGACTACCAGAACCTGGACCTGGCCGGCAAAGCCGCCGAGTTCACCGTGACCGTCAACAGTGTTTCCGAGCCTAAGCTGCCTGAGCTGAACGAAGAATTCTTCGCCCAGTTCGGTATCAAGGAAACCGGCATCGACGGCTTCCGTACCGAAGTTCGCAAGAACATGGAGCGTGAGCTGCGTCAGGCCATCAAGTCCAAGGTCAAGAACCAGGTGATGGATGGTCTGCTGGCCGCCAACCCGATCGAAGTGCCCAAGGCCCTGCTGTCCAACGAAGTGGATCGCCTGCGCGTTCAAGCGGTTCAGCAGTTCGGTGGCAACATCAAGCCTGACCAGCTGCCAGCCGAGCTGTTCGAAGAGCAAGCCAAGCGCCGCGTTGTGCTGGGTCTGGTCGTGGCTGAAGTGGTCAAGCAATTCGACCTCAAGCCTGACGAAGATCGCGTTCGCGAAATGATCCAGGAAATGGCTTCGGCCTACCAGGAGCCTGAGCAGGTCGTGGCTTGGTACTACAAGAACGACCAGCAACTGAACGAAGTACGTTCGGTTGTGCTGGAAGAACAAGTTGTGGATACTGTTCTGCAGAAGGCTAAGGTGACCGACAAAGCGGTCTCTTACGAAGAAGCAGTCAAACCGGCGGAAGCAGCACAAGCCGACTGATTGTCCAACTCGTTCGAAATATAACCATAAGCCAGCCTCGCGCTGGCTTATGCGTTTTCAAGACATGACTATTTGGGAGTAACTGCAGAGCATGTTCCGTAATTCCTATATTCAGCAGAACTCTGATATCCAGGCCGCTGGCGGCTTGGTCCCGATGGTTGTCGAGCAATCTGCTCGTGGCGAACGCGCCTATGACATCTACTCGCGCCTGCTCAAGGAGCGAGTGATTTTTCTGGTCGGCCCGGTAGAGGACTACATGGCCAACCTGATCTGCGCGCAACTGCTGTTCCTTGAAGCGGAAAACCCGGACAAGGACATCCATCTTTACATCAACTCCCCGGGCGGCTCGGTTACTGCAGGCATGTCGATCTACGACACCATGCAGTTCATCAAGCCAAACGTGTCGACCACGTGCATCGGCCAGGCCTGCAGCATGGGCGCTTTCCTGCTGACCGCAGGTGCCGAGGGCAAGCGTTACTGCCTGCCGAACTCGCGCGTGATGATTCACCAGCCGTTGGGCGGTTTCCAGGGCCAGGCATCGGACATCGAAATCCACGCCAAGGAAATCCTGTTTATTCGTGAGCGTCTGAACACGCTGATGGCCAAACACAGCGGGCACACCCTGGAAGAAATCGAGCGTGATACCAACCGCGACAATTTCATGAGCGCTGAAGCTGCTCGTGAATACGGGTTGATCGACGCAGTGATCGAAAAGCGCCCCGCTTAATATAAGCACCTCAAAATAAGGCTGGTCGGCATGTCCGACCACCGGCGGGCTTGAAAAAGCCCGCATAAGCCTTCATCTTGTGTTGCAAGCCTATCGGATTTGGATCGAACGAATGACTGACACCCGCAACGGCGAGGACAACGGCAAGCTGCTCTATTGCTCCTTCTGCGGCAAAAGCCAGCATGAAGTACGCAAATTGATTGCCGGCCCCTCGGTGTTTATCTGCGACGAGTGCGTCGACCTGTGCAATGACATCATCCGCGAGGAGGTGCAGGAAGCCCAGGCCGAGAGCAGCGCGCATAAATTGCCTTCGCCTAAAGAAATCAGCGGCATCCTTGATCAGTATGTGATTGGTCAAGAGCGTGCAAAAAAGGTTTTGGCGGTAGCGGTGTACAACCACTACAAGCGCTTGAACCAGCGTGACAAGAAAGGCGACGAAGTCGAACTCGGCAAGAGCAACATCTTGCTGATCGGTCCTACAGGCTCGGGTAAAACCCTGCTTGCAGAAACCCTCGCTCGTCTGCTGAACGTTCCATTCACCATCGCCGACGCCACCACCCTCACCGAGGCTGGCTACGTGGGTGAAGATGTCGAGAACATCATTCAGAAGCTGCTGCAAAAGTGCGACTACGACGTAGAGAAGGCCCAGATGGGTATTGTCTACATCGACGAAATCGACAAGATTTCGCGCAAGTCCGACAACCCGTCGATCACTCGGGACGTTTCCGGTGAAGGCGTGCAGCAAGCCCTGTTGAAACTGATCGAAGGCACGGTTGCTTCCGTACCGCCACAAGGCGGCCGCAAGCACCCGCAGCAGGAATTCCTTCAGGTTGATACGCGCAACATCCTGTTCATCTGTGGCGGTGCTTTCTCGGGGCTGGAAAAGGTTATTCAGCAACGTTCCACCCGTGGCGGCATCGGCTTCGGTGCAGAAGTGCGCAGCAAGGAAGAAGGCAAGAAGGTGGGCGAGTCCCTGCGTGAAGTCGAGCCTGACGATCTGGTCAAGTTCGGTCTGATCCCGGAATTCGTTGGCCGTCTGCCGGTCCTGGCCACGTTGGACGAGCTGGATGAGGCTGCTCTGATTCAGATCCTCACCGAGCCGAAAAACGCCCTGACCAAGCAATACGCCAAGCTGTTCGAGATGGAAGGTGTAGACCTCGAGTTCCGTACCGACGCGCTCAAATCAGTGGCCAAGCGGGCACTGGAGCGCAAGACCGGTGCACGTGGCCTGCGTTCGATCCTCGAAGGCGTGTTGCTCGACACCATGTACGAAATCCCCTCGCAATCCGAGGTGAGCAAGGTGGTGATCGACGAAAGCGTTATCGAAGGCAAATCCAAGCCACTGTATATCTACGAAAACAGTGAGCCGGCTGCCAAGGCTGCACCTGACGCTTAAGCGTCAAGCCGTCGCAGTACAAGCAAGGGCCTTTCGAGGCCCTTTCTTTTTATGTGGCGGTTTTTCGGGGCGGTTTGTGTTTTACGGTTAAATTCGCGTTTATTCATGCGTTTAACTGCTGGCATTGAGCTTGTTTTTTTTGCGTACAGCCCCCATCTTGGTTTCAAGCTAATTTTTCAACTGTCATAGAGGCGAAATCATGAAGACAACCATTGAATTGCCTCTCCTGCCGTTGCGTGATGTCGTCGTCTATCCGCACATGGTTATCCCGCTGTTCGTGGGGCGCGAGAAGTCTATCGAAGCCCTCGAGGCTGCGATGACGGGCGACAAGCAGATCCTGCTGTTGGCCCAGAAGAATCCTGCTGATGATGATCCAGGCGAAGATGCCCTGTATCGGGTCGGTACCGTTGCGACTGTTCTGCAATTGCTCAAGTTGCCCGATGGCACCGTCAAGGTGCTGGTCGAAGGCGAGCAGCGTGGTGCGGTCGAGCGCTTCATGGAGGTGGACGGTCACCTGCGCGCCGAAGTGGCGCTGATCGACGAAGTCGAAGCCCCTGAGCGCGAATCCGAAGTGTTTGTGCGCAGCCTGCTCTCGCAGTTCGAGCAGTATGTGCAACTGGGCAAGAAAGTCCCGGCTGAAGTGCTGTCGTCCCTCAACAGCATCGATGAGCCAAGCCGCCTGGTCGACACCATGGCCGCGCACATGGCGCTCAAGATCGAGCAGAAGCAGGACATCCTCGAAATCATCGACCTGCCGGCCCGTGTTGAACACGTGCTGGCGCTGCTGGATGGTGAAATCGACCTGCTGCAGGTTGAGAAGCGCATCCGTGGTCGCGTGAAGAAACAAATGGAGCGCAGCCAGCGCGAGTACTACCTGAATGAGCAGATGAAGGCCATTCAGAAAGAACTCGGCGACAGCGAAGAAGGCCACAACGAAGTCGAAGAGCTGAAAAAGCGCATCGACGCCGCCGGCCTGCCTAAAGACGCCCTGACCAAGGCCATGGCTGAGCTGAACAAGCTCAAGCAAATGTCGCCAATGTCGGCCGAAGCCACCGTGGTGCGTTCCTACATCGACTGGCTGGTGCAGGTGCCGTGGAAAGCTCAGACCAAAGTGCGCCTGGACCTGGCCCGTGCCGAAGAGATCCTTGACGCCGACCACTACGGCCTCGAAGAAGTCAAAGAACGCATCCTCGAATACCTCGCCGTGCAAAAGCGCGTGAAGAAAATTCGTGGCCCGGTGTTGTGCCTGGTCGGGCCTCCGGGTGTAGGTAAAACTTCCCTGGCCGAGTCGATTGCCAGTGCCACCAACCGTAAGTTTGTGCGCATGGCCCTTGGCGGTGTGCGTGATGAAGCGGAAATTCGTGGCCATCGCCGTACGTACATCGGTTCGATGCCAGGAAGATTGATTCAAAAGATGACGAAGGTGGGTGTGCGCAACCCGCTGTTCCTGCTCGATGAAATCGACAAAATGGGCAGCGACATGCGTGGCGATCCGGCCTCGGCGTTGCTCGAAGTGCTCGACCCCGAGCAGAACCACAATTTCAACGACCATTACCTGGAAGTCGACTACGACTTGTCCGACGTAATGTTCCTGTGCACCTCCAACTCCATGAACATCCCGCCAGCCCTGCTGGACCGGATGGAGGTGATTCGTCTGCCGGGTTACACCGAAGACGAGAAGATCAACATCGCCGTCAAATACCTCGCACCCAAGCAGATCTCGGCCAATGGCCTGAAAAAAGGCGAGATCGAATTTGAGGTCGAAGCGATCCGCGACATCGTGCGTTACTACACCCGCGAAGCCGGTGTGCGTGGCCTTGAGCGTCAGATTGCGAAGATCTGCCGCAAAGCGGTCAAGGAGCACTCGCTGGAAAAACGCTTCTCGGTGAAGGTGGTTGCCGATTCCCTGGAGCACTTCCTGGGCGTGAAGAAATTCCGTTACGGCCTGGCTGAGCAGCAGGATCAGGTAGGGCAGGTGACGGGCCTGGCGTGGACCCAGGTGGGCGGCGAACTGCTGACCATCGAAGCGGCGGTTATCCCGGGCAAAGGCCAGCTTATCAAGACCGGTTCGTTGGGTGATGTGATGGTCGAATCGATCACCGCCGCGCAGACCGTGGTGCGCAGCCGCGCCAAGAGCCTGGGGATCCCCCTGGACTTTCACGAGAAGCACGACACCCACATCCACATGCCGGAAGGGGCGACCCCCAAAGACGGCCCTAGCGCCGGTGTAGGCATGTGCACGGCACTGGTGTCGGCACTGACTGGCATTCCTGTGCGTGCCGATGTGGCGATGACCGGGGAAATTACCCTGCGGGGTCAGGTATTGGCCATCGGTGGTCTGAAAGAGAAATTGCTCGCTGCACACCGAGGCGGTATCAAGACCGTGATCATTCCGGAAGAGAATGTTCGCGACTTGAAGGAAATTCCTGACAATATCAAGCAGGATCTTCAGATTAAACCGGTTAAATGGATTGACGAGGTCCTGCAAATTGCGTTGCAATACGCGCCGGAGCCCTTGCCGGATGTGGCTCCGGAGATTGTCGCGAAGGACGAAAAACGCGAGTCCGATTCCAAGGAAAGAATTAGCACGCATTAATGCGAATGAGCCTGGGGGCTTCCTTGACAGCTTTTTAGAGCCCTTGTTATAAAGCGGCTCTTAAGTGTCTGTAGGCCATTCAGCACTGGTTTTTGCTTTCACCAAAAAACTTAGAATCATACTCAATAGATATATAAGGGGACTTAGAGTGAACAAGTCGGAACTGATTGATGCTATCGCCGCATCCGCTGATATCCCGAAAGCTGCTGCTGGCCGTGCGCTGGACGCAGTAATCGAATCCGTCACTGGCGCTCTGAAGGCCGGCGACTCCGTGGTACTGGTAGGCTTCGGTACTTTCTCTGTGACTGACCGCCCAGCTCGCACTGGCCGTAACCCACAGACTGGCAAAGCACTGCAAATCGCTGCTGCCAAAAAACCAGGTTTCAAAGCCGGTAAAGCCCTGAAAGAAGCGGTTAACTAAGCTTCGTTCAAGCCTTGCCTACCCGGGTCAGACGCAGGTCTGGCCTGGCAGCGGAGCGGCAGCTGACCCACGTATCCATCGGGTCGCCAGGGCCTGGGGTGTTGGTTCAAAACCCCGTCCGCTCCGCCAGTTACGAGAAGGCGCATCCTCGGATGCGCCTTTCTTCTATCCGGACTCTACCCACGCTCCACGGTTGCCTAATTTTTGAAGATCAACCGTTTCTGGGGGACGCATGCTGCAAAATATCAGGGACAATTCACAAGGCTGGATTGCCAAGACCATTATCGGGATCATCGTCGCATTGATGGCGTTCACCGGTATCGAGGCCATTTTCCAGGCTTCGGGTAACAACAAGCAGGACGTGGCCAAGGTCAACGGTGAAGAAATCACCCAGACCGAACTGGGCCAGGCCGTTGACATGCAACGTCGCCAGCTGATGCAACAGCTGGGCAAGGATTTCGATGCTTCGCTGCTGGACGAAAAACTGCTGCGCGAAGCGGCTCTGAAGGGCCTGATCGATCGCAAGCTGTTGCTGCAAGGCGCCGCTGATTCCAAGTTCGGCTTCTCTGAAGCTGCGCTGGACCAAGTGATCCTGCAGACGCCGGAATTCCAGGTGGACGGCAAGTTCAGTGCCGAACGCTTTGACCAGGTGATCCGTCAGCTGGGCTACACCCGTATGCAATTCCGTCAGATGCTGACCCAGGAAATGCTGATCGGCCAGGTTCGCGCAGGCATCGCCGGCAGCGGTTTCGTCACCGACGCCGAAGTGCTGGCTTTCGCCCGTCTGGAAAAACAGACCCGCGATTTTGCCACCGTCAACATCAAGACTGACCCTGCGGCGGTGAAGCTCACCGACGATGAGGTCAAGGCTTACTACGACAAGCACGCCAAAGAGTTCATGACCCCGGACCAAGTGGTCATCGATTACCTGGAACTGAAGAAGTCTTCCTTCTTCGACCAGGTCACCGTCAAGGACGAAGAGCTGCAGGCTGCCTATCAGAAAGAAACCGCCAACCTCGCTGAACAGCGTCGTGCCGCGCACATTCTGATCGAAGTCAACGACAAGACCACCGACGCGCAAGCCAAGGCCAAGATCGAAGACATCCAGGCACGCCTGGCCAAGGGTGAGAAGTTCGACGCCCTGGCAAAGGAGTTCTCCCAGGATCCAGGTTCGGCCAACAATGGCGGTGACTTGGGCTTTGCCGGCCCTGGCGTCTACGACCCGGACTTCGAAACCGCCCTGTATGCCTTGAACAAGGACCAGGTGTCGGCGCCGGTGCGCACCACTTTCGGTTGGCACTTGATCAAGCTGTTGGGCGTTGAAGCACCTGAAGTGCCATCGTTTGCCAGCCTGAAAGACAAGCTGACCCGCGAGCTCAAGACCCAGCAGGTCGAGCAGCGTTATGTCGAAGCGACCAAGCAATTGGAAGACGCGGCATTCGAAGCCTCCGACCTGGCTCAGCCGGCGTCCGACCTGAAGCTGACCGTGCACACGTCCGCGCCGTTTGGCCGTGAAGGTGGCGAAGGTGTTGCGGCCAACCGTGCCGTGGTCACCGCAGCGTTCAGCCCGGAAGTGCTGGATGAAGGTGCCAACAGCAGCGCTATCGAGCTGGACCCGGAAACCATCATCGTGCTGCGTGCCAAAGAGCATCTGAAGCCTGCGCAACTGCCGCTGGAAAGCGTGTCGGCTGCGATCCGCACCCAGATGACCAAAGAGCGCGCCATCGCGGCTGCCAAAACCCATGCCGACGAGTTGATCGCCAGCCTGCGTGACGGCAAGACCCCGTTGAACCAGCCGATCGACGGCCAGGCCTGGAAGGTCACTGAAGCGGCGACCCGTAACGCTGAAGCGATCGAGCCGGCCGTGCTGCAAGCCCTGTTCCGCATGCCTAAGCCTGCGGCCAAAGACAAGCCGACCTTCACCACCGTGACCCTGGCTGACGGTAGCCTGGTGATCGTGCGCTTGAACGGCGTCAACGAAGCTGCAGCCCCTACCGACGAAGAAAAGGCGCAATACCGCCGCTTCCTCGCCTCGCGTATTGGCCAGCAGGACTTTGCTGCCTACCGCAAGCAGTTGGAAACCAAGGCTGACATCAAGAAGTTCTGATGTTGGTTTTAATAGAAAAGCCCCCGGTCTGAAAGGACCGGGGGCTTTTTTTTTGCGCAATTATCGGCTCAGAACTGATCGTTCCCACACTCTGCGTGGTAATGCATCCCGTGACGCTCTGCGTCACCCGTACGCAAGTACAGAAAGCGGGACGCGCAGACGGGCTCAGAACTTCAGTTTGCCCCAGCTCAAGCCAATCACAGCTGCCACGGTCGAGGCCGTCAGCACACTCAGTTTGGCCGCTGCCAACAGTTCCGGGTCGGAGAAGGCCAGGGACGAGATAAAGATCGACATGGTAAAACCAATCCCCGCCAGCAGGCCGACCAGGCCGACACCGCTCCAGGTGACTCCGTCGGGCAGCTTGCAGATATTGAGTTTGACCAGCGTGATGCTCGCCAGCATCACGCCCAACGGTTTGCCGATCACCAGGGCGAAGATCACGCCCATAAACACGCCATGGGGCAGCGGATGCTCAAGGTTCAAGCCTTGCAAGCTGACACCGGCATTGGCCAGGGCGAACAACGGCATCACACCGAATGCGACCCACGGATGCAACGCCGACTGCACGCGCTGCACCGGCGGCATCAGTTCGCGCTGGGCTTCGCGCAGTTGCTTGAGCGGCTTGGCGACCTGGTGCGAGTCTTCGGCCGGTCGCGAGAGGCGATCCATCAGTTCGTTGAAGGTGCGGCCGATGGTGTCCAGTGGGCGTTCGGTGGTCGGTTTGGAGCTGACCGGCGTCATCAGGCCCAGGATCACCCCGGCGAGGGTCGGGTGCACGCCGGTCTTGAGCAGGCCGAACCAGACAATCGCCCCCGGCAGCAGATAGATCGCCGCCTTGCTGATGCCCATTCGTTGGAACACCAACACCAGGGCTAACCCACCTGCGGCAACCACCAGACCCATGTAGTCCAGGCTTGCAGTGAAAAACACCGCAATGATCAGGATCGCAACGATGTCGTCGATAATGGCCAGTGCCAGCAGCAGGACGCGTACACCGCTGGGGATGGATTTGCCCAACAGCGCCAGCACGCCGACGGCAAAGGCAATGTCGGTGGCGGTGGGCACGGCCCAGCCACTCGCGGCGGCGGTGCCATGGTTGAGCGCGGTGTAGATAATGGCCGGCATCACTACGCCACCCAGTGCGGCGCCCAGCGGCAGGGTCGCGAGTTTCAGGTTGGCGAGTGCGCCGTCCTTTATTTCCTGACGTATCTCCGCACCTACCACCAGGAAGAAAATGGTCATCAGGCCGTCATTGACCAGAAAGTGCAGGGAGCGCGACACACTGAAATCGCCCAGCCCGAGGGTAATCGGGGTGTTCCAGAAGTGTTCGTAGGACGCGGCGGCCGGGCTGTTGGCCCAGATCAACGCTGCAATGGCGGCCAGCAACAGGACGATGCCGCTGACGGCTTCGATGCGTGAAAACCGCTCAAGGGCCGACAGTGCGCCCTCGGTCAATGCCTGGGGGCGAGGGATGGCAGGGTGTTTTTTGGGCACGACAAGTCTCCATTGGCGGCCCGACCAATGCTTTGCTTTAACCTGCGTTGTGCCCTATGCAGTCACGCACCCAGGGTGATGATAGGAAGTTGATGAATAAGTTGTAAACAATGTTGTCAGGGTTAAGGGCTTTTTGTCGGTGGGTGCAGAAACCCGCGCGCCAATTGCTGGTACAACTCCGGCCCCATCCGCGAACTGACGGCTTTGGCAATCAGCGCCACCGCCATCAGGCTGATCACCATCCCGTGGCTGTCGATCATCTCCATTACGATGATCGCCGAGGTGATCGGCGATTGCGTCACGGCAGCCAGGAAGCCCACCATGCACAGCGCAATGATCGGTTGCGCTGCCAGCGCGAAAAACTCGGCTGCGTTGGCGCCCACGGCCGCGCCGACGGCCAGCGACGGGGCAAAAATGCCGCCCGGAATTCCGGAAAAATACGTCACGACCGTCGCCAGAAAACGCGTGACAGGCGCATGCCACGGCAGGCCGACATCGGCGGCAATGATCTGCGAAGTAATCCCGTAGCCGCTGCCGAAGGACATCCCGCCGCTGAGCCAGCCCAGGATTGCGACCACCAGCCCACACGCCCCGGCGAACCAAACCGGGTGGGCGCGCCGCCATTCCCAGACCACAAACCTGTGGTAGCGCTGGGGCCACAGCAGCATGCGACTGAACAGCCCGCCGAGCACGCCACAGCCGATGCCTGCCGCCAATACCGGAACAATGATGTCGAGCTTGATCCCTTCAACGTCCAGGTGGCCAAAATAGTTGTAATTGCCCTGCAGGGCGATGGCGACCATCCCCGACAAAATAATGGTGCTGAGCAATACCCCGCTGGTGCGGGTTTCTAGCTTGCGCCCCAATTCTTCTACTGCGAAGGCGACGCCGGCCAGCGGCGTATTGAACGCGGCGGCGATACCGGCGGCGCCGCCGGCCAGGATCAAGTCTTCGCTGCGGATGATGCGTGCATTGGGCAGGTAGCGATGAAAGAAATGCATGATCGATGCCGCCACTTGCACGGACGGCCCTTCGCGCCCGGCAGAGAAACCGCCGGTCAACGCCAGTGTTCCGAGGCCTATCTTGGCCAATGCGATGCGCAATGACACCAGCTTGCTGACGTCCTGTCCTTTGTTGGCCAGGCGAGTAGCGGCGATGACCTGGGGAATGCCACTGCCTTGGGCTCCGGCAAAAAAACGTGTGGTCAGCCACACCACCAGCATGCCCACCAGCGGTGTGTAGAGGAAGGGCAGCCACGGATGGGCGCTGGATTGCTCGGCGAACTGAGTGAGCGCCACGTCAGCCAGGCGCGCAAACATCACCACCATCAGCCCGGCGATGGTGGCGCCGGCCCACAGGGTGATCCGGGTGCGCCAACGCAGTGAGGTAAAGCGGCGGCGCAGTGAAATGAACGGTTTGATCACCCAGGTGAATTCCGAATAAGTTTCAGGGTGTTTCAAGATTAACCGTATATCAAGCGCTTGTCCTCGCGATGCGCCGTGTCGCGGCCAATGCCAAAAGCACCAACCCGGCAACCGCCCACGGGAACAACGCCACCCCCGATGTTTGTAGCAACATACCGCCTGCTAGCCCGCCGCCGGCAATTCCCAGGTTCCACACCGTCACCAGCATTGACTGCGCTGCGTCAGCCGAGTCGCCGGCAGACTTGGCCAGTGCCGTTTGCAACAGCGCCGGCAGGCCACCAAAGGCCAGGCCCCACAGCGCCACGCTGGCATACACCGCACGGGTGGAAGTCATCCACACGCCCAGTGCCAGGGCCGATACAGCGAACATCACGCAACTGATGATCAGCAGGCGACGCAAGTGTTGATCAATCAGCATGCCCGTCAGCCAGATACTCAACAGGGCCGCCAAGCCGAATACCAGCAGTATCCGGTCGATGTCGGCGACTATTCCGGCAGGCACCAGTAACGGCGCGATGTAGGTGTAGAGAATGTTGTGCGCCAGCACGTAGGTAAAGGTCACCCACAACACTGGACGAATGCCTTGCAGGCTCAGCACCTGGCGCAAGCCCAGGCGCTTTTGTTCCGGCTGGCCGGCGAAGTCCGGCAGTTGCCAGCGCGCCCACACCAACAGCAACAGCGTCAGCCCGGTCATGATTGCAAAGCTCAGGCGCCAGCCCACCGCAGCGCCGAGGAACGTGCCGGCAGGTACACCCAGTGACAAGGCCAGCGGTGCGCCGAGCATGGCGACCGCAATCGCCCGGCCTTGCAGGTGCGGGGCCACCATTCGGCTGGCGTACCCGGCCAGCAGTGCCCAAAGCAACCCGGCGAACACCCCGGCAAAAAAGCGCGCGGCCAGGGTCAGCCCGTAATGGGTGGACAGTGCCGTCACGCTGTTGACCAAGGCAAAGCCGCCGATGGCAATCAGCAGCAAGGGGCGCCGCCGCCAGCCTCGGGTCAGTAGGGTGAGGGGGATGGCCGCGAGTAACGAGCCAAGGGCATACAGGGTCACCAGTTGGCCGACTAACGCCTGTGAAACCTGCAGCCCTTCGCCCATCTGAGGCAGCAGCCCGGCCGGCATGGCCTCGGTGAGAATCGTGATAAACCCTGCGCACGCCAACGCCAGTAAGCCGGCGAGAGGCAGTGCGTCCTTTACGGCCGTGGCGGCCGGGCCGGTAATCGAAGGGCAGTCGCTCATGTTGCGTCTCCATGCAAAAGGTCAGGAGGCAGAGTAGGGGGCTGCGGGTTGCGGAAAAACAGGCTAAGGTTCCGAACTTATCGGACGTCAACGTCCGCAATAAAAAAGGGTAGGGCAATGGACAGTCTGAGCGGCCTTTCGGTGTTCGTGCAGGTTGCGGAAACCCGCAGCTTCACCGCAGCTGGCCGCGTTTTGGGGGTGTCATCTTCGGCGGTGGGCAAAAGCATCGCGCGCATGGAAGAACGCCTGGGCGTGCGGCTGTTTCATCGCAGCACACGCAGCGTCACCCTGACCGGCGAAGGCGCGTTGTTCCTCGAGCGCTCGCGGCGGATTCTGGCCGAGGTGGAGGCGGCCGAGCAGGAGCTGACTGAGGCCGGCGCCACGCCCCGAGGCACGCTGCGCATCAGCTTGCCGCAGGTGCGTGGGCTGTTGATGCCGGTGCTCAGCGATTTTATGCGCGCCTACCCGGACATCGAGCTGGATGTGGATTTTTCTGACCGCATGGTGGACGTGATCGAGGAAGGTTTTGATGCGGTGATTCGTACCGGCAAGCCGGAAGATTCGCGGCTGATGGCACGTCATCTGGGGCATTACCAACTGGTGTTGGTGGCCTCGCCAGGCTACCTGGCGCAATACGGCACCCCGCAACACCCGCAGGACTTGAGCGACCATGCCTGCCTGCGCCACAAATTCTGCGCCACCGGCAAGCTGGAACCCTGGCCACTGCGCCATGTGCCCGGCGTGGCGGAGCCGGTGTTACGTGCGCCGCTGATCAGCACCACCATCGAGTCCCTCAACTATGTGGTGCACGAAGGTTTGGGCATCGCCTGCCTGCCGGACTTCATGGTCAAGGAGGCGGTGCGCCAGGGGCGTCTGCAACGGGTGCTGGATGAGCACCTGGTCCACCGTGGCAGTTTCTGGATGCTGTGGCCCTCGAGTCGCTTTGCCTCGGCCAAGCTGCGGGTGTTTATCGACCATATGTCTGCCGGGCTTTTCCCTGCGCAGGCGGTGTAATAACGCTGTGACGTTTTACCGACAGGAATGTGCGCGCCAACCCTGCGTTCTGTTGCACAATAGCGCCCTGACTGTTTTCCTCAGGATTTTCGATGTCGACATCATTTCACTTGCGTAGCCTCGGGTTGGCGCTCGTGCTGGCGGGCGCTGCGGGCTGCTCGTCACCCAAGACCGCTATTTATGAACATGAGAATTTCGACGACTCCGGTACGTTCTCCCGTGATTACCCGGTCAGCGATGTGGCGGCCTGTGAAGCGGCGCGACGTGCGCTGTTGAGCCAGGGTTACATCATCACCAGCAGCGACCCCAAGCTGGTGGTGGGTAACAAGAGTTTCCAGCAAACCGGCGAAACCCATCTGCAAATCAGCTTCAACGTAGTGTGTGCCGATGATGGCAAAGGCGCCAAGCATTCGACCATGTTTGCCAATGCCTTGCAGGACCGCTACGCGCTGAAGAAGGTCAACAACTCCGCCAGCCTCGGCGTGGGTGTGTTGGGCTCGGTGTCGATGCCGATCGGCTCAACCGATGATTCGATGGTCAAGGTGGCCAGCGAGACAGTGACGGCACCGAAGTTTTACGATCGCTACTTCTCGCTGGTGGATGTGTTCCTGCCCCAGGACGTGAAGGCGGCCGAGCATATTCCAGAGAAGCCCAAGGCTGAGCTGGGCATGCCGGAGCCGAAAGCGGCTGCGCCTGCCGATAAGCCTGCGCCTGCCGATAAGGTAGCGCCTGCCGATAAGGTAGCGCCCGCCGATAAGATAGACGCGCCCAAAGACGCTCCGGTAGCGCCCGCCGTGTCGGAACCGCTGGCACCGCCGCCGGAGGCGGCACCGATTGCGCCACAGGCCGAGCCGGCGCCGACCACTGCGCCAACACCTGCACCGGCTGCGGAACCAGCCCCATCGCCGACCAACCCGAACCTGCCGGCGCCGACAGAGGCGATTCCACCGCTGCCAACGCCTGGGCGGTAACTCAGACGGCTACGGGGTTCGTCTTGTCGACGTTTATCCCGTAGCGGCTGATGGCCTCGCTCACCTTGTCACGCCCGATCACGCCGTCATCGGCCAGCGCCTTCAGCGCCGCCAGCACGATGAAGTGGCGGTCCACCTCAAAGAATTCGCGCAGGGTTTCGCGGGTGTCCGATTGCCCAAAGCCATCGGTGCCCAGCGCCACAAAACGGCGGCCGTGTACAAAGGGGCGGATCTGGTCGGCGAATAACTTCATATAGTCCGTCGCCACCACCACCGGCCCGCTGTGTCCGGCCAGGCTGGTTTCCACGTAGCTCGCACGCGGTTCTTCCTGCGGATGCAACAGGTTCCAGCGCTCCACCGCGTGCCCGTCGCGGCGCAATTCGGTCAGGCTGGTGGCGCTCCAGACATTACTGGCTACGCCAAAGTCCTTGTCGAGCAGTTGCGCTGCGCCAATTACTTCGCGCAGGATCGAGCCGCTGCCCATCAATTGCACCTGCGCCTGGGGGGACGTGCTCAGCGGATACAAGCCTTTGAGAATCCCGTCCTCCACGCCTTCGGGCATGGCCGGGTGCGGGTAGTTCTCGTTGAGCAGGGTGATGTAGTAGTAAATGTCCTCTTGTTCGACGTACATGCGCCGCATGCCTTCGCGAATGATCACCGCCAACTCGTAGGCAAAGGTCGGGTCATAGGCGACGCAGCAGGGGATCACCGACGCCAGGATGTGGCTGTGGCCGTCGTCATGCTGCAAGCCTTCGCCCATCAGCGTGGTGCGGCCGGCCGTGGCGCCCAGCAGAAAGCCGCGAGCGCGGGCATCGCCGGCGGCCCAGGCCAGGTCGCCGACGCGCTGGAAACCGAACATCGAATAGAAAATGTAGAACGGCACGGTCATCAAGCCGTGATTGCTGTAGGACGTACTCGCCGCAATCCACGAAGAAATAGCCCCGGATTCATTCAGGCCTTCCTGCATGATCTGTCCGTCTTTGCTCTCTTTGTAGTAGCTCAATTGCCCGGCGTCTTGTGGGGTGTAGAGCTGGCCGACGGCGGAATGAATGCCGATCTGGCGGAACAGGCTCTCCATGCCGAAGGTGCGCGACTCGTCCGGCACGATGGGTACGATCAGCTTGCCCAGGTGCGGGTCTTTCAACAGCGTGCCGAGGATGCGCACAAACGCCATGGTGGTGGAGATGGCACGCTCGCCGGTGTCTTTGAGTTGGGTGGCAAAGGCGCTCAGTTCGGGAATCTGCAAGGCCTCGACTGCAGTGTGTCGTGCTGGCACATAGCCGCCCAACGCCTGGCGACGGGCAGCGAAGTAGTGGGCTTCTTCGCTGTCGGCGGCGGGCTTGAGGTAAGGGATTTCGTCGAGCTGGTCATCGGCCACTTCCAGGCCGAAGCGGTCGCGAAAGGCTTTTACTGCATCAGCGCCCATCTTCTTCAACTGGTGATTGATGTTCTGGCCTTCGCCCGCTTCGCCCATGCCGAAGCCCTTGACGGTTTTGGCCAGGATTACCGTCGGTTGGCCCTTGTGGCGCACGGCAGCGGCGTAGGCATTGTAGACCTTGTCCGGGTCGTGGCCACCGCGTGAGAGTTTCCAGATATCGTCGTCGGACATGTCGGCAACCAGCGCCAGTAATTGCGGGTATTTGCCGAAGAAATGTTCACGCACATAGGCGCCGTTCTGGGATTTGTAGTTCTGGTAGTCGCCGTCCACGCACTCCATCATGCGTTGTCGCAACAGGCCGCTCTGGTCCTTTTCCAGCAGCGCATCCCAGCCGCCGCCCCAGATCACCTTGATCACATTCCAGCCGGCGGCGCGGTACAGGCTTTCGAACTCCTGGATCACCTTGGCATTGCCACGCACCGGGCCATCCAGGCGCTGCAGGTTGCAGTTGACCACAAAGATCAGGTTGTCGAGCTTCTCGCGGCCGGCCAGGGAGATGGCCGCCAGGGATTCCGGCTGGTCCATTTCGCCGTCGCCCAGAAACGCCCACACCTTGCGGCCTTGGTGTTGCTTGAGGTCACGGAACTCCAGGTAGCGCATAAAGCGCGCCTGGTAGGCGGCGGTAATCGGGCCCAGGCCCATCGATACTGTCGGGAACTGCCAGAAGTCCGGCATCAGCCGTGGGTGCGGGTAAGAGGACAAGCCCTCGCCACCGGCCTCGCGGCGGAAGTTGTCCAGCTGCGCTTCGCTGATGCGGCCTTCGAGGTAGGCGCGGCCGTAAATGCCCGGGGAGGAGTGGCCCTGGATGTACACCAGGTCGCCGTCGAAGGTATCGGTTCGGCCACGGAAGAAGTGGTCGAAGCCTACGTCGTACAGGACGGCGGCCGACGCGTAGGTCGCAATATGCCCACCAACACCCGAGTGTTTACCCGCACGCAGCACCATCGCCATGGCATTCCAGCGAATAAACGCATTGGTGCGCCGCTCGATGGCCAGGTTGCCGGGGTAGGGCAATTGGCGGTCAACCGCGATGGTGTTGACGTAAGGCGTGGTCACCCGCCCGTAGAAGTCACCATGGCGCGCAACGTCGAAATCCAGCAACTGATCAATCAGGTAGTGGGCACGCGGGCGGCCTTCGGTGGACAGCACCGATTCGATGGACTCCAGCCACTCGCGGGTTTCCTGTGGATCGTCGTCCAGTCTTACTGCGTTATTGGGGGTCATGTGAGGCTCCAGGGTAGGCGGATTTCAAGCAGCGGGCTCCTTGTGGGAGTTGCACAAATGTAATTGCAATTGCAACTACATGACTGAATCTAGCGCGGGATGAGCTACTATTGCAACCTTCTTGAAATTCCCCGGATGGTGTTGCATGTCGTCGAAAGAGCCAGATGTATGGTTCCGTTTTGTCAGGGCCCACAGGACGGTCATCCGAGAAATCGAACGCCGCCTGGCTGCAGCAGACCTGCCGCCCTATGCCTGGTATGACGCGTTATGGGGCCTGGAAAGCGGCCCCGACGGCACACGGCGCATGCACGAATTGGCCGATGTGCTGGCGATTGAGCGCTACAACCTCACACGCCTGGTAGACCGCCTGGTAAAGGACGGCCTGGTAGTGCGTTCACGCTCCGACGGCGATGGCCGCGCAGCGTTTGCCTCGATCACCGAGGCCGGCCGGGTGTTGCGTAAAAAGATGTGGAAAATCTACGAAAGCACGGTGGATGAGCTGTTCCTGTCGCAAATCGAGCCTGAGCAGCGCCAGCTGTTTGCCGATACCTTGGAGCGCACTGCGGGGTTGGCGGTGGAGGCGGGCGTGCAAACCCGCAGT
Organism: Pseudomonas sp. IPO3747; assembly: GCF_013385245.1. Taxonomy (NCBI): domain Bacteria; kingdom Pseudomonadati; phylum Pseudomonadota; class Gammaproteobacteria; order Pseudomonadales; family Pseudomonadaceae; genus Pseudomonas; species Pseudomonas sp. IPO3747. The sequence goes on from NZ_JACAQL010000003.1 coordinate 69,377, forward strand.
CGACGCAAGATCTAATAGCTGACGAAGATCCAATGTGGGAGCTGGCTTGTCGAATCGTCGCACCGCTGCGATAGCCTCACCACGGTGTACCTGACACGGCGAGGTGAGGCCATCGCAGGCAAGCCAGCTCCCACATGTTTGACCGCGTGCCCATGCATCACAGTGGATACCGACGCATCGCCGTTTCGACCTGCTCGACACCAATACGGCCTTCATCGGCCAACGCCCGCAGCGCACACACCACAATCCAATACCGACTGGGCGCAGAAACCTGCACCGACCCCGCACCCAACCCGACAAACCGCGCCTGCACATACGCCGCCAACTGATCGACAATCACCTGCGGATAGCCGGTCACGGCAATCACCGGCGCGCGGCTCCCGGCCAGGCACTCATGCAGATGGCAGCTTTGCCGGGCAGCCATCGGGTGCAGGCGATTCCAGCGCTCGGCCGCCGCTGCCTCACGGGCCAGCCGCGTGTAGCTTGGGCAGCTCCATACCTGCGCCGTCACTCCCCAATCCTGTTCAAGCAATTGCGCCGCGTGGGTCACGTCCTCGAGCGCTCGGCCCGCACCCAGCAAGCGCACCTCCCCAGTGTGAGTACGCTGGAGCGGGTACATGCCCTTGAGCGCGTTTTCACGATCCTGCTTATCCAGCCTCGCTGTGCGCTGTTGATCATGCAGCGCGAGGTAATAAAACCCCGGCTTGCCGTCGACATACAGCGCGCGAATCCCGGCCAGCACAATCGCCCGGGCTTCTTCGCCGGACGCCGGGTCATACGGCGTGCAGTGCGGGTTGGTCGCCAGCCACAACGGCAGCGACGGTTGCGCGCCCCTGGGCCAGGCAGAGGGCTGGTTCTCGACGTCGTTGCAGAGGATGCCGCGCTGCGTGGCGGCCTGCGACAGCCCACATAACTGCGCCGACGATGCTGCACGGTGCAGGTACAGCATGGGTTTTTCGCCGGTATTGCGCGCAAACCAACTGGGCCAGTTGCCCACACGGCGGCTGCGTGACTGGCCACGAATCACCCAGGCCTGTCGGCTGAATTCCAGGGTATTGGCCATGTTCATGACCGTGTACAGCGGCGAGCCGGGCGGCGGGGCGGCACTGCTCAGCGCATCGATACAGCGCTGCGCGGCTTGGGCGGTAGAGACAGGCATGGTCGAGGCTCCTTGCTGCGAAGTCTCGTACCCTAATGGAAATCTGTTATTGATTGCAAATGCAATGATTGCAATAGCACCTCAAGATTCCGACGCTAAATCGATCCAACCCTGCTACGTTTTATCTTGAAGTGCAGGAACGTCATGGCGCCGACATTTTTTCGTCATCACGGCACTTTAGGCTGGGCTTGCAGGTCATTTATCTGCAAGCGCTTTTAACCAAGAAGGAGTCCGCCATGGACGAATACCAGGAAGAACTGCTGGAGTACCACGCGTTTGAACTGGATCCGCTGGATCCGGCCGATGACGCCACCGAGCTGTAACACCGACTTCAGGCGGAATGCCGCTGACTGCGGCGAAATTCCCCTGGGGTCTGGTTGTTCCACCGCCTGAAGGCCCGCTGAAAGGCTTGGGCTGAGGCAAAACCGAGCAAGTAGGCGATCTCGCCGAACGCCAGTTCCGTGTCGCGAATGTAGGTCATGGCCAGATCGCGGCGGGTATCGTTGAGAATTGCGCGAAACTGCGTGCCTTCGTCGGCCAGTTTGCGCCGCAGTGTCCAGGTTGGCAGCTTCAGGCGTGCCGCCACTTCTTCCAGGTCGGGTTCCCGGCCGCCATTGAGCATCGGCCCGAGCAACCTTGTAATGCGCTCGCGCAGGCTGCGGGTGCGGGTGAGTTGCTCCAACTCCTGTTCACATAACTTCAACAACAGCTGCCAGGTGCTGGGGCAATGCTGCGGGTTACGCAGACTCAGGGTTGGCTGGTTGAGGCGCAGTTGGTTGGCCTCGGCACCGAAATGCACGGGGCTGTCACCCAGCACGCGGTACTGGTCGCTGTACTCAGGGGCTTCAAACTCGATGTCGATGCGCTGGGCCTGCACCGGTTGTTGGGCCAGGCTCGACAATTGCTGCAGCCAGCCGGCGATGATCGAGTCCACCACAAAGCGGTTGTAGGCGTTGTATGGGCTGATGGAATAGAAGCGCAGCCAAGCGCCTTCGGCGTCCTCATGAAAGCTCGACTGGCCACGATAGTTGGAGCCGTACAGCGCTTCAAACCGCGTCAGTGCGCGCGCCGCTTCGCGTACGTTCGGCGCCTGTGCGGCGGTGACGCCGGCCAATCCCGCCTGGCTCAGACGGCTCAATTGACCCATGCGCAAGCCCAGGCCGGGGTCGCCGGTCAGTTGGATGGCGGCGTGGCCCAGGCGCATATAGCGCGGGATCGACAGGCGCGCCCCGGCTTCGGCAAGGCGCGCCGGGTCCAGGCCGTATTGCAGCAGCAGCGGCTGCGGGTCCAGGCCGTGGCTGTGGACGGCGTCGGCCAAGGACTGAACAAAGCCCACCGACAAGTCCCCAAGGCGCACCGGCTTCACGGCGTTACAGCCAGATATTCAGCAGGCGCGCGCCACGGGCGTCGTTGCCCGCCGTGACGTGCCCGTCGTTGCTGAGGAAGCTGTGCCCGGCGGTGCCCAAGTCCCAGAACTGCCCACGCAGGAACACACTCATGCCGGCGCTGGCCTGGCTGATGGGCTGCTGGCTGATCAGGGTGAGGCGGCGCCAGGCTTCGCCTTCGCTGAGTTCTTCGGGCTTGAGGCTGATTTCCGGCGGCGTGGACACGCTTTTAAAGCCGCGCCATGGGCGGTCCCAGGTGTCGCGGCCGGTGACGAAGGCCGGCACGGCCACCAGTTGCGCACCTTGCTCGTTGAGCTTGCGGTAATTGTCCGGGTACCAGCTGTCGCTGCCGATCAGGATGCCCAGGCGCCCGGCCGGGGTGTCGACCACGCTGACGATATTTTCGTCACCCGGGGCGATAAACCCGCGCTCATCGTAAATCGGGTAAAGCTGGCGCTGTGGCTCGCCGATGGGCAGGCCATCGGCCGCAAACACCACGCTGGCGTTGTACAGCGCGCCATGGCCAATGTGCAGTTGGCCCTGGCTGACACTGGGGTTGGGCAGCGCGATGGAGCCGGCCACCAGGGTCACGCCGAATTCTTTGGCCAGGCCGCCGAACAGCACTTGATAGTCGCGTGCCATGGCCGGTGCCTTCATACGCAGGTAGGCGTCGTCCATGCGGTTATCGCCTTTGGCGCTGATCCAGGCGCGGGCAAACTGCAACGGGTTGCTGGCGGACAGCCAATTCATGGCGTCCTTGAGGTGAGTGGCCTGGTACAGCTCATTCTTTTCGCCGCTGAGCATCAGCCAGGTGCCGATATGTTCCGGCAGCACGACGACGGTCTTGGCGTTGATCAAACCTTGGTCGCGGGCCTTTTGCAGGTAGGCCGAGAGTTTCAGGTGCAAGCGTTCCAGGCTCTGGTAATCAGCAGGGAACAGCTCGGGTTGGATGCCCAGCAGGTTGCCACGGTCGGCGGGCTCGCCTTCATTGACGGCCAGGGTGATACGCAGGTCCGACAGGTAATGCGCCACGGGGCGCTCCTGGGTCCAGACCAGATACGCGGCGATGGCGGCAACCAGGGCCATGGAGACGGTGAACGCTAGAAGTTTACGCATGGGGCAACAGACAACAGACCGTGTGCAGGGTTCGCCGACTAGGGTAGGGCTGATGCACCGGCTTGCCAAGGGGCACTGTGCATTTGGATCAATAACTTGTCAGTTACGGTCATTGAGCGGTCGTCCATCGCCTCTTAGTCTGTGGGACATAAACCGATGGCAAGCCGTTCGAGCCTGCCACGTCCCGTGATGATCCGTTGTGGAGCTGTACCATGACCGCTGCTGCCTACCCGCACCTGCTGGCCCCGTTGGACCTGGGTTTTACCACCTTGCGCAACCGCACCCTGATGGGCTCGATGCACACCGGCCTGGAAGAAAAGCCCGGCGGCTTCGAACGTATGGCCGCCTATTTTGCCGAGCGCGCCCGTGGCGGCGTTGGCCTGATGGTCACCGGCGGCATCGGCCCGAACGATGAAGGCGGCGTATATGCCGGTGCCGCCAAACTGACCACCGACGAAGAAGCGCAAAAGCACAAGATTGTGACCCAGGCCGTGCACGCAGCGGGCGGCAAGATCTGCATGCAGATCCTCCACGCCGGTCGTTATGCCTACAGCCCCAAGCAGGTGGCGCCGAGCGCGATCCAGGCGCCGATCAACCCGTTCAAGCCCAAGGAGCTGGACGAGGAGGGCATCGAGAAGCAGATCCAGGATTTCGTCACCTGCTCGCTGCTGGCCCAGGTGGCCGAGTACGACGGCGTGGAAATCATGGGGTCCGAAGGCTACTTCATTAACCAGTTCCTCGCCGCCCACACCAACCATCGCACCGACCGTTGGGGTGGCAGCTACGAAAACCGCATGCGCCTGGCCGTGGACATCGTGCGCCGGGTACGCGAAGCAGTAGGTCCGAACTTCATCATTATCTTCCGCCTGTCGATGCTCGACCTGGTGGAAGGCGGCAGCACCTGGGAAGAGATCGTGCAACTGGCCAAGGCCATCGAAGGCGCCGGTGCGAGCATTATCAACACCGGTATCGGCTGGCACGAAGCGCGTATCCCCACCATCGCCACCAAGGTGCCGCGTGGTGCGTTCAGCAAGGTCACCGCCAAGCTGCGTGGCGCGGTGCAGATTCCGTTGATCACCACCAACCGCATCAACACCCCGGAAATAGCCGAGCAGATTCTGGCTGAAGGCGATGCGGACATGGTCTCGATGGCGCGCCCGTTCCTGGCCGACCCGGAGTTCGTCAACAAGGCCGCTGCCGGCCGCGCGGATGAAATCAACACCTGCATCGGCTGCAACCAGGCCTGCCTGGATCACACCTTTGGCGGCAAGCTGACCACCTGCCTGGTCAACCCGCGTGCCTGCTACGAGACCGAGCTGAACTACCTGCCGGTCAAGCAGATCAAGAAAATTGCGGTGGTCGGTGCCGGGCCTGCGGGGCTGGCGGCGGCCACCGTGGCGGCTGAGCGCGGCCACCAGGTGACCCTGTTCGATTCGGCCAGCGAGATCGGCGGCCAGTTCAATATCGCCAAGCGCGTGCCGGGCAAAGAAGAGTTCTTCGAAACCCTGCGCTACTTCAAGCGCAAATTGCAGACCACCCACGTCGAGCTGTGCCTCAACACCCGCGTGGATGTGGCGCAACTGGCGGCGGGCGATTACGACGAGATCATCCTGGCCACCGGCATTGCGCCGCGCACGCCGGCGATTCCGGGCGTCGACAACGCCAAGGTGCTGAGCTACCTGGATGTGATTCTGGAGCGCAAGCCGGTGGGCAAGCGCGTGGCGGTGATCGGCGCCGGCGGCATCGGCTTCGACGTCTGCGAGTTCCTCGTGCACGAGGGCGTGTCCACCAGCCTGGACCGCGAGGCGTTCTGGAAAGAGTGGGGCATCGACACCCAACTGCAAGCCCGTGGCGGTGTGGCCGGCATCAAGCCGCAACCCCACGCACCGGCACGTGAAGTGTTCCTGCTGCAACGCAAGACCTCCAAGGTCGGCGATGGCCTGGGCAAGACCACCGGCTGGATCCACCGCACTGGCTTGAAGAACAAGCAGGTGCAGATGCTCAACAGCGTTGAGTACCTGAAGATTGATGACGATGGCCTGCATATCCGCATCGGCGCCGAGGGTGAGCCGCAGGTGCTGGCGGTGGACAATATCGTCATCTGCGCCGGGCAAGACCCACTGCGCGAACTGCAGGATGGGCTGGTCGCGGCCGGCCAGAATGTGCACCTGATCGGCGGCGCCGATGTGGCGGCCGAACTGGATGCCAAGCGCGCCATCAACCAGGGTTCGCGTCTGGCTGCCGCGCTGTAAAACGATCCAAGGGGCGGTGTTAGACTACCGCCCCTTTTTCATTCAGATATCCCCCGATGGGTCCCTTCGACTGGTTTCCCCAGGCACCGCTTGAACCTTTGCAGCTCGACTGGCTGAACGGGGTCGAGTTGGCGGTGCTGCGCCTGGACTGCATCGATCCACTGATCAGCGGCAACAAGTGGTTCAAGCTCACCCAGCACCTGGCCAATGCGCAACAGGCCGGTGCCAATGGGATCATCAGCCTGGGCGGCGCTCATTCCAACCATCTGCACGCGTTGGCGGCGGCCGGCAAACATTTTGATTTCCCCACCGTCGGCCTGTTGCGCGGCCACCCTCAAGACACGCCCACCATCCTTGATCTGAAAGCCTTCGGCATGCACCTGCATTGGCTGGGGTACGGCGGTTATCGTGCGCGTCACGACGCCGGTTTCTGGCGGCCATGGCGCGAACAGTATCCCCATCTTTATCCCGTGCCCGAGGGCGGCGGTGGAAGGGCCGGCGCAATGGGTTGCGGGGTGTTGGTTGAGCAGGTGCGCGCTCAACTGAACAGGCTCGGCTGGGCTGATTACGACGCGTGGTGGTTGGCGGCGGGCACCGGCACCACACTGGCCGGGTTGGCGCTGGCAGAGGCGGGCGTGCATCCGGTGTTCGGCGCCTTGGCGGTGCCGGATGATCACGGGGTTGCCCAGAACGTGCAGGCCATCGTGCAGCACGGCTATGAATTGCTGGACGCGAGCCGAGGCGGCTTCGCCAAGGTCGACCCGTTATTGCTCGATTTTATCCAGGCGACGGAACAGGCAGGCGGCTTACCGTTGGAGCCGCTCTATACTGGCAAGGCCTTGCTGGCGTTGAAGCAACAGATCGAGGCCGGACGCTTCGCCCCCGGCACTCGCTTGATCTTCGTGCACACCGGCGGCCTACAAGGCCGCCGGAGCATGGAGAGCTAGCGCTTGGGCATCATGCGTAACACGGTGTTATCGCGCATGAAGTAATGGTGATACAGGCCGGCCACGGCATGCAGGCCGATCAGCCAATAACCGACGGTGCCGCCCAGCTCGTGCCATTCTTTGATCTGTTTGGACAGGTCTTTGTTTTCGCCAATCAAGGGCGGCAACTCGATCCCGTAAAACATCACGGAATGGCCCTGGGCACTGACGATCAGCCAGCCGAAAATCGGCATGCCGATCATGAACAGGTACAGCGCCAGATGCATCAGTGTTGCCAGTGCCGATTGCCATTGCGGCGGTGCCGGCACGATCTTTGGTGCAACGCCCAAGGTGCGGGCAAACAGGCGCAGCCATACCAGCACAAACACTGTCAGGCCGAACATGTAGTGCATTTCTACAATCAGGGCCCGCCCGCCACTGCCTTTGGGAAAGATCCCGCGAAACTCAATGCAGGCGTAAACCACCGCCAGCAGCACCACCATCAACCAGTGCAGCGCAATCGACATGGTGCTGTAGCGGGTATCGGAGTTTTTCCACGGCATCGCTTGGTTCCTCACTCATCAGGGCATACTTCCGTTCTTTCGCGACGGAATCCTATAACTGTATGCCGGTTTTGAGCGGTGCGCCTGACGTAAATGCTGTTGTTTTGATCTCAATCAGTCGCTTTGCGGCATTTCACCGCGGGCCAGGCGCTGGTTGATATCGGTGATCACCGCAGGCAGGTCGTTGATGGTGTCGATCAGGTAGTGCGGTCGCGAACCCTCGAACAACTTCTCGATGCGTGTGCGCTCGCTGGCCAGGGCGGTGGCGTCCAGATCACGAAATTGCTCGTAGGTCAGGCCCAGCGCATTGCCGGAGCAGGTCAGTGCCACGGTCCACATGCCGGCGCGACGGCCTTCGAGGATGCCCGGTACGGTATCGTCGACCTTCACGCACGCCGCCACATCGTCAATGCCCAGCGCGATCACGTTGGCCAGTGCCTGGGCGGGCCACGGGCGGCCGTTGGGCACTTCGTCGGTGGCGACCACGTGGTCGGCGATGTAGCCGTTGGTGGCGGCCAGGGCGACCACCTTGTCCATCACCTGTTTGGGGTAGCCGGAGCAGGAGCCGATCTTGATGCCTTGCACACGCAGGCGGGCGATGGTGTCGAGGGCACCGGGGATCAAGGCCGAGTGCTCGGCGATTTTCTCGATCTGCAAGGGCATGAAACGCTGGTAGATCGAGGTCACGTCGTCATCGGTCGGCGTGCGGCCAAAGGCTTTGCGGTAGCGTTCGGCGACCTGCGGTTGGTCGCAGAGCGTGCGGATATGGTCCCACTTGCCCATGCCCATCGGGCCACGGGCTTCTTCGATGGAGACTTGCACGTCGAACTCGGCAAACGCCTCGACAAAGATCTGCGTGGGCGCGAAAGAGCCGAAGTCGACCACGGTGCCGGCCCAGTCGAGGATCACGGCCTGGAGGGTGTTGGGGTTTTGATAGTTCATGGTTCAAATCCTGTGGGTAATGGGGGCAATCAGATGTCCAGCACTTCCATTTCTTGCAGCACCTGGCCGATCGCCTCGACCGCCGCCTGCATGCCCTGCGCGTCAACGTGGCCGATGCAGCCGACGCGGAAGGTTTCTACTTGGGTCAATTTGCCGGGGTAGAGAATGAAACCCTTGGCCTTGACCCGCTCGTAGAAGTCCTTGAACTGGTAGCGCGGGTCTTTTGGCGCATGGAAGGTGACGATGATCGGCGCCTGGATGGCCGCTGGCAGGAAGCTGCGCAGGCCCAGTGCGGCCATGCCGTCGAGCAGCGTCCGGCAGTTGTCGGCATAGCGTTGATGGCGTGCGGGCAGGCCGCCTTCTTCCTGGTATTGCAGCAAGGCTTCGTGCAGCGCGGCGACCACGTGGGTCGGCGGGGTGAAGCGCCATTGGCCGGTCTTGGCCATGTAGCTGTGCTGGTCGAACAAGTCCATTGCCAGGGAATGGCAGTTGCCTTGGGCGCCCGCCAGTGCCTGTTTGTCGGCGAAGACAAAGCCCATGCCCGGCACGCCTTCCAGGCACTTGCCCGAGGCGGCGATCAGCGCGTCAAACGGCACTTCGCGGGCGTCGATCGGCAGTGCGCCGAAGGAACTCATGGCGTCGATGATCAGGCGTTTATCGTGCTGTTTAACCACCTGCGCGATGTCCGGCAGCGGGTTGAGAATGCCGGTGCTGGTTTCGCAGTGGATCAACGCGACGTGAGTGATCGCCGAGTCGGCGTGCAGCAGGCGGTCGACGTCGGCGGCGGTAGTGGGTTCGTCTTCAGCGGTTTCGAAGGTGCTGAAGTCGCGGCCGAGCACTTCGCAGATCTTCGCCAGGCGCTTGCCGTAGGCGCCGTTGATCAGCACCAGTACCTTGCCGTTGCGCGGCACCAGGGTGCCAATGGCCGCTTCGACGGCAAAGGTGCCGCTGCCTTGCAGGGGCACGCAGTGGTGGCTGTCGGTGGCGTGCAGGATCGCCAGCAATTGTGTGCAGACGCTGGCGGTCAGTTGGTTGAAGCGGTCATCCCATGACCCCCAATCCACCATCATTGCCTGACGGGTGCGGTTCGAAGTGGTCAAGGGGCCAGGGGTTAGCAGGATCGGCGCGGCAGTGCTCATCTCAAGTCCTCGCAAGGTCATTGGGGGGTGAAGCTACGGCGCCTAAATTGCAGTTTGGCTTGTCATCAATCAAATTGTTTGTTGTTATGCGAGCTATCAGTGAGGCCGATAGCTATGAATTTGTTTCAACTGCGTGCATTCGATGCCGTGGCCCGCGAGGGCAGCTTTACCCGTGCCGCCGCACGGCTGTTCATCAGCCAGCCGGCGGTGACCGGGCACATCAAGGCCCTGGAAGAGCACTACCAGATCGCGCTGTTGCGCCGTACCGCCCGGCGGGTGGAATTGACCGAGGAGGGCACGCGTCTGGCCGCGATCACCCGGGCAATTTTCGGCCTGGTGGATGAAGCGCAGGCGTTGCTCGAAGCCAATCGGCAGTTGCTCAGCGGACGCCTGGAAGTGGCCGCGGACGGCCCGCATCTGGTGATGCCGATGATCGCCAGCCTGCGTGCCCGTTACCCCGGCATCACCGTGAACCTGCGTCTGGGCAATGCCCAGGAAACCCTGGCGGCGCTGCTCTCCGAGCATGCGGATGTGGCGGTGCTGACGGAGGTGGAGCCGCGCAATGGCCTGCACCTGCAGCCTTTGAGTGAGTCGCGGATTTGCGCGCTTGTCCCGGCCAGCCACCCGTGGGCGGCACTGCCCAAGGGCATTCGCCTGGAACAGCTCAACGAGGTGATCATGGTATTGCGCGAGCCCAGCTCCATCACGCGGCGAACCTTCGATGATGCGTGTGGAGCTGCGGGTGTGCAGCCCAAGGTGCTGCTGGAACTGGACAGCCGCGAGGCGGTGACCGAAGCCGTGGCGGCCGAGTTGGGCGTAGGCGTGGTGTCGTCAATGGAAGTCAGCCAGGACCCGCGTGTGCAGGCCGTGACGATTCAGGGCGATGGGTTGTTGAACCGGCATATGCTCGGCTGTATGGAGCGGCGCCGCTCGTTGCGGCTGATTCAGGCGTTCTTTGAGTTGGCGTCTTGAGTTGAAGACCGAGTCGAGGCCATCGCGGGCAAGCCCGGCTCCCACATTGGTCCGGTTACTCAGGTACTACTCGGTCAACTGTGGGAGCCGGGCTTGCCCGCGATGAGGCCCTAAAACTCAGCGCAAACTGTCCCGCACAATATCGAGAAACGTCGCCACCACCCGCCGCGAACTCTGCTCCTTGAGGCACACCAGCGTTTCCTTCATGCGCTGGCTGCAATCGCGGATCGGCAGGGCATACACCCGCGAGTCGGCGCCGAGTTCCGCTGCCGACACCACCCCCACACCAATCCCCACCACCACCGCCTCCCGCGCGGCTTCGCGGCCTTCCACCTGGATCGCCGGGCGGATGCGCAGCCCGGCCTGACGCATTTCCTGCTCCAGGGTCTGACGGGTGACCGAGCCGATTTCCCGCAGTACCAGCGGCGTGTCATCCAGGTCGGCGAGGCAGATGGATTCACGCCCGGCCCACGGGTGGTTGCGCGCCACAAAGGCGAGTAGCTGCTCATCGGGCAGCGGCAACGACAGCAGGCGTTCATCGTCGACATCGCGCCCCAGCAGGGCCAGGTCGGCCTGGTAGTTGTACAGGCGAAACAGCGATTCATCCGTGTTGCCGGTTTCGATCTTCACGCTGATCCCCGGATACAACTGGCAGAAGCGTGCGATCTGCGGCAACACGTGCACGGGCGCGTCCACGGCCAGGGTGAGGGTGCCGGTGAGCAGGGCGCGGGAGTCTTGCAACAGCTCTTCGGCTTCGGCCTCGATCACAAACAGGCGCTGGGTGATGCCGAGCAGACGCTCGCCCAGGTCGGTGAGGCGCACGGCGCGTTTGTTGCGGTGAAACAGCAGCACGCCGAAGCGTTCTTCGAGCTTGCGCACCTGGTCGGAAATCGCCGGTTGCGTCAGGAACAGGCGTTCAGCGGCCTGAGTGAAACTGCCGTGTACGGCCACGGCGTGGAAGGCTTTGAGCTGGGCGTGGGAAACCGACATCGCAGATCCTCTTACAAGCTGAGCTTATAGGTGAAATACGATAAATCGATTTTACCTATTAGTCAGCCATTGCTTTGATACGCCAACCGCCGACGGCTGAGTCCTACAACCGCGGCGGCCATGGGTTCTGGCAAACCGGACCCATCTGACCAATGCCGCGCCCTCCAGGGCTTGGCATTGCAGTGCTCAACCATAAAAACAACAGGCATTTGCTTCTAGATCCTGCCGGCACACTCACCTGAGGTCAGAACCACAATGAATATCCAAACGGGTAGCATCAAGCGTTGGCGCGTGCAGATTTTCGCCATCACCTGGCTGGCGTACGCCGCGTTCTATTTCACTCGCAAAGCGTTTTCGGTGGCCAAGCTGGGCATCGTCGATGACCCCAGTTTCCCCCTCGACAAAATGATGATGGCCAACCTTGATGGCCTGTACCTGGCGGCCTATGCCGTGGGGCAATTCACCTGGGGCATGCTGGCGGACCGCTTCGGGCCACGGGTGGTGGTGCTGGGCGGATTGTTGATTTCTGCCGCAGCGGCGTTGGTGATGGGCACCTTTGCCACCTTGCCGATTTTTATCAGTTGCATGTTGATCCAGGGGCTGGCGCAGTCCACCGGCTGGTCGGGGCTGTGCAAAAACCTCGGCAGTTTCTTCCCGGCGCAGCAACGCGGGCGGGTGTTGGGGTTGTGGAGTTCGTGCTACGCCTTTGGTGGCCTGGTGGCATCGCCCTTTGCCGGCTGGTGGGCGTACACGCTGATCGGCACGTGGCATGCGGCGTTTATTTCCAGCGCGGCGGTGGTGGCGGTGGTGGCTGTGCTGTTCTTTATCTTCCAGCGCAATACACCGCAGGATGTCGGCTTGCCGGCTGTTGAGCCGGAGCCGGTCGTGGCGGCCGACACACAGCGAGTCAGCGTGCTGGAACCGCTGCGCGCGATCCTGCGTAACCGTACGGTGCTGGTCTTGGGCCTGGCGTACTTTCTGTTGAAACCGGCGCGTTACGCGATCCTGTTGTGGGGGCCGGTGATCGTTTACGAGCAAATGCCCTCGGTGGGCAAGGTGGGTGCGGCCATCGTGCCCACGGCGTTCGAGCTGGCCGGGTTGCTGGGGCCGATCATGATCGGGCTGGCGTCCGACAAACTCTTCGGCGCCCGGCGCATGCCGGCCTGTGTGCTCAGCCTGCTGGCGCTGACCGTGGCCCTGGCGTTGTTCATGGGCGCGCTGCACACCGGTAGCGTGATGCTGGTGATGGCCCTGCTGTTTGTGATGGGCCTGACGCTGTATGGGCCTGACTCGATGATCAGCAGCACGGCGGCCATCGACTTCGGCACCGCCAAGGCCGGCGCCACGGCCGCAGGCTTTGTGAACGGTTGCGGTTCGGTGGGGGCGATCCTTGGCGGCCTGCTGCCGGGCTACTTCGATACGGTCACGGTGTTTATCGTATTTGCCGGCGCGGCGTTGTTTTCTTCACTGGTGCTGATGCCTTACTGGAACGCCAGGCCCGCCGCGCTGGCGCAGGTTGGCGACTTTGTGCCCGACCGCAACGTCACGATCAAACCCTTGCGCACCTGAGGCACTTGGCCGGTTTTTTGGTGGATTAGAGTGTTTTTGCGCTATAAACTCTGCCCCCAAAGCGCCGGCCAGTAGACGTTTCGGCGCGATGGACGAAAAGAGAGTGAGTCATGGGCGCACAGTGGAAAGTCAAACATAAAGAAGCGGCATCCAATGCCAAGGGCAAGATCTTCGGCAAGCTGGTGAAAGAAATCACCATCGCCGCCCGCAACGGCGCCGATACCGCGACCAACGCCCACCTGCGTTTGGTGGTAGAACAGGCCAAAAAAGCCTCGATGCCCAAGGAGACCCTGGAACGCGCGATCAAGAAGGGCGCCGGTCTGCTCGGCGAAACCGTGCAGTACCACCGCGTGACCTACGAAGGTTTTGCCCCGCACCAGGTGCCGCTGATCGTTGAATGCGTGACCGACAACATCAACCGTACCGTGGCAGAAATCCGCGTGGCCTTCCGTAAGGGCCAACTGGGCGCTTCCGGTTCCGTGGCGTGGGACTTCAACCACGTCGGCCTGATCGAAGCCTCGCCGGACAGCCCGGACGCCGACCCGGAAATGGCCGCCATTGAAGCCGGCGCACAGGATTTTGAAGACGGCGAAGAAGAAGGGAGCACCTTGTTCATCACCGAAACCACCGATCTTGATGCGGTGCAAAAAGCACTGCCAGAGCAGGGTTTCACCGTGTTGTCGGCCAAGCTGGGCTACATCTCGAAGAACCCGGTCAGCGGTTTGACCGATGAGCAGATGGCTGAAGTCGAAGCCTTCCTGGAAGGCTTGGACAACCATGATGACGTGCAGGATATGTTCGTCGGGTTGGCTGGCTGATTTATCGCTGAATAAATGCCGGCAAAAAATGTGGGAGCTGGCTTGCCTGCGATAGCGGTGGAACATTCACCTACTCAGTGACTGATCCACCGCTATCGCAGGCAAGCCAGCTCCCACATTGGTTTAGTGGTGTGGCAGAGCGTGCAGCAACGCTTCGATTTCTTCAAAGCTCGGGCGCGCCAATACATCGGGCTGGCAGCAGCTTTGTTGCAGCGCCACCAGTGCTTCATTATTGAAGCCTTCTTCTACCCGCTCCAACAACTCCCCCAGCAACACCCCGAATGCACGCACTTCAATGCGTTGCAACGCCCTGGTTTCCTGCGTGTCTGCCGTGACATGGAACGACGCCGCGCCAAAATCCCCAAGCAAACAATCACCCGCCGCATTCCACAGAATATTGTGGCCGTACAGGTCGCCATGGGTAATGCCATGTCGGTGCAGATGCGCCGCCACCGAGGCGATGCCGCGTGCCATGCGCAAAGCCACTTCGGCACTGAAGCGCGTACCCGGTGCGTAGATATCGCGGGTGCATGACGCCAGGCTCGGCAAGGCCGCGAGGTTGCGGTAACTCGGGTCGATCAGGTCCATCACCAGGGCTGCCTGGTCGTCCGGGTGGCCGACCACGCGCCCCTCCACCTTGATCAGATTCGGGTGCAGCCCGGCGGCGATGCAGGCCTGCATTTCATGCAGCGGCGAGCCGTCGCTGGTGATCGTGCCTTTGTAGAGTTTGACCGCGACCGGCAACGCTGGCGGCTTCCACAACGCCTTGCGGATGATCCCCGAAGCGCCTTCGCCCAACACCTCGCCCAGTTCCAGTTCAGCCCAAGGGATATTCGGCGTTGCATCATCGCTCGCCACTTCAACGGCGATTTCCACCGGGTTACCGGCATAGGCCAGCCAGGTCAGGCTCGGCAGCGTCAGCAGCCATGGCGGCAGTTGGGTGAAGCGGTTGGAGGCGATACGCAGCAGCTCGAGGTTTTTGCAGTTGAGCAGACTATGCGGCAGGTCCGTCAGGTGGTTGCCGGCCAGCATCAGCTTTTGCAGGAGTGGGCGCTCGCCCAGCTCGCCGGGTAACTGGCTGATGCAGTTGTCGGTGAGGATCAGCCAGCGTAACTGTGGTGGCAGCGCGGCGGCGGGTACGTGGCTGATCTGGTTGGCTTTAAAGCCGATCATGCTCAGGTTGGCGCACTGGCCCAGGCAGGCGGGTAGCTCAGTGAAGGCGTTATCCGAGCAGAACAGCACGCGCAGGTGCGCCAGCCGGTACAGGTCGTCGGGCAGGCTGCTCAGGGCGTTGCCGGTGAGGTTGAGGATTTCCAGGCTGTCGGCCAGCTCGAAGATTTCCGGCGGAAATTCGGTCAGCCCGCAAGACAGGTCCAGGCGTTTGATACCGGCCAATTGGCCAGCCTTGAGTTGGGCGAGGGTATTCATGAACGGCGCGGTCACTCGGCAAGGTGGGCGTGAAAGGCGCTCATGATACCGGGTCGGGCGCGGGTTGCGGGCACACCGTTTGTAATTGGTTCAGCCGGCTGGCGGTGCGGGCGAGGTCAATGGCCTGGCCTTCCAGGGCACGCGCCAGGGGTTGCTGGCCGATCAGGGTCAGGCGCTTGTCCTGGTCGTAGAGCACGTCCACCAGGTTGATAAAACGCTGTTGCACGGCGATCGGGCAGTCAGCCAGGGAGGGCAGGCCGTCGATGACCCAGTGGTCGAAATCCTCGCACAGCAACAGGTAATCCATCACGGCGGTGAGCTGTTCACACAGGTCGTTGAAGGTGAACACGATGCTGCGCGCCTGATGGCTGCGGCAGAGCAATCGGCGGTTGCCGACCTTCAGGGTTTGCGCCGCGCCAGGTGTGGCGGGCAGCCCGAGGACTTCGCGCTGGGCGGCGCTACCGGGCCATACATACTGGCCGCCGGTGAAACGCTGTTCGGCATGGGCCTGGGGCAAGCTGCGAAAATCCTCGGGCGAGCTGACTTCCAGCACCTGCATGCGCGTGGCGATCAAGTCGATCACCGGCTTGAAGCGCTGGTGGTACAGCGGGTTGGGCAGCAGGCCGTCGGGGGCGTAGTTTGAGGTCACCAGCACCAGCACGCCACGCTGGAACAAGGCCTGGAACAGGCGGCTGATGAGCATGGCATCGCCGATATCGTGGACGTGGAATTCGTCGAAACACAGCACCCGGCAATCGGCCAGCAGCTCGTCCAACGTCACGCCCAGGGCGTCGTCCTGTTCGCGGTGCTGGAACATGCCTTGGTGCAGGCGGGTGAAAAATGCATGGAAGTGCACGCGTTGCTTTTGTGCAATCGGCAGCGCCTGGAAAAACCCATCGAGCAGCCAGCTTTTGCCACGCCCCACCGGTCCGTGCAGGTACAGGCTGCGCGTCGGCTGGCCGGCGAGCAGGTGCCGGGTTTCGCGGGCGAGGGCGGTAATCGCCTGGGTTTGGCCGGCGCTGAGGGTATAGCCCTGGTCTCGGGCCTTGTTTTCAAAGAACGCCGGGATAGGCGAGGCGCCTGTCAGCGCGGTTTTTTTACCCAGCAGACGCTGAATCAGGGAAAACACAACCAATGCACGTCACTCTGTATGTCGGTGGTTGCCCACTTTAGGGCGCTCGCGTCGATTTGACCAATACAGAACGGCGCCCCCCGCTATCTCGAAAAGGCATGTAACGCCCGCCACCCGGCCCAGACTGGCAGTTTCGCCCTTTGAGGCTAACCTCTTACAGAGCAATCACCCCTGTACAAGGATTTGGGGCCGTGAAGGGACGAGGCGTTTTGGCAGTCATGGGCACGATGCTCTGCAGCACGGTTTACGCTGCGCAACTCCAGGTGGAGGTGCGCATCGACGTGCAACGGGGCTGCCAGTTGGTGGGCACTACCCGCAGTGCGGGCATCGAGCAACTTGGCGTATTGGATTTTGGCAGCGGCCCGCGTCTGGATGACCCGGCCGGGCCTCTGAGTGCGGCGCTTATCAGCCAGCGCCAACCGCGCCTGGAGTGCAACCCCGACACCCCTTACCAACTGCGCGTTGACGGCGGCCTGCATGGCGGCAGCGGCGAAGTGCGCTACCTGAGTGCTGCGACGCCCTCGAGCAAACCGATTCCCTATCGTATCTATGCCGATGCCGCGCGGCGTATCGCCTTGCCGGTCAATGAACCGCTGAGCGGGCGTGTGCCCGACTCCGGCAGTGTCGACCTGCCGCTGTATGGGCGCATTGAGCCGCTCAAGGACATCCCGGCGGTCGGTCGCTACACCGACCTGCTCAAGGTCACCGTCACATGGTAAGCCGCAGCTTGGCCCTGGCGGCCATGGGCGGCCTGTTGCTGCTGGCCGATGACGCCCAAGCGGCGGTCGCCGGGCAGATCCACGCTCGGCTGGTCATCACCGCCAGTTGCCAGGTGAGCAAAGACATCGAGAGCGCGCCGGTGAGCCCCGCCGGCGGTAGTGCGCTACTGGATTTCGGCACCCAGGGGCCTACATGGAGCCACCCGTTGGGTGCGGGTGTTACCGATGGCAGCAAGGCGCCGCTGTCGGTGTCCTGCAACCCCTCGGTGGTCAGCAGCTTCACCGTGACCATCGACGGCGGCGCCCATGGTGATGGCACCACAAGGCGCCTGAGTAACGGGCGCCAGACCATTCCCTATCAACTGTCGGCTGACTCGCTCGGCCGGCGCAGCTACAGCATTGGCGAGCAACGCAATTTCGTCGTGACCAAGGGCACACAAGTACCGATCCCGGTATTCGGCTCGGTGGTGGCGAATACCAGGGCCTTACCGGCCGGCATCTACACAGACACCCTGACGGTGACTCTGGATTGGTAAACGATGAGGATGGACATCATGCATGCACTTATAGCAAAGGCGGTTTTTCCATTGATGGCGTTGGCGTGGGTGTCGGGCGCACAGGCGGCGACGGTGGCCGGTACGGTCAGCGCCACCCTGGTGCTCACCAGCAGCTGCCAGGTCAACGGCGCCGCAGCCACCGGCGGGATGAGCTTCGGTAACTTGAACTTCGGTACCGCCAACAGCCTGTTCACCGAAGCCGACGGCCAGGTGCTGGGCGGCGGTGGCGGGGCGTTGTCGATCCTGTGTTCGGCGGGTACTTCACCGACGTTGACGGTGTCTGCCGGTGCCCACGACGGCCAGTCCGTGGGCGGTGGTCGCGCGCTGTATGACGGGGTGGCCAATTACGTGCCGTATGACCTCTACACCGACAGCGGCCACTCGACGCTGCTGGCCATCGGCGGGGTGATCAACCTGGCGCCGAGCACTGGCGTGGCCCAGGCCGTGAATATCTACGGCAAGGCCAATGGCAAGGCGGGCTTACCGGCCGGTACTTACACCGACACGGTTAACGTGACCCTGACGTTCTAAGTGCCATGGGCCGGGCAGGGTGTGCGGCGTTGGCGGTGTGCATCGGCTGGGGAATGCCGCTGTCGCTGTTGGCGGTGACCAGCCAGTCGTTCCAGGTCAGCGCGACGATCACGCCAGGTTGCCTGGTGGTCGGCGGCGGTACCAATTACGGCAGCCTGGCGTTCGGCACCTATTCGGCGTTGGCCACCAGCACGGCGTCTGTCGCGCTGACGGGCGGCGTGACCCTGCAATGCACGCCGGGGGTGGCGCTGAGCATGAGTGTCGATGGCGGGTTGCATAACAACAGCGGACGGCGGATGCAGCTCAATAGCGGCACCGCCCAGGTGGTTTATCAGTTGTTTCGGGACGCGGCGTTCAGCCAGAGCCTGGGGATCAGCCAAAGCGTGAGCGTGGCCTACAGCGACGCCAACAACATCACCTTGCCGATTTATGGGCGAGTGCAATTACCGGGTAACCAGCCTGGGGGGACGTACAGCGACACGTTGCAGGTGCAGCTGTCGTGGTAAGGCGATCGGTATAAGGAGTGAGATCTATGTGTGCAGCTTCCCGGCACGGGTGGGCAGCGGGTTTGAGCGGGTTGTTGATGTTGGCGGCGGGGCAGGCCCAGGCGGCCAGCTCGGTGCTGATCTGGCCGATTGACCCGGTACTGGAAGCCGATCAACAGGCCAGCGCGCTGTGGCTGGAGAACCGCGGCACCGAGACCGCCAACCTGCAGATCCGCGTGTTTGCCTGGACCCAGAGCGGTTTTGACGAGCAATACCAGAACCAGCGCGATGTGATTGGCAGCCCGCCGGTGGCGAAAATCGAGCCTGGGCAAAAGCAATTGGTGCGCCTGACTCGAACCAAAGAAGTGCCGCCCGGCCAGGAGCTGGCCTATCGCATCATCATCGATGAGATCCCTTCGGCCACACCACCGCCGGCTCCGGCGGATGGCAAGACCGCCGCTGCTATCCGCTTCCAGATGCGTTATTCGGTGCCATTGTTTGCCTACGGTCCAGGCCTGTGGAGCAAGGTCGACGGCACCCGTGACCGTGACCCGAAAACCGCCGGCAAGCCGGATTTAAGCTGGAAAAAAGTCACCGTGGGCGGGCGCAACTACGTCGAGATGCGCAACCAGGGCGCCGTGCATGCGCGCCTCACCGATGCCACCTTCAAGCAGGGCGGCCAGCCGCGGCCCTTGGTAGAGGGCTTGATGGGCTATGTGCTGCCGGGCGCGACCATGCGCTGGCCGGTGCCGGATGGTTTGCCGGCCGATCAGCCGCTGCAGGTGCGCATCAATGGGGCAACGCAAGTGGAGAATCTCGCGCCAGGACGCTAACTCAGTGTGGCAGGGCATGGAGTAGGCCCTGGTGTTAACAACGGATGGAGATGTCCATTGATGGGCACAAAGCCTTGGTGAGCCAGGATCGGGCTCGATGTCTATGGCGATCGGTGTGGGTGGTGGGCGGCTTGTCTGGCTGGGTGCTGGCGCCGCCGGGCTTCGCTGCGCCGTTGCCGCCCCCGCCCAGCAGTATGGAGGCTGTTGCCGATGCGCAGTTGTTCCTGGAACTGGTGGTCAACCAGATGGACACCGGCCGTGTGGTCGCCGTCAATCAGCGTGCCGGGCAGTTGTTTTTGCCTGCGTCGGTGTTGCAGGAAGTCGGTGTGAAGCTGCCTGGTGCCGTGCCTGGCGAAGTCGCGCTGGAAAGCTTTCCTGGCCTGCACACCGATTACGACAGCCAGGGCCAGCGCCTGGTACTGAGCGTGCCGCCGGCCTGGCTGCCGGAGCAATTTATCGGCAGCCGCAACAACTACCCACGCACCCAGGCGCTGACCAGCTTCGGCGCGTTGCTCAACTATGACGCCTACCTGAACAACACGGACGATGCGGGCACCTACCTCGGTATCTTCAACGAAGTGCGGCTATTCGATACCTGGGGCACGTTGTCCAACACCGGCCAATACCGCACCACCATTGGCCGGGAAACCGCTGGCAGCTCGCTCGACAACGGCTATCGGCGCTATGACACCACCTGGCGGTTCTCCGACGATGAGCGCCTGTTGACCTATGAAGCCGGCGATGTGATCAGCGGCGCCTTGCCCTGGAGCACCTCGGTGCGCCTGGGCGGTGTGCAGCTGTCGCGGGACTTTGGCGTGCGCCCGGACCTGGTCACCTACCCGCTGCCGCAGTTTGCCGGGGAGGCGGCGGTGCCGTCTTCGGTGGACCTGTTTATCAATGGCTATAAATCCAGCAGTGCTGATCTGCAGCCGGGGCCGTACACCCTCACCAACGTGCCGTTTATCAACGGCGCCGGCGAGGCGGTGGTGGTCACCACCGATGCGCTGGGCCGGCAGGTGTCGACCACGGTGCCGTTCTATGTCACCAGTACCTTGCTGCAAAAGGGCTTGTCGGACTTCTCGGTGGCGGCGGGTAATTTGCGCCGCGACTACACCATACGGGACTTTGGCTATGGCCCTGGCGTGGCCAGCGGCACCTTTCGCTACGGCATCTCGGATGCATTTACCCTCGAAAGCCATGCCGAAGCCTCCAGTGACCTGTCCCTGGGCGGTGTCGGCGGCAACCTGCGGGTCGGTAACTTCGGCGTGCTCAATACCGCCGTCAGTCAAAGCCAGTACGACGGCAGGACCGGCCAGCAACTGAGCCTGGGCTACCAATACAGCAACCAGCGCTACAGCCTCTCGTATCAACGAGTCGAGCGCCGTGAGCAATACGCCGACTTGAGCCTGATCGACACGCCTTACGCCAGCCTCAGCAAGCGCAGCCAGCAGGCGACCTTGAGCCTGAACCTGAACAATTTTGGCAGCCTGGGCGTCGGCTATTTCGATGTGCAGGCGGCGGATGATTCGCGCACCCGCCTGGTGAACCTGACCTGGAGCAAGCCGTTGTGGCGCAACAGCAGTTTTTACCTGTCGGCCAACCATGAAGTGGGTGATAGCAGCTGGGCGGTGCAGGCGCAGGTGGTGGTGCCGTTCGACGTCTACGGCAGCCTCAGCGTGGGCACCGAGCGCAGTAAAACCGGCGCGAGCCAGCAGCGCGTCAACTACAGCCGAGCAGTGCCGGCCGAAGGCGGCGTTGGCTTCAACCTGGGTTACGCCAGCGGTGATGGGCCGGCTTATCGCCAGGCTGACCTGACCTGGCGCCTGCAGTCGGTGCAGTTGCAGGCCGGCGTGTACGGCAGCAGCGACGCGGAAACTCGGTGGGCGGACGCCAGTGGTTCGTTGGTGTGGATGGACAATCAAATGTTTGCCGCCAACCGCGTCAACGATGCGTTTGTGGTGGTAAGCACCGATGGGGTCAGTGGTGTACCGGTGCGCTACGAGAACCAGGTGGTGGGCGAAACCGACCGCAACGGGCACTTGCTGGTGCCGTGGACCAGTGCTTACTACCGCGCCAAATATGAGATCGACCCACTGAACCTGCCATCGAACGTGCAGGTGCCCAACGTCGAGCAACGGGTGGCCGTGCGCCGTGGCAGTGGCTACTTGCTGGAATTCCCGGTGCGCCAGGTGATTGCGGCGAGCATCACCTTGGTCGACGCCCAGCACCAGGACTTGCCACTGGGCAGCCAGGTGCGACACGAGCAAAGCGGCGCGCAGGCGGTGGTGGGGTGGGACGGCCTGGTGTACCTGGAGAACCTGGCCGCCCATAACACCTTGCAAGTCACCTTGGGTAACGGCCAGACCTGCCAGGCAATGTTCGAGCTGGATACCACCCAGGCCCAGGTGCCACTGATCGGGCCACTGGTGTGCCAATGACATAAGGAGTGTGCGTGTGCGGGTCAAGGAATGGCTGTTGCGGTTCCTGTTGCTGGCAAGCCTGGGCGTGTCGGCGCAGGTGCAGGCCGTGTGCTCGGTGGTGGCCAGCGTACCGGCCAGCTTTGGCACGACGGTGAGTTCGATGACCGTGCGCACCACCTCTCAGCCCAGTTCGACCACCAATGCCGGCTTCAGCTGCACGCCGGCGCTATTGTCGGTGTTGGCCTCCAATGACCATTTTTACGCGACCGTCAGTGGTTCGCCCCAAGGTGGCCTGGTGGGGCCGACCGGTGATGTCATCAACTATACGATCTATGCCAACAACACCACGGCGTTCCCGATGACACGCGGCACCGCGTTCGATTTTGGCGGCAGTGGCGGCATTGCCGCCTCCCTTGGCCTGGTGTTCGGGCCGGGCACCAAAGTCGTGCCGCTGTACTTCGCCACCACCCTTGGCAGCAACGTGGCGTCGGGGGTGTACAGCGAAACCCTGAGTATTTTCTGGAACTGGAACTATTGCTCGGGCATTGGTATTGCTGGGGCCTGTCTGGGCCGTGAGATCAACAACGGCACCACGACCTTGAACGTCAGCATGACGGTGGTCAACGACTGCCAGATCACCACGCCGCCGATTGCGTTCGGCAGTGCGCCGGTGGTCAGCGCCTTCGCCACCGTCAACGGCCAGGCCAGTGTGGCCTGCACCAAGGGCAGTGCCTACACCGTCGGCCTCAGTGATGGGCAGAACCCGGTGAGCGTGGGCGGACGGCGGCGGATGATTTCCGGCGGTAGCTTCCTGGCCTACGACATCTTCATGAGTGCCGGCACCACACGCTGGGGCAGTGTGGGCGCAGCACGGCGGGCCAGTTCCTCGGCCGAGATCAACCCCGGCAACGGCCTGGGCACCGGCAGCCAAGTGTTCAACTACAACGCCAAGATCTACACTGACCAAGCCACGCCGCCGGGCGGCACCTACATTGATAATGTGGTGCTGGATGTGGGCTTTTAACGCCGCGTCCGTTGAAGGTCCACGCGGTCAAAATGTGGGGGCTTGCCCGCTCCCACAAAAGCCGGTCTTGATCCTCTAGAACTTGAGCAAGTGCGTAGCCGCCTGATCCACCGGGCTGACCATCGCATAGTTGTACCCGCCACCGGACCAGTAATCGGCCTGCAACCCATCTTCGCTGCGGCTGCCGCGCGGCAAAAAGCCGTTTTCCGGTCCCGGTGGGCGGATGTAAAAGCTGATGCGATGGCCTTGCTGATCCTCGTACAACACCATCGCCGCCGCACCTTGCTCAGTGGTGAGCAGGCGCCCGCTCACGGGCTTGAAACCGGCCTGGCTCAAATCGGGCAGGCGATGGGCCTGGTTGAAATAGCGATCCAGCCAGGCTTGCATAGTGCCGCCATCTTCGGTGCTGAAGTCGGCGGGCATGATGCCGTCCTGGGCAAACAGGCGAAACGCCTGCATGGCGTCGGCCATCGGCAACATCGATGGTTGGGTCGCTTCGCGCGCGTGCCAACCGCCAAGTCCGCCGAGGCAGACTGCGATCAGCAGCACGGCGGCGCTGGCCAGGTGGCGGCGCGATTGATGCCGAATGCGTTGGCGAATCAGTGCCGGGTCGAGGTCGGGGTTGGCCGGTTGCTGCAAGGTTCCGCTCAAGGCGGCGCGCAGGGCTTGTGCATCCTGTTGCCAGGCATGTACCTGGGCGGCCCTTTCAGGGTGGGCAGCCAACCAGGTTTCAAGCACACGGCGGTCGCTCTCGGGCAGTTGGTGATCGACGTAGGCATGCAAATCGCGTTCGCTGGGGGGCAGGCTGATCATTTGAGTATCCGCAGGGCAGGGCTGGTAATTTCGCCTTCGCTGAGTTGACGCAAGGCCTGGCGCGCACGGGACAGGCGCGACATCACGGTGCCTACAGGTACCGCCAGGATCTCGGCGACTTCCTTGTAACTTAACCCTTCGACCGACACCCACAGCAGCAGTGCACGTTGCTCGGTGTTGAGTTGGTCGAAGGCGTGCAGGGTCGATTGGGCCATCACTGTGCGCTCCACCGAGGGTTGTGCATCGTCACGGCCGGTGAAGAATTCGAGCATGCGTGCATAACGGCGGCTGCGCCGGTGGGCGTCGAGGAACTGGCGGTAGAGGATCGAGAACAGCCAGGCGCGCAGGTCGCCTTCCAGGCGTTTGTCGGCCCAGCTGATGAGCGCCCGCTCGAGCGTGGACTGCACTAGGTCGTCGGCGCTGCTGGCGTTACGCGTCAGGGACACGGCAAAACGTCGCAGCCTGGGGATGAGTTCACGTAACGGATCGTCGAGTTCGTGCATTGGCGTGGGTTCTGGTCAATTGTGCAGAGGAAGACGCCGGCCGACGTAGGTTATTCCATCAATAACTATAGGAATATTGCGCTCTTTTGTAGGGGATATCTGCAATGCACTCGGGCCTGTAATACCGCTCCCACACCTCAATCAACCCTCGTAACAACCGCGAACAATTTCTGCGGTTAATTGATGAGGGTGCAGGCATGACCATTTCTCCGACCGATAAACAGTTTTATCGCCGCCCCGCGCTGGCTCACTTACCTGCCGCGCAGCGGATCGTGTTTGAACAATGGGGGGGCGGGCCATCGGCCAAGCCGGGCCACGACCGCGTACACCAGGCCATCGAGGTGCAAGCGGCGTTGACGCCACAAGCGATTGCGGCGGTGTGGGCGGGACAGCGTATCAGTTATGAACAACTCAACCGTCAAGCCAATCGATTGGCCGTGCGCCTGATTGATCTGGGCGTGAAGCGCGGCGACACAGTGGGGCTGTTTGTCGAGCGTTCGATTCCCATGCTGGTAGGGCTTCTGGCGGTGTTGAAGGTGGGCGCTGCGTATGTGCCTCAAGACGCCAGAATCGTGCCGACGCTGCAATTGGGCATGGTGCTGGAGTCGTTGACCAGTCCGGTGATTATGACCTTGTCGAACCTGGCCGATCGCCTGCCGGCCGATGCGACGCAGCGCAGTGTATGCCTGGACACGTTCCTGGCCGAAGAGCCCTGGGTCGCCGAGGACAACACTCAGGTGTTCGCCGCTGCCGACACCGATGACCTGTGTTTCGTGCTGTTCACCTCCGGCACGACCGGGCGGCCCAACGGTGTGTGTGTCAGCCACCGCAACGTGTGCAATATCTTGCTCACGCAGCCGGGGCAGATGGGCATGGCGCCGGGTCGTAACGTGGGGCAAATCCTCAATATCGGCTTTGAT
Source organism: Pseudomonas sp. IPO3747 (assembly GCF_013385245.1). NCBI lineage: Bacteria > Pseudomonadati > Pseudomonadota > Gammaproteobacteria > Pseudomonadales > Pseudomonadaceae > Pseudomonas > Pseudomonas sp. IPO3747. Next base: position 94,573 of record NZ_JACAQL010000003.1, read on the forward strand.
ATGGCCGCCTGGGAAATCCTCGGTTGCTTGGCCCATGGGGCGACCTTGCTGATTCGTGATAAAGACATTGCGCAAACCGCTGCGCAATGCCACGTGCTGATCGCCACCCCCTCGATACTGGCGAACCTTGACCCGGCGCAGTGTCCTGACCTGAAGGTGGTTGCGGTGGCAGGTGAGCCCTGTTCTCAAGCGCTGGCCGAGCGTTGGGCCGAACATTGCACGTTCTACAACGGCTGCGGGCCTACCGAAACCACCATCGTCAACACGTTGCACCGGCATGTGCCCGGCACGTTGTTGACCATCGGCAAACCGACTCCGAATAACACCGTGTATGTCCTCGACGAACACGGTCGCGCCTGTGAACTGGGTGAGATCGGTGAAATGTGGGCCGGCGGCGTCGGGGTAACGGCCGGTTACTTGAACAATACCGAGCTGACCCAGGAGCGCTATCGCCCGGACCCTTTTATGGGCGGTGACGCAATGATGTTTCGCACGCGGGACCTGGGGCGCTGGACGGCAGACGGTCAACTGGAACACTTGGGGCGCGTCGATGATCAGGTGAAGGTGCGTGGCTTTCGTGTGGAACTGGACGCTGTGTCTACGGCCCTGGAGGCGGGCGATGGCTGCATGCGGGCGGTCACTTTGAAGCTGGACAGCCGTAACCTGGTGGCTTTCGTCTCGCCCGTCAGTGCCGACGTCGAGTCGTGCCGAGCCCGCTGCCAGGAGCGCCTGGCCTACTACTGCGTGCCGACATCCATCTACGCGGTGGAGGCTTTTCCGCTGACCGCCAGGGGCAAAATCGACAAGGCCTTGTTGCTGCAACAGGCATTCGCGGCCGAGGTGGCTCGCCATGCTTGATGCACTGACCCGTGCCGTTGTGCCACCCAAACCGGCGTTGTGGCGTCGCTGGACTGCACTGCCGGTGTTTTCCTACTACAACCGCCTGGTGGCACTGGTGTTGTTGGTTAATGCCGTGTTTGTACTGTTGGCGGTCGATTTTGCTGCCATTACGGTTGAAAGGCTTTCGGACATGGTGCTGATCAACCTGTCGCTGGCCATCCTGATTCGTCAGCATTACCTGATCAATGCACTGTTCTGGCTGGCAACCCGTGTGCCAGTTACCTGGCCGTTGCGTGTGCGGCGCAGCGTGGCCAAGGTTTACCACTTCGGCGGGCTGCACAGTGGCGCGGCCCTGGCGGCGACCGCGTGGTTTATAGCGATGGTCGGCGTTCAGGTTGCACGCTATCTGCGCCAGCCCGATAGCGTGTCGTCAGCCTGGTTGTGGCTCACGGGTGTGTTGCTCGGGCTGTTGCTGTTGATGGTGAGCATGGCGCAGCCGTGGATTCGCAGCCGATTCCATAATGGCTTCGAGCGGGTCCATCGGTTTGCCGGCTGGAGCGCGCTGTTACTGTTCTGGGCGTTGACGTTACTGGCGTCCAGCGAGACTTCGACCAGCTTATTACACAGTGGATCATTCTGGATGCTGGTGCTGCTGACGTTGAGTATTGCCCTGCCATGGTTGCGTCTGCGCAAGGTCGCCGTTGAACACACACGGCCTTCCGGGCATGCGGTGATTACGCGCTTCAAGCACACCACGCCGTTCGCCGGTTCATCCACTGCGATCAGCCGCAACCCTCTGCTGGAGTGGCATTCGTTTGCCAATATTCCTGCACCAGAGGCGGCGGGGTTTCGCCTGATCATATCGCGTGCGGGCGATTGGACTGGGCGCTTCATCGAAGACCTGCCCAGCCACGTGTGGGTCAAAGGCATCACCACGGCGGGCGTGGCTAATGTGGAAACCCTGTTCAAGTCAGTGGTGTATATCGCCACCGGCAGTGGGATCGGCCCGGTCATGCCGCATTTGCTGGCCGCCCAAGTGCCGATCCAGTTGATCTGGTCTACCCGCAGCCCGCGCAAAACCTATGGCGATGAACTGGTGGACGAAATCCTGCGTGCTCAGCCCGGGGCATTGATCTGGGACACCGATGAGCGTGGTAAACCGGACTTGGTGCAATTGGCCTACGGCGCGGTGCAAACCTTTGGTGCAGAAGCGGTGATCTGTATCGCCAACCAGGCGTTGACCGAGCGCGTGGTGCATGAAATGGAAGCCCGTGGCATACCGGCTTATGGCGCGATCTGGGATTCCTGAAACGGCGGCATTGAGACACAACATTAATCAGCAGAGGTTTTTATGAATGTATTAATAGAACGTCATGGTCGAGTGGTACTGGTCAGGCTTAATCGCCCCCAGGTCAAGAATGCGTTGAGTTCGGCGCTGATGACGGAGTTGATCAGCCGTCTGGAAGTGCTGGACCAGGACCCGCAGGTCGGCTGTTTCGTCATCACCGGCACGCCTGAATACTTCGCCGCTGGGGCCGACATTAAGGAGATGAGTACCAAGTCCTACCTGGACATGCTCGACGAGGATTACTTCGTCGGCTGGGAAGCCTTTACCCGCCGGCGCACGCCAACGATTGCCGCAGTGGCCGGCTATGCGTTCGGCGGCGGCTGTGAGCTGGCGATGATGTGCGACATGATTTTCGCCGCCGATACGGCGACCTTTGCCCAGCCGGAAATCAAACTGGGCGTTATTCCGGGCATGGGTGCGACCCAGCGCTTGACCGGGCTGGTCGGCAAGGCCAAGACCATGGACATGGTGTTGACCGGACGGCCGATGATGGCTCAAGAGGCGCTCCAGGCCGGGTTAGTGTCGCGTGTGTACCCGGCGGCAGACTTGATGGAGCAGACGCTGGCGGTGGCTGCACAGATTGCCGGGTTCTCGCGCACCGCCACACGGGCGGCGCGGGAGGCGGTTGAGCAAGCCTTGGAACTTGGGTTGCACGATGGCGTGCGCCTGGAGCGCCGACTGTTTCATGGGCTGTTCGCGACGCCGGATCAACAGGAGGGCATGCAGGCGTTTATAAACAAGCGCCCGGCAGTCTTCAACGCGGTTTAGAAGAACGCTCGGTTTGGCAACGCATCTGCTCTGAAAAAACTACAGTGAAAAGGGAATAGACCTACGTGGGATTCGTCTCATAGTTCATTTTCCCTGTGGCCACGTGCCCTGGAGTTTTTCATGGTAGATCACTCATCGCCGCCACGTACGCCCCTCAGTACCGCCAGTTTGTTAGTCAGGCTGGCGTGTATTGGCAGTGTAGTGGCGGTTGTTGCCGGGGCATTCGCCTACGTCAACGGCACGCTTGACCCACAGCGCCTGCGTCCCAAAACCCTGGTCAATGCCCTGGAAACCAATAACGGTGTACACCCGGGGTTTCGGCGTAACCATGCCAAGGGCGTGTGTGTGGCCGGTTACTTCGAGAGCAGCCCCGAGGCGCGCGCTTACTCCAGTGCCCAGGTGTTCAGCGCGGCGAAAACCCCGGTGATCGGCCGATTCGCCTTGCCCAGCGGCAACCCCTACGCGCCGGACAGCAGTGTGCCGATCCGCAGTTTCGCGGTGCAGTTCAGCCAGGCCAACGGCCAGCAATGGCGTACGGGGATGAACAGCATGCCGGTGTTCCCGGTGGGCACGCCTGAGGCGTTTTACCAGATGCTCAAGGCCGGCGCACCCGAGCCGGCCACCGGCAAGCCGAACCCGGCCAGTATGCCGGCGTTTTTTGCCGCGCACCCCGAGACGGCGCCGTTCCTGGCGTGGGTCAAGACCGCCAAGCCCTCGGCCAGTTACGCGACCGAAACCTACAACGGCATCAATGCCTTTTACCTGGTAAACGCCGATGGCCAGCGCCAGGCGGTGCGTTGGGGCGTAGTGCCACAGAGCCAGGATGCGACGGGTGACACCGCGCCGCCTGGCGCTGACTTTCTCGAAAAGGATTTGGTGCAGCGTCTGGCTTCCGGGCCGCTGCGTTGGCAGCTGAACCTGACCCTGGCCAACCCCGGCGATCCGCTGGACGACGCCAGCAAAGCCTGGACCGGCGAGCACAAGGTGCTCAACGCCGGCACCCTGGTGCTGCAAAGCAGCCAACCGCAGGCTGACGGCGATTGCCGCGATATCAACTTTGACCCGCTGATTCTGCCCAGCGGTATCCAAGCCTCCAATGACCCGCTGCTGGCTGCACGCTCGGCGGCTTATGCCAGTTCCTACGTACGCCGCGCTGGCGAAGTCAGCCCGCTGCACAGTGCCCCTCAGGAGTCGAAACCATGAATGCCCAACCACGGTTTTTCGCGCCTCTGGCTCGCCTGCTGCATTGGCTGATGGCGTTGATGGTCATTGCCATGTTGTTTATCGGCGCGGGCATGGCGGCGTCGGTGTCGGAGCGTCACGAGTGGCTGATTCATCTGCACAAGCCACTGGGTATCGCGATTCTGGCGTTGGTGATCGTGCGGCTGGTGGTGCGCTTTTCCACCCGTCAGCCGCCGTTGCCGGCTGACCTGCCACTGTGGCAAGTGCTGGCCGCCAAAGCGTCCCATGTCGTGTTATATGCGTTGATGCTGGTGCTGCCGCTGCTGGGCTGGGCGATGATTTCGGCGGCCGGTGACCCGGTGATGCTCAGCAGTTCGGTGCAATTGCCGGCGTTGGTAGCGGCCAATGCACCGTTATTTGCGCTGCTGCGCAAGGCCCATGGCTACCTGGCCTACCTGTTGTTCCTGACAGTACTGTTACACCTGGCGGCGGCGCTGTTTCACGGGTTGATTCGTCGCGACGGTGTGCTGCAAAGCATGACCGGCACCAAAGGCTGATGCCGGGGGGGCAGGGCGGGTCAGCGCAGGGTGGTGACGATATCGGCCACGGTGCTCAACACGTCCTTGCCCAGTTGCCTGGAGCGCTCACCGGACCAACCGGTTTTCGGGTTGGGGGCGTCGTCGTTGTCCTTGAAGGGCATCTCGAGGGTCAGCGACAGGCAGTCGTATTGCTGGCCAACGGCATTGCAGGCCAGGGTCATGTTGGCTTCGCCCGGCAGGTCGCGGGTGTAGCCGTGGGTGGTCTGGAAATCGCGGGTCAGGGCGCTCAAGTGCCTGCGGAAGTGTTTTTCCAGCGCTTCGATACGCGGGGTGTAACCGGGGTTGCCTTCGCAGCCTGCGGTGAAGACGTAGGGGATTTCTTCATCGCCATGGATATCGAGGAACAGGTCGACGCCGTATTTCTCCATCTGCTGCTGGGCGAACAGCACTTCCGGGCTGAGCGCCTCGCTGGCGTTCTGCCAGGCACGGTTGAGGTCCTGGCCCATGGCGTTGGTGCGCAGGTGCCCGTGAAAGGCGCCATCGGGGTTCATGTTGGGGATCAGGTACAGGTCGGCGACGGCCAGGAGTTTTTTCAGCTCGGCATCACCGTCCTGTTGCAGGCGCTCGATGACGCCTTCCATAAACCATTCAGCCATGTGTTCGCCGGGATGCTGCTGGGCGATGATCCACACCTTGCGCTGGCCTTCGCCACCTTTGCCGCGGCGTAGCAGCTGGATATCACGGCCCTCGACGCTTTTGCCGGTGGCGAGCAGTTGGGTACCGGCGCGGTTCAGGGCCTGTTCGATCAGCCAGTCGTGACGCTCACGGCTATACGGTTCGAAGTAGGCGAACCAGGCTTGCTTCTCGCGGGTTTGCAGGCTGATGTGCAATGTATCGCCATCAAAACGCGTGGGCACGCGGAACCAGTTGACGTGGTCGTAGGACGCCACGGCGTTGTAACCACTCCAGGCATTTTTATATGACGAATGGCTGGCGTTGCTCAGGCGGAAGGTGTGGGTATGGCCCACATGCATGCCTTCGGCCTTGAAGTGGAACCATTGGAAATGTGCGCTGCGAGTATCGGGTTTGATCGCCAGCAACAACTGATAAGCGTCGCTGGCATCCAGGACCTGGATGTTGCCGCTGTCGAAGTCGGTGCTGATCTTGATGGAGGTCAAGGCCACTGTCATGGGCTGGCTGCCTGCGTAGGATTGTTGTGGCAGATATCTTACACAGGAGTGAGGCAAAATCTTGGTGCAAAATTGTTGCACGGGGAAGGGGGCGTCGTCCTTGACGCCGAGGCAGCTTAGATTCTATGAGATTGATTCTCAAGCGCTATTTCGCAAAGATCCGGGCTAGAGCGTTCGATCGGCTTTCTTTTGGCGATGCTCTTTTGCTACCATGCGCGCCATCAAGCAACACACAGTCTTCATTAGCCTGAAGCCACGCCAGAAAAACTGGCAAAAAAAAGACCCGGCCAAAGAGCCGGGTCAAAAACCGTGATTAGCCTGATGAGGAGATATTCCAAGAGTCCGACCTAAGGTCCCTTGGTCTATCGACTGATCTCGCGATCAGCTGAGCCCAATAATAATCATTATCATTTGCAAGTCAAATGTTTTTATCCGTGTGATAGAAATATTTTTCTTACGTGCCTGTCAGGCGTTCGCCTGGGCAGCAGGCACCTGCACTGCCTGTTCCACCATCGCTTTGGCCATATCAATCAAATACACCACCGAAAAGGCCAGGTCCCGCTGGTTGCCCTGCCGGTTGCTTGCCGATTCATAGGCGGCTGCCGCCGCACTGCGTAGCAGGTCCGATGCGTGCACCAGGGCGTCTTCCTGGCTGATGCCGGGCCTGATGTCGAAAAACGCGGCGTCAGGCGTGGGCGCCGACACATCTTCTTTCAGGTAATAGTCGAGTGCCCGCTGCGCGGCGCCACTGCTGCGCAGGGTCAGCAGTTCGTCGGTTTCGGGCGTGCAAGGCAGGTGATTCGGGAGGGTCATCATGAGGGCGATTACTCTGGCTGGACGTTGAAAACCTGCACCTGATAGTAATACGAATCGTATTTATGTCATTTGATGGATTACTACAAACTGTTTATTGTCGTGGCAATTGCGCAACGTATGGTCAGGCTCCATGGACAACTGGATAGCGTTGGTCAAAGCCAACATGAAAGACCGCAAGGTCACGCAGGATGAACTGGCCGAACGCTTGGGCATGTCCCAGGGCGGCGTCGGTCATTGGCTCAATAAGCGCCGCGTGCCCAGTCTTGCAGACATGAACCGGGTGCTGGACGAGCTGGGGCTCGGCTATCTGGAAGTCGCGCTGGAGATTCGCGAAAAGGCCGACCCAACACCCGCGCTGGAAAAACACTACAACCCGTATTTCCGCTACCCGGTCAGCGACTGGAAAGGCGTCTGCGAAATCCGCGAAGAGCGCCCGACCTACGGCGCCGCCCGTTTTGAACTGAGCGATTACCATGCCCAGGGCGAAGCCTTCTGGCTGCCCGTAACGGGCGATGCCATGACCGCGCCCAGCGGCCTGAGCATCGGTGCGGGCATGATGATTCTGGTGGACCCGGCCATCGAGCCCGAACCCGGCAAGCTGGTGGTTGCGCAATGGGCCGACAGCACCCAGGCGACCTTTCGCCAATTGATGGAAGAGAGCGGCCAGCTTTACCTGGTGCCGCTCAATCCGACTTATCCCAAGCAGCTTTTCACCGATGCGTGCCGAATCCTCGGGGTAGTGGTGCAAGCCACGGCGAAGTTCTAGTCCGTGGTCTCAAGTTCCACCAGGGCGCTGCCTTCGGCGACCATTTCGCCTTCCTGGCAAAACACTGCCTTGACCGCCCCGGCGTGAGGCGCGCGGATACTGTGCTCCATCTTCATGGCCTCGAGCACCACCAGCTGAGTGCCAGCCTCCACGTGTTGACCGACTTCTACCAGCACCCGCACGATGCTGCCGTTCATCGGCGCTGTGAGGCCGCCTTGATGAGTCTGGTTGGCCTCGACTGCAGCAATCGGGTCATACAAGCTGACGGCCTGCATCTGGCCGTCCCAGCGCAGATACAGGATGCCTTCGCTGCGTACCGCCAGATAAGCGCGGCGCACGCCATGGCGTTCGATCAGTAGTTGCTCGCCGCGCAATTGCGCAGTGCCCGCTACCAGCTTCACCAGCCGGTCCTGCCCGGCGCAACTCAAGTGCAACGACACGTCGCTCGGCAACCCGGCACGAAAGCCTCGGTTATCCGCCCACGGGCCTTCACCGGCGGGCTGGCTCTGCATAAACGCCGCCCCTGCCGCCTGCCAGAACTCATCGCTCAAAGCACCAGGTGCTGGCAGCAGTTCATCCTGATAGCGCGGAATAAACCCGGTATCGAGTTCAGCCGCCGCAAACGCCGGATGGCCGATGATGCGCCGCAAAAAGCCGAGGTTGGTCTTGACTCCGCCGACCGCAAACTCATCGAGCATGCTCAACAACCGCAGGCGCGCCTGTTCGCGGTCTTCACCCCAGGCAATCAGTTTGCCGAGCATCGGGTCGTAGAAGGGCGAAACGTTGTCGCCTTGTGCTACGCCACTGTCCACACGGCGCCCCGGGCCTGGAGTAGATTCGCGGTACAGCGCCAGGTGCCCGGTGGCTGGCAGGAAATCATTGGCCGGGTCTTCGGCATACAAGCGCACTTCAATCGCATGGCCCACCAACGGCACCTGATCCTGAGTGATCGGCAGCGGTTCACCCTGAGCTACACGAATCTGCCAGGCTACCAAATCAAGGCCGGTAATCGCCTCGGTCACTGGATGCTCCACTTGCAGCCGCGTGTTCATCTCCATGAAGAAGAACTCGCCACGCGCGTCCAGCAAAAACTCCACGGTGCCGGCGCCCACATAGCCGATTGCCTGGGCCGCACGCACGGCCGCCTCACCCATGGCTCTACGCTGCTCGGCACTCAAGCCCGGTGCGGGTGCTTCTTCCACCACCTTTTGATGGCGACGTTGAATAGAACAGTCGCGCTCATTGAGGTACAGGCAATGGCCGTGTTGGTCGGCAAACACCTGAATCTCCACGTGGCGCGGCTTGAGCAGGTACTTCTCCACCAGCATCTGCCCATTGCCAAAGGACGACAGCGCCTCACGCTGGGCCGAGGCCAGGGCTTCGGCCAACTGGCTGACGTCCTCGACCACCTTCATGCCCTTGCCGCCGCCACCTGCCGTGGCCTTGAGCAGTACCGGGTAACCGATACGTTCGCAGGCATCGCGGAAGGTTTCCAGGTCCTGGTCCGCGCCGTGATAACCCGGCACCAACGGCACCCCGGCAGTTTCCATCAGCGCCTTGGCCGCCGATTTGCTGCCCATGGCATCGATGGCCGAGGCGGGCGGACCCAGGAAAACAAGACCGGCGGCTTCAATCGCACGAGCAAAGCCGGCGTTCTCCGACAGAAAGCCGTAACCCGGATGGATCGCCTGGGCGCCACTGGCTTGGGCGGCGGCGATCAGTTTGTCGATCTGCAGGTAACTGTCGGTGGCCTTGCTGCCACCCAGGTCAACCCGAATGTCGGCCTCGCGGCTATGGCGCGCATCGCGGTCGGTGGCGCTGTGGACCGCCACGGTGGTCAACCCCATCGCCTTGGCGGTGCGCATTACCCGGCAGGCGATTTCGCCACGGTTGGCCACCAGCACAGTGGTCAGTGTGCTCATGAACGTGGCTCCTGCGCTTGCCAGCTGGGCGGGCGTTTTTGCAGGAACGCGCGCAAGCCTTCCTGGCCCTCGGCGCTGACGCGAATCCGCGCGATAGCATTTTCGCAATACCGACGCAGCGCCGGGGTGAGGGCGCCGTTGCCGACTTCGCGCAGCAAATCCTTGCTGGCGCGCATGGCAGCCGGGCTGTTTTGCAACAGGTTGGCGATCCACAGTTCCACTTGCGCATCCAGCTCGGTGGCCGGGTAACTTTCCGCCAGCAGGCCAATGTCGCGTGCACGCTGGCCGCCAAAACGCTCGGCCGTCAGCGCATAGCGCCGCGCGGCCCGCTCGCCGATGGCCTGTACCACGAACGGGCTGATCACCGCCGGTGCCAGGCCGATGCGCACTTCCGACAGGCAGAACTGCGCGTCATCGGCGCCAATCGCCATGTCGCAGCAACTGATCAAGCCCAGCGCGCCCCCGTAGGCTGCGCCTTGCACCACTGCCAGGGTCGGGATTTTCAGCTTGGCCAGGTTGTACATCAACTCGGCCAGCTCGCGCGCGTCGTCCAGGTTGGTGTGGTAATCCAGCTCGGCCGATTGCTGCATCCAGGCCAGGTCTGCGCCGGCGCTGAAGTGCTTGCCACGTGCGCGCAACACTAAAAAACGCAGGGACGCATCGGCCTGCACCTGGTCGAGGGCGATGATCAACTCGCGGATCATCTGCGCATTGAACGCGTTGTTCTTGGCTTCACGACTGAGCCACAGCGTGGCAAAACCACGGCTGTCGGTGACCAGTTCGAGGGTGTTGAAATCGCTCATGGGGTACAGCTCCATTTACATGCGGAACACGCCGAAGCGGCTCGGCTCGATGGGGGCATTCAGCGCGGCGGACAACGCCAGCGCCAGCACGTCACGGGTCTGCTGCGGGTCAATCACACCGTCATCCCACAAACGTGCGCTGGAGTAGTAGGGATGGCCCTGGGTTTCGTACTGGTCGAGAATCGGCTGCTTGATCGCGGCTTCTTCTTCGGCACTGAACGCATTGCCCGCGCGCTCGGCCTGTTCACGCTTGACCTGCACCAGCACGCCGGCGGCCTGTTCGGCGCCCATCACACCGATGCGTGCGTTCGGCCACATCCACAAAAAGCGCGGGTCATAGGCGCGGCCGCACATGCCGTAGTTACCGGCACCAAAGCTGCCGCCGATGATCACCGTGAACTTGGGCACCTTGGCGCAGGCCACCGCCGTGACCAGCTTGGCGCCGTGCTTGGCGATGCCGCCGGCTTCGTATTTCTGGCCGACCATAAACCCGGTGATGTTCTGCAAGAACAGCAACGGAATCCCGCGCTGGCAGGCCAGTTCGATAAAGTGCGCGCCTTTTTGCGCGGCTTCTGCGAACAGAATCCCGTTGTTGGCCAGGATCGCAATCGGGTAGCCGTGCAGGTGCGCAAAACCACACACCAGCGTGGTGCCAAACAGCGCCTTGAACTCATCGAATACCGAGCCATCCACCAGCCGCGCGATCACTTCGCGCACATCAAATGGCTGCTTGGCATCGGCCGGGATCACGCCATAAAGTTCTTCGCTGCTGTACAACGGCGCCACCGGCGGGCGTTGCACTAACTGACCCTGCTTGCGCCAGTTGAGGTTGGCCACACTGCGTCGGGCCAGGGCGAGCGCATGTTCATCGCTGTCGGCATAGTGGTCGGCTACGCCGGAGATCTTGCAGTGCACATCGGCACCGCCCAGGTCTTCGGCGCTGACCACTTCGCCGGTCGCGGCTTTTACCAGCGGCGGCCCGGCGAGGAAGATCGTGGCTTGCTGGCGCACCATGATCGCTTCGTCGGCCATGGCGGGTACGTAGGCGCCACCGGCGGTGCAGGAGCCCATCACCACGGCGATTTGCGGGATGCCCTGGGCGCTCATGTTGGCCTGGTTGAAGAAGATCCGCCCGAAGTGTTCGCGATCAGGAAATACCTCATCCTGACGCGGCAGGTTGGCGCCACCGGAGTCCACCAGGTAAATGCACGGCAGGCGGTTCTGCTCGGCGATGGTCTGGGCCCGCAGGTGTTTTTTTACCGTGAGCGGGTAGTACGAGCCGCCTTTGACCGTGGCGTCGTTGGCGACAATCATGCATTCGACGCCTTCCACACGGCCGATTCCGGCGATCACGCCAGCGGCGGGCACGTCCTCGCCGTACACCTGGTGAGCCGCCAGTTGGCTGAGTTCCAGGAACGGTGAGCCAGGGTCGAGCAAGCGGTTGATACGCTCACGGGGCAGCAGTTTGCCGCGCGAGGTGTGCCGTTCCTGGGCCTTGGCGCCGCCGCCTTGCTGCACATGGGCGAGCAGGCTGTGCAGGGCGTCGACCTGTTGGCGCATCGCCGTGCTGTTGGCGGCGAACTCCGCTGAACGCGGGTTTAGCTGGGTATGCAAGGTGGCCATGGGGGCGCTCCTTCAGCGGGTTTCGTTGAAGAGTTCGCGACCGATCAGCATCCGCCGAATCTCACTGGTGCCAGCACCGATTTCGTACAGCTTGGCATCACGCAACAGGCGCCCGGCGGGGAATTCATTGATGTAGCCATTGCCGCCGAGAATCTGGATCGCGTCCAGGGCCATTTGCGTGGCGCGCTCGGCACTGTAGAGGATCACCCCGGCGGCGTCCTTGCGCGTGGTTTCGCCACGTTCGCAGGCCTGGGCCACCGCGTAGAGATAGGCGCGGCTGGCGTTGAGCTGGGTGTACATGTCGGCGACCTTGCCCTGGATCAGCTGGAATTCGCCGATGCTCTGGCCGAACTGCTTGCGGTCATGGATGTAGGGCACGATCAGGTCCATGCACGCTTGCATGATCCCGGTCGGGCCGCCCGAGAGCACCACGCGCTCGTAGTCCAGGCCGCTCATCAGCACTTTGACGCCGCCATTGAGCACACCAAGGATGTTTTCTTCGGGCACCTCGACGTCATCGAAAAACAGTTCGCAGGTGTTGGAGCCGCGCATGCCCAGCTTGTCGAACTTGTTGCTGCGGCTGAAGCCTTTGTAGTCGCGCTCGACGATAAACGCGGTGATGCCGTGAGGGCCTTTTTCCAGGTCGGTCTTGGCGTAGATCACGTAGGTGTTGGCGTCGGGGCCATTGGTGATCCAGGTCTTGCTGCCGTTGAGCACGTAGTGGTCACCACGTTTGTCGGCGCGCAGCTTCATCGAGACCACGTCGGAGCCAGCATTCGGTTCGCTCATGGCCAGGGCGCCGATGTGCTCGCCGCTGATCAACTTGGGCAGGTACTTGAGTTTTTGTTCGTGATTACCGTTGCGGTTGATCTGGTTGACGCACAGGTTGGAGTGCGCGCCGTAGGATAGCGCCACTGACGCCGAACCACGGCTGATTTCTTCCATGCTCACCACGTGCGCCAGGTAACCCAGGCCGGCGCCGCCGTACTCTTCCGGCACGGTGATGCCCAAGAGGCCCATGTCCCCGAACTTGCGCCACAGGTCGGCAGGGAACAGGTTGTCGATGTCGATCTGCGCCGCGCGGGGCGCGATCTCCTTCGCCACGAACGACTGCACCTGGTCGCGCAGCATGTCGATGGTTTCACCGAGGGCGAAGTTCAGGGACGGGTAACTCATGGACAGGCACCTTAATGTGAGCTTTGTTGTTGTGTGGGTGGGGCGCGAGGGAGGGCGCTCACCTTTACGTTAACGTAAGCTTGCGTTACGGCGCTGTCAATCGTAGTTTACGTTTACGTCAACCTACAAAAAAGACAACAGGGGTCGTTATGGATCAACCGCACCCGAGCTACAGCCGTGGCTCCCAGGACAAGACCTTGCTGGCCATGACCATCGGTCAGGCTTTCGATCGCACCGTTGCGCACTACCCCGATGGCGAAGCCTTGGTGGTGCGCCATCAGCAACGCCGTTACACCTGGCGGGAGTTGGCCGAGACGGTGGATTTGCATGCCCGCGCCTTCATGGCTTTGGGCATGCAAACCGGCGATCGCCTGGGCATCTGGGCGCCGAATTGTGCCGAGTGGTGCATCACTCAAATAGCCAGCGCCAAGCTCGGGGTGATCCTGGTGAATATCAACCCGGCCTACCGCAGCAGCGAATTGGACTACGTACTCAAACAGTCCGGCTGCGCATGGCTGGTGTGTGCCGGCTCATTCAAGAGCTCCGATTACCACGCGATGTTGCAGGAACTGCACCCCGACGTGCGCGGCCTCATCAGCCTGGACCCCAGCCCGCCAGCGGAATTTATGCCCTGGTCGCAGTTGGCGGCCCTCGGTGCTGGCATCCCGCCCGAGCAGCTTTATAGTCGCCAAGCCAGCCTGCACTTCGATCAAGCCGTCAACATCCAGTACACCTCCGGCACTACGGGCTTCCCCAAGGGCGCCACCCTCAGTCACCACAACATCCTCAATAACGGTTACATGGTCGGCGAAAGCCTGGGCCTCACCGCGCAGGACCGCCTGGTGATCCCGGTGCCGCTGTACCACTGCTTTGGCATGGTCATGGGCAACCTCGGCTGTATCACCCACGGCACCACCATGATTTACCCCAATGACGGTTTCGACCCGCTGCTGACGCTCACCGCCGTCGCGCAAGAACGCGCCACCGGCCTGTACGGCGTGCCGACCATGTTTATTGCGCTGCTGGATCACCCACGTCGCAGCGAATTCGACCTGGCCACCTTGCGCACCGGCATCATGGCCGGCGCCACGTGCCCCATTGAAGTGATGCGTCGGGTCATCAGCGAGTTGCATATGGGCGAAGTGCAGATTGCCTATGGCATGACCGAAACCAGCCCGGTGTCATTGCAGACCGGCGCCGATGACGACCTGGAGCGGCGCGTCACCACCGTTGGCCGCACCCAGCCCCAGCTCGAAAACAAAATTATCGACGAGGCCGGTAACACCGTGCCCCGTGGCCAGATCGGTGAACTCTGCACCCGTGGCTACAGCGTGATGCTCGGCTACTGGAACAACCCCGAAGGCACCCGCGACGCGATTGATGACGCAGGCTGGATGCATACCGGCGACCTGGCGAGCATGGATGAACACGGCTACGTGTGCATCGCCGGGCGCAACAAGGACATGATCATTCGTGGCGGTGAGAACGTGTACCCGCGCGAGCTGGAGGAGTTTTTCTTCACTCACCCGGCGGTGGCCGATGTGCAGATCATTGGCATTCCGGATGAGCGTTACGGCGAAGAGATCGTTGCCTGGGTCAAATTCCATCCCGGCCATGTGGCCAACGAACTGGAGCTGCAAACCTGGTGCAAGGGCCGCATTGCGCACTTCAAGACGCCCAAGCACTTCAAGTTCGTGGATGAGTTTCCGATGACAGTGACGGGCAAGATCCAGAAGTTTCGCATGCGCGAAATTTCGATCGAGGAGCTGCGAACCCAATCCAACTGACAGCACAGGCTTATGTGGGAGCTGGCAAGCCAGCTTCCACAGAAAGCACAAAGGGGACCCGAAGGTCCCCTTTAATTTGTCGTTGCGTGCTCTTTTTTTATTATTGAGGGGCGGTCTATTGTTGTTTTTGGCAACCGTTACCCTTTACCGCTGTTTTTTTGCGACCCCCATCCGGGATCAAGAGCAAACGTATTTTTTTGAGCGCTGATCTGCTTCTTCGTTAACGATCCAACCAGTGGCAGCTACCTGAGGTAGTTTTATTTTTCTCTAACCGGTTGCGGGTGTCGGCACGCCGTACCCTGCGAAGCACATCTTCTTCAAAAAAATCTGTTAGCTGCGTCTCTGCCGTGTTGTTTTTGTTATGTCAGAGTCGTTTCGTCTTATTTTTATTAGGTTTGGCGCTTTTTATTCTTGTTATGCCATAGAGATAGCAGGAGCCGTGCCAACTTTTAAAAGTCATTTAAAATCAATGGTTTAACTTTTGTTTAGGGTTTTGCCTACGGCAAATTCGACAAAATATGTTCCCGTGTTACTCGATGTGTATGCGTGCGGTAACACATTGTCACGGCTAAGCTACTCAACCGGCGTTACGTGCCTTGGCGACTCGCGAACCCGTCGGCCGACCCAGCACGTTACTGATCTGCAGGCCTGCACGAATCAATGCCTCCAGATCGATACCGGTGTCGATACCCAGACCATTGAGCAGGTACACCACATCTTCGGTGGCGACGTTACCGCTGGCGCCCTTGGCGTAAGGGCAGCCGCCCAGGCCCGCAATAGAGCTGTCGAACACCGTGATGCCTTCGAGCAGGCTGGCGTAGATATTCGCGATTGCCTGGCCATAGGTGTCATGGAAATGCCCGGCCAGCTTGTCCCGTGGCACCTGCGCGCCGACCACTTCGAACAACCGTCGTGTGGCGCCTGCGGTACCGGTGCCGATGGTGTCGCCCAGCGACACTTCATAACAGCCCATGGCATACAACTCACGTGCTACTGCGGCGACTTGTTCCGGCGCAATCTGGCCTTCGTAAGGGCAACCCAACACACACGACACATAGCCGCGCACGCTGATGCCGTGTTGCTTGGCGGCCGTCATGATCGGCGCAAAGCGCTCCAGGCTGTCGCTGATGGAGCAGTTGATATTGCGCTGCGAAAACGCCTCGGACGCCGCCGCAAATACCGCGACTTCCTTTACGCCAGCCGCCAGCGCATCTTCAAAGCCGCGCAGGTTTGGCGCCAGCGCGCCGTAGGTGACGCCGGGCGTGCGCTGGATCTGCGCAAACACCTCGGCGGAGCCAGCCATCTGCGGCACCCATTTGGGCGAGACAAAACTGCCGACTTCGATATAACTCAAGCCGGCTGAGCTGAGTGCGTCCACCAGTTGAACCTTGTCGGCCACGCTGATCGGCTGGGCTTCGTTCTGCAAACCGTCGCGCGGGCCGACTTCCACCAGGCGCACATAAGAGGGGAGAGACATGGGCAGCTACCTTGTGTTTATGGACCAACCGGGTTCATGGTCTGCGCCAGCGCCTGGGTGCAGCGCTCTTCGGCGGTGTCCAGTTCCAGCTTCATCTGTTCGATATCAAGCATCTGTTGCTCGAGCTGCTCACGGCGCTCGGCGATTTTCGCGAGCATGCTGTTGAGCTGGATGTGGTTGCCGCTGGTGGGGTCGTAGAGTTCGATCAGCTCACGGCATTCGGCCAGGGAAAAACCGATGCGCTTGCCGCGCAGGATCAACTTGAGGCTGACCTTGTCGCGCGCCGAGTAGATGCGCTCCTGGCCCCGGCGCTCCGGGGCCAGCAGGCCTTGTTCTTCGTAGAAACGAATGGCGCGGGTGGTGATGTCGAGCTCGCGGGCGAGGTCAGAGATGCTGTAGGTCGTGCTCATGGTGGCGCTCAAGAAGGTCTTGGCGCTAAGCTAAAGGCAGGTTGACGTTTACGTCAAGCAAATAGCCTGGATTGACTCACACCCTGTGGCGAGGGAGCTTGCTGTGGCAAGCCTGCTCACCAGAGCTTAGGCTTGCTTGCCATCCAGTTTCTTTTCGTGCGCGGTGACTTGCTGGCACAACTCGATCATCTGCTCACGCATCCAGCGGTTGGCCGGGTCCTGGTCGGTGCTTTCGTGCCAGTACAGGTGGGTTTCCACCGGCGGCACATCGTTGACCGGCAGGTTGAACCAATGCAGCTCATGGCGGCGGGCAAAGCGTTCGGGCACGGTCATCACCATGTCGGTCTGCTGCAACACTTGCGAAGCCATCAGGTAATGCTGGGAACGCAGGGCGATCTTGCGCTGGATGCCCATCTTGCCCAGCGCCAGGTCAACGTGGCCCAGGCCGTTGCGGCGGCTGGAGATATGAATGTGAGTCAGCGACAGGTAGTCATCCAGCGTGAACTTGTCCTTGCCCGCCATCGGATGGCCCTTGCGCATGGCGCATACATAGCGATCTTCCATCAGTTTGACGTGGCGCACTTGCGGGTCGGTGTTGAGCGGTGCGTCCACGGCAAAGTCCAGGCGCCCGGCGGCCAGTTCCTTGGTGGTTTCGCGGCGTTTGGACAAGAAACTCTCGATCACCACGGTCGGCGCCAGGCGGCGCAGGCGCTGGAACAGCAGCGGCAGAATCACCGCCTCGGTGAGGTCGGTCATGCTGATGCGATAAGTCTTGGCCGCCTGTTGCGGGTTGAAAATTCGGCTTTCCTGCACCGACACCCGCAGCAACGACAACGCGTTGCGCACCGGGCCGATGATGTTCTGCGCCATGGGCGTGGGCACCATGCCCTGGGCGGTGCGCACGAACAGCGGGTCGTTGAAGGTTTCGCGCAAGCGTGCCAAGGCGTTGGAAACAGCTGGCTGGGTGATACCAACGATCTGCCCGGCGCGGGTCAGGTTGGCTTCGGTGTAGATCGCGTCGAAGACGATAAACAGGTTGAGGTCGACCTTGCTCAGATTCATTTCGTTGCGCTCTTATTTTCAGGTGGCGATTTATCAGGTGCTCATACGCCGATCATATATCGGTGATGAATGTTAATACACGCCGAGAATAGGCTAGGTAAATTATCAGCGCTGTTCTAGCATCGATTGCATGACCTAAACAACCTCTCAGAGAAGGGAGCTGCTCATGGATTTCGCCTATTCGCCCAAGGTTCAGGAACTGCGTGAACGCGTCACTGCGTTCATGGACGCTTACGTTTACCCGGCCGAGCCGGTGTTCGAACGCCAGGTCAGCGAAGGTGACCGCTGGCAGCCCACCGCGATCATGGAAGAGCTCAAAGCCCGTGCCAAAGCCGAAGGCCTATGGAACCTGTTCCTGCCCGAATCCGAGCTGGGCGCCGGCCTGACCAACCTCGAATATGCGCCATTGGCCGAAATCATGGGCCGCTCGCTGTTGGGCCCGGAGCCGTTCAACTGTTCCGCCCCCGACACTGGCAACATGGAAGTGCTGGTGCGTTACGCCAATGAAGAACAGAAGCAACGCTGGCTCGAACCGCTGCTGCGCGGCGAGATTCGCTCGGCGTTCGCCATGACCGAACCGGACGTGGCCTCATCCGACGCCACCAACATGGCCGCCCGCGCCGAGCGTCAAGGCGATGAGTGGGTGATTAATGGCAAGAAGTGGTGGACCTCCGGCGCCTGCGACCCGCGCTGCAAGATTCTGATCTTCATGGGCCTGAGCAACCCGGATGCACCGCGCCACCAGCAGCACTCGATGATCCTGGTGCCGGTTGACACCCCTGGTGTAAAAATCGTGCGCCCACTGCCCGTGTTCGGCTACGACGACGCACCCCACGGCCACGCTGAAGTACTGTTCGACAACGTGCGTGTGCCGTATGAAAACGTACTGCTGGGTGAAGGCCGTGGCTTCGAAATCGCCCAGGGCCGCCTTGGCCCAGGCCGCATACACCACTGCATGCGCTCCGTCGGCATGGCCGAGCGTGCGCTGGAACTGATGTGTAAACGCTCCGTCAGCCGCACCGCGTTCGGCAAGCCATTGGCGCGCCTGGGCGGCAATATCGACAAGATCGCCGACTCGCGGATGGAAATCGACATGGCGCGCCTGCTGACCCTGAAAGCGGCGTACATGATGGACACCGTCGGTAACAAAGTCGCGAAAAGCGAAATCGCGCAGATCAAGGTCGTGGCGCCGAACGTGGCCTTGAAGGTGATTGACCGGGCGATTCAGATCCATGGTGGCGCCGGTGTTTCCAACGACTTCCCGCTGGCCTACATGTACGCCATGCAACGCACCCTGCGCCTGGCCGACGGCCCGGATGAAGTGCACCGTGCGGCGATTGGCAAGTTTGAGATTGGCAAGTATGTGCCTAAAGAGCTGATGCGCAGCGGGCAGTAACACCGAGGCGCCTGCATCGCAGGCAAGCCAGCTCCCACACTGGAATGCATTCCAAAGGTGGGAGCCGGGCTTGCCCGCGATGAGCATAGGCATCTACCCAACTTTTGAAGGCAGCCAATTTCTCCTGTGGCGAGCAGGCTTGCCCTGCGTTGGCTGCGAAGCGGCCCAGTAAAGGCACTGCAATTTTCCTGAAAGAACTCAGCGTCTGGGTTTGGGGCTGCTTCGCAGCCCAACGCAGGGCAAGCCTGCTCGCCACAACAGCCCACTTACAACAGGCTTCGTGTTAACCGGTTGTGTAGATACCTATGCCGCGATGAGGCCAGTGTTTACAAGACAAAACCCGAGCGGTCAGTACACCCAAACCTCCACCCGCCGATTCTTGATCCGCCCCTCATCCGCCGTGTTCGCCGCCACCGGCATCTGCGCGCCGAAGCCGCGAATATCCCGCAGCACCACGCCGCTCTTGACCAATTCCCGGCGCACCGCCATTGCCCGCAACTTTGACAACAACGCCGCCCGCTGCGGGTCATTCTTGGCATCGCCAAACCCCACCAGCGTCACCTGCTTGTCGAGCTTGCCGTGGCTTTTTATATACGCCACCACCCGCTGCAAGTCCTGGCGCGCCTTGTTGTCCAGGCTGGCGCTGCCTTCTTCGAAACGAAAATTCACACTCAAGCGCTGGGCGTCACGGACGATGTTTTGATAGTCCTCGGGCATCGACGCCCGTGGCTCCACGGCAATCGCCTGCACCTGCTGGGCGATAAAGCCATTGGCGGCGACAATCGCCTGGCCTTTGCCACTTTGGGTAAAGTCCACCAGGGCTTTGGCCCACGGGTTGCGGTTCGACGGCGGCAGGTAAAAATACAAGCGGCGTGACAGCGGGTAATCCTCGGTGGCGATCAGGCTGGTCACCGGTAACATCGGCTGTGAGTCACCGTCGACAATCGCCAGCGCCTTGGCCTGGCGCACATACGGCAGGCCGATAAAACCAATGCCTTGCGGGTCATGGCTCACTGCATCGGACAACGCCTCGCTGGATTCGAAGCGCTTGGCGGCCACGGCCAGCGGTTTACCGCGCCGGTTCAGCACCAGCTCTTTAAAGGTGTCATAGGTGCCGGACTGATCATCCCGGGCATACAGATGAATGGCGCCGTCGACGCCGCCCACATCCTCCCAGTGGCTGACCTCACCATTGAAAATCTGCGCCAGCTGCTCGGTGTTCAAGGTATTCAACGGGTTTTGCGGATTGAGGATAATGGCCAGGCCGTCGATGGCAATCACGTGCTCGGCCTCTGGGCTTTTCAGGTCGCCCAGGGGTTCAAGGTCCACCAGTTCGCTGTCCTTGATCGGGCGCGAAGCAGCCGCAAGGTCAGCGTTGGATTTTTTCAGTGCGCTGAACCCGGTACTTGAACCGTGGGCTGCGACCTCCACCGTGACGGTTTTGCCCTGACGCGTCTTGCCGATCACCCGTTGTTCATTGGCGCCATCGCCGGGCTCGCTGTGCACCGCCTGCAAGCCCTGGTGCTCCAGCATGCCCTTGACCAACGCAGGTCCAAGCGCCGCACCAATGGTATTGGAACCCTGGATACGCAGGGCGGGGCCTTGGTCGGGAACGGGTAGGGCAGCGGCGGCAGCGTAGAGCGGCAGTATCAACAGGAACAGAACGCGCAGCATCATGCCGGCACCTTCTTAAGCCAAAGGGAGTGCCGCCAGATTAAGTCAGTGGGGTTTCAAAAATATGACTGACGCACAGCAAGTCAAAATGTGGGAGCTGGCTTGCCTGCGATTGCAGTGGGCCAGTCATCAAATGGTTGGCTGACACACCGTTATCGCAGGCAAGCCAGCTTGTGTCTTGATCTGGGAAT